>WGMG01000006.1:669962-1339925 GCA_016125185.1 Armatimonadota bacterium | reverse complement strand
TAGATCATCTGGTTGCGAATCCAGACGGGAAGCGCGATGAGAAAGGCGATGGATGCCCATCCGGCAACCTTGGCCAGGGGGACCTGCTTGCGAAGAGAAATCGCCGTGGCAACCAGACCGAGAATCGAGATTAGACCGGTCGACTTGGTCAAACAGGAGAGCCCGGCAAACACGGCGGCCAGGATCATCGCCTTCTTGATGTCCCTATCTTCCTCGGCACCAAGAGCTTTGGCGCATAAGGCGAACGACCATGAGATCATCGAGATCAGGAGCGGGTCGTTCGAGATCGCGCCGCTGAGGGCGCAATTCATCGGAAGCAGGGCCGCGAACGCCGTCCCAACGATGGCGACGTCCTCTCGCTTGGTGGCCCAAAGCGCGGCGAAGAAGATGCCGATGATTCCGCTGACGCCGATAAGAGCATTGAAGATGCGAGCGACGTTCCCAAAGCTGCCCGTTTCGACGTCGGTCTGGCCCGTAACGGTAGCGACGCCCGCCGTCAGCGCATAGTACAGCGGCGGCTGGTGGCTCTCGTACTCTTCACCGGTGTCCGGCGCCCCGGGGTGAAGGACCGGTAACGCATGCTCTTTCAGTAGGTATCGAACGTAGTTGGCGTGCTGCCGTTCGTCGGGCGCACCGATGTCGGGAGCATGGGCATAGCCTCCGTGTTCTACGTCGCGCTGGTTGTAGAGAAATCCTCCTGTCCGATACGGTGTTTCGAGGGCAAAACTGGTAGCAAACGCAAGGTGTAAGCAAGCAAATACGACCAATAAAATCTTTGTCAGCTTGCTTGGTGCGGTCATTCTGGTTGTATCATAGCGTTTAAGGCTAGGTCTTGGCTATGACGACATTATTAGCATTAAGCGTTTTCTCAGGATTCTTTGGTGGGGTCGATGCGCCCAGCAAGGGCTTCGCGGCGTGGCAGGATACCCTCAAGGGCAAAACCTCCATCAGCGCGAAGGTGACGGTTCAGGAAGTTGGCGGTACGTCGAACTCGTACACCATCGACATGAAGAAGCCGAATCTTCTTCGCCTCGATACCGGTTCGACTTTGGTGATTGCGGACGGCAAGAACATCACGACTTTCGACAAGAAACAGGGCGTCTACTACAAGCAGCCGCAAACGGACGAGGATATGAAGGTTCTTTTGGGGGACGATCAATATTCTCTGTTCACCGGCTTCTTCGGTGACGCCCCGGACCTCTTCAAGACCGAAGACGGCGCGCGAAAGAGCCTCGGCGGCGATCAGGTCCTTGAAGTCAAGGGCTTTTACGACAAATCTGGAAAGAAGGTCCAGTCGTTCTACGTCGGCAGCGACAACATCGCCAAGCGAGCTTCGATTACGGCGAAGAAGCAACAGGGCGGCGACTACGTGGCCGTCATCAACGCGAAGGACTTGGTCGTGAATGGCAGCCAGGCCGACACGCTTTATGCCTTTAACGCTCCGGACGATGCCAAGGAAATCAATTATCAAGATCTGATTTCGTCGAAGTGGTTCCATGACCTCGATGAGGCCAAACTGATAGCGACGCGAACGCACAAGAAGATCTTCGTGGACTTCATGGCGTCGTGGTGCGGCCCGTGCAAGATGATGGATCAGACGGTCTTCCAGACGGATGAGTTCAAAGCGCTGGGCAAGGGCCTGGTGTTCTGCAAGATCGACATCGACCTGAATCCGGCTCTTGCCGACCAATACGGAGTCGAAGCGATCCCGAATATGTTCGTCATCCGACCCGATGGTTCGGTGGTTGGACACGTGCTCGGCTACACCCCCGCCGACCAGTTCATCCCGCAGATCCAAGCGATGATCGATTCGACGAAATAGTCGTTTCTTTTGAAGAGCCCGAGGGAATTCGTCCCCTCGGGTTTTTTAGTCTATTTGGGCTGGGGTAACCTAGCCATAATTGTTATACAGAAGACGGAGAATCTGTTGAGCGCCAAGTCTGGATCCGCGACCGCTGAAAGGGCGGAGCAAGTCAAAAAGCCTAGTCAGCGACTGACGAAGGAAGATTGCTTAGAAATTTTCAAACAACTTTACTTAGCTCGTTATTTTGATGTAAGGCTTATTAAAGAAAAGAAGCGGGGACGCCTTCGCGGCACGCTTTACTCCTCGCATAACCAAGAGGCCGTTTTGGTCGGCTCTTTGTTCGGATTGAAACCCACCGACTGGATCAGTCCGATTCACCGCGATATGCCGGCCTTCTTCATGAAAGATTTTCGTTTCGATATCGATAACCCGGATCGCCTGGGTATGAGCATCGAAGAGGTGTGCGCCCAGGTTTGGGGCAAGGAAGGCTCGCCCGGTCGCGCCCGCGACAACTGGTCGCACATCGGAAGCAAGTCCAAGCGAATCATTCACTCAACATCGATGCTGGCGGGCACGATTCCGGTTGCCGCCGGTGTGGCCTACGCCGACCGAATGCAGGGCGGAGACGCCGTGGTTCTGACGTACAACGGCGAAGGCTCGACGGCTCAGGGAATCTTCCACGAAGCGGTCAACTATGCCGCCGTCCACAAACTGCCGGTCATCACCATTGTCGAGAACAACCAATGGGCGTACGGAACTCCGGTTGACCAAGAGTGCCCGACTCCCGACGTCGCTGACCGTGCAAAGGGCTACGGCATTCCCGGTCTCATCGCGGATGGTCAGGATGTTTTCGATGTCTACGATAAAGTGATGGAAGCCGTCGAATACGCTCGCGCAGGCAACGGTCCGGCGATTGTGGAGTGTAAGACGTTCCGCGCATATGGTCACGGCGACCACGACGACGACCGCGCGATGAAGTATCGACCGAGCGAAGAGATTGAGAAGGGAAGGCGACGCGACCCGATCGCGGTTTGCCGACAGACGTTGATCGACCTCGGCTACCTGACGGGCGACGCAAAGACGATGTATATGGCTGAAGGCAAGAACGCGGGCGACGCGACCAACGACGACTTCCCGCCCGAGGTGGTGGACTTCCTGAACAAAGGTATCGAATTCGCGATGAACTCGCCCATGCCAGCGGCGGAAGAAGCCGAGAAATGGGTGTTCTGGAACGGAGGTCAGGCATGAGCGCGACGACCGAAGCTCCCGCAGCTTTGAAGAAGAACTACCTCACCGCCCTCAAGGAGGCGCTGGATGAGGAAATGGCCCGAAATAAGATGATGCTTTGCCAAGGCGAGGACATTGGTCGCCTGGGCGGTGCGTTCGGCGTGACCGAAGGTCTTCAGGCCAAATACGGCGAAGATCGAGTCGTCGATATGCCGATTTCGGAAGCGGCGATTGTTGGATCGGCGGTTGGCATGGCGTTGAACGGCATGACGGTGATGGCCGAAATGCAGTTCATCGACTTCATCTCGTGCGGTTTCGATCAGATCGTCAACATGATGGCGACTTACCACTACCGAACGGCAGGCGAAGTCCATATTCCGGTCGTGGTGCGCGGCCCAGCCGGCGCTTATGGCGGCGGCGCGCTGTACCACAGCCAGATGAACGAGGCGTGGTTCTGCAACGCCCCGGGCCTGAAGGTTGTGTGCCCATCGACGCCGTACGACGCGAAGGGAATGCTGAAGGCGGCTCTGCGCGACGGCAACCCGGTCATTTTCTACGAGATCAAAGAGCTTTATCGAAAGCGCGAGATCGAGGAAGAGCTTCCTACCGAGGACTACATTGTTCCGCTTGGCAAAGCGGCGATCCGACGAGAAGGGAAGGACGTGACGCTGGTCTCCTATGGCCAAAACGTGTACCACTGTTTGGACGCGGCGGTCGAGCTTGAGAAGCTTGGCATCTCGGCGGAGGTGATCGATATTCGGTCGCTGGTCCCGCTCGACGAAGACACGATCTTCAATTCGATCGCGAAGACGAGCCGAGTGATTGTGGTGAACGAAGCGCCGATGACCTGTGGATTTGCGGGCGAACTCATTGCGCGGATCAGCCAGAAGGCGTTCCACCTCCTGGATGCGCCTCCCAGCCGAGTCACGCGAATGGACACGCCAGTGCCGTGGGTGAAGCCGCTAGAACTTCACGTTCTGCCGACGATCGACAAGATCGTGGCCGAAGCAGTTCGAATCTATCGGTTCTAGGCATAACCGTATCCCAATCGGAATATACTGACCCGCATGTCGCTGGCATGGCTTGTCGGGTTCAGTATGGTTCATCAAACGCAGAAGTTCACGTCTGATTGGGATTCTCTCAAGAAGTATCGGTGCCCGGAATGGTTTCGGGATGCCAAGTTCGGAATCTGGGCGCACTGGGGTCCGCAGTCGGTGCCGATGGACGGCGACTGGTACGCCCGCAACATGTTCATCCAGGGTGAGCGGCAGTACGAAGACCACCTGAAGGAGTATGGGCACCCCTCGGAGCATGGCTACCGCGAGATCATCGAGCAGTGGAAGTGCGAGAAGTGGAACCCGGACGCCTTGATGAAGCTGTACAAGGACACCGGCGCGAAGTACTTCGTGAGCATGGGCGTCCACCACGACAATTTCGACCTCTGGAACTCGAAGTACCACACCTGGAATGCGGTTCAGCACGGCCCCCATCGTGACGTCGTGGGCGAGTGGCAGAAGGCGGCCAAGAAGTACGGTCTTAAGTTCGGCGTTTCGGAGCACTTGGGTGCGAGCTACACCTGGTGGCGAGGCTCGAAGGGCTCGGATAAGACGGGGCCAAAGGCGGGCGTGCCGTACGAAGGAGCGAATCCGGCCTATCAGGAGCTTTATCATCCTCTGCCTGCGGCCGACGACAACGCCTGGTATTCGACCAATCCGGCTTGGCAACACGAATGGTCGGAGCGGATCAACGATCTGATTTCCTCCTATAAGCCCGACCTGCTGTACTCCGATGGTGGCGTGCCCTTTGGGGCAATTGGTCGGCAGGTGGTGGCCAACCACTACAACCAGCATTTGGATACGAAAGGCGTGGAGCAAGCGGTGTACCTGTGCAAGGACATGACGTCCGGCGAGTTCGTGGCGGGCACTTGCGTGACCGACCGCGAGCGGGGCTCGATGTCGGAAATCTACCCTTTCGAATGGCAGACCGATACATCGGTTGGCGACTGGTTCTACAACAAGCATTGGCCGTTCCGCAAGGCAGACTGGATTCTCCACACTCTCATCGACGTCGTCAGTAAGAACGGAAACCTGCTGTTGAACGTGGTTCAGCGGCCGGACGGCAGCCTGGACGACGACCTAGTACAGACTCTCCACACGGTAGGTGGTTGGCTGAAGGCGAACGGGGAGTCGATCTACGGCACTCGGCCCTGGTTAACCTTTGGCGAGGGACCGACGAAGGTGGGAGGTGGACACTTCAGCGAAGACTTCCCATTCTCGGCCGAGGACATTCGTTTTGCCACGCACGGGAAGAATACGCTTTACGCGACGACGCTTGGTGCGCCGAAGACGGATGAGGTGACCATTCAATCGTTGGCGCGGTTCGATGGCGTGAAAGGCAGGGTGACGAAGGTGGTCTCGCTGGCGGATAAGAAGGAGTTGAAGTTCACTCACGATGCGACAGGACTTCATATTCAGCTTCCGGCGGAAGCGCGGAATGGACTGGCGTACGCCTTCAAGATCACTTGTAGCGATGTAAATGCCTTCCGTCCGGACTTGGTGCCCAAGCCGTCACCGGTTGCCCTGAAGGCCGATGCCAAAGGCGACTTCGACTTATCGGCGGACAAGGCGGACGTGGAAGGAGGCGTGCGGGTTGAGTCGCGCGGAGGCAAGCGGAACTTCGGGTTCTGGGATTCTTCGGCCGACAAGGTGACGTGGCGAGTGAAAGTGGATTCGGAGGGAACATACGAGTTTGGCTTTGCCGCTTGTACGGCGCGAAGCGGAACGGACCTGTTGTGCACGATCACGGACGCGGCCAGCCATAAGGCTCAAAAGCTCACGTTCAAGATTGTGGGAAATGGGAGCTGGGAGGACTTTGTGGCGGCTACACCGCAATCGGTGGCGCTTCCAGCGGGCACGTACGACGTGACGCTCTCGGCGGCGGTGCCGGAGTCGTGGCAACCCATCAACCTATGCGACACGTTCTTGCGGCGGCAAGAGTAGTTAACTTTGTCATTCTCCAAAGTCAAGATACTTCTGGTCACGGCGAACCTCTTCGAACTCTTCGATGGCGAGCCATTCGGCTGGACATGGGCGAAGGAGTTCTAAAGCATCGAACACGGAGGTCTTCGGGTCGAGCCATTTGTCCTGACCGGGCCCGGAGAGCAGAACGGGCATTCGGTCATTATATGGCTCAATCAGCTCATTTGGTGTCGTTGTGACTAAGCAATGGGAGATTGTTGTGCGATGCCGATTAGGCTCCTCGTAGAGACCCGCAATGTAAAGCTGATAGTCGGGATTGACGCACGACACCTTTAGCCATCGGTTCTTTCCTAGATTCTCCATGAACGAAACGACCCGAACCAAGCACCGGCGGCCAGCCCGAAGTGGAGCTTGAAAGGTCGGCCGCTCGTTGATCGTCTCGCCGCGTCCGTTATAGGCGTATTTCTTTCCGAAGGTCTCGTCTTTAGCCCACGGCGGCGTCATCCCGAAGTAGGAAGGCACCACCACTCGCTTGCCATTATCCAGGATGATGATCGGCGTGATCGAGGCAGGGAAGGCATCTGACTGGTCTCCACTCGAAGATCCAAAAGCAGCCTGGGCCGCCACCGATACTTCGATCGCGTCCCGATCCATTTGGTCGTACTCGTACTGGTATCGAAGGCACATCCCGATCTATGTTAGCAGGACGACTTGAAATGAGGGGGGGGGGGTGTTACCACCCGCCCAGGACAATCGTTAGGGAAATCGAAATATGCCGATATGATAGGCCAGAAAGTGCGACCGCTTAGACGGCTTCGCCCAGATAGGCGGCGATGACTTTGGGGTCATTTCGGATTTGGGATGGAGGACCCTGCGCGATTTCCTCGCCGTGGTCGAGGACCACAATTCGCTCGCAAAGGTTCATCACGAACTTCATGTCGTGTTCGATGAGCAAGACGGTGACTCCAAGCTCGTCCCGGACCTTTTTGACCATTTGCAAAAGCTCCATCTTCTCCTGCGGGTTCATGCCGGCGGCCGGCTCGTCGAGGAGCAGGAGTTTTGGCTGAGTCGCGAGGGCGCGGGCGATCTCCAATCGACGTTGTTTGCCGTACGGGAGGTCTCGGCTTCGGGTGTTTGCCACGTCGGCGAGGTCCACGAGGTCAAGGAGCTGCATTGCCTGTTCCTTGAGCCGCTCGGTTTCCTTAATTGCGCTGGGAAGATACATGAGCGCCGATCCGAGGACGGTGCGATGGCGGAGAAAGCCGCCTACGACGACATTTTCCAGTGATGACATCGACTGGAAGAGGCGGATGTTCTGGAACGTACGACAGATGCCGAGTTGGGCAATCTTGTTCGATGGTGTTCCGGTGATGTTGCGGCCATCGAAGGTGATCACGCCAGAGGTCGGCGCGTAGACACCGGTGATCAGGTTGAAACAGGTCGTCTTACCCGCGCCGTTCGGACCGATGAGGCCGAATAGGTCGCCCTTATTGAGTTCGAACGAGACCTGATTGACGGCGACCAGTCCGCCAAAGCGGATCGTAGCTTGGTTGAGGGTGAGAAGGCTCACGCGGCCACCTCAGTCTCGGGGACGGATTTTCGACCCAATAGTTTCTGAACCCAACTCCAACTGAATTCATGGTGGGCGAAGACGCCTTGCGGGCGAAGGAGCATCAGAACGACGAGGGTGACGGCGAGAGCCGGCATTCGGAACGATGCACCGTTGATCATGTGCTGAAGGGCGGGAATCTTGACGAGAAGGGTCGCCATGAGCTTTGCCATGACAATGCCAATGGCTATCGACCCCACGTTCATGCCGAAGCGCTTGAGGGCCGGACCGTGATAGTTATCTTGAATCTTCTTGAGCAGCGCGACGCCGACGATGATGCCGATGGCGACACCGATCGGCGCGCCCATCATGACCGGCTTGAGGTCGCGCATCTTCTCGGGAATGATGAACAGCACAACGGCAGCGAGCACGGAGCCGGTGATCGAACCGGTTCCACCGAGGACGACCATCGTAAGGATGAGGAACGAGACGTCCATCGAGAAGTCGGGCGGGCTGACGAAGCCCTTAGTGTGGGCGTAGAGCGCACCAGCGGCGCCGGCAAAGGCGGACCCAAGAACGAATGCCGTGACCTTGATCTTGGTCACATTGACGCCCATCGCGGACGAGGCGATTTCGTCTTCGCGGACGGCAAGGAAGGCCAGGCCGTGGGCCGTCTTGAGAAGGTTGCGCGAAACGGCGATGCAGATGACGGCGAGCAGGCTGACCAGGAAGACCGACTCGATCTTGTTAGCGGCCAGACCATAGGCTTCTCCGAGCGCCTTTTGGTTTTTGGCGATGATGTTGACGATCTCGCCAATGCCCAGCGTAACGACGGCCAGGTAGTCGCCGCGAAGCCGAAGAGACGGCAAGCCGACGATGAACCCAGAGATTCCGGCGGTGATGGCCCCAAAGATGGCGGCGAGGACGAGCCAGAGCAATGGCTGGCTGGTGGCCAATTTGGCAAACATTCCGCCCGCTAACACCGCGCCGGTGTAGGCACCGATTTGGTAGAAGGCAGCGTGACCGATTGAGAACTGGCCGGTGATGCCGTTGATGAGGTTCAGACTAACGGCAAGCGTGACGTAGATACCCGCCAGGGAAACCAAGAACCGAGTGTAGGACTGGTTATCACCCTGGAGTATTCGGTCGAGGAGGAAGCAGAGGAGCGCGGCGACGCCGAAGCTCACCACGCGAAAGCCAATCCACTTGCCGAACTGGAAGTTCTTCAAACCTTCTCCACCTTGCTCGATCCGAGGAGCCCGCCGGGCCTAAAGAGCAGTACGCCGATGAGGATGACGAACGCGATGGCGTCGCGATAGCTGGAGTAGCCGGACCAACTGACGAGGTTCTCGGCGATGCCCATGATGATGGCACCGAGGACCGCGCCAGGAATGTTTCCGATGCCACCCAAGACCGCGGCGACGAACGCCTTGACGCCTGGGGCCATGCCCGAGAACGGGTCGATGGGCGCGGATTGGAAAGTGGAATACATCATCGCGCCCGCGCCAGCCAGGACCGAGCCGAGGATGAACGTGAAGGTGATGACCGTGTTAAGGTTAATGCCCATCAGCGATGAGGCATTGAAGTCGACGGAGACGGCACGCATGGCGCGGCCCATCTTGGTCTTCATGACCAGGTACCACAGGGCGATCATAAGGATGATCGTGGTGGTCAACATGATCAGTTTGCCCTTGGGCAGGCGAAGCGAGACGGCGCTGGCATTCGCGGCGGTCATCAAATTGCTTTGCTTTTCCTTGACGTTGGCCAGAGCGGTACTGAGGGCGTCGCCCTTGGGGCTCAATTCGAATTGACTCTTTTCGAAGGGGAGCTGGGCATCGAATGCGGCTTTGGCGGCGTCCACTTCTGGCTGGAGCGCCTGAGCCTCATGGAGCTTTTCCGTATTCGGCTTGCGCAGGTTCAGGATGATGTCATCGTTGTAAGGGCTGACCTTCGAAGTGATCGCCTGCTTTTTGCCATCGAGGAGGAACGCCTGACCGCCGTACTGGAGGAGAAGCGAGAGACCGATAGCGGTGATGAGCGACGCGATTCGCGGGTGATTTCGGATGGGTCGATAGGCAAAGCGCTCGATGATGAATCCTGCCGTTCCGCTCATGAGCATGGCGCCGAGGAGCATGAGGGCGAGGGTGAAGATCGAGCCTTGCGCGGCGTTACCGCCAGGACCAAAGCCGAGCATCCACGACGTGAACAACGCACCATAGGAGCCCAACATGAAGACTTCGCCATGGGCGAAGTTGATGAGCTTGAGGACGCCGTACACCATCGTGTACCCAAGGGCGATCAACGCGTAAATGGACCCCAAAAAGAGTCCATTCACAAGCTGTTGTGGCAGCGTTGTAAAGTCCAACGCTGCCAATGGAAGGTGAGCCAGATGAATCACTATTTGATTTGATCGGGAGTGTAGCTGACGGCGTACTTCTGCCAGTTCGAGCCGTTCTTCGCGGTGACTTGCACGACGATCGCCTTCTTTGGCGGGTTGCCGTTCATACCCTTGAGGGTGATGGTGCCGGACACGCCCTTGAAGTTCTCGGTGTTCTCAAGCGCATCAATCAAGGATCGCGAGTCAAGGCTCTTAGCCCGCTTCAGAGCGTCGATCGTCAGGGCCATCGCGTCGTAACCGAGGGCGCCCATCGTGGTCGAGGGATCGCTGCCGCCGTGCTTGGCGCGCCACTTCTTCAGGAAGTCCTGAACTTCGGGCGCCTGGTCCAAGTTGTTGTAGTGGTTGCAGAAGTATCCGCCGATGATTGCGTCGCCGCCACCGGTAAGGATCGTGTCGCTATCCCAGCCGTCGCCACCCATAAAGGTCGCCTTGATGCCAGCGGCGCGGGCCTGCTTGGCAAGCGGGCCGACTTCGGGGAAGTAGCCGCTCATAAAGATTCCGTCGGGATTGGCCTTGGCAATGTTGGTGAGAACCGCTTGGAAGTCGGGGACCTGCTTGCCGCCCGATTCGTAGGTTTCTTCGTCAACGACTTCGCCGCCGAGAGCAAGGAACTTGTCCTTGAAGCTGGCGCTGAGGCCCTGCGAGTAGGGAAGGAAGTTGTCGGTGATGATGGCAACCTTCTTCAGCTTGAGCTTATCGAAAGCGAACGTGGCCATGACCGGGCCTTGGAAGGCGTCGGTGTAGCAAACGCGGAAGACGTGAGCGCCTTCGTTGGTGAGGTCGGTTCGGGTCGCGCCGACGGCGACGACGGGAACGCCTTTGTCGAAGGCCGACTTGGCGATCTGAATCGTGTTACCGCTCGAGACTTCACCGACGATGCCGACGACCTTTTGTCCAAGAAGCTTTTCAGCGGCCAGCTTGGCCTGGTCGGGCTTGGAAGCGGTGTCTTCGACAACCAGCTTGATCTTCTTGCCGTTGATTCCACCAGCCGCATTGGCCTCGTCGGCGGCGAGCTGGCATCCGGCTAGCTCGTCATCGCCCCACGGCTTGCTGTCGCCCGAAATGCTCGCGGCAACGCCGATGTCGATGGTATCACCCTCGACCTTGAAGCCTTCAGCGGTGGGCATCTTTCGTGCACCCGCGCCGCTGTCGTTGCTGGCCGTGTTGCCTCCGCTAGCACCTGAACTGTTGCTATCGGTGCCGCCACCGCCATTACATCCGACGAGAGCGCCTGCGAAAAGAATTCCAAGCGCGAGTAGGTTAAGATTTCGTCCCCCGATTTTCACTGGTTCACCTTGTTCGTGTTAACGACGTGTCAACGATCCGAGTGCCGAAAGTATACAGAAATTTGGCGTTAATTTCTTGGTTCTCAAAGTAGAATCGCTTGTAAATGAGCGAAGAACAGCGATCCCTGATTCAACGAGCGACGGATTTGGTCAACTCAGGGAAATTTTCTGAAGCCCTCGAACTCTCCCGGTCCGTTTTGGTCACCGACCCGAATAGCGCCGATGCGAAACTCATCGAGGCGATCTCGCTTTCTCAACTTGGAAACGTAAGCGACGCCACCGAGGCGTTTTCGGTCGCGGCGGCTCTGGCCCCAACGGATACGCGCGTTCGGTACAACGCGGCGGTGCATGCGTTGAACGCGAAGCAGTTCGATCTTGCGCGATCGTATGCCCAAGAAGTTTTGAGCATGGACCCGTCGCACAGCGGGGCTCAGAACGTTTTGAGCCAGCTTCCGGCAGCACCGGATTTCAGCACGCCAACGGCGGCGTACCCGCGCGAGCCCATGGAAGGCTTCCAGCCTGCGTACGAAGGAATCGCGTTTTTGCGCAACAAGGCTCCGCAGTGGACGGCGATTGGTTGGGGAATCAGCGCGTTGACATTCGTCTTCTTCATTTATTTTTGGGCGACACTGTTCCCGCACATCAACGAGTTGATGAAGGCGGCGCAGGAAAACAACCCGGATGCGACGCGCGATTTTGCGATGAAGGTTTCCAACCCGGTTCTGAGCTTTGGACCCTACATTCTGGTATTTGCCAACATCATCTACATGATCATGGACATCATCCACCGGAAGGGAAGCTTCCTATGGCTGATCGGCCATATTCCGTGTAGCTGTTGTGGAATGTTCTTGGGCGGAAACTTCCTCACCCTGCCGCTCTACATGGCGCTAGGACGAAAATAGGTACGAAAACGGTGGACCTTTTGGGGCGTTCATACGTTATCTTTATTGAATCATGTTGACCGCTCTTCCCCTATTGCTGGCCGCGCACGCCTCGAAGCAGGCAATCAGCGAGTGTCCCTTTAAGATGGTGAATACCGCCTTTATTGTGGATGCCGAGGTGAATAAGAAGAAGGTCTCGCTGATGTTCGACACCGGCTTCGGCGGATGGACGGTTCTCGACGACAGCATCAATCTCGGTAAGCCGGACGGGAAGATGACTCTGCAGGACTTTGTCGGTCTGATGGAAGTTCCCACGGTGACGATCAAGTCGCTTCGATTGGGAACGATGGACTTGCCACTGGATGAGTCATCGAAAGCGGTTTTGACGCCGCCAAGCGGCTACACCGAGGCGTTTGGTACCCACTGCGACGGCATCATGGGCTTCTCGGTCATCAAGAACACGATCACTGAAATCAACTTTGAGAAGAGCAAGTTTGTGTTCTATCCGCAATCGTTCGACATCACGAAAAAGGTGCCGGACAATAAGCGAACGTTTTTGGTGAAGATGCTTCCACAAGGCTTCAACGCCGTCGAGTTGGCGGTAAAGACGGCGGAAGGGAAGTCGATGCACCTTGCCCTCGACACCGGCAACTCGTTTTACGCAACGACCCACAAAGAGGTTTTAGACCGGGTCGGCATTTGGCCGATCTCGCGCAAGCCGAACTTTATGACGGCGGCGGGCGTGGCATCAGGCGTTGTGGACTCGTGGTACGTTCGAATGCCGAAGCTCACCATTTTCGGTGTGCCGGTGGAGTCGTCGATTTGGGATGTGATCGACCTGCCTTCGAGCTCTTCGGATTCGGACGGAACGGTCGGATTCGGGTTCCTGAAGAACTTCAATATCATCATTGACTATGATCGACGCTACGTTTGGCTGGAGAACTTTACCGGCAAGGTGAGCGATGACGAAGTTGGCGGCATCGGCATGGACGTCTTTTGGGACCAAGGCCGGAAGGGCTACGTGGTGTACCACGTCCAGGAAGGCAGTCCGGCCGCGAAGGCGGGCGTCAAGAAGGGCGACATTATGATCGGCGTTGACGGAGACGAGGCGTTGAACATCGGTTTCGACCGAATGCGGGCAAAGCTTGAGGGCCCTCCAGGATCAAAGGTGAAGATCGCCATGTCCCGACGAGGCGAGCTTTATCGGGCCGAAGTCGAACGCGTTTTGCTGATCAACGACCCGAAAGGCTAGTCTTTCGCATCGAGGATGCACGTGGACGCCATGTCGCCCATCACATTGATGGTCGTTCGGCATCGATCCAGGAACCAGTCGACTGTGAGGAGCATCGGGATGTACTCGATGGGTAGGTTGACCGCGTGGAAAACGGCGATCATCGTGACGAGTCCGGCTTCGGGAATTCCGGCCGCGCCGACGCTGGCGATGATGGCCATGAGAACCACGACGATCTGTTGAGAGATGTTGAGGTGCTGGCCGAGGCCTTGGGCGATTAGGAGCGCGGCCATGGCTTCGTAGAGGGCGGTGCCATCGTGATTGAATGTGCCGCCGACCATGATTCCCATGTTCGCGTTATCGGGCCGAATTCCGAGCTTGTCGGTTGCACACCGATAGGTGACCGGTAGCGTGGCGGCAGAAGATGCGGTCGAGAAGGCCATGGCGAAGGCGTCGGAGCCGCCCCGGAGGAAGTCCCACGGTTTGGTCTTGGACGAAATCATCATTCGAATGAGATAGAACGCCATCATCAGGGCGAGAGCGGTGACGACCGATCCGATCCAGTAGCCCATCGCGGCAAGTTTGCCGAGTCCACCGCTTCCGACGACCCGCGCGACGACGGCAAAGACAGCCAATGGTACAAGTTCAAAAACCCACTTGAGAACGGTGATGACGATTTGGAAAAGGGCGTTGAGGACGTTCTGCAGCGAGCGGACGCTTCGCGAGACCTGCTCGTTTGACGAATGGAGCAGGATTCTCATGGCACAACCCAAGGCGATGGCGAGGACGAGAATGCTGATAATGTCGTTCTTCTGGAACGGCGTGATGAAGTCGCTGGGGATGCTATCGAAGAGGTGCTGCCAAAGGTTGTAAGGCTCTTTGTTGCTCGCCGCGCCCTGGGTCATGTGATCGCGCAGGTGCTGACCCGGCTGAAGCACATTGGCAACGACGAGGCCGATGACGATGGCGACGACCGAGTTGGAAATGAGCAGCCACATGAGTCGGCCCGCCTTCTTCCCGGTGATGTTTGCACCGATGATGCTGCCAAGGACAGCGCTAAAGATCAGCGGCGTCGCCAGGGTGCGAAGCATGCGCAGGACGAGATCGGAGATCCACTTCAGTTTCTCCATATCCCAGCCTTGACCAGGGGCGATGAGGCCGAGAATCGCTCCCAAAACCAACGCGATGATGATTTTGATATAGAGCGGGACCCGCGTGTACCAATTCTTTTTGGCGGTGGTTTCGAGCGGTTCTGCGTGGCCGGTATCCATGCTTGCGCTATTCTGCCCGAATCTCCGCCAAAATACTAGTGTGACTAAAGTTGATCTTGGTCGGCTCCTGGAGGAGTCGGGAGCCATTCTGAGGGGGCATTTCATCCTGGCGAGCGGACGCCACAGCGAGGTTTATTTCGAGAAATTTCGGGTGATCGAGAGACCAGATGTGCTGAGCGCGCTCTGCTCCGAGATCGCCGAAGCCTACAAGGATTTGGAGTTCGACTACGTCTGCGGGCCCACGACGGGCGGCATCATCATCGCGTTCGAGGTCGGGCGTCAGATGGGCAAGCCTGCGGTCTACGCGGAAACGGAGAATGGGGTGAAAACCCTGCGTCGAGGAAAGACTATTCCGACTGGATCTCGAGTCCTGATTGTGGACGATGTGCTAACAACTGGCAAGAGTTTGTTCGAAACTCGCGACGCCATCGTCCGAGCAGGAGGGACTCCGGTGGCCTACGCTGTCCTGGTCAACCGGGCACAGGTGCGCATCGATGCCGAGCCGCTGTTCAGCGCCTATACGGTGGAAGCAGTCAGCTATGCCGAGGATGAAATACCCGAATGGCTCAACCAGATTCCTCCGGTTAAGCCTGGTACGAGCGTCTTTAAGTAGCTGATTGCTAAGCCGCGACGCCCTTGGCGAGTCGTGCGAAGGTGTCCTTGTCGATGGCTCGCATGAGGCACTCTTCGAACGTTACGATGCCAGCGCGGTAGTGATCGGCTAGCGATCGGTCCATCGTCTGCATACCGGACGCGCCCGACATTTCGATGATCGAGTACATCTGGTGCGTCTTTCCTTCGCGGATGAGGTTCTTGATAGCGGGCGAACCGAGCATGACCTCGATGGCCGCGATACGACCACCGCCGAGCTTCGGCAGAAGCTGTTGGGCGACGATACCCTCCAAGGTGTTACCAAGAAGGACGCGAATCTGATCTTGCTGGTCAGACGGGAAAACGTCGACGATACGGTCAACGCTCGCGGGAGCGTTTCGCGTGTGAAGCGTGCCGAACACGAGGTGACCGGTTTCTGCCAGAGTCAAAGCCGCTTCGATCGTTTCAAGGTCGCGCAACTCACCGACGAGGATGATGTCCGGGTCTTCACGGAGCACGGCACGGAGCGCGTCGTGGAGCGAGAAGGTGTCGTGGTGCAGTTCGCGTTGGTTGACCATACATCGCTTGTGCTTGTGGATGTATTCGATCGGGTCTTCGATGGTGAGAATGTGAGCCGGATAGTTCTCGTTGATGTCGTCGATCATCGAGGCGATCGTGGTCGTCTTACCGGAGCCGGTAGGACCGGTGACAAGGATAAGGCCGGACGTTCGCTTGGAAACCTCGCGGATGACCTGAGGCAAGCCGAGGCTTTCGAACGGAGGAATGATGGTCGGAATCGTTCGAAGCGCACCAGCGACCGAGCCGCGTTGCATATAGACGTTGAAACGGAAACGGGCCAGGTCCTTGACCGAGTAACCAAAGTCAAGCTCATGCTTGGTTTCGAATCGCTCCAACTGGTCGTTGGTCAGGGTGTCGTAAATCAGTCGGCGAGCATCGCGGGGCGTGAGAGCATGGAAGGGAAGCGGAATGATTTCACCATCCAAGCGGATCATCGGCGGCAGGCCGACGGTGATGTGGATGTCCGAAGCCTTTCGCTCGAGGGCGATGCGTAGAATATCGTCGATGTGATAGTCAGTGACCGATTTCAGCTCTTCTTTGCTGAATCCAGACGGGCGATCGGAGTCGATTTGGAATTGGTTTTGGTCGACTTCTTGGTCCGCAAGGGTCTGGGACGCATGGATATTGATCTTGTCCTCGCCGTCCTTCTTTTCGTACGGCTGATGGATCATGACCCCGGTCCGCGGATCGACAATCGCTCCTTCCTGAACCGCCGGAGAAAGATTCTCCTCGGTCTTCAGAAACTGCTTCCAGTTAAATTCCTCGCTCATTTTTCCCCTTTCAATGTCTGATATCGTTTATTTATTTCCATACTTGGATTCAAATCTTATGCGTAAATGACGCGGACGACTTCGTCGATAGTGGTGACGCCAAGGAGCACCTTGGCCAGCGCGTCGTCCTGAAGGCTCTGCATTCCGTTCTTTTGGGCGGTGCTGCGCAGCACGTGTGCGGCTTCTTCCTTCAGGATGAGGTCGCGAATTTCGTCGGTCACGATCATGAGCTCGTGAATACCGGTTCGACCCTTATAGCCGGTTCGCTTGCACTTATCGCAACCGATGCCACGGTAGAGGGTGATCGAGTCGGAACCGTCGTTCATCAGGTGGTGCGGAAGCTCGAAGCCGAACCGCAAAACGTCCTGCTTTTTGACTTGGTAGGACTCTTTACAGCTGTTGCAGGTGACGCGGATCAGTCGCTGGGCGAGAATACCAATGATCGAAGATGAGATGAGGAACGACTCGACGCCCATGTCCATCAGTCGGGTTGGGGCGGATGGCGCGTCGTTGGTGTGAAGCGTGGACAGAACCAAGTGTCCGGTCAGAGCGGCTTCCATCGCGATGGTGGCGGTTTCGCTGTCGCGCATTTCACCAACCATGATCACGTCCGGGTCTTGGCGGAGCATGGCACGAAGGCCAGCGGCAAATGTCATGCCCGCGCGGACGTTGACGCCGCACTGGTTGATGCCGGAAAGCTCGTATTCGACCGGGTCCTCAATCGTGATAATGTTGTTGTCGCCGGTGTTGATGTGATTGAGGACGGAGTACAGCGTCGTCGACTTACCCGAGCCAGTGGGACCGGTGACGAGGATAATGCCGTAGGTTTTGGAACACATATCCTCCAAGAGCATCAGGTTGTTTTCGAGAAGGCCAAGCCGGTTGAGACCGACTTTGATACTGCCTTTATCGAGGACGCGCATGACGATCTTTTCGCCATAGACGCACGGTAGGGTGCTAACGCGGAAGTCGAACTCCTTACCGGAGACGTTCATCGAGATTCGGTTGTCCTGGGGGACGCGCTTCTCGGCGATGTCCATGTTGGCGATGATCTTAAAGCGACTGGCGAGTGCGGCGCTGACCTTTTTGGGTAGGTTCATGCCTTCCATCAGCACGCCGTCGATGCGGTATCGGACGCGGAGGCCGTCTTTCTGTGGCTCGATGTGGATGTCCGACGCTTTGTCGATAACGCCTTGGCTGATGATCAGGTTGGCAAGTCGGATGATCGGCGCGTCGTCGGCTTCCTGCTCCTCCTCCTCTTCGGCAGGAGCCTGAATGCTGAGCTCGCTACCATCGAAGTCGCGAATAACGCCGGCGATGACTTCGCCTTCGCTTCGGTAGTACTGCTGAAGCGCGTTGACGATGTCTTCTTCGATGCCGATCATCGGTTCGACGTCGAGGCCGGTCGTCAGACGAATCTCGTCGATCGCGAAGATGTCGAGCGGATTGGCCATGGCGACCAGAATTCGGTTGCCGTGTCGCTCGATCGGCAGGGCTTTGAATTTGCGGGCATTCTTGATGCTGAGCAGTTCAAGGGCCTCGGGCCGTGGAATCACATCGCTAACGTCGGCGAACGGGACACCCCATACCTTGCCCAGACACCGGACGCGGTCGCGCTCGGTGATGAATCCGAGTTGGACCAGAATCTTTGCGAGCGACTCCTTGTTGTCAAGTTCGCGCTGCTTTGTGATGGCCTGACTAAGCTGATCTTCTGAGATCAACCCTTCTTGAAGAAAATGTTCTCCTGTCAGAACCATAGAACCGTAAAAACCTCGGGGGACACGTTCCCTTAGGGGAATGATCGGCAATCAGGTGCAGAATTTCTATTGGTTTTTTGCACGAATTGGTCGTTGACCGGGTATATTTTTGACTCCACTTGCCCAGGTGGCGAAATTGGTAGACGCGCTAGTTTCAGGTACTAGTCCTCGCAAGGGGGTGAAGGTTCGAGTCCTTTCTTGGGCACCATTTTTAGTTAGCAGTCTGCGACTAGCAGTTTGCAGATTTATTGGCGGGGATCGTTGATGAGTCTAGACGAGTTAGACCGCACTATCTCAAACGAGGTCGAAAAAGGCCTTAAATCTCTCCGAGTTTCAGTCCTCAAGCAACTTCTATCCGATGCTGATGCCAGCTCCTATTTGGGACTGATCGAGCGCTACGATCAGCGATTGAAGCATTTTAGAAATTCGCTTGTCGCAATTTACTCAGTTGGCCTCTTCTGCTTCGTTGGCGTGACTTTTATGACCAACGACAATGTGAGGCGCGCAATCTGGCTGGTATTTACGGGAATTGTTTTGATGTCGGCCTTGACTCTCTACATGCGGCAGGAAGTCCCTACCTGTGCTAGAAGCTTAACGGTGATCATTCGAAGGGACTTCGGTCGAGCTGATGTCGCTCTGAAGTGGATTGCCAAAGAAACCAAAGACCAGCCTTCTCGATACGGACCTCCCCGTGCAGGTGAAATCTTCAGCAATCCGGGTGTCGTAGAGTTGGCAGCCACCTACTTGAACGAGCTGAAGGATTCGGCAACTAGAACTTCGAAAGAAGAAGAAGTGTGCGTGAAACTTGTCAAGCTTCTTAACGACTCTTAAGCCTTTGGGGCTTTGTCGACTCGGATCGCCGCCCACCGCTCTAGTCGCTCTCTGATCTTCGCCTCCGCACCTTCGCCTTTTGGCTGATAGAAGTTCTGTCTGGGCATGCCGTCCGGGAAGTAGTTTTGACCCGAGAAGCCTTCTTCGGCGTCGTGGTCATATTCGTAACCCTTGCCGTACCCGAGGTTTTTCATCAGCTTGGTGGGGGCGTTGAGGATATGGGCGGGAGGCATTAGGGAACCGGTCTCTCGGGCGGCGCGCATGGCTGCGCCGAAGGCGGTGTACACGGCGTTCGACTTCGGCGCGCAGGCGAGGTGGACCGTCAGTTGGGCGAGGGCCAATTCACCCTCGGGCGAACCCATAAAGTCATAAGCGTCCTTGGCGGCGTTGGCAAGTAGGAGCGAGAGCGGATCGGCGGCACCGATGTCTTCGCTGGCGGCTCGCATCAATCGTCGGGCAATGAAGAGAGGGTCTTCGCCCCCTACCAACATTCGCGCTAGCCAATAGAGGGCGGCGTCTGGATCGGAACCACGAATGGACTTGTGGAGCGCCGAGATCAGGTTGTAGTGCTCCTCGCGATCTTTATCGTAAGCAGGGCTTCGTTTTTGGAGGAGTTGGCTGAGTTCGGTGACGGACAAGGGTTCGGACGGACCGATGTTGAACAGGGTTTCGGCGAGGGTGAGCAGGTAGCGTCCGTCGCCATCGGCTAGAGCGAGAAGGGCGGTGCGGGCTTCGGGAGTGAGGGGCAACGCTCGCTCGTTGTGGTCTTGAGCCTTTCGCAGAAGCTCTTCGAGGGCGGTTTCGTCGAGGCGTCGTAAGACAAAAACCTGACAACGCGACAAAAGCGCTCCGTTGAGCTCGAACGATGGGTTCTCGGTGGTCGCGCCCACTAGCGTGACAATGCCTTGCTCGACGAATGGGAGGAAGCCGTCCTGCTGGGCTCGGTTGAACCGGTGAATCTCATCGACGAAGAGGAGGGTTTGATGCCCGGATTGACGTCGGAGTTTAGCGGCTTCGAAGACCTTTTTCAGGTCGGCGACGCCGGAAAAGACGGCGGAGAGCTGTTCGTAATGGTAGCCGGTGGTGTGGGCGAGCAGGCGGGCGATGGTGGTTTTGCCGGTTCCTGGCGGTCCCCATAGGATCATCGACGATAAGCGACCGACGTCGGCCATGCGGCGAATCGGTCCACCCGGGCCGAGCAAATGATCCTGACCCAAGACCTCATCGAGGGATTGAGGGCGGAGGCGGTCGGCCAACGGACGCGGCGAGTCCTTCTCGAATTCGTCGGATTCGAAGAGATTGGCCATGTACACAAGATTTTACGGTCACCGAGGTCAGAACAAAGCAGATTCTTTAGGAAGCTTTGTGCCGGGTTCTCGCACGTTTCCGATTTTGGTATTCCAGAGGGACGGTTCCCCGCCGATTTGCGGTGACGACCATGACGACTGGCGGAAATCCAGTTGCATCGATCGACTCCATAGGCTCGATCGTAGCTTCTTGATCGGTCGAAAAGCCGATGCTGTCGCCTTGGCTCAACTCAATCGCCTGGTCTTGAGCACGAAAGATGATCCTTCCTTGCGCGCAGACGAGGATACAGTCTTTATAGGCTGGATTAGGAGCCACATTCACCTGCTCGAATATCTCAATTCGGGACATGGAGGGGCCGTTCGGCATGACGAGCATGTAGGCCTGAAATGAGCGAGCAAACCCAAGTTTTCCCAGCCTTAGTCGCTCGCCATCGCGCTGAATCTGGCGATGATTATCGGTTGGAATTCGTTTGCGTCGATCGCCCGAGGCGTACCAATCCAGGTCAGAATTGCGATGCACGAAGAGAGAGCGAACGGTTTCCGGCGCACCATACGGAAGAACCGAACTGACGAACTCGACGGTTTGGCTCAAGGCGGTGCAGATTTCTTCTAGGTTGCGCGGATGAATGCGATGGCCAGATTCCAAACGGTGGACGGTGGACGTGTTGACTCCAGCTTCCTCCGCGAGTTGGGCCTGGGTGCGGTTGTGGGCCATCCGAAGGCATCGAACGTTGAATCCAATGAGCGCGAAGTCGCGAGCCTTATGAGTCACTGCTCTCCATGTTTACCTGTTATCTGCATAATTAATAAGACTTAAATAGGCACTCAGGTCTTTGCATGCTCGGGCAGTTATGCGTTTTGGGGAACGGTGACGACCAGAATGAAATCATGCACTTCCTGACTACGGTTCGAAGAATCCTGGCGAGTATGGGGGCTTTTGCCATGCTTCCAATTTGCTTCGCTCAACCGAACGCCTTCCTGAGTCATCCAGATATCCACGGTGATCGCATCGTCTTTACCGCGGAAGGCGATTTATGGATTGCAGAACTCAAAAGCGGGGACGCATGGAGGCTGACAAGCGACCGAGGGGTTGAGACCAACGCCCATTTTTCGCCCGATGGTTCGCAGTTGGCATACACTGCCCAGTATGACGGTGGCCGCGACGTCTATATGATGCCGATCGACGGCGGGATTCCTCGCCGATTGACCTTCTTTTCGGGTGGAGACGACTCGTTCGCCGACGGAGTGCAAGGATGGACGCCGGACGGGAAGAACATCGTGTTTAATTCGGGGGCGAAGCTATCGGCGCCGAAGTGGGAACAGGTCATGACCCAACAGCTCTTTACAGTGTCCTCGACGGGCGGCCTACCAAAATTGGTTGCGGTGCCACGAGCGACCTATGCGTCTTGGAGCCCGGACGGAAAGTCCGTCGTGTACGTGCCCTCCAGTTCGGAGTGGATGAACTGGTTCCGCTATGAAGGGGGCGAGGCCGATCAGGTTTGGCTTGCTGATATTACGAAGGGAACTTTTAGCCGCCTAACGGACTCGAAAAGCGTCGACACCGAGCCGATTTGGTTTGGATCCGAGGTCTATTTTGTTTCGGAACGAAGTGGTACCCGCAACCTTTGGCGACTCGATCCGGCAACGAAAAGGGCTGTCCAGGTGACCTTCTTCAAGGATGACCAAGTTCGATTTCCCTCCACCGATGGGAATCGGATTATCTTCCAACTGGGAACTGGCCTCGGCCTTTACGATCCAAAGACGGGCGCTTCGCGTCCAGTGACGATCAATCTTCACTCGGACCGAGTTCATGCCCGTCCGTTTCAGGCCTTGGTCAAGCCCAATATGGACGACGTATCGACCGGGGCGGGTATGAGCCCGGACGGAGAACGAATCGTCCTCTCGCCCCGTGGACACTTGGTGACCGTGCCAGTCAAGGAGGGCGAGGTCCATCAATTGGTGGATGACTCGAGCCAACGTGTCAAATATCCGGCCTGGTCACCCGACGGAAAACAAATCGCCTACCTCAGCGACTCTTCTGGAGAAGAGCAGTTGTACGAAATCGAAGATCATAACGGTTCGAAGGCTCGCCAAATCACCCGGGGATTAACAGGGGAGCACGGACCTCCAGTTTGGTCGCCAGACGGGAAGTTCCTTTTGATCGGGGATCGGTCGGGACATATTCAACTGGTCGATGTCGCGACCGGAAAGGAGACCGAGGTTGCTCATGATAAAGGTCCTTGGTCGGGCGGATATATAGAGGCGGACTTCTCGTTTAGCCCTGACAGTAGGTGGATCGCATATGCCGTTTCGGCTGGTTGGCGATTTACGACTGTCTACTTATACGAGGTTGCAACGGGCAAATCGGTTCGGGTTTCGAATCCCAATATCGGCTCCTCTGCCCCAGTATTCTCCGCCGACGGCAAATACCTCTTCATGATTCAGGACCGGTCGATCTCGCAGAGCTGGACGGGCATCTCAGGTCGGATGAGTCAAACCTATGCAGGGCTGGTTACGGGCGTTTGCCTTTCGAAGGAAACACCGAACCCAATGGTTGGAACGAGCAAGAAAGGAGACGACGCTCCACCTTCAATCGATTTCGACGGTTTGGAATCTCGCACGTTCGATCTGCATATGCCGCCAGGGCCGTACTGGGCGTTGTTTACCGCCAAGAATCGATTACTGGTTCAAGGAGACAATGTGGTCTTATCCTGCGAAATTTCTACCGGCAAGACCTCAAGGCTCGCAGGTTCTTCGACGATCCTCGATTTGTCTCGAAACCGAGAGAAGCTCCTTGTCCAAAGCGGGAGCAGTTATCGGGTTTTGGATGCGGGAGCCGAATCGGCTCCCGATGGCGCTGGGACGGTCGATCTCCAGGGGCTGACGGTGACCGTCGAACCTGAGAAGGAATGGCGGCAGATGTTGAGGGAGACTTGGCGAGTATGGCGCGATCTCTTTTATGATCCGAAAATGCATGGGATCGATTGGAAGGCGATGTGGACCAAGTACGAGCCCCGGCTGTCGATGGTCGGAAGTCGATACGATCTGACGCGACTCATCCGCGATATGATTTCCGAGCTGAACACTGGGCATTCTTTCGCGGGTTCATTTCCCGACTACGTGGGCAAGGAATCTCGTCCAGCTTCACTTGGCGCGGACCTAACCTGGGATGAAACAGTCCATGCCTATCAAATATCCCACATCTATCGAGGGAGCGCATGGAATCCGGACGCACGTTCGCCCTTATCGCCGCTTGGATCCGACATCAGGGAAGGCGACTATCTACTCAAGATCGCGGGCAAAGATTTAAGCGGCGATCTTGATCCGGCCGCGCTCCTGTTGGGAATGGCTGGTCGAAGCGTCGAACTCGTTGTCAATCGTCGTCCGACTCTGGAGGGCGCTAAGACGTTGGTCGTGAAGCCGATTGCGAGCGATCGAGACTTGAGATTGAGCGACTGGATCGAGAGTCGTCGGGCTTATGTCGAGAAAGCCTCAGGTGGCCAGTTGTCGTACGTGTATCTTGGCGACATGTCTGACCCCGGAGCGACCCAGTATGCCCAACAATACTATCCAAATGTCGATAAGCCGGGCATCATCTTCGATATCCGAGGCAACGATGGCGGAAATATTTCGGGCAATATCCTCAGCGACCTGAGCGCTCACCCCATGGCATTCTTTGCGTACAGGACGGGTACCAACTACCGCCGGGAAAGTTGGGCGCCTCTCGGAAAGATGGCGCTGGTCACCAACCAATGGGCTTTCTCCGATGCCGATTACTTTACCGAGTGTTTCAAGCGGTTCAAGATTGGTCCGGTCATCGGCCACCGGACTACTGGCGGCACCGTCGGGCCGGTCGGCTATCGACTTGTCGATGGCGGAGGGATCAGCGTTCCCAACTATGGCGCGTGGATTGGAAACGAGTGGATCGTGGAAGGGAAGGGTGCGGTTCCCGACTATGAAATCGATGAGGATCCGGCCTCTGTCATGGCGGGTCGAGACCCTCAACTCGATAAGGCCATTTCAGTCCTCATGTCGGAACTCAAGGCCCATCCATTCCAAATGCCGGTTCATCCCCCGTATCCAATCAAAACGGGAGGGAGCCGTGGCTAATGTCAAACTGTAACGGTGAGGTTGGCGACGTGGAATATCCGGGCAGGGGGAGGGAAGCGGATTCCCGCCATTGCGGATGTCATCCTGTGCGAGGAGCCGGACGTATTGGTGTTGACCGAATATCGTCCGAAGCCGGGGCAGGCGCTTTTAGAGCGGCTATCGCCCCTCAACTACCATATGGTGGCGGGCGAGCCGGACGGGCCGCACAACAGCGTGTGTGTTTTGTCGAAATCGCCGGTGCGAGTCTGCGATTGTCCTCGCTTCCCAAAAAGCCTTCATCGGTGGGTGAGCGTAGCGACGGAGTTTGATGGCGTCGTGGTCTTGGGAGTGCACGTTCCCAACGTCAGCGAGGTCTGGAACAAGCGGGAGTTTTTGGAGTGCATTGACGCCTTTGTCAAGGCGAACTTGGACGGTCATGCCGTTGTGATCGGCGACTTGAATACGGCGCGGGACGAGGACTGCGAAGGGGCTTTCATCAACGAGGCAACCTACTTCAACGGGTACTTGGAGTGCGGTTGGGTCGATGCCTGGCGGAGGCTTCATCCCGAGGGGCGAGAGTTCACCTGGTACAGCCATAAGAAGAACGGATTTCGCCTGGATCACTGCCTGATTTCGCCCTCCTTGGTTTCGTGTTTGCGGTCGGCGCGATACCGGCACGACGTGCGCACCGACGGGCTTTCGGACCATTCGTCTCTGCATGTTGAATTTGCTTTCGAAGGGGTAGCCTAGCCGAGATGGAAGTCAAGCCGATTGCGTTCAACGCTCTGAAGAGCGCGTGTGGGATTTTTTTGAAGGACCTGGAGGCTCTGCCGGAAGAGGCGTTCTGCAAATCATTTGGCGGTAAGGCTCGCACCGTGGCGGATATCGTGCACGAAGTGAACATGGTGAATGACCACATTGGCTTGACGATTCGCGGTGAAGAGCTTTTCGAGTGGCCGGACGGATGGATTACGGCTCCACCGGAGTTGAACTCGAAGCAAGCGGTTGTGGACTCCTTTAAGAAGTCGTCAGAGAAGATTTTGGCGACGGTCGAAGGCTATAGCGAAGCGGAGATGTTGGAGCCAATTCAGTCTGACGGTTCCGAAACCAATCGGTTCGAGCGATGTCGGTTTATGGCCCTCCACCTTTGGTACCACAGCGGGCAATTGAACTTTATACAGACGCTCCTTGGCGACGACGGCTGGCACTGGTAAGGCACAAGGCTTGTTAGGATAAGCGATGGATGAGCGAATGACGAACTTCGTCTCTGGAGACGTCGTCGACACCGAAGGTATTTTCTTTCAGCAGATTCATCATTGTGAACCCTTCGATATGGCGTTTCACGAACATGAAGAAGCTCACTTTGCTCTCCTGCTGTCTGGCCAAGTCGAGTCGGAAGTCAACGGAAGTAAGGTCTTGAGTGGGGAGTCGACCTTTTCCTACATGCCGCCGCAAACGAGGCATGCCTCCCGCTATATGTCGGAGGCAATCGGATTTTATGTTTCTGTTCGAGCCTCGACTTTCGAACGAACAGCCTTGTTGCGTTCGAAGCTGTTTTGTCGTGCCTTTGACGTTATCGACGGACCAATCGCTGCCTTGGGGCGATCGCTTTACGAGGAGTACCGGCGATGCGACGCCGCTTCCAAGCTGATCATGGAGGGAATGATGATCGAGCTATTCGACGATCTTTCGTCGCGAGCCACTGTGGACGAGGGTGGGCGTATTCCGACTTGGTTGACCTTGGCCAGAGAATATCTGCACGACCATTCGGACTCGGCAATTTCTATTGGGCAACTGGCGTCGGAGATTGGTATTCATCCGGTTCATTTGATGCGAACCTTTCGAAAGGTTTATGGCCTTTCGATCGGTTCTTATGTTCGGCAGACGAGGCTATCCGAAGCATGCAGGCGGCTCCGCATGGCGCCCTGGAGTGAGTCGATTGGCGATATCTCATGCGATCTTGGTTTTGCCGATCAGCAGCACTTTTCGCGCGTTTTCCGTGAGTATTTGGGAATGTCGCCTTCCGATTTTCGAAGACGGAGTCTAGCCTGAAGAATGTTAGTTTTCGACAAGCTTTCATAGGTCCATCTATCGCAACCTATTGTCATGGTTTTGTCGCTCGTGTCCCTCACCGCATGTCTGGCGAAGTCGGGTATCGCCGACACTCGCGAAGCAAATCTGCTCGCCGAAAAAGTTGTCGCTTTGGTGAACAGCAATGAGGTCGATCAATTGTCCAAGCTTGCTCTTCCAGAGTTTTTCGAGACTATTCCACATGGAGTGTTTCCCCGCCTGGTGGCGCAGGTGCATGGCTTGGGATTGCTGGGCAAACCGGTCCTCTCTCTGGACCTTGGCGAGGAACGAACATACAAAGTGGTTGCGAAGAGCGAAGGGAAGCCCGATTTTGTCCTCGGATTGACCCTTGGGGCCGAGTCGAAAAGTCGGTTCTTTTCCCTAAAGATCAGTCCTTGGGAAAGTGCAAACGCTCCACTGACTAAGCTTGGTTCTGACAATCCCTTGCGAACAGCCATTGATCGCGATGTTGACGCGTCTGTTCAAGACTATCTCAGCAAATTCCATCCAGTAGGTCTTACCATTGGCCTCATTTGGAAAGGGAAGACGAGCGTCTGGAATTATGGTCAATCTCGACCGGGCAAAGCTCCGACTGCCAACACAGTCTATGAAATTGGTTCCATTACAAAAACCATGACGGGCTATTTGCTCGCAAAAGCGGTGGGAGACAAGAGGGTGAGCCTAGACCAAGACATCAGAACTTTGCTTCCAGATAAATATGACAATCTCGAATTCCAAGGAAAGCCGATTTCGTTTCGCGATCTGGCCACTCACTCTTCTGGGCTTCCAGCCAATCCGCCAGGAATTCCCGACGATGCCGGAGCAGAAGCCTATGATCGTTACACCTCGGAAGGTCTCCTTTCAGACCTCGCAACCATCCGATTGACGGCAAAACCGGGTTCGAGGTTCTCCTACTCAAACATGGGAGGAGGCCTTTGCGGCTTGCTGCTGGCTCGGTCGTATCATCGGTCTTTCGAATCTCTTTTGAATGAGCAACTGTGGTCGCCTTTGGCCATGAAGCATACAGGAATTGCCTTGACGACCGAGATGGAAGGGCAGTATGCAACCCCTCACGACGCCAAAGGTGAAGAAACCGATCGCTGGAACGTTCATGGAATTGAGGGTGCAGGGGCGGTCCGATCAACGATGAACGACCTGTTGAAGTACGCAATGTTCAATATGAAGGATTCAAACCCAATCGTGACGATGAGCCATCAGGTTCTTAACGGCGATTTGTATCCAAAACTGGGCTACTTTTGGCTCGTCGGAAAATCACGTCTGGGAGGCCCCTACGTCCATCACGAAGGGGGCACGGGCGGATTTACGGCAAACGTGAGGGTCTTTACAAAGCGCAAAATGGCAGTCGTCGTTCTGATGAACTCCGGCGACCAGCGCGCGGACGAGATCGCGAACTCAATCGCTCTTCGAGTCCTTTACCATCCCAAGCGATAGTTCAGTGGGTTGCTGCGTAGCGTCGAACGATTCCCGGATAAGGAACATCGGGGCCCTTGGCATTCGCCCACAGCACTCGGTTGAGCTCGTCTTCCGGCGCCTGGTCGTACTCGCTGAAGTCCATCTTTGCCGATGCTGCGGCGCCGATCGACTGAGCGGTGTTCTTAGCGTTCAGGTCGGTTTGCGCCGGGGCAAGGGCGTAGAGTTCGGCTTTAGGACTTTTCGTAAAGACATCGAACATTGGCTGAGCGGCCGCATCGTACTGGGTCATCGGCGGGAGGGAGAGCAGGAGTTCGATGGTGCGGAGCATCGAGCAAGTGGTGTACATCGTGTGATCGACGTAGTGTCGCTTCACATATGGGCCGACCACAAGGCCGAACGTGCGGTGAGCATCGATGTGGTCGGGGCCGTTTTGAGCGTCATCCTCGATGAAGAAGAGCGCGGTCGAATCCCAGAACTTGCTCTTGGAGACGGCTTCGACGATTTTGCCGATGGCTTGGTCGTTGCTGGCGACGGCGGCTTGCGGGGTGAACGTCCCGGGCTTGGTGCCGGTGGTGTGGTCTTCGCCGAGGGACATGATCATGAAGTTTGGCCACTTGCCGTCCTTCTCGCCTTGGTTGAGGTCGGCGATGAATCCATCCACCTTATCTTTGTCGCGCTTGCCCTTCCAGGTGCCGCGGTAGTTCGTGGCCAGCGCTCGTCCGCCGAGGTAGTTCGGGGTGCCTTCGCCGTAGGCTTTGACGGTGAGGCCATGCCGCAGGGCGGAATCCCAAATGTAGTTCGAAGCGGCAAGCTGGACATCGTCGCTCCCGTCGACGTGGCCATGGCTGGCGTAGCTGGAAGTCCAATCGCGCTCGTTGGCGTCGTTGGCGATCGCGCCGTCCGACCAGGCGTGGCCGTCCACGCTCACTTCGCCGTCACAGTACAGGTTGTCCATCAGCACGTAGTCGCGAGCAAGACGGTGGCGATTGGGCGTTATTTTCTCGCCGAAGATGCAGAGGTTAGGATCACCATTTCCTTCGGCAATGTCGCCAAAGACCTGATCGTAAGTTCGGTTCTCCATGACTACGTACACCACGTGTTTGATGGGGGACCCTTTCCCAACTTCGCTCGGGACGATCGAGTTGCTCGGTTTGGCAGTCGTCATCACGTTGGCCAGCTTGAAAGGCGTATTGGTTCGGACCTGGGCGGTGTACTTGTCGAGAGCCGACCGGTCGGGGACAGGCATGAACGAGACCTGTCCTTGAAGGGTTTGGCCGATGTAGTTGAACGATGTTCCCCCGACTTTGACTTGGAGTGAGCCTTTGGCAGGCGGATAGTTGGGAACCGAACTGAGGCCTTTCCCGACAGAAACGAGAAGCTGATCACCGGCAGCGAGGACCGACGTTGGGTACCAGCCGGTGGGGATGAACCCGCGAATCTCGGTCTCTTCTCGATCCGAGATGTCGGCGACCATCACATCGTTGTTGAGTGCGTTGGCGACGTAGAGCGTTTTGCCGTCGGGACTGATCGAGACTCCGACCGGTGAGGAACCTTCGAGGCTCGTAGGCTCGATGGCGGTGTTGAGAATTTCGCGCGAGTTTTCCGGAATGCGGGTCGCTGGAGTGGATTTGTCGGTGGCGTTTTCGAGGGTCTTGGTCTGGATGACGTGGACCGTGTTGTCGCCGGCGCAACTGACGAAAAGGCGGCCGTCGGGCGCGACGACCATATCATTTGGACGGATACCAACGTGGATTTGGCGGACGACTTCACTCGTTTGGACATCGACCACGCCGACGCTACTGGAGCCCCATTCGCTCACATAGAGGTAACGAGGGTCGGCACCGAAAGCGCACGAGTGCGGGTTGGCGAGGACGGGAATCTTCTTCTTGATCTCCCATGATTTTGGATCGACCTGCCAAATGCAAGCGTTGGCTTCGTCGCAGGCGTAAAGGTCTCCGTCGCCCGGCTTGACCGCCAGACCGGCAACGAACGCGCCCTTTTCGTCGACGTGACCGTCGCTGGACGTGAATTTGCCCTGGTCGTATCCGAAACTGCTGATTCCTCCCGCATTGCCGGTGCCCACGTAGAGCGTCTTTCCGTCCGGCGAGAAGGCAAGGCCATTCCAGACTTTGGGTAGCGTTTTGTCTTCGATGACTTCGTGGGTTTTGAGATCCAAACTCGTCAAGTGAACACCTTTGAAGCCTTGGGAGGTGGTCACGACCTGTTTACCGTCGGGCGACAGCACAAGCTTGAACGACATATCGCCGATGGTGGTGTGCTCACCGACTGGCGTGACACCCCACCCATTAAACAGAAGGTGGATGCCCGGAACCATCATCGCGATTTTGGGACCGAGGGCGGCGACGGCAATGGTGGCACCGACGCTGCCGACGAGGAGGATGGGCTTCCAGGACTTCATGCTCCGAGGCTACCAGAACTTTGGTACCGCCAGAGGTGTCGTAACAAAACCTTTACGCGGAGACACGCTTGACGATGCGGACAATGGTTTCGAGGGAGTCGCGGAAGCCCATGCGAAGGTACATTCCATGGGCGACTTCGTTGTGACTGAGCACATGGAGGAAGGGAATCTGGCCCCGCTCCATCTCCTCGCGCATGACGCGATGCATGAGACGTTTGGCGTAGCCCCGACCGACATAGTTGGGGTGGGTGCAGACGCCGCTGACCTCTCGCAGCGGCGGGGCGTCGAAGCGCTCTCCAGCCATAGCGATGAGGCGATCGTCGTCGAAGTAACCGTAATAACTACCCAATTCCAACGTCCGAAGGCCGAACGGTCCGGGGTTGGTGAGGAGGGCGAGATCGAGCGCCTGCTGGGCGTGCTGGGGACCGAGTTCGACCATGTCATCATCGTCGACTGGTTCCGGCGTTGGACCCTCATAGATCATCTTGAACATCGTCGACTCGGCTTCGATGCTCCAGCCTTCTGGAGGCGAGCCCGACCATCGTTCGCAGTAGAATCGGTCGCCAGGCTGACAACAAGACATGAGGGAATCGAAGTCGGGATTCGCGACATCGGCAAAGACGAGGATGGGTGAGAATCCGTCCGCATAGCGACGGACGCCGCCCGAACCGATGGCAAAATGGCTTTGCACGCCGGTCATCGTTCGCCAAATTACGTCTTCCGGTACTTCAGCCATCGCCGTCCTTATTGTATCTCGTGGGCTAACGTAGCCCTCGGCGTAAGGAAACTATACAAATTAGTCAAGATTGAAAAGGAATCGTTGGATTTGTGGGACCTCGGGGCATTGAGACTCGGCACAATCTTGAAGTGAGCCCCGCCAGATGTCGTGGTCCGAGCGGGAACTCACGCGAGAATCACTATGAAGCGAAACTCTTCAATCTTAATTATGATCGGGCTTGCCGTCGTTCCCGCCGTTTCGTCGGCCCAGACTTGGCTAACGGCGTCTCCTTCGGCGACAACCTACTACGGGGGGAGCCTTTTCAACTTCACCAACGACTCGGCAACCGACCTGCTCTTGACAGGGCGATTCGACCTGAATCTCAGCGGCGCCGGAGGCTCGTCGAACTCGTATCAGGTTTACACCAAGTCGTCGGCTCTTTCGGGACAGGAAACCGACGCTTCGGCCTGGACACTTTTGGGAACGTCCGCAGTAGCCTCGTCCAACCCGCAGGGTTCCTTCACCACGATCGATGTGGGGAATACGTTCGTGGTTGGTGCGGGTCAGACAATCGGCCTGGCAGTGTTCCTGGCTACTGGGCCAGACTCCAACGGCAACTTTCCCTCTGACGGATTCATTGGATATTCCTCGGGGGCACACAGCTACTCGGATGGAACGGCGACGATCTCGACCGGATTGACGAAGGGCTACCGAGGCGGCTTTGATCCCGGCGTCGATCAGCTTTTCGACGTTGACACTTTTTCACCTCGGTCCTGGAGCGGTCGGGTCGAATATGCGCCGGTACCCGAGCCGGCCAGCCTGGCCGCTTTAGGCCTTTTCTCTATCGGCCTCTTCGCTCGAAAGCGAAAGAAGAGCTGATCGACCAGCGGCCCGCATAAAAGGCGGGCCGCACTTCACTTTATGAAACATTCCCGCGCTTTCACGTTGATCGAACTTCTCGTCGTCATTGCCATCATCGCGATTTTGGCCGCCATCCTTTTTCCCGTCTTTGCCCAAGCGAAAGTGGCGGCGAAACAGAGCGGTGAGGTGAGCAACCTGCGGCAGATCGGCACCGCCACCCAGCTTTATCTAGCCGACAACGACGACGTCTACTATCCGCTGTACTACGTCGACTATAACAAGGTATCGACGCCCACTAACTTCGGACTTTGGCGGTGGCCATGGCTCCTGCAACGCTATACGAAGTCATACGATATCTTCTTCTCTCCCGGCGATGCAGCGGGCCAGGCGTTCCTCGGCACGAAAGCGACCGATGCCAGTTGGGGCTATCTCTTTGGGCTAAGCCCGAGCTGGGGGTACAACCAGGAGCTTTTCTGCCCAGAAGACCAGACAACTGGCGAGTTCGTGCCGGTCTCGGCGACGTCGCTCGGCTACCCCTCGGAGGCGATGCTGATGGGAAGCAGTTATTGGGGCACGAATTCGACGAGCCCGAAGACTGGGTACTACCGCATCTATCCACCAGCGGAATGGGCAGGATCGCCGCCCCTGAACGGCCTAAGCTTTGGCCATTTGTGGCCGCGCTTTCGAGGATCGCACACCGGCGTGCTTTTCGCCGATGGGCATGTGAAGGTTCGGGCGCTGACTTCTATGAAGGAAGCAAGGCTATGGACCGGAAGCGAGTAGCGCTGTGGACCGTGGGCTTGGTCGCCGCGGTCGTTGTTGGGGTGATCGCCTGGCGGTTCTCCTCAAGCGACGACTCGGCTGAGATCGCGAAGATCAAGGTGCAGGCGGGGTCGATGGCGTTAAAGGAAGACAAGCCGGAGCGGCTCGTCAAACATCGACCTTGAAGCCGAGTTCCACATCCGAGGCGGCTTGCCCGCCGCGGATGCCCCAGTTCTCCGTCGGAATCTCGTGGAGAACAATGGTGACGTGGTCCTTGGGAATCGCCAGCCTTTCGAGGTTGCCGACGATTTCCCGGTAAAGGGTTCGCTTGGCTTCCAACGACCGACCGGAGAAGGCCTCGATGGTCACGAGCGTGTAGGCTTCTGGTTTGGCCAGTTCGGGAGAAACGGCAAAGCGATGTGGATCATGGGTGACGAGCCGAATGGTTCGGTCGTGAGCCGGAATCTTGAACGCGTCCCGTAGGGCGGCGTGGACGGCGGCCATGAGGGCAGTTTCCTGCTCCGGCGGGTACTGGCGTCGCACCTCGATGAGGACGTTGGGCATTTCGCTTAATTGTACTTAGCCCTTGCCCGAAGGCAAGGGCTTCCGACTTACTTCGAGATAGTGTCGACGAGCGGCACGCCAACGTTTCCGGTTGGCGATTCGATGCCGAGGAGGCGGCAGATGGTCGGCGCAATGTCCGACGTGTGGACTCGCTTGAGGTAGTTGCCCGGCTTGATGCCCTTCGCGTGGAAAAAGATCGGGACGTGGGCGTCGTAGTCCCACACCGTGCCGTGGCCGGTTCCGGTTCCACCATCGGGGTAGATTCCCGGCGCTTCTAACATGAATACGTCGCCGCCCAACTGGGTGTTGAAACCGTTGACGATGCGCGAGAGGAAGGGAACCTGCGGGACCTGGTTGTGCATGATCTGGGTTCGTGTGTAGGCGGCGAAGACGCCCTTCACACTGGCGACGGCGTCAGCGGCGACCTGTTCGACCTCGGGCATATTAAGGCCCTTCTTGGCGGCCAAATCGCGGTTCAGATAAAGGTTCTGTTCATAAAGACCGTCGCCCATCAGCCACGATCCTTCGCCGAATTTGGCGGTGAGCGCCTTCTGGGCGGTTTCCTTCACTTCATCGCCGAGACCACGGAACACACCGGTCTTGTAGACGTCGTTGGATTCCTCGGGGATAGGCACGACTCCGTGGTCGCCAGTGACGACGACGGCGACGTTATCCATGCCGCCCGGAACCTTGGCGTTAAGGTGGTTGAAGAATTCGCTGAGAAGGCGGTCAGTGCGGATCGTGATGTCCATGACCTCGGGGCTGTTTGGCCCGTACTGGTGGCCGACGTAGTCATTGGTCGAGAGATTGACCACGAGGATGTCGGGGACGTCGCGCTGGCCCAACTGCTCGTTATCCACGGCGTGGGTGGCGGCATCGAAGGTCAGCTCGTTGCCGTATTGGCTGGTGATCATCGGTCCCCAAAGCGACTTGTCCACCTTGGTGCTCATGGCGTGCGAGAAAGGCTTGCCATTGGCGGCTGGCTTCTCGGCGGGCGCTCGGCGCGAGATCGAATAGACGTCGTCGGAGAGCAGAGGCTCCCAAACTTTGCCCGCATACTTGTCCCACGGTCGCTCAGAGTCGAACTTGGAAACCCAGGACGGCAACTGTTTGTTGGGTGCGTACCACGTGCTGGTGACCCAGTTACCGGTGCCATTGTCCCACCAGATGACGGTGTCGGCGGCGTGCCCGGCCATCAGGATGGCGGCGCGGTCTTTGACGGCAACCCCAACCACGCGAGACTTGCCGTTGGTGGCCATCTTAAGTTCATCGCCGACCGTCGTGACGGTGAGGTTCTTAGGGCTCATCGGTCCGCTGGTACCGCCAACGGTCTGGACGTCGGGGTCGGAGACCACATACATCGATTTACCGGTGGTCCGGTTGAACCAATCGTTGCCCACAATGCCATCGTACGCCGGCTCTGAGCCGGTCATGAGGGTTGCGTGACCAGGGCCGGTGGCAGTCGGCAGGTGATTGTGCATCGCGTTGCGAAAGTCTGCGCCGGTATCCATCAGATATCGGAAACCGCCCAGTTTGCCGCCCGACTTGGAAGGTAGGAAGTACGGGTAAAACCGCTCGACGTAGTCGCCACGGAATTGGTCGATGGAGAAGAGGACGACCAGTTTGGGAGGGTTGATTCCGATTCGGGACGCCTGCCCCTGTTGGGCAGAGCCGAGGGCGAGCATAGCAAGGAACGTGGTCACAGGTTCAGAATACCTGCCGGTATTTTTGCGGTGGAGGGGGCCTTAAGGGTCTCTTAACAATTAGTCCGGCAGATTGAATTTGGAAGCGCCCATGTTGTCGGTTCCGAAGTGTTTGAAGCCGACTTTTTTCGCTAACTCCGGTGGTGGCATGAAGGCTGCGCCCAGCTTCATCGATGGCACAATTTCGCTTCCTTGGTCGCCAGGTGGCAAGTGGACGGGTCCATCCTCTCTGCACAGGAGGTTGTGGCCAAATACGTATTGACCGTTTTTCCAGTTTCCGCCAAGGAGCTCGGTTCCTTTCCAGAGGACCACGTTGTGCTCGAAGGTGAAGCTGATGTGGTCCTCTTCACGCGTTCGGATGATTTGGCCGTCTTGTTTTGCGAACGCAAAGACGTTGTTGCGGATAATGTTTTCTTTGCCGTAGTGCTGGTGGAACCCGCCGGTTTTGGTATTGGTGACGATGTTGTTTTCGATCAGTATCCCGCTACTGCCTTCGTCGGTGTAGATTCCCCAGCCGCCGTAACCGCGGGCTTGTACGTTGTCGATTCGGTTATGGCGCAGGATTGTTCCGGGGGAGACACCCAGGGTGTAGATGCCACCCATATCGGAGAGCTCGCTCTGCCCGATGTCCCAAATATGGTTGTTCTCGATGACGTTCTTGACGGCATTGCTTGGCCCGTAACCCCATGACCAGCCGACGGAGACACCTGTGTAGAACAGATCATGGATGTCGCAGTTGGTGACGGTGTTATTTCCGCTATTTCCAATCCAGATCCCAACTGCTGGTGCGAAGATTCGCCCGCCGCCGTCGATGATGCAGTTCTGGACGAACGTCTCGGACGTGTTGTGCCCAATCTTGATTCCGCCACCACCTAGGTCCATCAGTTGACAACCGATAACGTTAGCGCCTTCGCACCCACCTAGAAGTTCAATGCCATAGGTGCCAAGATTGGTCAGCTTTACGTTGCTGATCGTTGTCTGTTTGGCGTTGGAGAGTTGGATCGCGCCAGGCACGCCAACTGCCGCTTGGCCATCGCCGGATTGACTGGCGGGGTAGTCCCACTGGGTTCCGGTTAAGTGCACGCCGTCGAGTCCAAAGTTTTGGTTGTCGTGGACTTTGAGCAGGATTGGCGTGACAGGTACTTCGGGTCGCCAATCCTGCAGCCGTTCCTTTGGCATGGGAAGGTAATAGACCTTGCGGCTTGGCTTGTCGAAGTACCACTCTCCCGGCTTATCGAATGCTTCGGCGACATTTTCAACCACGTAAGGGGCGCATGCTCCGGTGTAATCGTCGGCGAGTTTGAAAACGCTTTTCTTTGCGAACTCGACAGAATTCGTTTTCTCGTCAACGGACTTGATGGGCAGAGTCGAGGTGACCCAATAGTGGTGGGCGACGATCTCCACTTGATCGAGATTCTTCCAGTTTTTGATATCTCCGGCTCGGAACCGCATTGAGGTTTGACCGCTATTCCATGCGACGTTTTCCTGACCTTCAGGATAGCCAGCGAACTGATAGAACCCGGTCTCGGGCAGCCGAGGACGAGGGAGGCGCTTGCCGTGCCAAAAAAGCTGTTTGGGGTTAACGCCATCGGGCACCTCAGCGCTCCAACATTCCTGTCCATTAAATTGGTCCGCCTTGGCATGAGTCAGGACGACGCTTCCCGAGATGTTGGCTCCTTCCTCGCCTAGGATGTCAACGTCTGAGTAGTCGGGTCCGAGGTCGATAGGCGTTGTCGTTCTTAGCATGCCCGAAAGGTGGACTTCGATCGGCACGCTAGAATCCTTCGAACGAAGACTATGGATGACCTCCGTCAGCCGCTCGAAGCTCCGTAGGCTTTTCTTTGCCGAAAGGCCGTCATTGGCGTCGTTCCCTCGTTCGCCAAGATATAGTTTTTGGGGAGCTAAGGCGAGCAAGACAACGGCGACAAGCATGGCTCATTTTAACCTGATCCGTGGGTAACATGGCCCCATGATCCACGCCATCGGCAATACGCCTCTGATTCAGCTCAAGCACTTGCCTGGGCCGGACGACGCCGAGGTTTGGGTGAAGTGGGAAGGCGCCAACCCGACGGGAAGCATGAAGGATCGCATGGCGCTCGCGATGGTGATGGGCGCGGAGTCGATCGGACTGCTGGAGCCGGGCGGGACCGTGGTCGACTACACGGGCGGCAGCACCGGCAGTTCGCTCGCGATGGTTTGCGCGGCGCGGGGCTACAAAGCGCATTTCGTCTCGTCCGATGCCTTCGCCGAGAGCAAGCTGAGGACGATGCGGGCGTTCGGTGCCACGGTCGAGATCATCCCTTGTGAAGGTGGCAAGATCACGGCGGAATTGATCGCCAAGTGCATTGACCGCGTGCAGGAACTGACCGACGAACCGGGTTACTTCTTTACCGACCAGTTCAACAACAACGATAATCGGCGGGCCTACCGCATTATGGGCAAAGAGATTTTGGGTGGACTGCAGGGACGGCTGGACGCCTTTGTGGCGGGAGTCGGCACCGGCGGATGTTTTTCGGGGAACGCGGAGTACCTTAAGGAGCATCTGCCACTGGTTCAATGTTACGCAGTCGAACCGATGGCGTCTCAGGTGATTGCGGGTGAGGAGCCGAAGGGCGGCCACCGCCTAGAAGGCATGGGAGCCGGCTTTGTGCCTGGCATCTTCCGCGATGATTTGTGCGATGGCACGGTTCCGGTCAGCGACGAAGACGCGATGGAGACCACACGGCAATTAGCGAAGAAGGAAGGATTGTTCGGTGGAACGTCATCGGGGGCCAACGTCTGGGCCGCGCTTCAGAAAGCGAAAGAATTGGGCCACGGCCACCGCGTGGTCACCGTGATCTGCGATTCTGGCCTTAAGTATCTCGATGGCGATTTGTACTTCGAGTCGTCACTTTAGATTCCGTCGGCGTCTCCGACATCGAGTGTTTGCGGCGTCAGGGGCTTTGCGTCTTGCAGGTCGTCTCGCTTGGTAAGGAAAAGGCGACCAACCCTCGCTCCACCGCGTTTATAAGGTCCGATCCAAGGATTGTATATCGTGATCATCTTGGCGTTCGGTCCAGGACCGATATATTGACCCATGCACAGAGATTCCACTTTCGAATGGTCGGGATCGAAGGAGAAGGTGAGGGCATGCCAGCCGTCTGACATTCCGTGGTGCGCGAATAGCAAAAACTGGTTTTGGTCCTTTTTGAACTTAGTCCAGCCGGGATAGCAATGGTCGAATCCTGGATCGTAGAAGAAGGCCGGTCCATAGTCTTCGTCCTTCGATTCGGGCATTGGAGCACTTTTCACCGTTCCCGAATGGATAAAGTCGAAGCCGTCTTCTTGGATGGCGAGGGCAAAAGTGTCTTTGCCATTGCCGCCGGTGTAGTAGATCCTCTTGTCCGTCGGTGTCGGAACTTCCGTCGCATTTGGTTGTCCGGGCGACCAATGGGTCAAGCCGGAATGGTCAGCTTTGACCATGAGGATGCTTTTGCCGTCGGGATCGAGAGTGGCGTCCGAGACAAGTTGCTTGGGGGCGTAGTATGGTCGGTAGTCCTTAAGGACGACGATCTGCCGAGGATCGCAGTCCGTGTATTTTCCATCGGGCACTAAGTAGGACACAAAAACGTAGCCTCCCGAATAGATTTCGAGTCGTTCCACGCTACCTTCTGGAAGCGAGCCTCTTTTTCTGCGGGCGCGCAACTCTAGGTCGTAGGTGTAGAGCTCGTTGGCGTTGGATTTGGAATCGTGCTGAACATACAGGACGGTCTTGAAGTCCACGAATCGCGGGTTCGAGAGAATCTGCTGGGAGCGAAACAGGAGTTTGGTTTTGCCTGAATCGATGGTGTAGACATAGAGGCCACCGTCTCCATTGGGTTTCACGATGCCTTTTTTGGAGACCGATATGGGTTTGGCGTCGAAAACGATTTGGCGAAGGGGTTTAGGAACACCTGATCCGGCAAGAATCGCCAACAGGGAGAACATTGTATTTTCATCATACAGCCTTGGTCGGCAGACGATGGAAGTCAAAAGAAAAGCCACCCCAATTTGGGGTGGCTTTGAGATCAATTTTGCGTCGTGAGGACTAGCCGCCGCAAGCGGAGATGCCCTTCGCGGCCCACAGGCAGATGTCGCCAATGATTCGGTCGTAGGGGATGTTCTTCGCGTGGCCGTCGGCGAACTGAGCGTTGAGCGTGCCGCCCGCGAAAGCCTTACCGAGGGCATAGGCTTTAGCCGTACCCGCGCCAGCCGCCAGAGGACCCGACTCGCCACCGGTGTAGCTCCAGTTGGCGCCACCGAGGTTCTTCCAGTAGTACTTGTACTGGCCGCCCTGGTTGTTGATGAAGTTCTGCATGTCGGTGAGCTCGGTGCCCGTAAACTTCGTGAGGTCCAGCTTGCCGGATTCGTTCATGATGTCCGGAACCGCGCCATAGTAGCGTGCATCGGCGATCATGATGATGCCTGCCGGGCTGTTGATCGAAGTGTGGCTAACCGCAGCAGCGAGACCCTGACCGGAAGCGTCGAACGGATCAGCCGGGCTGAGCCATCCATCGTTGTGACCATAGCTGTTCTGGCCGCCGTAGTTGGTACCGATGCAGCCAGCGCCGGTGCAGTTGAGAACCGGGCCCTCGTTCGCGGCGAAAGCGTCGCTCTGGATCGGGCTGCGGAAAATCTGCTTGTTCTTCATGTACGGCTGGAGCATGAACATCCAGTAGTATCGCTGCTCGGAACCGCCGCTGAACTTCGAAGCTTCGGCGGTGAGGTTGCCGTTGCCATCGAGGTACTGCGAACAAGTCTGAAGCGCGCCGTTAACCTTACAGTTAAAGCGGTGCGGATAGAGCATGTCGTCGTAGTCGGCGAGGTACAGCATGGTACCGGTGCCGATCTGCTTAAGATTGCTGAGGTCAGCGGACTTCTTGGCAGCAGCTTTGGCCTGCGCGAAGACCGGGAATAGAATAGCGGCAAGAATCGCGATGATTGCGATAACCACGAGAAGCTCGATGAGCGTGAAGGCCTTTCTCATTTGAACACCATGTGAGAGCTTTTCGGGCTCCCTACAACTCAAATAGTGTGATTTCAGGAATCTGGGGTTAACGCGGGCTTAACTTTAGGTTAATGGGACTTTAACAAGCCGCTAACCTTACGTTAACAAACCTGGCAGGCTTGCGGGGGCTTTTGCTGGGTGGTCTAGTTCGGTGAGGAACGGCAACGAAAGCGTACAATCTTGAGTAAGAACACTAATGGATCACGGCGCCACTTTGCTCACCATCTTCGTCGCCTACATGGCGGCGATCATTGGCGGCGAGATTGCGATGCGGCTGAAAATGCCTTCCGTGGTTGGCCAGATATTTGGCGGAATCGTCGTCGGCAAGTCGATGCTCGGGTGGGTCGGCGGAGAACCGAACTCCATCGTTTATGACTTGGGCGAGCTTGGTGCGGCGTTCCTGCTGTTCTCGGTCGGCCTTGAGACGCCTTTCGAGAAGATCGGCAAGGTAGGGAAGGAGGCGATGGTGGTTGCCATCCTCGGCGTCATTTTCCCGTTCGTCATTGGCTTTGCCTGGGCGCACTTTTCGGGCTTTCCCAACAACCAGGCGGCGTTTGTCGCGGCGGCTTTCATCGCCACCAGCGCGGGCATCACAGCGAAGGTCTTGCAGGAGTTAGGGGTGATTGACCGAACCTACAGCCAGGTCATTCTCGGTGCGGCGGTCATCGACGACGTCCTGGCGATGTTGGTTTTGACCATCGTGTCCGCCCTTTCAACTGGTCAGGGGGTGAATATTCTGTCGATCGCGATCGTGATTGTCCAGTCGCTCGGATTCATCGTTCTGATGGCGACCTTAGGACGACGATTCGCGCGGAAGAACAGCCGAATGCTCGATAAGCCCATGAGCCCGCTCTCGATTTGGTCGCTATCGATCGCTTTGTGCATCGGCGTGGCTGTGCTGGCAAACAAGCTCGGCTTGGCCGCCATCATCGGCGCGTTCTTGGTGGGAACGGTGTTGGCCGAGACGGATTACAAGGAGTGGATTCACGAAAAGGTCATCGACCTCAACGAGTTCATCGTGCCATTCTTCTTCATTTCCGCCGGACTGAACGTAGACATCATGGCCTTCAACAACTTTGGGGCGATCGGCAATCTTTTGCTGGTGTCCGTGCTGGCGATTGCAGGTAAGTACGTGGGAGCTTGGTTGGGCGCTAAGGAGAACCGTAAAGTGGTGGGGATGGGGATGGTGCCCCGTGGCGAGGTTGGGATCATCGTCGCCGGACTCGGATTCCAGTTCAAAGTGATCGGCAAGGATATTTACTCGCTCTTGGTCGGGATGTCGCTTCTGACCTCGGTGGTAGCGGCTCCAATATTGAAATGGTTCGTAAGGGACGACAAGGTTAGCACGATCCCATCGGACTCGGCATAGGGTGATTCGCGCCAAGAAATCCTTTCGTTAGTGAGGGGGAAAGGATGGTAGCGACGAACAGACTTGAACTGTTGACCTAACGGGTATGAACCGTTCGCTCTAACCAACTGAGCTACGTCGCCACGCGCTCGAAAAAGATACCTGTTTTGGAATCTTCGGTGCAACTTGGGCGATACTAAACACTGAATGGTTCCACTCGTTCTTTTGTTGCTTGGGCAACAGTCGCCGTCGCTCGACACTTTGACCTCTCTCGCCAAGCAAAAGGACATCGCCGGACTCGCCAAGTACTCGACCGGGGACGGGCACGAATTCAAGGTTTTGCGGGGCGGAGCATACGACGTCGGCAAGTTCGGTTGGACCGCCAAATCGCTAAAGATTGACGGTATCGGCGACTTTGTAGTCTTCACCACGCCGCTCACTTCCGAGGATATCGGCGAACTACTCTTCGAGCGTGCGGGCACCAAGCTGAAGTACATCGACGAGCAGGACAAGGACGGCATTCGGCTTCGACATCACAAGGTTCATGTATCGTTCAATGTTGCGAAGAAGGAGGCGTTCCTAACCGACGAGATCTCTGCGGAGATCTCGCCGAACCAGAAGAAGTTTCACCTGCTCCGATTCTCGCCGTGCTACACGGTAAGTTCGATCACGGACGGAGGCAAGGCAGTCCCGTTCAAGCAGACCGGCGGAATCGTGATGATTCCAAAACTGAAGCCGGGCAATGTGAAGCTCAATGTGACTTATACGGGCATAGTCAATCTCCCCGACTATGCGGGGTCGATCACGCCGGAAGTCATCACGCTGACCAACGACTACTGGTATCCGATGGCGAACCGGATGCCCGCCACCTACGAGATTTCGGTAGTGCCGCCTTCGAATGAGTACACGGTCGTGGCGCAAGGCAACTACGTAGGCAAGGATGGCAAAGCAGAGAAGTTCGACATGGAACTTCCGGCGATCTATTGGAGCCTGACAGTGCTGAAGACTAAGCATGTGGCGGAAAAGATCGACGGTCGAACCCTGCAGATGTGGAGCCCGCGTGTCAGTGTGGACCGAATGAAGCTTCAGCCGAAGCTGTACGCACCGATTATCGACTTCTACAGCCGCAACTTTGCCCCGTTTCCGTTCGATTCCTACGGGGCCCTGGACAGCCCGTCGTATGGCGGAGGCGCGCTAGAAGCGTACTCGTACGCCACATATGGCGGCGGCCTACCCGAAGAAGACGCTCACGAGCCATCGCACACCTGGTGGGGCGGAATCATGCCGAACACGTACCTGAAGTCGTTTTGGAATGAGAGCTTCGCCGACTGGTCGGAAGGATGTTTCCGACGTGGAGTCGCTATTGGCAATACGGACGATCGAAAGATGCTTTTCCAAACCGTATCGATGCCGCAGGAGGACTATAACGAAGCTCCCCTGATGGCCTCCGGCGCGTCGATAGGCGCGGCGGCTGGCTCGCTCGGCTACGGAAAAGGGGCGCTTGTCTTGGCAATGTTGGAACAGTTGGTGGGAACGCAGAACCTCGTCGGATGCATGCACGATTGGATCGCTAACCATCCCAAGGGCGAACCAGCCGAATGGGAGGGATTTGAGGCCGTGGTGCTGAAGAAGCTGCCCCAGTTCGAATTGAAGGACTTCTTCAACGACTGGTTTCGACGTCCGGGATACGCCAATGTGAAGCTGGCCTCCGGCTCCTTTGCCAAGGGCGTCTTCAGCGGAAAACTTGCATGGTCCGGCCCGACTTTTCGAATGCCGGTGGACCTTTGGTTTGAAGATGCCTCGGGCCGACGGGAAGTGAAGATGCTGGACACCAAGAACGTTGATCCCCAAGGGAACTTCAAGATCGAGGGAATCGGCGTTGGGGCAAAGAAGGTGTACTTCGATCCGTACCACCGAGCGCTTCGGGTTGGACCCGATCCGATCTTTGCGTCATTTGGCGACTTCGAAGGACATGTCCAAATCGTGCGGGATGCCAAGCATCCGGAGTACTTGCAGTCGTTCACCGGGCAGACGACGGCTGATTTGAGTACCCTCGATGGCAAGTTCCTGATCGGCAATCCGGCAACTATGCCCGAACTGAAGAGCCTCTGTGATAGAGCCGGATTCCAGGTCGATGGCGATCAACTGACGTTTGACGGCACGATCATCGATCTAAAGTCGAACGCGGCGGTGGCAGTTGTGGAGCTTGGCGGTGGCAAGCGATGCCTGATTGGTTTGGGCGTCTCGCAGATGCCGCCAAATATTGGCCACGGCTATGTCGGTTTGGTGGACAATCTTGGCCGCGCTTTGCGGGGCCAAGTGCATTTTCCTTTGCGGCCAGATAACTGGCTTGCCCTGTAGCTGTTCATGACTAATCGTCGGATTGCGGTTATTTTGAACGCCAAGGCCCGAAGTGGTCAGAAGCTCTTTGACCGCGTATCCGAGCTAGTCGGTGATGAGGCCGAATTCATTGTCCTCTCCCGACGTCCTCAGGACCAGCATGAAGCGATTGAGCGGGCGAAGCGTGAGGGCATCGAGAATGTGTGGATCGGCGGCGGGGACGGCTCGGTTCGAGCCGCGGCATCAGCCCTTGCCGGGACGTCGGTGGTTCTTTCCATCCTGCCGCTCGGGACAGGCAACGCCTTGGCCCACGAGCTAGAGATACCGATGGAAATCGAGGCGGCGATCCATTTCCATTTGTACGAGGCCCGCATTCGCTACATCGACGTCGGGACGTTTAACGATGAGGTCTTCGTTAATGTAGCGACGCTGGGGCTGACCTCGCGAATCATGGAGCAGGTGCAAGCGTCGGACAAAGGCACGTTCGGACGTTTGGTCTATCTCCCGGCGGTGGCCCGGGCGTACAGCGCCACACGTCCGTTTCAGATTCGGGTGGAAACGAACGAGGGAACGTTCGATGGCAAGGCGATGCAGTTTGTTGCGGCCTCGACTCGTCTTCATGCGGGACCGTTTCCGGTTTCGCGAGACGCGGAAATCGATGACGGCCGCCTCTCAATCTATGTGGTCGAAGCGACTACCCAGAAGAATCTGATGCGCTACGGCGCGGCCCTTTTGCTTGGCCAGCAGACGCGGCTTCCCGAGGTTTGGAATGTGGAAACCGAGCAGGCTAAGGTGACCCTGCAGCGGACCAGACGTTTTGTCGTCGACGGCGACGCCTTCAAAGCCAGAACGGTGACAATCGGGGTTCGAAACGTGGCCCTAGCGGTTACGGCGCGCTAGCGGAAGAGTTCGGAGTTCGGCTGAACGTCGAGGTCCATCGAGCTTTGCTCGCCTCTTTCGAGCCGAAAGGCGGCGACCAGGCCAATCATCGCGGCGTTATCGGTGCAGAGATCGCCAGCCGGGATGAGGACCGGGAGGCCGTAGCGATTGCCAAGATCAAGCACCTGGCTTCGCAGCTCGCCATTGGCGGCGACGCCGCCGCAAAGTCCGATGGACTTGGGCGAAAAGTCTTCGACCGCGTTCGAGAGCTTGGCGATGAGGGAGTCGCAGATGGCGGCTTGCAGGGACGCGCAGGCGTCGGGAACGGAAATTGCCTCTCCTTCGGCTTCGACCAGGCGAAGCATGGCGGTCTTGAGGCCGCTAAAGCTGAGATCGTAGCGCTCCTTGGCGAGGCCTCGGGGCAAGGAATAACGTTTGGGGTTCCCTTGGATCGCCAGTTCGGAGACCCTCCGTCCACCCGGGTATCCAAGTCCAAGCAGGCGAGCCCCTTTATCGAACGCCTCGCCCGCCGCATCGTCTCTTGTGTGGCCGATGAGTTGGTAGTCGCCTAACCCTCGAATCAGCACCAATTCCGAGTGCCCTCCTGAGACCAGAAGCGAGGCCATCGGAAAAGCGAGCGGCTCGTCATTGGCCAGGCACGCCAGCAGATGCCCTTCCAAATGGTCCACGCCAAGAATGGGGATGCGGAGCGCATAGGCGAGGGATTTTGCGGCCGTCACTCCCACCGAAAGAGCGCCGACCAAACCGGGTCGATTCGTGACGGCAATGGCCCGAATCGCATCCATAGCAATCTGAGCCTCATCCAAAGCAGATTCAATCACCGGAAGGATCGATTCGATATGGGCTCTAGCCGCTGCCTCGGGGACGATTCCGCCCCATTGCTCGTGCATGGCGATTTGGGAACTGACGACGTTGCTGAGGACCGAACTACCCCGAAGCACTGCGGCGGAGGTTTCGTCGCAACTGGTCTCGATGGCGAGGATCGGGCCTTCGAAAAGGGTCATCAGGCTCCCGGCTTCCACGAGAGAAGGTCGTTGAGCATCATGACGACGGCATCCTCCTGGTTGTCGGGGTAGTACTTGTTGCGGACGGTCGATTGGACGAAGCCGAGCGTTTCGTAGAGGTGGATTGCGCCGACGTTCGAAGCTCGGACTTCGAGGGTCGCGCAGACAGCGCCTTTCTCGCGAGCGCGGGTGAGCAGTTCGATCATGAGCTTTCGTCCGATGCCTTGGTTGCGAAGGTGCTCGCACACGACGACGTTGGTCACGTGGGCTTCGTCGACCAGAATCCAGACGCCGCCGTAAGCGCCGACGTCGCCGTCCACCAAACCGACCAGGAAGACGCCGTACTTGTGTTCAAGTTCGTTTTCGAAACTCTTTTGGGACCACGGCGCGCTGTGGGTAACGTGCTCGATCTCAAGGATTCTCGGAATGTGGGATTTGTCCAGCGGTACGAAGCGAAGCGTCGCGAGCATTAGCCCCCCAGATATGCTTCCTTGACCTTCGGGTCGACGAGAAGTTCCTTGCCAGTGCCTTCCAGAACCATGACCCCAGTTTCCAAAACGTAGGCGCGATCGGCGATTTCCAGGGCGCGGTTGGCGTTTTGCTCGACGATGAGCACGGTTCGCCCATCCTTGTTGAGGTCTTTGACGATATTGAAGATTTCGGTAATGAGGAACGGTGCGAGACCGAGGGACGGCTCGTCCAGCAAGAGAATCTCGGGGTTCGACATCAGCGCGCGGGAAATGGCGAGCATCTGCTGTTCGCCGCCACTGAGGGTTCCGGCGCTTTGCTTGAATCGCTCTCGCAGGCGAGGGAATCGGTTGAGGACGGCTTCCATGTCCTGGGCGATCTTGACGGTGTCCTTGCGGAGGTAAGCGCCCAGCTGAAGATTTTCCTGCACCGACATGTTGGTAAAGATGCGGCGACCCTCCGGCGCTTGGCCAAGCCCCATCTTGACGATTTCGTGCGGTTGGGCGTTCGTAATTTCCACGCCGTTATAGCTGATACTGCCCGATCGGGCGCGGAGAAGGCCGCTGATCGTCCTAAGCAAAGTGGACTTTCCAGCCCCGTTAGAGCCGATGATCGCAACGATTTCGCCAGGGTTGACGTGGAGGGTTACATCTTGCAGGGCCTGGATCGCGCCATAGAAAACGTTGATACCTTTGATCTCTAACATCTAAAAACCAATCGGTTCTACCTCAAAAAGGCCCGATCAGGCCTGAATTGTACTCACCAAATACCCTAGAATAAATACCAGGTAATGAAGAATCCTAAGTTCTCGCGAGCGTTCGAAGTTGTTTCCGAGCTTCCAGAGCCGCTGAAGCCTCTGAAAAAACTGGCCAGAAATTTCCTCTGGTCTTGGAACCACGAAATTCGGGATTTGTTCCGCAGCATCGACAAAGACGTTTGGGACGGAAGCGAACATAACACGATCCTCTTTCTCAATCGCGTGCCGAAGGCACGTTGGGCGCAGTTGACCAAAGACGGACTGTTCATGAATCGCCTGAAGGCTTGCGAACAGATCCTCGACAACTATCTCGACCAAGAAACCTGGTTCCAGAGGGAGTTTCCCGATCAAGAAGGGAAGGCGCAGATCGCGTATTTCTGCTTCGAGTTCGGTATCACCGAAGGACTGCCGATCTACAGCGGCGGTTTGGGCGTTCTCGCTGGCGACCACCTGAAGACGGCGTCGGATCTCGGTCTGCCGCTGGTGGGCCTCGGATTGCTGTACAACCGCGGATACTTCCGCCAGCAATTAACGCACGACGGTTGGCAGCAGGAGATTTATCCGCAATACGATTTCTATCAGATGCCGCTGCAGTTGATGCGCGACACGAACGGAGACCCGATTCGGGTTCCGATCGAATTTCCCGACCGCGTGGTCACGCTCCAGATTTGGCGAGCCGACGTGGGGCGAATCCCCCTTTACCTTTTGGACAGTAACGTCCTCGAGAACGCGCCGAACGACCAAAGCATCACCGACTCGCTTTATTCGGGCGACGAGGAGATGCGCATCCGCCAGGAGATCATTCTGGGCATCGGCGGCATGAAGGCTCTGGCCGCCCTCGGAATTAGCCCGACGGTGTGCCATATGAACGAGGGGCATGCATCGTTCCTTGCCATCGAGCGAATCCGCCAGTACATCGAGCGCGAGAACTGCGACTTCCGCGTGGCGCGCGCCGCGACGGTCCACGGAAACGTCTTTACAACCCACACGCCAGTTCCCGCCGGATTCGACCTCTTCCCGCCTCAACTGCTGGAGAAGTACCTTTCGAATATGGCGGAGAAGGTGAAATTGAAGTTCGACGACTTCATCAAACTCGGCCGGTTTGAGCCGGAGAACACGGGCGAAGCGTTCAACATGGCGATTTTCGCGATGGAGACGGCCAACCACGTGAACGGCGTAGCCAAGCTCCACGGCGAGGTCTCGCGAAGCATGTTTGCCCGGCGATGGGAGGAATATCCTGAGAATGAAGTTCCCATCGACCACGTGACGAACGGCATCCATACGATGACCTGGGTCGGTCGAAAAATGGCTCGACTCCTCGATGAATTCTGCGGAGACGGATGGCGAAGAAACCCGAGCGATCCGAATAACTGGAAAGGCGTCGATAAGATTCCCGATAACGAGCTTTGGCAGGTCCGTGAGGACCAGCGAGGGGCGCTGATCCGCTACGTACGGCGCCGGCTTGAGCGGGATTTGGCCCGCCGCCACATGCGGAGCCGTGTGGACAGCGCGGTGATCAACGAAGTTCTCGATCCTCGTGTCTTGACGATTGGTTTTGCCCGTCGGTTTGCGTCGTATAAGCGAGGCTCGCTGATGATTTCCGATCCCGAGCGCATCAAGTCGATTCTGTATCACAAGGAGCGACCCGTTCAGATCGTGATCGCCGGTAAGTCCCACCCACGAGATGATGCGGGAAAGAAGCTGATCCAGGACCTTTTCCGCTACATTAACGACGATGGGGCGCGAACCCGGATGGTCTTCTTGGAGGACTACGACATGGGTGTGGCTCGCATGCTCGTTCAGGGCGTCGACGTGTGGCTGAACAACCCGCGCCGACCCAACGAGGCGTCGGGCACGAGCGGCATGAAGGTCGTACCGAACGGCGGTCTCAACTGTTCGATTCTCGACGGTTGGTGGGATGAGGGTTATGACCCGTCACTTGGCTTCGTCATCGGCGACCGCTCGATGAGCCCGGACGCCGGACACCAGGACTGGCTGGACTCGCACTCGCTCTACGAAGTCTTGGAGAACCAGGTCACGCCGATCTTCTACCACCGTGTGGAACAGGGCGTGCCGCTTGGGTGGATCAACATGATACGCGAAAGCCTGAAGCATCTCGGACCGTTTTTCTCGACTGACCGAATGGTCCAGGACTACGCTCGTAAGTTCTATATCCCGGCTTCGGACAAGTACGTAGACATGAGCGCTAACGGCTCGGCACGAGCCAAGGCTGGGCTTGAATGGCGAACCCGAGTTCAGGCGAACTGGGCACAGGTGAAAATCCTCGACGTGACGGATAACGCGAAGTCATCGAACCTGCTGGGCAGTCCGCTGACGATCACCGCGAAGGTGCATCTTGGCGTGTTGTCGAAGGACGACGTTCGGGTCCAGGCCGTGACTGGTAAGGTCGGCATGAACCGCGAACTGACGGACACTCAACCGGTCGAGTTGGAATTTGAAGCTTATGAGGATTCGATTGCGATCTTCAAGGGTGATATTCTGTGCACTCATCCGGGCCACCAGGGCTATGCGCTTCGGATTGTGCCAAAGCACGAAGACCTCTCGATTCCAGCAGAACTCAACTTTGTGCGGTGGCAATAAACGGCCAATGCTGGTAAGTTAGTGGGGGTGGGCGTGATATCTCGACGTGGAGTCCTTGGTTTTGTTGCGTGTCTTTGCTTGGCCGCCTCCTGCTTGGCAGGCGTCAGCAAAGGCATTCGACTTGGCGTTGGTGACACGAGTAACGTTTGGCTTCCGGGTGACCAGAGCAACGTCAAAGTGGCGTCATCCGATCCGCTCATCCTGGAGGTGACGAAGGCTAAGAGCGGCTTTACCGCCAAAGGTCTTCGACCTGGGCAAGGCTTTGTCACGGTTACGCAGAAAGGCAAGGACCGCCGAATCGACTTCGCGGTTAAGCCGTATGCGGCCAAGATTCCCGGCCAGATTACGGCTGAGGTCAGCGGTGAACCCGCCATTCCTGGCACGGTTCAAGGTGCCATCGAGGGAAGCGTCAAGCAACAACTGACTTTCGCTCCGCTTGCGAAAGTGGCGATCAAGTGCGAACATGTCCCGTCGATTTCGCCGGGCAAGATCGTGGACGTGCCGATCAAGCTGACGGTGACGGCCCCAGGGACGTTGACGAAGACCGGCACACTGACGGTCCGTGTTTCGAACATCGGTCTGAAGCAGAAAGATGAGGACGCGCTTTGGTATTGCAACGACCCGGAGCGAGTTACCAAGAAAGAAAACCTTTTTGCCGCCGAGCTAAAGCCCAAGAAGTCGGCGCGGATGCTGTACCACCACATCAACGACTCATCGCGAGACATGGTGATTCGAACCATGGTGGTGAACGATTCGGATTTTCCGGCGACGATCTGTTTAACGCCAGGGGACTCTTCTCCGACGACCGACCCAGTCGCGGCCGGCCTTCGGGCTGGAGACCTTTTCCTTCGCGCATGGGTGAACGATAGCGGGGAAGTGGTCAACCTTCCGCCACGGACCTGTTTGCCGATTTCCTGCCGACGATTGAAGCCGAAGGAAGTCATCAGCGGCCTTTGTGCGATCCGCTATGTGGACGGCGAGAAGAAGCTGTTGGTTCGTGCCGATGCGTTTCCGGTGGAAGACCTGGAGCCGCGTTGGGCGCCGACGCTGGCAAGCTCAACGCCTTGGCGAGAGGTCGGACCGATGACCGTTCGCTCGTGGGACAACACGCCCTATAACATCTCGGAGCACGTCTACCCCGAACCGTTCAAGGCCAAGTCGGCCGAGTTCTCGGTTGGTGGTCGTTTCGCGGTTATTCGCCTTGGCCAAGAGTCCATAGAGCGGAGCGATAACGCGGGCGTGCTGGACGGAAACTTCGGCGTGATCTACACGATCGACGCGACGCTGTCGAATCCGCAGGAGGAATCCACCAATATCGAACTCGTCTTCGAGCCAAGCGCGGGCTACTCGGGCGGAATCTTTTTCATCGACGACAAGTACGTGATCACGCCAAAAATCGCCACGAAAGGCGAGGCGAGGATTGCTCGCTACCGCCTCTATCCAGGCGAGACACGCAAGATCAAAATCCTGACGATGCCGCTTTCCGGGTCCAGTTATCCTGCTACACTTTTCGTTCGAATCTTTGGTGCCGGGTCTGCCTCGGATATCATTGATTTGACGAAGAGAGATTAATGAGTGACAGCTACCGAGCCATCGCCGACCTGTTCGGCACGAATTTGGCCGACGAATCCCAGCCTGCGGGACCCATCAAGCAAGGACGAAGCGCCGACGAAAGCGACCAGTTAGGCAAGCTGAGCCTCGAAGCCGGGAAGTACCAGGAGGCGATCGAGCATTTTAAGCGCGCGGTGGAACAGCGCGACCCGAACGACGTGTCCTCGCGAATCGATTTGGCCGGCGCTCTGGAGTCCTCGGACCAGTTCCCACAGGCTTATCGCCAGTACATGAAGGCGCTAAACCTGAAGGGCGACGAGGTCGAACCCCACGCGGGTCTGGCCGACCTGCTGAAGCGGCATGGCAAGTTCCGTGAGTCTCTAGAGTACCTGCGTCAAGGTCTGGAGAAGGACCCGAACAGCGCATTTTTGAACTTCAAGATGGCTGAGACCCTGCGCGATGCGGGAGCACCGAGGCGAGCTTTGGAGTATGCCGTCAACGCAGTGGTCATCAAGCCGGACGATCCGTTCTTCCACTATTGGATTGGCGACCTCCACACCGTTCTGGGCAATTACGAGGAGGCTCTGCAGTCATTGCGCGCGGCCGTTGAGCTATCGCCCGGCGACGACTTTTACTATCTGCGCTGCGTAGTGCCGTTTTGGAATTCAGGGATGCGCACCGAGGCGATCAAGGCGGTTCGCTTAGCGAGCGATTTGAACCCGGAGAAGCACCTTTACCACGGGATTTTGGAAGAGTTACTGCGCGCCAACGGGCAGGATGAGGAAGCCGAATTGGAGGTCAGCCGGTCGAGCCAGATGGATCGCTACGACGACGACATGCTCGACCGTTTCCTCGATGAACTGAAGTTCTAGAGTCCTTCGTTCGCGACTTCGATCGCCTTCAGACAAGCCTTGGCCTTATTCTTGGCTTCGTTGTACTCGTATGCCGGGTCGGAGTCATACACCACGCCGCATCCTGCCTGCACGTAGGCCTTGTTGCCTCGCTTAAAGATCGTGCGCAGAGCGATACAGGTGTCCATATTGCCGTCGTAGCCGATGACGCCGACGGTTCCGGCATAGGCCCCACGGCGAGTTGGCTCTAGCTGGTCGATCAACTCCATCGCGTGGACTTTCGGCGAGCCGCTGACGGTTCCTGCCGGGACGGTCGCGCGGATGAGATCGTAGGTGTCGAATTCGTCGCGAAGCTCGCCGGTCACGTCGCTGACGATGTGCATGACGTGGCTGTACTTCTCGATCACCATGAGGTCGTTGACCTTGACCGAGCCCCACTTGGCTACTCGTCCGATGTCGTTTCGACCCAGATCGACGAGCATGATGTGTTCGGCCCGCTCCTTTTCGTCGGCCAGTAGCTCGTCAGCCAATCGCTGATCTTCCTCCTCCGATTGGCCGCGCCATCGAGTTCCGGCGATGGGGCGGACCCGGGCCATGCCGTCGTGAAGCGAGACCATGATCTCGGGCGACGCGCCGATCAGTTCGAAATCGCCAAACTGCAAGAGGAACATGTACGGCGACGGATTGATGCTCCGCAGAGCGCGATAAATCGAAAGCGGATCGGTGGCCGGTTCGGCCATGCAGCGAAGGGAAGGGACCATCTGCTGGCCGTCGCCGAGGCGCAGGTATTCCTTCATCTTCCGCACCGTGTCCTCAAACTGCTCTTGAGTCTGGTTAGCGGACAAGATCGGTTCGGCGACAGCGCCCTTAGGAAGCGGCGGCAACGGTTGCGAGAGTCGATCGACGACCCACTGAATTTTGCCCTTGGCCCCCTCGTAGCCCGCTTCGGTGCCATCGGCCATCACGACGACGCGAATCAGGTTCTTGACGTGGTCGAAAACGACGACGTGATCGGTGATCATCATCGCCAGATCGTCGACGTTGAGATCGTCCGTGCAGGTGTCGGGAAGCTTCTCGAAATACCGAACGATATCGTACGCCATCATGCCGACCGCGCCACCCAAGAAATGCTTCAGTCCCGGCATCGGGATCGGCGTCGTACCTTCTAATTCCTTCTGCAACACGTCCAGCGGGTCTTGACCAGCTTCCAGAGTCATGGGGGTCTCGGTTGAACCCTCGACGATTCGGCCTGCACCGTTCTTGCATCGGATTACTTTTTTCGGCGTCACGCCGAGGATCGAATAGCGAGCCAACTGCTCGCCACCGGTCACGCTCTCCAGCAGAAAGCTGTACGTTTGGTCGTGGGCCAGCTTCCAGTAGGCGCTCACCGGGGTTTCGATATCGGCGCGGATGTCCTGATAGACGGCAATCGCGCGCCCTTCCGCCGAAAGCTTCCGGTAATCGTCAAGCGTGGGTGTGAGCATTCCGACTGAATTATGAACTGAAATTCGCGCAAGATGTGACAAACTGAACTTGTGTCTGGCTTCACCACGCATACGGGCAAAATCGCCGTCCTGAACGAGGATCAGGTCGATACCGACCGAATAATCCCCGCTCGATTCCTATCGAAGGTTGAAAAGAGTGGCTACGGCGAGCTCCTCTTCAACGATGTGCGCAAAGATGGGTTCATACTTGACACGCCGGAAGCAAAGGGAGCATCGATCCTGGTGGTTGGGACTAACTTCGGTTGCGGGTCGTCTCGCGAGCATGCGGTTTGGGCCATCCAGCAAGGCGGCTTTCAGTGCGTGATCGCCCGAAAAGACCCGGCGTCACCAGGATTCTCCGACATTTTTCGCGGCAACGCCGCCAACTGCGGACTCCTTTTGATCGAGCTTTCGCCGGAAGACCACCAGGTCATCGCCTCCCAGCCGACCGGATCGGAGGCTACTGTCGATCTTCCCGACCAGACCGTGACGGTGGACGGAAAAGTGCTGAAATTCGACATCAATGAAGCCACGAAGATGGCTCTAGTCGAGGGCCTGGACCTGATCGGTACGACGCTTCGCTACCAAGCCGATATCGATGCCTTCGAGGCTCAGTCCAAGACCTATGTACCGAAGCCGTTGGAGACGAGCCATGTCTAAGAGCTGGATTGCAGCTCTGACGTTCGGCCTAGCGCTGAGCGGGTGTAATGGAAGCGCTGGCTCGGCGAACGGTGACGAGTATCCGGTTTCGAATAACCAACCGACGACGGCAACCAACAACGAACCATCGACGAATTCGGCGTCCAATTCTGATTCCAATACGGCGAGCAACAATGAGCCGTCAAAGCCGAGCACGAAGCCTTCGGATCCCAATAACAACGCCAGCCGTCTCTACCAGCTAAAGGATTTGCCCAAGATCAAGATCAAGACACCCGGTGGCGACCTCAACCTCTGGGTGATGGACACAGAGTCCAAGCGACAGGAGGGCATGATGTTCCTCGTCGATCGAGAGGTGAAAGACAACGAAGGGATGATCTTTGTTTTCCCGGAAGCGCAAAAGAAGAACGGAAACTACGGCTTCTGGATGCACAACACAATATTGCCCCTCGATATCGACTACATTTCGAAGGATAAGAAGCTGATCAACGTCGGGAAAGGCGTTCCGTTTAGCGACGATCAGGTCAAAACGGAAGGCGATTATCTCTACGTGATAGAGGTCAAGCAAGGCATGTCGGGCAAGTTCGGTTTGAACCCCGGTGCGACCGTGGATATTCCGTCGAATTTAGTCGGAAAACCGTGATGGTGTTCTCTCCTCATAGCGTCTAGTATTCTGATGAAGGGGATATTGTTGGTTGTCGGCCTCATGGCCACCGTGCTTGCGAATGCGCAAGACTTATTCGGCGACGGGAAACAGACCTACCTACTGATGCCGGCCGAAGTGATTTCGAGCGGAATCGTAAGCAATGTTTCGGTGAGTTTGACTAGCCGGTATGTGCTCTTCCGGCGAAACGATGTACCGAGCCCCGACAAGCTCATTGTCAGCAAATCCACCGAGCCGGGACCGTGGTACTACTACGATCGGACAACAAAGAAGAGCAAGCCCCTTCCGGTGCCCAAGACTGCCATCGACGTCGCGATCCTCGGCGACGGCGTCACCGCATTCTTCTTTGGTGGTCCAGATCGTAGTTCGCAGGGCTTTGTGAATTTGGATAGCGGGGCAGTGCGGAAGACCAGCATCGACATCCAACACCTGGATTACCTAGGCGAATTGCCGTCGGCACCTTACGTCGTGGCGACTGATGAAGGAAAGGCCCAAATCATTCGTACCGACGGCGCTACCGCCAACATCGTTCTTCCGCCGAAGGTCAGACTTGGCACGCCGACTGGGGGCGACGGGAACTCCATCTCTTTTACCGCCTTTCGGCGCACCAGTCCCCTTGAATACGGCAAGGCTGTCGTCCAGCTTTCGAGCGGCGAGGTTTCGTACAAGGCATGCACGCGGGAAGAATGGATCGCCATGAACCCAGATTTCCAGGATACCAACCGATTTTGGTTCGAACTGTTAGGCGATCTTGCCTACGTGAAGATGATGAACTTGCCGAAGGATGCGAAGTCGGACCTTCCGCTTCGGGCCAAGCTCGGAATGGTCGACTGTTCGCCCCGCTTCAGTTACGACAACAAGTTCGTGGTGTACCAGGACGCCGGTGCGCTTTTAGTGCGCGACATCCAGCCGATCGACACGGATACGGCGAAGAAACTCTACAACGATGCCCTCAAGCTCGCGGCGATCTCCAAAGCCAAGCAGGTCGCGCTAGGGCTGATCATGTGCGCGGCGGACAATGACGACGTGTTGCCTGGGCTACAGGGTTGGGAAGCCAAAGTTGATCCGTACCTGAAAGATCAGGACATGATGAAGGACTTCAATTACACCTTCCACGGTGGCGACATGAATTCGCTCGAAGACCCAGCAGGGACGGAACTCGGTTTTGTTTTGGCACCCGGCGGACGCGCCGTGGCCTATACCGACGGTCACGTGAAGTGGATACCTAACCCGTGAAGCGCATTCTGCTGGTCTTTGCTGTCCTTTCGGTAGCTTCCATTGGATATGCGCAAGAAGTCTTTGGCAGTGATCACGAGGCGTTTGTATTGTCGCCCGCAGTCGTAATCTCGAGTGGCCCCACCAAAATTGGTTCCTTTTCTCGAAGCGGTAAGGTCATTTTGTACAAAAGGCTTGAAATCAAGAAACCAGAGGACTATTTGTACGAGAAGTCGCCAGATGAGTACGAGTGGTATGCCTACAACCGTTTGACGCAGACGAGTCAACGACTCAAAATTCCCAATAAGGCGTTAGATCCGGTCGTGATGGCGGGAGATCAGGTGGTGACGTACCTGGACAGTGAAGCCAAGAAGCGGACTTTTTACAACATTGAAAAGCAGCTGACTACGTTAGTTGCAGAGCCCGAGGTCCGACCGATAAACGATGGCTCGCAATTCGATTTTCTGACGTACTCTCGCGGCAACCGAGTTCGGCTGGTTTTTTCTGATGGAACCACGCTGGATTTTGACTTAGACTCCAAGCTCGAATTGCTTGGCCCAGTTTCAGAAGACCGCGAGTCGATGGTCTTTCTCACCACGGTCGGGCGTCAGAGTGACTCCTTGCTGGACAGGACTCCACGCGACTATGTTCGGCTGTCAGTCGATCGCAAGAAGGGCACCACTATGTCAAAGAGTCTGAATGAAGACGAGGTCCAGAAGATTCTTTCGTCTGCAATGTTTGGTGCCGACGAAAAATTTGAGGTCGACTCGGACCAAGGTTGGCTTTCGGTGTCAGTTGCGAGCGACGAGAAGACGCCAAAGAAGACTGCTGTACCTGTCTCGGCAAGGATTGGACCCGGGCCGCACTACGATAGGTCGTTTGACGAAATGTCCATTGTTTACCAGCAGGCTGGATCACTGCTTTTGCGCGACATCCATCCGATTTCGCTGGATTTGGCACTGAGGGTCACGCAAACGAACCTTCAAAAAGCTTTGATGAATGACGCAAAGCAGATGGGCTTGGCTTCCCTTATACTAGCCGCCGATAACGATGATGTGTTGCCCGGCGCGAAAGAATGGAAGGATAAGGTTCTGCCCTACATCAAGGACATTGATTTGGCTAATCGCTTCAACTACACCTTCAAAGGCGGTTCGATCAATGTTGAAGACCCGGCCAAGACGGAGCTAGGTTTCATCATGGGACCTGGTGGCCGCGCAGTCGTGTATTTAGACGGCAACACGAAGTGGATTCCTAACCCCTAAGCCACTTCTCAACCGCAACATCTAGCATTGGCTCCGTCAGGCGGCCGGTGAAGGTGTTCTGTTGGCTCGGATGGTAGCTTCCCACCACTCGCGTCGACCCAACCATCGAAACAGCGCCATGACCGAACTTTGGCGCTTTGGCGCTCATCGCCCGATGAGCCTGCAGCCAGGCGATGCTCCCAAGGCAGAGAACCCCGGTCCAGGTCCGGCTTTGCACCACCCCTTCCAGCCAAGGGCGGCAGTTTTGAATTTCCTCGTTGGTCGGCTTGTTGTCGGGCGGGGCGCAGTGGCAAACCGCCACGATGACCACATTCGAGAGCGTCAGACCGTCATCCGCCGAAGTCGATGTCGCTTGGTTCGCAACGCCCGCCTTGTGGAGAGCGCGGTAGAGCCAGTCGCCCGAACGGTCTCCGGTAAACATTCTTCCGGTACGGTTCGCGCCATTCGCCGCCGGTGCAAGGCCGACGATCAGAAACTCTGCGTCGGGATCACCGAATGGTGGTACCGGCTTGCCCCAATACGTCTCGCCTCGATACCGTTTTGGCGGGTCCGCCGCCACCGAACGGCACCACTGGCGCAAGCGCGGACACCGTTCGCACGTAGGAATATCGTGTTGGATCGTGAGGATTTGCGAGGACACTCCGATACACTATAGCTGAACGACGATGCCGATCTACGAGTACGAGCCTTGCGACCGAGACTGCTTCATTTGCGAGAACCGGCTTCAAATGATGCAGGGGATCAGCGAGGATGCGCTGGACCTTTGTCCGTTCTGCGGAATGGAGATTAAGAAGGTCGTCAGCCGCGCGTCGTTTAACCTCCGAAAGCATCATGGAGCCGAAGACGCGGGTTCTAAAGGCTTCACCACCTACAAGCGATCCGAGAAGGGCGTTTGGGAGAAGGTCGGAGGGGAGGGGGCCGACTACCTAGTGGGATCGAAGGAAGACATGGCCGCGATTGAGGCCGAAAAGCAAAAGCCCGCGAAGAAGCTCGATCTAGACAAGACCGAGTGATTCTTCGAACCCACACATCACGTTCATCGTATGGATGAACTGACCTTCGCCCGCCTTTCCATGAATGTCTGCCATCACGTGGATAGCCAGCAGGCTAGTGTCTTCGCCAGGCGTTAACTCCAGCCGATAACAAGCCCACGGCTTGCCTTCGACCAACGGACGCTCCCACGGCTTCTCCTCTTCGCGCCGCATGAAAAAAGACCGTCCATACCGCTCGTCGAAGATGTCGTCGATCTCGTCGAACGAAGCCGGATTAATGATCTTGGCGATAAGGTACGCGCCGCGAACTGTGCCTAGGTCGTGGTTTTCACAGTTGAACGTTATGCCGCCCGAATAACCAGTGGTGGTCAGGGCGCGAACAATGTTGGCTTCATCGTCTTCGAACGATAGGAGAACGGCGGGAGGCTCGACGACCAACCCGGCTTCGAGAATCGGCCCAAGCCCTAATGTGGTCAAAGCGCCACCCGGGCTCGGAACCCAAGCCGAGTCGGCACAGACTAGTGGATTATTGTCCATCAATTCGACAACGCCACCAAGCTCGACCTTGGCGCCACTTGGCTGAACAAACCGATGCCGGTTTGTAACAAACTCGATTCCCGGGCAATTCGTGTCGATGACTTCGGCTACGTCGGGATGTTTGGCCAGCAGGTCCCGCAGGATCGGGTTCGCGGATCCAGCCTTGATCACGATTTCGTCCTTATCGTCATCAGGAGTTTCATGACGCCCGTCTTGCTGCTGTCCGTGTACTGGTCCATCCTCACATTAAAGGTGGCGTCGTTCAGTTGTCCATCGGAGACCCGAACGTTAATCGTCCCCGTACCGGAAACCTGATATTCACCTTTGTAGTCGATGACCGTCGTGACGACAGCCACTTTGGTTCCGCCCACGACTTTGATCGCTGCGAGCTTATAGGTCGCCTTGAGCATTCCTGCCCCTGGGTTGTCGGCACCGAGGTTAAAGTCGCCGTTCCATGTTTGGCCGATCTTGATCGGCGTTTCCGGCCACATGAAGTTGCCGCTGAACCCGTCGATCACCTGGCCGACCGGCTTTCCATGCCGGTCAACTTTCAGTTTTCGCGAATTCGTCTTATTTCCGTAGGGCGTCGAAACTTCCAGGGTGGAAATACCTTTCTTGTCCACATCCAAGCATTTGGTGACAATCTGCACGCTCGACGAATTCGTGGTGCCAAGCAGTTTCATGTCGATGTTGTATTTGAGGACCTGGCCCTTTTTGTAACGAATGAGGATCAGATAGCCCTTCTTGGTGGGAGTGACTTGAGCGCCCGAGAGGCCGGCAAGCACCAGAGCGAGGAAGGCCGCGAAGACCATGCGGAATTTCTGCATGAACCAAATTAGGATATCCGAATCGTCGCGATTTCTTGGATATCCGCGCTCAGCAAATTCAATTTCGCCGCTGATACGCGTTACAATCTAGGGTGGCCGGTCTTCCGCGGCCCCCTTCAGCAATGCTTTCCGTTTTCATCTCGCTGGCCGCCGCCCTCCAGCAACCGCACTACCGCGAGGCCGACCAGCTCAAAACGCTCCTCGCGAACGGCTCGGTGGTCTATTGTGAGAAGCGCGACGCCCCCTATGTTTCGGTTCAACTGATCCTCAACAATCGCGACACGTTGGACCAGCCCAGCACCTACGGCTATCGCCACTTGATCGAGCATATCGCCGCGCGAGCCGTGAAGGGCCAGGACTTTGAAGTCGAGACAGCAGGTGGATATATCCTGGCCAGCACGAGCCGGGACTGGATGCGTTTCGAGTGGCGGGTGCCGCCCGAAAAGCTGAACCTTGCCTTCAAAGGCATGGAAGGAATCCTCAATGACTGCGGTGCGACCGAAGCCGCGATCAAGCGAGAAACCGTGGCCATCTCCCATGAACTCGACCTCTTGACCTCCTCCGAAAAGGAATCGATTACTGCTTGGAAGGATGTATATGGCGCCGGAGGGATCGACCCTCTGGGGAGTAAGGATTCTGTTCTGACCGCCAAGCCAGAAGACCTGCAGGCCATCTGGCACAAGATGACCCGGGCGAGTAACGTCGTGATCTCGGCCTGCGGTCCGCTGGATAAGGACACTTTTACCGCCTCAGCGAAGGAGGTGCTCAGCGGACTCTATTCCTCGACGCAGTCTCCGTTGCCCAGTCGGCCGATCGACGGCAGCTACGGCGATGGTAACGTCGTCGCTGTTCCGATCCCACCGATCACGACGAAGTCTAGTGCGAACGCATTGGTAGCCGCATTCGGTCTCGCCGGTCGGCTCAATCGGCCCTATCTAACCTACACACCGAGCGATCGGTACGGCTTGGCCATCGTTGGGAGCTACGACCCGTACGAGTCGATCAAGACAGTTGCCGACGGCGAGGACCCCGCCATCATCTTCATCCTCGGACGCCTGAACGCCCTTGCCTGGCTGGACTCGAAGCTTTCGACTCCCGAAGGTACGGCCGAACTGAATGGCACCTTGCTCTCCATTTCGCCCTCCTTGAGGCCGTCGAAGATCGCGGAGAACATCGTCTATGCCTCGTTCGATGACTTCAAGCAGAATTGGAACCTCATCAAGGGGGTGGCAAAGTGATCCCGGCTCTCATATTTGCGCTCCAGGTCAGCTCAATGCCTGAGATTCACGAATATCCTGCGTCCACGCAGGATTCGGTATCCATCGAGGCGATCGTGACACTGCCGGCGCTGAATCCGGCTCAGCGGTACCTGATGGGCCAGGCGCTGACGCTGGCGGTCCAGCGCACTCAGGAATATGGAAGTCGCGACGTCCTGCGTGTGCTGAAGACCGGTACCCGGTTCCGGCTCTATCAGGCCGCCGACCACCTAAGGATCGGCCTCACCGTCGAACCCAAGGATTTAGGGACGGGCCTTAGCCTGCTTCGAAGTGTGATGACCAAACCTTCGTTCTTGGAAGACACAATCAAGGCGAAAAAGTCCAGCGTAAAGGACCCCTGGCAACCGGCGTACAATGGCTTTTCGACCATGGAGGTCGGCCTGAACCAGCCGGACATTCTCCAAATTTGGCAAGGCATCATGCGCCCGAAGAACATTTCGGTGGCGGTGGGGGGAAACTTCACCGCCAATGATCCGACTGAGAAATGGACGACGACTTGGCGAGGCTGGAATCCGCCGCTCGAGACCGCCCTTCCGTTGAAGTATCCGCCCAAGCAAATCGACCTCGGCAACCCAGTTCCGCTCCTCATTTTTGATAGCAAGCCCATCAAGCTGACTCGCGACAATATGCCGCTCTACTTCCTGGCCGCCAACGCACTGGGCGTCGGCAAGGAGTCGATTCTTTGGCAAATCGCAAGAGAGGAGATGGGCCTTAGCTACCGCCAGGAATCCTTTTTGCTGCCCACCGACGAGGGATGGCGATTCCGTATGGCGTTTGCGACCGACGACCAGGGCGTAAAACCGGAAACGATCGCCAAGCTGAGAGAGAAGATTCGTGCCAGTTGCGCCGCACTTACGCAGGCAGACTTGGACCACGCAATCGGGCTCGGCAAAGGGTATCTCAAGAACAGCATTCCGACCATGCCGCTCATTCTGGGCATCGGAAGCGCGGTGACAAACGACCCCAACGATCAGCTTTATCTACGGCACTATTGGCTTAGCAAGTTTGGGTTTGTGTGGAGCGCGGATTCGCTTTACGGCCAAATGCAGACGGCGAAGCTGGAGGACCTAAAGAAGCTACTTCTCCAACTCGTGGACCAGTCAGACGTGCACGTTTTTTAAGCGTAGCGTGGGTCCTTTGAGCAAAGCGGAAGGAAGTCGCAACCGTCGCATAGAGGCTTAACGCTCGGCGCAACATCGTCGATGGTCGTGGCCAAAATCTGCTCGCCGAGGACACGAATGTCGTTTTCGAAAATGGCGAGGTCGGCCGACGAAAGGGAAGCGGAGCCGGTGGTTCTTGACCGCAGAGCATGGATGGTCGCCTTGACCGGCACGCCCGGAAAGTTCTTGCGGACGAGGTACTGGTAGCAGGCCATTGCCAGGTCGCTTTCGACGTCTTCATTGGTCACTGTCCAACGCCCCGATTTGTAGTCGACGATCTCAAGCGTGCCGTCGGGATGCTGGTCAATGCGATCGACGCGGCCGATCAGGACGAACGGTCCCAAATCCGCCCGAAGAAACTTTTCGACCGCTACTGTCTTCACTCCTGGGTCGCGCTTCAGTTCCTCTTCGATGACGTTCGCGACGATCTCGCGACCCTCGCCATAAGCCTCCTGCATCTCCTCGGGGCTGGCGTATCCGGCGTCGATCCACGATTCTTCGTACACTTTGAGGGCGTCGCCGACGGTGGTGACGCCGGTGTCTCCCGAATCGTGGAATCGCTCAAGGACTTTGTGGAGGGTGCTCCCGAACGAGTAGTAGCTCTTTGCCTTGAGGTACCACTTGCCCCGCGAATCGACGTACGTCCAAAGGTATTTCATCGGGCACGCAAGGTACGTGGTGATGCGGCTTGGGCTCAGCGTCGGCTTTCTTCGAGGCACGGTGTATTTTACAGGGCCGAGCCGGTTGCTTTGGCACTTTCGCGCCAAAGCGTGGCTATACTGGAGCCGGAGCGATGCGAGTCTATTTGGCCGTTCTGTTGTCGGCTTTGATGATCGGGGGGTGTGGATCGAATCCACCTGCTTCCTCGACTCCGCCGGTTGCCTCGTTCGAGGAACTGAATAGTCAGTTTAGGGGTCTGGACGCGGGAAAAGACCCGGACTTTGGCACGCTCGAAGTGGTGACGCTCAATTTGTGGACCAAGTATCCCAGCCGCCGGGAGGAGTGGATCAAGCCCTGGCTCACCGACGCAAAAGGCGATATCCACAAGAAGAATCTCATTCTGACTTACCTGGTTGGCGCTAAGTGGGACAAGGATATCGACGCAACCGAACGTCCAAAGTTGGAGGAGGTCCTCAAGCAATCGATCTCGGTTGAGCGGAGCAACCTCATCCAGGACTATTGTCAGATTGCGCGAAATGGCCGCCTCAAATCCTTGGCACCTGCCCTCAAATCGGCCGGGGCCGACATGAAGGACGGAACCAACAAGAAAGCCATCGATGATACGGTCGTCTTTCTTGAGGCAGGTCACTAGGTTCGGCGTTTCATAGATTTCAAGGAAAGCTGAAACTTTATTCGTTGAAGGCCGATTCTGGGGCCGCCGAAAGCGTAAAATAAGGTGTGAGTACGGCAACCGACACGATCCGCATCGGGCATTCTCCCGATTCCGACGACGCTTTTATGTTTTGGGGGCTCGCCTCGGGCGCGGTCAAGAGCAAGTACAAATTCGAACACATCCTGCGGGACATTCAGACCCTGAACGAATGGGCGATGGAAGGACGCCTGGAGAGCACCGCCATCTCAGTTCATGCCTTTGCTTACGTCGCCGACAAGTACGCACTCCTCCGCCATGGCGGTTCGTTTGGCGACAGCTACGGGCCGATGCTGGTGGCGTCCGAGCCAACTTCGGTCGAAAGCCTCGAAGAGATCGTCATTGCCGTGCCGGGCAAGCTCACGTCCGCTTTCCTCCAACTCAACCTCTTTTTCGAAGACAAGTTTGGTTCCAACGCAAACCTCAAGTTCGAGGTCGTACCCTTTGACGAGATCATTCCCGCGATTCAGGAAGGGAAGTACAAAGTCGGCCTCATCATCCACGAAGGCCAGCTCACCTACTCGCGAGATGGCCTCTATCTGATCGCCGATATGGGCGTTTGGTGGAAGAAGAAGACCGGTTTGCCGCTTCCGCTGGGCGTGAATGTGGTCCGCAAGGACCTTGGGCCGGATGCGGTCGTCGAGGTCAGCCGATGTATGCGCGAGTCCATCGATGCCGGTCTGGGCGATCGTGGTTACGCGTTGGACTACGCGTTGCAGTTTGCCCGCGGAATGGATACCGAGACGAGCGACACCTTTGTCGGTATGTACGTGAATGAGCGCACGCGAGACATGGGCGACGAAGGCGTGCAAGCGATCAAGTTGCTGTTGAGCGAAGGTGCACGGATTGGTCTGGTGCCGCCGGTCGAAGTCGAAGTGGTTGACTGATTCGCCTCATCCGATTCGTACCTCACCGGCTTCTCCATTCGGAGAAGCATCTTTGGGTTTGCGGTTATGAACGAGGTTGTTCGACGACGGTGTCAAGAGGTGACTTTGGCAGTTTGAGTAAGGAATCGATTGAATTCGAAAAGACGAGACGCTTCTCCGGATGAGGGGGAAGATGTAGACACTCACCCTGGCGAAGAGAGGAACGAACTCGGGGATAGCTGATAACAAAGGGACCAAACATTGATTGATCCGCACCTCATCCAACTGAAAGATATTTGCTCGGCGTGCGAAGCCGTCCTCTTCGACATGGACGACGTGCTCTGTCACCTCGACGACACCAAGCGAATCCAATACCTGCACGGCCTAAGTGGGATGCCCCACGATGATATCGCCTACGCGATCTGGGGCTCTGGGTTCGAGGATCGAACCGACGCCGGGGAGTTCACGGCCGAGGAGTATTTGGTCGAATTTGGCCAAAGGATCGGCTATCCGATCTCGCGACGGCAATGGTGCGAATACCGAAAGTCGGGGATGACCCCGATCCCCGAGATGCTGGCGTTTGCCGCTGGATTGAAAGACACGCACAAAATCGGAATCCTCACCAACAACGGCTTATTGCTCGTGGAGGAGATCGACTTCCTGTTTCCCGAACTGCGCGATATCTTCGGCGACAACATCTTCTGCTCGGCTCAGTTCGGGTTCCGTAAGCCTGATCCGGCGGTTTACATTGTGGCCTGCGGCGAACTGGGAACCATAACCAGCGCAACACTCTTTATCGATGATCGGCACCAAAATGTAGAAGGTGCCCGGTCTGCTGGCATGTTCGCCTATCACTTTCTTGTTTAGCCGATACGCCTCATCCGGTTCGGACTTCGTCCTTACCGACTTCTCCGGATGGAGAAGTCGGTGAGTTTTGCGAACCGGATGAGGGGAATCCTGACCAACTACGGACTTCTGCTCAGCCCAGCCCAACAGAGATCATAGGAAATCACGAGGATAGGGGCGAAATGGACCGGACTCACAGGCAGTCGCCGCTTCGAGGCGCTCTTTCATCCTATTGGCCAATTCCAGCGACGTCGTTTGTAAGAATCGATAATCAATGATCTGGTCACCGATCCCAGCCAATCGATTTAGTCGTCTGAACAAACTGAACTTCTGGGGTTCCACTTTGTAGCAGATGGAGACCGTCTTGAACATATCCACGGAAAACGGACGCAAGATGGTCCTCGTGATGACGTCCTGACCATATTCGATCGACTGAATATTCGACCAAGGGATGCGAGTATAGATGAGGTTGAATTTCCAGAACGTAAAGCCTTCGTTATCAATGATCATCCCCGGGCGTGGGTCGAAGAGGTAACGGAGGGCGAGGATGGCTAGAACCAGTCCGACCAAAGAACAGAAGAGGATGGAGAACGTCGTGGCAGTCGCGAAAATATCTGCCCCTTTTGCCACGCCGGGCCGAGCCGTCAGGCGATCGAACCGACTGGCCTCAAAATCGAATGACCCAAAGGCAACGACGGAGTAGCCCAACATGACGATGGCCATGAGGACCACTCGTGACTTACGCTTTTCAAGAACTATTCGACCTTCGATAGCTTTTAGAATTTACCTAGCGAGCTCGTTTCGCAAGGTCACCATCTTCCGTCAGTCGGTGTGCGCGGGTAGTTCGAGACCTGCGTCGGAGGAACCGCCGTGTGCCAGTACTTCTCGATCAGAGTCACGATCTCCTCTTTCTGCATTCCCAGCATCCCGCCTGAGATGATGAGGTCGCCCAACCCATTTCCACGGTTCATGCTGATGGCCCAATTTTGCGACTTTGCCGCATCCCGAACGTAGATCGTCACGCTGTTAGGCATCAGGATTTTCATGACTGGCGAACGAATGCCAAGGGGCGATCGGTAATCCACTTCGCTCATGTACTGGATTCGATCGATGTCCTTCCATTGCGCCCGCATCGGCTTATAGGGCCAGCGCCAAACGGTGATGCCCTCGCGACCAAGAGTTAATCCTGGGGCCGAAGACACGATAGACCGAAGCGCCACAACCCCTCCGAATAGGCAGGCACCGATAATTGGCCAGCGAAACAAGCTGAAAAGTTGATTGGCATGGCGCGTACTCGACAGGAATCCGTACTGCAAGACGATGAAAAGGACGAACAATCCCACCAGGGCAACTAACGACCAAAGGTGGTACCGCTTGGACTGAGTGAGGGTGATTTCCTCCACCGGTTCGTTTTACCCCTCACTAAGGTTGCTTCGATATCCACCGCGCCAACTGCGCCAAGTGGTCGGTGTTGAGAAAGTCGACCTTGGCCTTCCATTCAACGTCCCAAGCCAGCGTGTTGTCGGGTGTGCCCCAAAAGCGGATGAGGCGATGCTCTTGATGGACCGATGAGACGAGCGAATCGAGTTTCGCCTTCTGATCGGTAGGGAAGTCTCCCCGTCCAAACCATTTGAACGAATCTAGCCAGTCGCCGCTGATCCAGGGCATTTGGGCGAAGGAATAGCCTTTCCCCATGTCGTCGAATCGGCCATCGATGCCTGCGTAGGCGCCTTTATCGGCGGCGATGGCGTCGATCGCGCGATCTCCACTGATCACAAACCGTATGGCGGAGGTTGCGGGCTTCAGCGAGGGGTAACGGTCCAGCGTGGCTTTGAAGTCGTTGTACGCCTCCAGCCCTTTGGTCTTTACATCGACCAGAACCCAAAAGGTAGCTTTCGAGCCTGGATAGATCGCCCCCGAGTTCGCTTTGGCTCGGGCCGACAGCTTGTCCAGGTACATCGATTCGATGGTTCGGTCGTCGCGGATGTCCTTCTCGTTGTGCCCGACCAGCAACTTGCCGTTGACCGGAAAGACGTCGACCTCGACACTGCTAAATCCGTTGTCCAGGGCTTCATCCAGCGGGCGCTTCTGGGCATAGTCGTTGTGCGAATGAACCCGCGTCAGAACGGTTGGAGCCTGGACAAGTACGAAGGCGGCGAGAAGCGTCGTCACATTTGGAAGCATAACCCAAACTTGTTCATAACCACGTTAGGGACTGGATGGCCCCTTCCATTTTTCTGGAGAACTAAACATTTCGCTGTCGGCAACCTCTCTGGTATGACCGTCAAAATCTATCCAATAGAGGCTGACCTGATTCATTCCCGCTAGCACGTAGACTGCTTGTCCATCCGCCGAGAACCGAGGCGACTGATTATAGGATGAAACCTTGGTCAACTCCAATCGATGAGGGTTACTACCGTCAGTGTCAGCAATATAAACGTCGTATTCGTAGGGTTTAGCTCGATCGGAGATGAACGTCATTTTCGAATCATCTGGCGAGATTTGGGCCTCCGAGGCAAAAGCTCCCCCCCGGTAGCCATCTTGTGTGCCCGGCATGACCGTGATGGGACGTGATCCCGACGAAATGGAGATTTTATTGATACCTGTGCCAACATTCAAGTCGTGCCTACTGCATGAGTAGGTGATGCTTTTGCCGTGATCAGAGAAAGAAGGCGACCCAGCCGCATAGTACTTTTCATCAGTCAGGCGCTTGGCAGTTCCAGACTCAAGATCGAGGAGGTAGATATCGTAGTCATCCCAAACCATTCCGCCCATGCTATAGGCTCGGTACCGATGTGCCCTTACAAAAGCTACGGATCTGCCGTCGGGCGAGAAACAGGGTTGCGAATCGGAGGTTGAAGTTCCGGTAGTGAGGTGCTTGACTGCCCGAGATTTTAGATTTAACGTCTCCAAATCAAAGCCATTCGATTGGTTGGGTGTCGCGTAAACAATGGAGTCGCCGTCCGGCGAAAACGAGGCGTCTACCGCAGACCCGGAAGGAGTAGTGATGGCACTGACAACGCTCGTGCCAAGATCGAGCAGATAGAGGTGTTCGTCTGCAGACGAAAAGATAATGCTTTTACCGGTCGGGTCGACGTTGAAAGTGACTGCATTGTGGTCGGCGCTTTTGCCGCCAAACCCGATCATCGGCAAAATCCACATGCCACCCCAGCAAAGGGTAATTCCAGCGAGCCCGACAAATATCAACAGTGGTAGCAGTCGTGTGGGCCTATGGTTAAGTTGCCCCATCTCGAGATTGTACGACGGATTCCTACTCGCCGGTGACTTTCGGAAACTTCACTTCGCTGACGGTCCAGCCCAGCACGTCGCTGATCTTGAACGTCCCGTTCATCGCCCGCGCAAGGTTCTCCACAATCTGCAGGCCAAGGCTATTCGTCTTAGTCGGGTCGAAGTCCGGCGGCAGTTGGTCGCCGTTGTTGGAGACCCACAGGCAAACGGTGTTCTCCTGAGTCTCGACCGTGATATGGATTTCGCCGTCGTTGGTCGTATCGAAGCCATGCTCGACCGCGTTCGAAATCAACTCGTTCATCAGCAGGGCGACCTGCGTGGCCTGGTTCATGTTCAGGCGGAAATCGTCGCCCCGAACCAAGAACGATACGTTCTTGTTGGGCAAGATCAGCGAGCTTTGCTGGTGGTGAACCAGCGACTCGGCGATGGACCGAATTCCGACGTGGTCCAGGTCGTCTCGGCTGAGCAGGTCGTGCACGGCCGAGATGGCCAGAATCCGGGTGAGAACATCGTTGAGCGCCTCTTCCAGCGTCTTATAGCTGGCGGTTTTGAGCTGAAGCCGCAAAAGCGCCGCCACCTGTTGGAGGTTGTTTTTCACTCGGTGGTGGACCTCCTGCATCAGAGTGTCGCGCACCTGAAGCTTGGCGTGCTCGATAGCGAGCGCGGCCTGCTGGGCCAGCGTCTCCAGGGCTGAAATTTCGTCGGAGGTGAAGTCGCGAACCTCGCCCGTGTAACACGAAAGCACGCCCACCGGCTTGTCCTGAATCGTGAGCGGAATGCAGATCATGCTCCGCAGACCTTGCTCGACGGCGAGATCGTGGCCAATATAATCAGAGTCCACCTGCACGTCCCGCACGATGACGGGCCGGTTTTCTTCGAGCGTCCGCCCGGCGATCGACTCGCCCAGCTTGATGCCCCGCTTACGCTGGTAGGCCTTAGCCGTGGCCTGCGTGGCGCGCAGAACCAACTCCTGCCGCTCCTCGTCGAGGAGACGGACCGTGCAGACTCGGTAGTTGAACTGCTGGGCGGTCAGGTTGACCAAAAGCTGAAGAACCTCATCGATATACGGCGACGTCGAGATTGTTTTCGACACCTCACTCAGTGCGCCAAGGCGGTTCGATTGCGTACCGATCTGGTACCCGGCGCGGTACGACTTGTAGCCGAGCGCCATCAGTTGGGCCACATCGTTGAGCTTTTCCTTTTCCTTAGCTGAAAAGCGCCAAGGCGTCCGGCGACGGAAGATCATGACGCCGAAGGTACTGCCGTCCACATGCCGCATCGGGATCGCCGCCACCGCGCACGATTCCTTTTCCGATAGGCCCGGATACTTGGCGTAGCTGGAGTGGGCAAACGCTTTGTTGGATACGTATTTGGCCTCGCTGGCGACGAGCGCCTCGCCCGAAAGTCCGACGCCTCGGCCCAACTTAAGACGGTTCACCAACTCGGGCACAATCGAACTCGCCCGGAGGACCAAGCCGTCTTGTGCGTCGCGGAACAAAATGTCGCACGAGTCGGCCTTAACCACCCGCGCGGCGAACTCGGCCAGATCGTCCAGCATGTCGTCCTCGCCGCGAGCCCCGGCCACGATCTGCAAAAGTTGTCTGTGCTCGAGGTCCGTCATAAACTCTAGAAAGGTCCGATCGCCGTGGTGCTGACGAGGTCTGGCGAAAGAATCCGGTTGGCGAGTTCGCGCACCTGATCGTTGGTCACCTTGTTCAGGCGCTCCAGCGACTCTTCGACTGTGATCTCGCGCTGATAATTCAGTTCGCTTCGGCTCATCCGCATCATTCGACTGCTCATGCCTTCCAGCGCGAGCACCAGGTTTCCGGCGAGGCTTCGCTTGACGCGCTCCAGTTCCTCGGCCTCCAAGCCATCACTCATAACCTTATCGAACTCGGTCCTCACGATCTGCTTGACCTCCTCCCAATTATCCTCGCTCGTACCGCCGTACACCGTATACGCGCCGCCCGACCCGTAGGTCAGGGTGTAGCTGCCGATGCTGTAGACCAGGCCCCGCTTCTCGCGGACTTCTTGGAACAATCGGCTGGACATGCTTCCGCCCAGGGCGGAATCGAGGATGCTCATGACTGGGATCAACTGCTCATCGTAAATCGAAATTCCGTCCGTGCCGATGCAGAAATGAACTTGCTGAGTGTCCTTTGCGACCTCGTTCATACTGGCTATTCCACTCGGCCTTGCTGGCTGTTGGTCGGCAAAGCCCGACGGCAGTTTGCCCAAAACCTGTTCTGCTACCTTCTTGATTTCATCAACGTCGACATTGCCAGCCACCGAGAGAAGCACGTTCTCGGCCCGGTATTGGCGGTCCATATAGCTGAGGATGTGATCGCGCCGGAACGACTGGACCGACTCTTCGGTGCCGATGATCGGCTTGCCAAGCTGGTGGTCGCCCCATCGGTAGCTCAGGTGCAGTTCGTGCACGTGGTCGGAAGGCTCGTCCTCGCTCCGCTTGATCTCTTCGCAGACAACGCCTTCCTCCGTTTCCAGGTCCTTGGGGTCGAACTTGGAGTGGAGCATCATGTCAGTCAGGACGTCGATGCCGTTTGCAACATCGTCCGAGAGTACGCGGCAGTAGTAGCAGGTCGATTCTTTATCCGTAAATGCGTTAAGAACCCCGCCCCGGCCCTCGATCGACTCCGCAATCTGCTTAGCCGTCCGGCGATCGGTGCCTTTGAACAGCATGTGCTCGATTAGGTGGGTGATTCCCGCCTCGCTATCAAGTTCGTGGCGACTGCCCGTTTTGCACCAGAGCCCGATGGCCGCGCTGCGAACGTAGGGAACCGGCTCTACCAGAATCCGGACCCCGTTGGAAAGGGTGATTTTCTTAAGATTGCTCATTGATTTTTAGGGCGAGCGTGCCAAGGCGCTCCATCGTGAACTGAAATTCGTCGTTAGCCGAGACCTTACAGTCTTCGTCATCGAAAATGGGACCGACGCAGAAGATGTCGCCGGGGCGAAGGGTGCCGGTCTGGGAGGCGAATTGGACGGCATCGATCATAGAGATCGCGAACTCCTCGAAGTGGGCGCTGGCCCGCTCAACCTGATTCACCTTGATCGAACATTCCAGCTTGTAAAGAATGCCATTCTTCGTCATCACCATTACATCGTCGAGGTCGTCTGGCGTGGTCAGAACCGGGCCAACCGCGATGCCGAAATCGTGGGATCGTCCGATCCCGAATCCATTCCTACGTTCGCTATCCTCGATCGTTTTCGCAGTGACGATATTCACGAGCGTAAGGCCAAGGAGTACGGCTTCGGCTTCCTCGTCGTTGACTTGGTAGCCGCCGCCCCCGATGGTTGCAGCAAGGTAGGAACGGACCACAAATTCTGACTCAATGTCGGGCAGGTTGACGATCTGGCTGGGGCCAATGACGGCACCGGGATTAACGTAATAAAAGCCGAGTTCGTCCTCGCCGAGATCGGACCGAAAAATGCGGATGCTGGGCGGCGTTGGGACCGGAGCGAGGGGCCGGACATCGGCCGCCTCATGGACGCCGATCGCCTCGGCTCCATCGGTTTCGTAGATCTTTCCCGAATAAACCATTCCCGACCGCACGACCCCAGGATCAGATTTAAGTTCAAAACGGCAAAGTTTCACCCTAATAGGATACCTACACGCGAGATGCGAACCTATTGGCGTCAACGTCGTCTAATCGTCTAATATGGAGCAGGCAAGCCGAACCAGAAAACGGATTCTCGTCGCCGACGACGAGCCGTTTCTGCTGCGCCTGACTGCCATCCAATTCCAGAACCTTGGGTTCGAAGTTGTCACCGCCAACGACGGTAGGGAAGCGCTCAGCATCCTCGCCACGCAAAAGATCTTTGGCTGCATTCTCGACGTCATGATGCCCTACGTCGACGGCCTGGAAGTCCTGAGGACGATCCGCAACGATCAGACCAAGGAGAGGATGCCCGTCATCATGCTTTCGGTTAAGACTGAGGACGAGGACGTACACAAAGCCTACAGCTACGGAGCCGATATGTACCTAACGAAACCCTTTGGCCCGGACGATATTAAAACTTGTGCTGAGTTAATTTCTCAGTATTCTTTCTAAGTTGGCATTAGACATGTACACAGCAGGTCAGTTGTGGTACGATGCAAACCTAGAGGGAGATATCTAGGAGAACTGCATGCCAAAGAAGATTCTGGTCTGCGACGATGAGCGCCATATTGTCAGATTAATTCAAGTCAACCTTGAGCGAAACGGCTACACAGTCGTCACCGCGTTCGATGGAAAAGAAGGCTTGGAGAAGGTCAAGGCCGAGAAGCCTGACATGTGCGTTCTCGACGTTATGATGCCTTACATGGATGGTTTCGAAGTTTTGAAGTCTCTGCGCCGAGAGCCAGAGACGGAAGCGCTCCCGGTCATCATGTTGACCGCGAAGGCACAGGACAAAGACGTTTTCGAAGGCTACCACTATGGTGCGGATATGTACCTCACCAAGCCGTTCAACCCGATGGAGCTCGTTTCGTTCGTGAAGCGAATTCTCGACGGCAACGATGGTACCGACGGTGGCAAGAGCAAGCGAATCGAACTCTAAGCCAGCAAACCCAACAAGGAAATCCCAAGCGAATCGCTTGGGATTTTTTTTTGTTTTTTGAAGAATTCCGCTTAAGAATACGAATTCTTGTGTTAATATGACCTTCAAGAATACGAATTCTCAGGATGAACTGGGAAGAGTTGGAGCCAATGAGGGTTACACAACGAGATATTGCGCGGTTGGCAAATGTTTCGCAGGCGACGGTGTCGCGTGTGCTCTCCGGCGATGATCGTGTCGAATCCGACATCCGCGACCGAGTCTCCAAGGTCATTCGCGAACAGAACTATCAGCCCGATGTTCGCGCCCAGTCGCTCCGCAATCGCCGCACCGGCATGATCGGTTTGGTCATCAAGCGGCCCCAGGGCGGCATCATGAACGACCCGTTCTACGCCAACCTCATTGCCTCGATCGTCGAGCAGTTGGCCGAGACCGAATTTCACCTGTGCGTCGATAGCGCCGTCGATAACGAAAAGCACCTTTCGCTCTATGACGAAATGCTTCGATCTCGCCGCGTGGACGGCCTGATTCTGGTCGAATCGGAGGCTTCGGATGACCGAATCCTCAAGCTGCAACGTGACAAGTTTCCTTTTGTGCTTATCGGCAATCCGCTCCATGCCGCCGAGGTTCATTCAGTCGATAACGACAATGTGCACGCCTCCGAGCAATTGACTCGGCATTTGATCGAACAGGGCTATCATCGCATCGCTTTTCTCGGCGCGAAAACGGGAATCACGGTGAGCGATGACCGCATCGCGGGTTACCAGCGCGCGCTACGGGGGGCTCAGGACGAGCACCTCATTTTCCATTCCGATTTCGGAAGCGAGGCGGCCCGAGAGACGGCACGGGAAATCCTTTCGATGGCGAATCGGCCCGATGCGATTGTCGTGCTCGACGACTTTATGGCGCTCGGGGTATCGGCGGCTTCCCGCGAATTCAAGCTGTCGGTCCCCCGAGACTTGGGAATCGCGTCGTTCAACGATTCCAGCCTCTGCGAAGTTGTTAACGGCGGACTGACCAGCGTCAATTTGAACATTCCCGAGATCGTTCGTCTCTCGGTTAGCCAACTTCTCGACATCATCGACAACCGCGCGACCAGCGGCCCGCGCCGAATCCTGGTGCCCAGTAGTCTCAGCATCCGCAATAGCTCCAAGAAGAGTGAGGTGATGCTATGACGACCCTCGGCGTTCTTCTGCTGGCTCAAGCGCTAGGCACGGTGCGCCATCACTTCGTCTTGGTTTCGGATAAGCCTGCAAAGTCAGTCTCGTTGGCGGGGACTTTTAATAGCTGGAACAAAGATGCGACTCCGATGAAAGCGGAAGCAGACGGCCGAACCTGGTCAGTGGACCTTGACCTCAAGTACGGTCGGTACTACTATAAGTTCGTGCGGGACGGCGAGGAATGGCTGACCGACCCTAAGGCGGCCAAGAACGAAGACGACGGCAACGGCAATATCAATTCGCTGCTCATGATCGTGCCGCCCGACTTCTCGAATCCGGCTAAGCGGGGCGATGGCATGATCGCGAGCTCCGCCCTCGCAACCAGCGCCAGCCTTCCTTACTTTAATGTCGATGGCGAAACCGCCTCGGTCCTGTTGCGCACTAGACTCGGCGACATCAAGACGGTGACCGCCGAGATTAACAACAAGCGGATTGCCACCACAATCGACCACGCCGATGACGTTTACGAGTACCACCGAGCCGACTTTCCGTGGAATCGTAAAAAAGACCTCTCGATTTCTTTCGTCTGCAATGACGGAAAGGCGAACGAGGTCTTTCCCTCAAAGCCCATCCGCGTGGTGGCAAAGACTTACAGACCATTCGAAGTGCCTGTGTGGGTTGAGGGGTCGGTCATCTATCAAATCTTTCCGGATCGATTTGAAAATGGTGACCGGTCCAATGACCCCAAGGATGTGATGCCCTGGGATGCGAAGCCGACTTGGTACAACCGCTTCGGTGGTGATGTTGCCGGCGTCGAAAAGCGGATGGGATACCTGAAGGACCTTGGCATTACCGCTATCTACTTTAACCCGATCTTCAAGTCGCCTTCAAACCACCGCTACGAGGCCGACGACTATATGGTGGTCGATCCTCAGTTCGGAACGAATGCCGAGTTCAAGAAGCTCACGAGCGACCTGAAGCGAAACGGCATTTCGACGATTCTCGACTTCGCCTTCAACCACACTTCACCGGGAACCAAGATGTTCCAGGACCTCGTCAAGAATGGCGCGAACAGCCCCTACAAGAATTGGTATTTCCCTAAGTCGTTCCCGATCAAGGTGGGCGAGAATCCCAATTACGAGGCGTGGTACGGCTTCCCCTCGATGCCGAAGCTGAACACCGTTAACCCCGCCACTCGCGACTACCTGCTAAGCGTCTGCAAGTACTGGATTCAGGACGTCGGCATCCGAGGCATGCGCCTAGACGTTGCCAACGAAGTCGACATGAACTTCTGGCGGGTGATGCGGCCATACGTGAAATCGCTCAACCCGACTGAATGGATCGTGGGAGAGATTTGGGGTGACGGCAATCCTTGGCTTCAAGGCGACCAATTTGATTCCGTCATGAACTACCAGTTCCGCGATGCGGCGATTCGCTTCGTGGCGAAGGGCTCCGAGGACGCCGCCCAGTTCGCCGCATCGCTGATGCGCGTTCACAAGAGCTATCCGCCTCAAGTGAGCCGCAACATGATGAACCTACTCGGCTCGCACGACACGCCGCGCTTTCTCACCGAGTGCGGCGGCGACCGGGACCTGGCGAAGCTCGGCGCGGCGATCCAGTTTACGTGGATCGGCGAGCCGTCGATCTATTACGGGGACGAACTTGGCATGGAAGGCGGCAAGGACCCCGACAACCGGTACGGCATGGATTGGAAGAGCGCGACCCAGGACAACGATATGCTCCGCTTCTATAAGAAGCTGATCCAGGTTCGCAAGACGACCAATGCCTTTTCGACCGGCGATGCCGAGTTCATCGAAACTAGTGGCCAAACCGGCGCTTTCGCCCGCGTCGGTGAGAAGGATGCGGCCGTGGTTGCCTTCAACCGCTCCGATCAGGCGCAAACGATTTCAATCAACGTCCCACCGTCAGTGCAAAAACTGGCGAAGAAGGGGCTTTTCGACGCATTCACGGGGACAGCCTACAAGGCACCCGCCCGACCAATCGAAATTAAGGTGAAGCCGAAATCCTTCGCGATTTTGGTCAGCCGTTCATTTAGCAATACATCGCTCTCGCATGGGCCTTCGGCCAAGCGGGATTCGGTTCAACGCCGAGCGAATCTTAATACTAGGAGCCAAACAAAATCATGAAAAATCGAGCTTTCACGCTCATCGAACTACTCGTCGTTATCGCGATCATCGCGATTCTCGCCGCGATCCTCTTCCCGGTCTTCGCCCAGGCGAAGGTTGCCGCTAAGAAGGCATCCGACATTTCCAACCTGAAGCAGATTGGTACCGCCACCTACATTTACACGGGTGACAATGACGACCTACTGCCGGACGTTCCCGTCTACAACGCTGAAACCGAAACCTACATTTTTGCCGCCAAGCTTCAGCCGTACACCAAGAACCGACAGATTTGGAAGAACCCGTCCAGCCCGTACACCGAAGGATCCATCCAGCACGCTCTGTTCGATGAGCAGATCGTTCTTTGGGGTCAATCCTACGCCAAAGCGCCGAACGATCCGTGCGTTGCTATCGGTAACAGCATCTACGGAACTGGTTTGACCTACCAAAGCTCCTATCAGCGATGGAAGGACATCTATCCAGAGACCGACTACATGCTGAACCCGGATATGTGGGGCTATAAGGGCGGCGGCTGTCCGACCGGCGGCGGTACGGGTGGCTACTCGCACCCCGGCGCAAACATGACCTCGGGTCCTGGTGGTGGCGACGGCCTTAACGGCATCGGCCCGGCTAGCGCGACGTTCACGAGCGTTGCCAAGGCGATCATGCTGATCGACGGTCCGACCCACAAGAACTGGGAGTTCGGCGACACGCTTGGCCCGACGGTTTGGGGACAGAACTACAAGGGTATGTATCCTGAGAGCTCGAACGCGATGTTCTTCGACAGCCACGTCAAGAACCTGAAGTGGGGCGCTCTTCACCCGAACGGCCTGACCGAGCAGAACGATGCTTGGAAGTGCGCGAACTGCAATAACGAGCAGTACGTCTCGCCGGCAAGCGACGCAGGAACCCTTTGGGTCTTCTGGGGCACCAGTCTGGCTAACGCCAACAACCAGTAAGAACATCGATGTCCGGTCCGCATGAGTGGGCCGGACTTTCTGTCGAGAAAAGGATATTCAAAACGAAATGCCAACCATCAAACTCAACCTTCAGGTCCTGGCTCTCTGCACAATCGCGGCGTGCGTCGTCGGATGCAGCATGGGCATGGCCCCCTCGGGCGGTTCGAACGAAGAAGTCAAAGCCGCCTTCGATAAGATGCCGGTTGAAGAGCAGGTAAAGCTCATCAACGGATCGAGTATGCCGGCCGACGCCAAGAAAAAGCGAATCGAGGAACTGTACCAGAAGGCGGGTAAGACGCCTCCACCGGAAGTTCTCACCGGAGGAGCCCCCACCAAGGCTCCAGGCGGCTAGGACAAAGCGTTGGAAGCCCTTTCGGACGAATGGTTTGGGAGGGCTCTACCTAGTTAACGGTCTCCGACTAGACCGTTAGTCCTGACTGCCAATCTCATTGTCGAATTCGAATCGATAAGTCACGATTCCTTTTGCATCCTTATCCTGATTGGCACGCATCCTGCTCATAATAGGGATAGATGGACTTTTTCAATCCCGACATCTCCAGCCCGACCGGCAGTCCTCAGGGCATGATGGAGATATTGATCGTTCCGCTCATCTTCTCCTTTTTCGGGGTGATGATGTTCATCGGCGCGTATCGCTACGAAGCGAACTACGACAAAGAAGCAAAATGGTGGAAGTGGTGCTTTGCTCCGCTTGGCATCGCCATTCTTCTTGGCATTCAGCGGGTCTCCTTCCTTCGCTCGTTTGCCTATGTCGAAACCGTTCTCAGCCGAAAGGCCCTTTGGAGTCACTACGCGGCTCTGATTATTCCCATCCTTTGCACCGTTGGCGTCGCTTTGTACAAAGTTCGCAAGAAACGGCAGGAAGAGCGTCGAGTTTACTGATCTCGGCGTCCTAAAATAATGGAATGAGCACGACGACGAACAATGGCGTTCGAGGTTTAACCACCACCGAGGCTCCTTTCATCGAGGATGCCAAAGCCCACGGCCAACTGTACATTCATCAGCCGTTTGAACTGTACACCGAGTCTAACCACGAGGCTTGGCGTCAGCTCTATGCTCGCATGCTTCCCCGGTGGCAGAAGTACGCCAACGAGCATTTTCTGAAAGGAATTTCGTCGCTATGTCTCGACCCGAACCAGGTTCCGAAGCTCGAAGACGTTAACCGATTTTTGAATCCTTTGACCGGATTCAAGGCGAAAGCCGTCGCAGGCTACGTTCCGGCTTTTCTCTTCTTCGACTGCTTGCGAAACCGCGATTTTCCGACAACGATCACGATTCGCCGGGCCGACAAACTCGACTACCTGCCTGAGCCGGACATTTTTCACGACATCGCTGGGCACGTGCCGATGCACACCGACAAGGCGTTTGCCGATACACTGGTTCGATTTGGCGAACTTGCCCACTTGGCCGCCGAGATCGGATCGGGAATCAAGGACGAGAGCGAGAAACTCCTCCGACTGGAAAGCATCATCAAAGCGATGGCTCGGTTCTTCTGGTTCACCATCGAATTCGGCCTAATGAAAGGGAAGGATGGCCTCAAGGTCTACGGAAGCGGGCTACTAAGTTCGTACGGAGAAATCGAGCACTGCATCGAGTCGCCCCACGTCCAGCGTTACCCGATCCAACTGGAGTGGGTGATCAACCAATACTTTGAAATCGATCACTATCAGCCGCTCTTGTTCTGGGTCGAATCCTTCGACCACCTGTTCTCGCTTGTCGATGAACTTGAGCATTGGATGAAGGATGGCCGTCTCGACAACGTCTCGCCTGGCGAGCCCCTGGTCAATGAGGAAGACCTCAAGAGTTTCATGAATGCGGGCGACATTGCATTAGCCAACGCATCAGGCTCGGTAAACTAAAATAATGCGCGTAGAGATCTTGATGCCCGAGCTTGGCGAGTCCGTTCACGAAGGAACCGTCAGCCGCTGGCTTAAGAACGTTGGCGATGCGGTCAAGGAAGACGAGCCGGTCGTTGAGATCATGACGGATAAGGTGAATACCGAACTCCAAGCCCCTGCCTCGGGAGTGTTGGCCGAAATCGCCATCCCCGAAGGCTCCCCCGTCAAAGTGTTCGAAGCCATGGGCTTCATCGAAACCGAGGGCGGTGCGGTTGCGTCCGCTCCAAAGGCGGAAGCCAAGCCCGAGCCAGTTAAGGAAACGGCTCCGGCGGCGGCATCTCCTGCGCCCGTGATCGAGCCGGTATCGGCCGGTTCGGGCGAGAAGAAGTGGTACACCCCGGTCGTGCGCGCCATGGCCAAGGAACATCAGCTTACAGAAGCGACCCTGGCGAGCATCGTCGGTTCGGGCGATGGTGGACGCGTCACCAAGAAGGATGTCGAGAGCTACCTGCAGTCCGGCGGAACGCCGAAAGCGGCTCCGACAGCCGCACCCCAACCCAAGCCGGTGGCGCCGACTGTTGCAGGTCCCGATCAGGAGGTCATTCCTCTGGTTGGCATGCGCAAGATGATCGCCGACCACATGGTGAGGTCTTCGCAGGTTCCCACGGTTTCCACAGTCACCGAAGTGGACGTGACCAACATGGTGCAGTTCCGCGAGAAGAACAAAGAGTCGTTCCAATCCACCTACGGTGTCAAGCTCACCTACACGCCGTTCTTCATCAAGGCGCTGACCGAGGCGCTTCTGGAATTTCCTGGCGTCAACTCCGCCTTGCAGGCGGACGGAAACGTCCTGAAGAACAACGCCGTGCATATGGGCGTCGCCGTCGCGCTTGGCGCAAAGGGCGAGGGCGGCCTGATCGTTCCCGTCATCAAGGACTGCCACAAGAAGACGTTGATCGACATTGCAAAAGACCTCGAAGGCATCGCCAAGAAGGCTCGAAGCAACTCGCTGAAGCCGGAAGACGTGCAGGGCGGAACGTTTACCCTCACCAACCCGGGCACGTACGGCGCGCTCTTCGGTACGCCAATGATCAATGCTCCGCAAGCCGGAATCCTCGGTACGTACGCCATCAAGAAGATGCCTGTCATCATCAACGATATGATCGCGATTCGGTCGGTGATGCACCTGGTTCTGACCTACGATCACCGGATCATCGATGGAATGGCGGCAGGGGCCTTTTTGGCAAGCGTGCGAGACAAGCTCCAGAATTTCGATTTCTTCAAATAAAATGCATCTTCGCCAAATAATAGTTAGTACTATTATCTGAATGAAACGGGCATACGTTTTTGGGGTTTCGCTGGTCGCCTTGATCGGATGCAGCAGCGGCCCCGCTATCAACACAACCAAGACGGCTTTCGCGCTCCCGCCGGGAGCAACTCAGGCCGATAGCGACGATAAGACCGTCTCGCTCGGCGTACCGTCGGGATGGCGGGTCGGCGTCTCTTCGAGCATGAGTCAAGCCGATCTCATGTCGGGCATGGGGTCGTCCGGTGGTGACGGCGGAATGCCTCCGATGCCATCAGGCGGCGATTCGGGCAACGGAGATGCGGCGGCGGCGATGGACGCCCTCAACAAGATGTCGGCCAAGATGGATGCAGACGCGAAGAAGGCCGAAGCGGAAGCCCTTGCTAAGCTCAAAGAGAAGGGAATCATCATCCACTGCATCAACAGCAGTAAGCCGATCCCCGGCGAGAAGCCGACTCAGTTCTACGTTTTGAAGCAATCCCAGGGTGGAAACTGGAACTGGGAGGACGCGGAAAAGTCGGAAGACGGTCAGTTTAAGACCAAGCCGACGGCGACCAAGGTAACCTTGCCGATCGGCCAAGCTCTGCGCATGCAGGACACTTGGCAACTGGTTGACGGAGCCAACTTCACTCAAGTCAGCTACGTCATCCCGAACGGCAAGGACCTCTACTCGATCCGGTTCATCACCGAAGAATCTCCCGAAGTGGTGACGACCATCGACAAACAGGTCGCCGAATCCTTCCGGGTCAACTAACTGGCAACGAGTTCGCGCAGGTGCTCATCGTTGACTTCCTTTACGGTGTCGGCGATCTCTAGGAATCGAGCGTAAATCTGCTCGAACCGCTCCGGCGTGAACTCGTATCCAAGCTCCTGAAGTCGGTGCTTCAGGCCGTGTCGGCCTGACCTCGCCGTCAGCACGATTTCGCTCTTCAGCGCGCCGACCAGCGACGGATCGATGATTTCGTATGTCGAACGTTCCTTCAGGACACCGTCCTGGTGGATGCCGCTGCTATGGGCGTAGGCGTTTGCGCCCACCACCGCCTTGTTGCGCTGAACCATCATGCCCGTCAGCCGAGATACCATCTGCGAAGTCTGGATGAGCTGGGTGGTGTCGATTCGCGTCGCCATATCGAACTTATCGCGTCGAATGTACATCGCCATCACGACCTCTTCGAGCGCGGTGTTACCGGCCCGTTCGCCGATGCCATTGACGGTCACCTCGACTTGCCTTGCGCCGCCCAAAACTCCGCTGAGGGTATTGGCCGTGGCCATGCCGAGGTCGTTGTGGCAGTGGCAACTCAGAATCGCCTTATCGATGTTGGGAACGTTGTCGACGATCCCCTTCATGAGGCTGTAGTACTCGGTCGGGTAGGTGAAGCCGGTCGTGTCGGGCACGTTGATGACCGTGGCCCCGGCCTTGATGACTTCTTCGACCACCTTATAAACGTAGTCGAGATCGGCTCGGCCGGAGTCTTCCATGAAGTACTCGATGTCGTCGGTGAACTGGCGGGCGCACTTGACGGCCTTCACGCCGGTCTCAAGCGCCTCTTCCTTACTCATCTTGAGCTTGTAAACCAGGTGGTTTTCGCTCACACCCAAACCGGTATGGATGCGGCGTCGCTCGGCGGGTTGAAGTGCCTCGGCCGCCACTTCGATGTCCTTCTGGCGAGCCCTCGTCAGGCCGCAAATCGTGACGCCTTTCAATTCGCGAGCGAGGGTGTTCACGCTCTCGAAGTCGCCGGGCGAGGAAATGGGAAATCCGGCCTCGATGATGTCCACGCCTAGGCGCACTAGTTGATGTCCGATCTCCAGCTTTTCGTCAAGGCTGAGTCGAACCCCAGGGCTCTGCTCACCATCTCTCAGCGTTGTGTCGAAGACATAAACTCGTGTACTCATTTGCGTTTAGACTCTCACATTGGATTATACGTCCTTGAGGGGTAGACTTGATCCGAAATGACTTCGGTGCTGGTAAACGTGTCTGGTGGTAGCGATGCCGCCAAAGAGCCTTGGATTTGGCGAATCTGCAAAGACTTTAACGTCAAGGTCAACATCGTAAAGGCAAACGTGGACACCGACTACGGCTCCATGCAGATCGAGCTTTCTGGAGCAATCGAAGACATCCAGCGAACGATTGCTTGGCTCATGACCACAGGCCTCCACGTCGAATCTCAACAACGCGCTGTCGGTGCATGATCGAACTCCCGTACGAGAAGCCTGAGGATTTCCAGCAGTTTTGGGCCGACGCAGTGGCGGAGGCGATGGATTTTCCGCTCAAGGTTTCGAGTTTTCGGGTCGTGCCAGATCAATCTCCCACTCACGTGGTCGAGACATTCTCTTTTGCCGGGATTACCGGCCGCGCCCGCCACGGCTGGCTGGCCTATCCCGAAGGGGCACGCCGCCTGCCCGGCTTTCTATGGGTTCCGCCGTACGGTCGGGAGTCCAAACTACCGGACGAATACGGGACTCGAACGGGCATGGTCAGCATGTCGTTCAACTTTCATGGCGAAGATGCTTTTCATCAGGAAGCATATAAGCCGGAACGCGGCTACTTTTCCGAAGGGGCTGACGATCCCGAAACGTGGGTTTTTCGCTCGATGTTCCAGGATGCCGTGATCGCCCTGCGCATCTTTCAGGCTCAGGTTCAGGTGAACGAAGACCAGATCGGCGTTTCGGGGATGAGCCAGGGTGGAGGCATGAGCATTTGGCTCGGGGCTTGGGTTCCTTTTGTGAAAGCCGTCTGCGCCGACATGCCGTTCATGTGCGGCATGGGCGATTCGGTCCTGAAGTACGCCTATCGCTATCCGATGAAGGAGCTTGCCGACTTTATGAACGGCATTCCGATTGGCCGTGAGCGGGTGCTAAACACGCTCAGCTACTACGACACGATCTATCAGGCCGAGTACTGCGACAAGCCGACCCACGTGCTCGTTGGTTTGCGCGACCCATCTTGCCGACCACCCAATTTACAAATGGCGTTCGACGCTTTGCCGGGAAAGAAGCACCTGGAGACGATCGATTGGGGTCACGACTGGCACCCGAGCATGATTGTCAATAACAAGCGCTGGTTCTACCAGACGATGTAGCTTCTTAGCCCTTGAGCGCTGAGTGGATTGCGACCGCAGGTTCGAGGATTTCCATGATCCGAGACAGCTTCCATTGCGTAGCCGAGTCGCTCAAAGCTTTGTCGGGATCGGGATGAACTTCCAAGAACAGGGCGTCGACGCCCACGGCGATCGCCGCGCGCACCATCGCCGGAATGCTCTCGCGGACTCCGTCGGTCGCCGTTCCTGCTCCGCCGGGCCGCTGGGCCGAGTGCGTCGCGTCGAAGCAAACCGGAACTCCGAGCGAGCGCATCACTTCCAGGCCGGGCATATCGACGATCAACGTGTTGTAGCCAAAGGTCGTCCCGCGCTCGGTCAGCATGATTCCTTTCGAATCAAACGACTGGAGCTTGGCAACGATATTCTTGGTGTCGTGCGGAGCCAAGAACTGGCCCTTCTTTACGTTGACAGGCTTGCCAGTCTTCGCGGCCGCCTCAAGAATATCGGACTGACGACAGAGAAAAGCCGGGATCTGAAGAACATCAACCACCTCGGCTGCGACCTGAGCTTGGTCGGGCAAGTGGATGTCCGTGGTGGTCGGTAGGCCGAACCGCTTCCCGACCGAATGAATGATTCCGAGGCCCTCGCCGATTCCAAACCCGCGAACCGAACCACCCGAGGTGCGATTGGCCTTATCAAAGGATGCTTTGAAAATATAGTTGAGGCCCAGTTTCTTACATGCCTCGGCCGTAACACCAGCCACCTCTTCACACAAAGCGAGAGATTCGGCAAGACAAGGTCCGCCGATGATCGTGAGTGAACCGTCACCGACGGTGAAATTTCCAACCGAAAAGGGCGTCACTTACCGACCTTAATGTTCAGGGTTGCCTTCACCGAGGACGGCGGCTTGCAGGTCGATTCGTTGCAAATCTGATAGCTGATGTCGAAATCGACGCTGTAAACTCCCTTCTTCGGTTGCAGAGCCTTCTCGATCTTGCCTTCGAACGGAATCTTGACGTCGCCCTGGTAGACCAGCGTGTCGGTGCCGAACGAGGTCATCGGTTCGCCCTTCGGATAGGTGATCTTGGCGAGCTTAAAGCCTTTCGTCTTCGCCGTCAGAGTCAGCGGATTTTCGTATTCGTCCTTCGGCGGGTTCTGGTAGGCGTGCCATCCCTGCGGGATCGAGACGGTTACCGTGCCCTTGACGACGTCCTTCTTAAAGGACTCGACTTTGAAGGCGACGGTCGGGGCGACTTCTTGAAAGCCGAGGGCCAGAAACAGGGAAGCGGCGGCGGTGATCATAACTTCATTATGAGCGAACTCATAAGTTAGATGCGCAGGGCAGGTCCCTCGTTTCGGCGATAGGACATAAGTCGGTATACTAACGTGTTCAAAACGCCAGGAGTGGCCATTTAGCATTGCAACGCCGTAAAAGCTTCTACTTCCTTTTAATTGTCCTCGCGCTAGCAGCTCTGGCGCTCCTGGGCGATTTCAAACTAAAAACGATTTTTGGTCTCGACATCACGGGTGGAACTCGTCTGACCTACCGACTCGAGATCACAAAGGACCTCGAAGGCAAGGTTTCCATGGAAGAAGCCCGAGGTCAGATCATCAAGGTCCTCCAGCGTCGAGCCATGGGCATGGGTGCCGCTGAGCCATTGGTTGCCGCCAAGGGCGACGATCAGGTGATTGTCGAACTCCCCGGCGAAACCGATATCCAAAAGGCCCGTGAGGTCATGGGTACCAGTGCGCGCATGGAGTTCTACCACGCCCGCAACGTCGTTTCTGGTCAAGACCAGAAGCGAACGTACATGCCGGCTGCGAGCGAGAATCCCAACGACCCGCTGGTTCACTTTGTCAGAGTCAGTGACGGCAAGAAAGTTGAGCCGAAATCTGACGAATATAAGGAGATGATTCAGGGGTGGACCCTAATTCTCGCCGGTACCGACGTCAAGGATGCCAAAGCCGAACCCAAACCAGGCGGCGACGGTTACCAGCCGCTGATGGAATTCAGTGTTGACGGCCAGCGAAAGATGTCCGCTTGGAGCACCCGCTACTTCGGCAAAGAGGAGCCGTTGGCGGTCGTTCTCGATGGCAAGGTCCTTAGCATCGCGAACATGAAGAAGGATACGCGGCTCGAACAGAACTGCGTAACCGAAGGCAACTTCACCAACCAATACGTTCTTGCTCTGGTCGATCTCATCAACGGTGGTTCGCTACCAGCGAACCTGCACGAGCTTGGCGCTTATAACGTCAGCGCCACCATCGGTGCTACGGCGTACAACAAGATTCTCACTGCGGGAATCATCGCGTTCTCGATCATCAGCGTCTACCTGATCGTTTACTACGCTTTCGCTGGCTTCGTCGCCTTCCTCGCCCTACTTCTCTACACTGGCTTGACCTTGGCGGCTCTGAAATTCATCAATGCCACCTTCTCGCTTGCGGCCATTGCGGGCTTTATCTTATCGGTAGGCATGGCGGTCGACGCGAATATTCTCGTCTTTGAACGCTTTAAGGAGGAGATGAAGAATGGCAGGTCGCTTCACGCGGCCATCGAGATAGGCTTCAAACGCGCTTTGCCGGCCATTGTCGACTCGAACGCCTGTACCATCCTCACTTGTTTGGTGCTTTCAAACATTGGCACGGGACCGGTTAAAGGCTTTGCCACGACCCTGATTATCGGCGTCGTCATTTCGCTCTTCACCGCGGTGACGGTCACCCGATCGCTCCTGTTCTTCTTTGTGGACTCCGGCATCGGCGACCACGAAAAGTGGTACGCCATCGACCGAGATTGGTTTGGCGCATTCCTGAAGAAGACCGATGGCGTCATGCCGGTTCTGCAGAAGTCCAAGAAGTGGTTCCTGATCTCGGCCATCACCGTCGTCTTCGGCATGCTGTTTGTCCCGGCGGGTGGCTTTAAGCTGAACGTTGAACTGCAGGGTGGTTCCGAGGCTCAGTACTCCGTTGGCGCAAACGTTACCGAAAAGATGATCGGCGACAGTCTGGACAAGGCTGGGTACAAAGGTTCGACCGTCAAGTTTGGTTCCGAAACGGATAAGGGCCGAGTCGCCATTATTTCGGTGCCGGAAGAAGCCCTGAAGAACGTTGCCGACAAGGATCGCGCGACAACCATCGCGACTGCGGCTGGCATCCCGGATGCGCACTTTGAAGGCATCCAGACGGTTGGTCCGACGCTACAGAAGGAAGTCCAGATCAGCGCTATCACCGGCGTCGCCGTATCGATCTTGTTGATCATCGGCTACCTCGCATTCCGGTTCGGCTTCTCGGTCGGCGGATTTAAGGGCGGCTTGAAGTTCGGTCTTTCGGCGATTGGCGCTCTATTCCACGACATCCTTGTCGTCATCTTCATGGCGGCGTTCTTCGGCTTCGTCTTCAAGTGGGACATCAGCTCTCTGTTCTTGACCGCGATGCTGACGATCATCGGCTTCTCGGTTCACGATACGATTGTTATCTTCGACCGAATTCGTGAGAACCTGCATCATCCGGAAGCGGGTGAAGACCTGGAGCACCTGATGAACCGATCGATCACGCAGTCGTTCTCTCGATCGTTGAACACGTCGGGAACGGTTATCGTGACGCTCCTCATTCTGGTCCTCTTTGGAACTCCGACGCCGGACCTGAAGTTCTTCGTGGTTACGATGCTGATCGGTATTGTTTCCGGTACTTACTCTTCGATCTACAACGCCTCGCCGATTCTCTATCTCTGGGATAAGGCGACCGTCAAGAAGCAGGGTGAGGGCGCTGGATTGGTTGGCCTCGCCAAGGCAGAGATCAAGCGGTCGGCTTCGGTTCGCTCCTCGACTCACCAGACGGTGCCGCGAACGCAAGCCAATACGAGCGAAACGGGACGGTCGTATGGCCAGGTCCGACGCCGTGCCAAGGACACTGTCAAGGACAGCTGGAAAGAGATCGACTAACCGAGAAAGCGACTCGGATTCGGTTAGAATGAGCAGCAGAAACGCTGCTCATTCTTTTATTGAAGGATTGGGCAGAGGTCGGGGTCTTCATAGTTATGGCCGAACTTACCTGGAATGCCATCGAAGCCTTGGCGATCTCGCGGGATCGGGACCGCGCCTTTCAGCGCGACTTTGACTCGATCCGAGAATTAGTTTTCAAGCTTTCCTACGCCCTGACCCTCGATCACTCTTTGGCCGAAGATTTGGCCCAAGACGTACTGATCAAGATTTGGCAGCACCGGGAACGGCTGGCCTCGTTTGACCAACCCGAGGCTTGGATTGCCAAGGTCGTAGCGAACAAAGCCAAGTCTCTTTGGCGAAGGCGTCCGAAGTGGGTTCCGATTCCGCCCAACGCGGCCGTCCCCGGGGAGCAGGACCCGCAGTTGATCGAGCTTCGAACGATCATCGCCAGCCTGAAAGACGACTTTCGTGAGGTGATTCTGCTCGTGGCTGTCTATGGATTCTCCTATGCGGAAGCTGGGCAAGCGCTGGGGATTCCTGAGGGTACCGTTGCCAGCCGGTTCAGCCATGCCAAGAAAGAGCTGCAGAGGAGGATGGGTGAATGAACCGGCTCGATCAGCTTCTGAAGTACTCGCGTGACAAGGTACAGGCCACGCAAGTTCCCCCGAACCTCTATTCGCGAGCAGAACGCCGAATGGCAGCTATCGACTCGGTGGTGACCGCTATCATCGCCTTAGCCTTGATCGGCTTGTCAAGCCTCCAGTTTTCCTCGAAGGCGTCGATTCAACCTCCGGTGGCCCGGGAGTACATTGAGCATGACTTGGTTGCGACGGAGGTGGCCCAGTGAAGAGCGACCGCCGGACGCTCACGATTCTCGCCGTCGTCGTCGTTTGCTCGGTCGTCGTCGCCTCATTTCGAAGCGCGATGCTCATGGGTGTTCGCTTGCTGATGGGGCAGGCTTCGCTGGCGCGAATGGACATTGTCAGTACCACCGACCGCACCAATCCGATCAACCTTGGAGCGTGGACCCTGCCGGACCCTGACGGTCCGTCCGACGCTGGTCGGGATAGCCAATTGGGGGCAATTCTGGTCCAAACGATGAACAAGTGGAATCAAGAATCGGAAGCAGGGCGCATCCCCACGTCGGCGCTGGAGAAGTATGTTCAAGACCACCCCGATGACCTCAAGGCAAAGGCTCATCTGATGCGCATCAGTTTGTCACTGACGAGTCTCAAAGGTGTTCGCGACAAGAATCTACTGAAGGAACAGGCCCAAAAATTAGCTAAGCTAGCAGGCGAGGTTGCAGCCAAGGAACCGGATAACTGGTACTGGCGAGAGAGAGAGTTCCATTTCCTAACTCTGGCGGGTGATAACGGCATAGCGGAAGAAGCTCTTACCGCCCAACCGTTTCCGACGAAGTACGAGGACTATGTCGACGACGAGGTTCGCTGTCGAGAGGCGACGTTCCGCAGTTCCTACATGGATTTCCCCAGCGGACTCGTTCTGCCCATTTGGGCCGGAGTCACTTACCCCCATTATGCCGCCGCCTCCGGTATCAGCAAAGATGTGGCGGAAGCAAAGAACCCACTCTCGGTTCGGGTTGCCGAAATGAGTCTGGGCGATGCGATGATCCATTCCTGCCCAACTCCGATTGCCGCGCTGGTGGGAGTGCGGGTGCTTCGGCACGGGTTGTGGAACAGTAGCAAGCCCTATGGTGATTGGAGGAAGCTGGTCAACGAGTCGGAAGCCGCGAAGGTGAAGGGCACTTTTCTGAAATCCGGCAGTGCCGCCGATTGGAACCATTCGCTGGAAATAGCGAAAAAAGACATCACCCTTCACTTCTATGCCGGAGAAGACAACCCACGGGAAATGTACGTGGCTCAGTTCGGGCCGATCATGGTTGGTACCGGTCTTCTCTCGTTGCTCGTGGCGGTCCCGGCATGGTTCTGGTCCCGGGCAAAGGGCAAGAACCTTGGCAACCGATGGCTAGCCTGGACGATCCTCGTGGGTGGACTCATGATCTCCATGCTTTGCTGGCACGACTGGGGCTATATGGCGAACTATTCGCTGGGATCGAGATACCTCGAATTTCCGTTTACGCTGACTTGGATTTGGGCGACGATCGCGACGCTTCGTCGCGAGAAGGGAAGCGACCGTTTGGTAGGAGTGATCTTGCTTGGATGTATTTTCGCCTGCGGATGGTTGACTAACCAGACGATGGCAGCGACTTTCCTATTCTTGATCCTGTATGTTTCCCAGAAGGGGCAAATGCCGCTTGGGCCTTGGGCGTCGTCGGTCGGCTTGGTCCTATTCGCCTTCCATGCGGTCGAGAACCTCGCCTTTTGGCATGGCGATCTCTTCTTGCCGCTGGGATTCATCCTGGGGGGTGGTACGTTGCTCTTGGTCTCCCAGCGATCGCTCGAACCCGATCAACCGAGATGGTCGGGCCTGACGACGGGCGTTGCCTTGCTGATCGTGGGATCGATCTTCATGGCTCAGTACAACCGAGGAGCTTCGGCGATGATGGCGCGAGAATTGGAGCGAACGAACGATATCCGCAAGCAGTTTGCGTCGTTTTAGCTAGCCGTCGTAGTCAAGCTCGTGGAGCATGCGCGGGTTCTGTCGCCAACCGGCCTGGACCCGCACATGCAGTTCCAAGAAGACTTGGTGACCGAGCATTTCTTCCAAATCTGCCCGAGCTTCGGTGCCAACGGTTTTGATGAACTGACCGTGCTTGCCAAGGAGAATGGCACGCTGACTGTCCTTGTCCACGATGATCGAGGCGGAAATATGGACGATACCATCGGCTCTCTCATCCCAACTCTCGACGACTACCGCGGTCGCGTGCGGAACTTCCTGCCGAGTCTTCAACAGGATTTTCTCTCGAACATATTCAGCGGCGATAAACCGTGCCGTTTGGTCGGTGAATTCGTCTTCGGGATAGAACGGTGCTCGCTCCGGCAGGTGGCTCAAGACGATATCCAGGAGCTTGCCGACGTTCTGCCCCTTAGTGGCAGTCGTCAGCATGTATTCGTCGGTCCCAAACATCTCGCCGTAGGCTTCGACGTGGCGCACGACGTGCTCCGCCTTGAGGTGGTCCATTTTGTTAAGGCACAGGACGACGGGCACGGACTTGTTGGTCCGGACCAGCTTGGCGATCGATTCATCGATTTCGTCGGGTGCCTTGGCTCCATCCACGACAACCAAGATAACGTCGATACCGTCTAGCGAGCCACGGGCTTGCTCGACCATCGACCGCTGAAGGCGGTTATGGGGTTCATGGATACCCGGCGTGTCGATGAAGGCGATTTGGTATTCGGGTCTGGTCACAATCCCCATCACACGCTTGCGCGTGGTCTGGGGCTTGCTACTGACGATACTGACCTTGTGGCCGACGATGAAATTGATGAGCGTGCTCTTGCCGACGTTCGGCTGACCAACAACGGCGACATGGCCGAATCGATGCGCCATCAATCTCGCTTCCTAAACAGGATATTCAGCTCCACGTCGCCCTTATCCTTCAGCTTCTCTTCGCCGGTCGGATCGAAATCGACCTGGTCGGCAAAGCTCGCTTTGCGCTGGCGTCGATCCCGCTTGGACCGGCGTCGGCCGGTCGTTCGCTGAACGGTTCCGGGCGCGAGCGAGGCGTCCTCCTCGTACGGTTCGTCGTCTTGCGGGCGGAGGAACCATTCGTCGAGAGAGTCCTCGACGTCGTTCTCCGAGGCCCATTCGCCGAGTCGCATGATCGGAACGTCGAACGAACTGATATCCATTCGGATATTCGATTCGCGAGCCGGAAGCTCGGCCATCCGAAGCAGGCTTCGCGGGTTGGCTTCGAGGATTTGACGAATCTCGTCGGTGGTGCCGATGAGGAACATGTGCGTAACGCCGTCCGGCGAACTGAACTTGATGTTCGTCGAATCGACGGCCACCCATTCGGCGGTCAGGAGGTTGTAGGCGCTCCATTTGCCAGGAAGGGCGATGGTTCGCTGTCCGTCGCCGGTGCAGTGAACGGTGAGGAACGGCGGTCGAACGTGGATGACGTCTTCGTGGAAGCTCCACACATGCGCTCCTGCCTTCTGCGCCAAGGCACGAACGAGGGCGGAGTTGATCGTCGTTTCGCCGAGGAATGCGCTGGACCAAGTCTGCTTGGATTCTTCGACCGAAATGTCGCGGAGGACGAAGCTAGGAAGGCCGGTTTGCGTGTATTCGCCGATGACGGCGCCATCTTCTGGGACGGCGAAGTAGGTTGGCTCAACCGCCTTCTCGGATTGGATCACATTGCCCGGGAAAGCCTGGGCGAGGACGTTTCGTCGGTCGAGAATGCCAGTGCCTGGACGGCTGAAGATCGGTTGCGGGCGAATGGCGATGCCGGTGACCTCGCGGGCTCGCTCCAGGGACTCGCGGCCATTGTCGAACATGCCCGCGCTGTACACCCAGAATAGGAGCTTGCCGTCCTTGTGCAGGCGTTGCTTGATGGCGCTACGAAGGTCCGGGCGGATATCCCACGCATTGAGGAACATGTAGACCTTACATTCGGGGAACTTGACTCGGTGGGTCAAGTCGCTGAGGAGGTAAAGGCCGTAGCTGACGCCGGCGCGACCGATCGACTCCAGCGACTGCTCAATCAACGATCCGAAGCATTCGGTGTCAACCAAGTAGCCCAGGGCTCGCTCATCAATGAAGACGGCAACGTCGGGGTCGGAGCAGTTGACCGACATCGAGCGGACGGAAAGCTCCAAGAGGGCCTTGGCTCGCTCCCAAACGGAGGCGGCGGTCAGCCAGCCGTTGCCCCACTGATCGCTCCAGCAAATGCCGGTTTGGTGCGAGCAGGACGCGCCGAAGCCGCGGCGATGGACCGCTTCGAGACCTTGTGGGGTGCGAATGGTCGGAGTGCCAAGCTCGGGCTCGGGCCGGTTGGAGAGGGAAGTCTTGAAGTCTTCGAGCGAAATGAAGAGCTTGCCGTTGAGGGCGTAGCTGTCCACTGGCGACTCGAACGACGAGACTCCGCTTGCCTGCCGATTTCGGTTGCTCGGGCTTGCTGAGATGAAGTCGATTTCGGGTGTGCGAAGAATCTTGCCAAGCGAAAGCTGGCCCGATCCAGGGCGATAGTTTTGGAAGGTTTTTCCGTATCGCGTGCCGACGATAAACCGCCCTTCGGACGACTCCTTGACGGCGTAGGCGAGATCGGCAATGCGGCGGGCGGAGAGATCGCTGAGGAAGAGGAAGTAGTCGACGACGGGCCGCTCTTTACGGTCGCCTTCGACGAGACGCCCCTTGCGCTTCTTCGACGAAATATCCGGGATTCGGATGGATTCGAAGTCGGCGGATCCGTCGAACCAAGACGCCCTTAAGAGGACAACATCACCTTGGTATCGCTCGCGCACCCACTCCTTGAACTTGCGCTTGCTGGCAACCGAGATGTCAAAGCTGTGCTCGGGGCGGATGGACCAGCCGTCCTTGTCGAGGTCCAGGCCGAGGATGTGTTCCGCGTTTGCGACGCCGAGCAGGTTCTTTGAGAAGTCTCGAATGAGATTGTCAAGGTTGGCCCAGAACTTGTCATCGCTAAGGCTCGGCTCGGCGAGGTCACCGTTGGTGTCGCGGTAAACGCCTTCGGGGAAGTCGATTTCCCAACCCTTCGGAGCCACAAGATCAAGGTGGAAGACGACTTGGGCTTCGCTATCGACCTTGACAATGCGGGCCAACAGCACTCGGCACTTTTCGACCAGGCTATTGAAGTGGTGCTGGTCGCAGACGGCCTCGACGCCGATGACGAAGACGTGCAGTCCGGCTTCGGAAGCCTGTCGAATCTCTTCGAGGACGGTATTGAGGCGATCTTCGTCGGGCGGAGCGGCGTAGAACCAGAAATTAGGATAAACGCGCGACTCGCGGACGAGCGTCGGAACGCCGTTACGAAGCACGATCTGTGGGGCATCCTCGGGGATGTCGATCAGCGCGCGTGGAGGAATAACGACCTTTTCGGGTTCGGGCTTGGCTGGCGGCTCACTGACCTTTTGATTGGAAAACCTGGTTCGGCTGGTTGTTTCCTTCGGCTCAACGGCCACACGCTCGCGCATGTTGACGGTGATGGTGCGGCCTTCATCTTCAAATTCGAACGACTCGGTCGGTTCGTATTCGCGCATTGGGGCAGCGCCTTCATCGTCGAAGCGAGGCGTTTCGACTTCCGGTTCGGCAGGCTTTTGCGATGCTTCACCGCGTCGCTTGCCAAGCCTGGCTTGGGGCTGTTTGGCTTGCGTTTCGGCCTGGCGGGCGGGGCGGGACTCGGCTTGCGGCTTCTCGTTGCGAGTTCGGAACTGCGGAATCGGCAGATCGGCGTCCCATTCGTCGGAGTCCGGCTCGACAGCTTTGGCCTTCTGGCCGCGGGCTGGCTTTGGACGCTCGACTGCAGGCGTAGGAGCGGCGACGACGGCCTTCGCCTCGGCCTTGGGGGCTTTGGCTTTGGCAGACGGGGCGCGGAAAACGAGAGAGACGTCCTCTCCGAGGACGCTAGCGAGTTCTTCGTTCAGTGAATCGGCCTTAGGCTTGGCGGTCTTGTTTTTGGAGGTCGCTGGCTTCTTGGCCTTAACTTCGAGGTTGGAAATCGGTTGGTCGGTTGTCTTCTTCCTTGGCATGACTTTGCTCAATTTGGTTCTGGACCCACTCCAGCAGGTCCTTGGGGGTCGTAAAAATGTAATCGGGGGCTTCGGCGAGAAGGTCTTCCTTCTTACCGGCGCCGTAGAGGGCGGCTCCACACCGGATTCCGGCGGATTTGGCGCACTTGAGGTCGAAAATCGAGTCGCCGACCAGCACGGCTTCATGCGGCTGGACGCCCAACTTCTCCATTGCGAGCAGGGCGCTGTCGGCGTGCGGCTTCGGGTTCTCGACATCGGAGGCGCAGATGGCGTGGTGAATTGAATCCCACGCGGAGAAGCGGCTTTTCAGGATGTCGATTTCGAGGTGGTTGCGGCTCGTTACGAGGGCAACGCCAAGACCCGATTTGAAAGCGAGGGTGAGGGCTTCGACGGCTTCATCGTATTCGACTTCGAGGTGATTGTGAGCCTCGTATCGCTCGATGGTGTATCGAATCATTTCGTCGAGCTCTGCGTCGTTCTTTGGGGAACAGCCGAAGAGCGTCATTTGTTTGGAAAGCGGGATGCCGATGAGGGCGAGAATCTCCTCATCGCTCGGGCGGTGGGTTCCGTACTTTTCGAACGCATCGCCGAGACCGGCGACGACCATAGACAACCCGTTTAATAACGTTCCGTCTACATCGAAGAGAATGGCTTTTACAGGTTCCGTTGAATCTGATGCCCGCACCTATCAATTATGGCTTATTTAGCGAATCCCGCGCCGGGTCCCTAATGAAATTCCAACGCTGCCCGATACTCAACAAGGATGGACCTACGTCTAATGTTAGATGGAGGGGCTGCGCCGCCAGCTCCGCCAGGGAAGGGAACCGAGCCGCCCCCACCGCCAGATGAGTTTGAAAAGACTCTTCAACAGGCAAAAGGAGGGGACGAGACTCCTGGAGAAGTCGCAGACACCGAGCCGAATGCTCAACTGCAGAAACTGGACTCCAAGGATTCCGACAAGAAAGGAACCGGCAAAGAAATTCCGGTAGCCGTTCTTATCGATCAGGCTGTCACCATTCCCGTTCAACTTCTTAACGCGCCCCAACTGGCGATCGCGCCAGCCCCGGGAACTGCGCCGAAGACGGATAAGACTTCGCCTTCGATTAACCCAATTTCAACCGTCGGCAAGACGGCACCGGTTGATCCGGCTCCGGCTCAGCAGATTCTGCCCGTCGCGACGACGGTCTCCTCCGACGCAACCGACCCGGTTGGTACGAAGGACGTTCCGTTCGACATGGCACAACTTGTGTCTTCGATGGTGACGAATGGCCAACTGCGAAATCTGGCGGCTAACCCGAAGAGCGCCGTGATCAACGGCTCTTCGCCGATGCCGGTCGACTCGCGTGGGACGGCAAAGACGGCTCCGACCGGCCCAATGCCGGCCGAGAAGGTTGAGACTCCGCTGAACATCACGTCGATTCAGACGACTTCCAATGCGGCTTTGACCGAAGCTACGGCGGCTCCGGTTGTCTCCGTTGCGCCGGTCGCTCAGACGATCGGCAAGGCAGCGTCGCTTGATAAGGGCGACGTGAAGAAGGCCGACGGAGTTAAGATCGACGAGAAGCTGGAGTCGAAGGGCATCAAGGCTGGCAAAGCCGAAGTGACCTTGGGCGACGCAAAGGCCGAGGCCGAGGTTTCTAATCAACTAGGCCAGGGCAAGGGCGACAGCGATTCCAAGTCAGACGCTCAGAAGGATGCTCAATCGGATGTTCAGGTGATGGCGGCCAAGGATGCTCCGGCTCCGACCAAGACGGCAGATGCGACGCCAGTTCAGACTCCCAGCAATGGACCTCAGTTGACTACGGCTGAGCGACAGCGAGTCGTGGAAACGTTGACCAAGCGAATTGAAGAGCTGAGCGCGAACAGCGTTCGCAACGAGGTTCGTGTTGAGATGCAGCCGCCCGATCTGGGGAGCGTGGTCGTCAATATCCGAAAGGATGTCGAGGGCTTGACCGCAACCTTGAGCGCGTCGAACGAGCCGCTTCGCCAGGCTCTGCACGAGTCGCGAAACGACTTGGCAGGTGCATTGGCTGACCGAAGCGTCGGCCAAGTTAAGGTCGAGGTTCGGAGTGCGAGCGCGGACACCATGAACATGGGTCAGCAGTTCTCGCAGGCGCAATCTCAGAATTCTCAGCAGCAACAGCAGCAGCCACGATATGCCGCGGTGAACCACCGAATGGCACAAAATGGCACGCAAGAGTCGTCGGCGGAGACGAAACCCGAGCCGAGACGTGCATCGACTACACTTTTAGATCTGGAGATATAAACTATGGGAACATTAGTTTCAAGTGTCGATCCTAATGCTTATTACGTATCGACTAAATCAGCACCTAGGTCTGAGCTTAACATGGATACTTTTATCCATTTGTTAACCGTTCAGATGTCTAACCAGAATCCACTTGATCCAACTAGCGATAGCGAGTATTTTGCGCAGATTTCGCAACTTGGCCAAGTGCAGGGACTCCAGGCTTTGCAGAAGCAAGGTGACCTTACGCAGGCGCAAAGCCTCATCGGAAAGCAGATCGGGGCGGTGGATACGTCCTCGGCTTCCGGCGATCAGATCATTGCGGGAACGGTAACGGGTGTTACGCTCTCCAACGGCGCGTATAAGCTGACGGTGAAGAAGCTGGATGGCACGGAGACATCGGTATCGATGGACTCGGTTCAGCAGGTGTATTCATCGGATGCGGCGGGCCAGAGCTACATCCCGGCGGACTACTCGTACCTGATCGGCAAGCATATCGCAGGATCAAACGGGACGACGCCGATGGAGGGCGATGTGACCTCGATTACAACGTCGAATGGTACCATCATGGCAGAGATCACGACTTCTTCCGGGACGAAGCTTCAGCTACCGGTCGGCGGGATTCAAACCATCAGCTAGGAGAGGACCATGGACAAGATTCAGAATGCGCGAATATCGGATCTGCTGAACAATCAGCCGACGCCACAGGTTGGCGGAAACGTCTCCGATCTGAGCGAATTCAAGTCCATTCTGCAGGATCGTCTGAAGGTGAGCAGCCACGCTCAAACCCGGCTTCAAAGTCGGAACATCGAGCTGGATGCATCGGCGTGGGACCGAGTGATGCAGGGCGTCGATAAAGCGGCGGCCAAAGGAGCGAAAGAATCGCTGGTTTTGGTCGATAATGCCGCACTCGTCGTCAGCATTAAGAACCGTACCGTCATCACGGCAGTCGATAAGGACAGCCTCAAAGATAACGTTTTTACAAATATTGATAGCGCTGTGGTCGTTTGACCTATAGAAAATCGATATTTGACCGACCTAACAATTTAGTGGATCAAGGCTGGACTCAAGATTAATCTCTCGGGAAGCCACGAAAAGAATCGATCATTCCTTTCAAATTCACACGGACCAAGCAACAAGGGATTAATTAAACATGCTACAAGCAATGCTGTCGGGCGTCGCATCGATCAAGGCGCAACAATCGAGAATGAACGTCATCGGCGATAACCTCGCCAACGTCAATACCACCGCGTTTAAGAGTTCGCGAGTCAGTTTCGCGGAGATGATGTCGCAGACGGTTCGAAGCGCTTCGGGCGCTACGGCCAGCCGAGGTGGCGTCAACCCCATCCAGTACGGTCTGGGCGTGTCGGTCACTTCGACCGACGTTAACGACACCCAGGGCGCTCTTAACCAGACAAACAAGACGACGGACCTTGCGATTCAGGGCAACGGCTACTTCATCACGTCGAACTCTCAGCGCATGGCCTTTACCCGGGACGGTTCATTCCAGGTCGATACCCAGGGTTATCTCGTTTCGTCGGCTACCGGTGAGCGCGTTTTGGGATGGCAGGGGTCTTCGGCCGGTGCCATCGACACCACCGAAGCGATGTCTCCGACGAGTTACGTATCGATCCCGAGCTCGCTGAACTCGGTTCAGCAGACGACCAACGCCACGTTTGCAGGCAACTTGAACGCCAACGCGGTTGCTACTGACACAGCAACTTCCTCGGTGCGAATCTACGATTCGCAGGGTGGCTATCATGATATCAACCTGGTTATGAAGAACCACAGTGTTCCTCCAGCTGCAGGCGGCCCGGCCAGTGCGACTTCCAGTTGGGACTGGGAGGCTTGGGAAGGCACTCCAGGCACGGGTACCTTGGTCGGCAGCAGTAGCACCGGGACAAATGAACCGATGTTCTTCGATAGCAGCGGTGCCCAAGTTTCTAATCTTGCTTCGGGAACGTTTAATCAGATCACGCTCACTCCCACGGCAAGCCAGTCATTTGCCCAGTTCAGCGTCGACATGAACTTCAGCAAGATTTCTCAGTTGAACGGAACGTCGCAGGTGACGGCTACAGACCAGGACGGCTTTGCACCGGGCGCTTTGGAGTCGTTTTCGATCTCGCAAGACGGCGTCGTGACGGGCATCTTTACGAACGGCTTTACTCGACCGATCGCTCAGGTTGCATTGGCATCGTTCAGCAACCCAGAAGGTTTGGAGCGAAGCGGCAACAACCTGCTTCTGGAGTCTGACAACAGTGGCCGTCCGCTGGTTGGAACGCCTCGAACCGATGGTCGCGGCACGATCAGCGCCGGGTTCTTGGAGCAGTCCAACGTCGACATTTCGAGCGAATTCACCGATCTTATCGTCACTCAGCGAGGCTTCCAGGCGAACACCAAGGTTGTTACCACGGTCGACGAACTGCTGCAAGACCTCATCAACATGAAACGATAATCACGCTATCCCTTTGGTCTTTGTCTAACGAGGGAGATAACCGGGACGCCAAACGGCGTCCCTTTTTCTTTTGCGGCGATTGGGGAGTACGTAGGTATCCTTTTGGCTATGACCAGAGAAGTCGTTTCAACTTCCGATGCCCCGGCCGCGATCGGCCCATACAGCCAGGCGATGAAGGCCTCGGGAAGCTTGTACTTTATGAGCGGGCAGATTCCGCTTCGAGCCGACGGAACCTTGGTGGACGGCGACGTGCGAGCCCAAGCAACGCAGGTCATCGAAAATATGGGTGCGGTTCTGAAGGCGGCGGGACTCGACTTCTCCAACATTGTGAAGACGACGATTTTCCTTTCATCGATGGACCATTTTGCGACGGTGAACGAAATTTACGGCTCGGCGATGGGATCGGTGCCTCCGGCCCGATCGACAGTTGCAGTTGCGGGTCTGCCTCGGGGCGTCGACGTCGAAATTGAAGCGATCGCGGTCTTCTAAATGAAAACCGTCGTATCCGTCAGTTTGGGAACGAGCAAGCGGGACAAGAAAGAGACCGTCGAACTGCTCGGCGATACGTATCAGTTGGAGCGCCGCGGAACCGATGGCGACATGAAGCGCTTTGGCGAGTTGTTCCTGGAATTGGACGGCAAGGTGGATGCGTTGGGTGTCGGAGGGGCAGATATCTACCTGGTGGTCGAGGACCGCAAGTACGCCTTTCGTGAGATTTTGAACCTGGTGAAGGGCGTGAAGAAGACGCCGGTGGTAGATGGTGGCGGTTTGAAGCATACGCTGGAGCGCGAGACGATAAAGGCTCTTCAGGCGAGCGGGGAAATCGACTTTTCGAAGTCGAAAGTTCTGCTCGTGAGTGCGGTGGACCGATTTGGCATGGCGCAGGCTCTGCACGAGAGCGGCGCTTCGGTGGTTTACGGCGACTTTTTGTTCGGAATCGGGATGCCGATCCCAATTCGAACGTACAGTGGGGTCAAGACGCTCGGCAAATTGCTCCTGCCAATCATTACAAAGTTGCCGTTTAAGTGGTTCTATCCGACGGGCGAGAAGCAAGAGACGCGCACACCAAAGTATCCGAAGTACTTTTTGGAAGCCGACATCATCTGCGGCGACTGGCACTACATCCGAAAGTTTATGCCGGACCAGTTGGAAGGCAAGACGATCATCACGCAGACCCTGCGCAAGGCGGATTTGAAGTTTTTGCAGGAGGCGAAGGTGGCGGCGGCGATCACCACGACGCCGGTGATCAACGGCGAGACTTTCGCGACGAACGTGATGGAAGGCGTGATTGTCGCTCACCTGGGGCGGCGGCCCGAGGACATCAAGCCGGAGGAATACCTCGAAGTTCTGGCGAAATTGGGCTGGAAGCCGAATCGGATCGACCTGAGTCAGGCGTAAGGTAACTTAGGAAACACCTGTGCATCGATTTGCGTTCGTCATCCATCCTATCAAGCCCAAGGACGCGGCGCGGAAGTACCCGATTGCCAAGTACATGCCCGACTGGCTGATCGAGAAGTTCTACGGTCGGAAGAAGCCTTTCATCGGTTCGTACGTGAAGGGCGTCGAGAGCAAGACGGGCGCGAAGACGGAGGGGCTGTTCATCATTTGTCCTTTGACACCGGACATGATGCTTCATAAGTTGCCGCTGGATGCGGTGTACGAGAAGCTGATCTATTGTTCCGAACTGGCGAAGTCCGAGGGAGCCGAGATTATGGGTCTCGGGGCGTTCACGAGCGTGGTGGGAGACGGCGGCGTCACCGTGGCGAAGAATTCGCCGATTGCGATTACGACGGGGAACAGCTATACGATCGCGACGGCGATCCAGGGGGCTTTGAAGGCCTGCGACATCATCGGGGTTCGACCAGAGTCGTCGGTTCTGGCGGTCGTTGGTGCGACAGGTTCGATTGGTCGGACGTGCGCGCGGATGCTTTCGCCGCATTTTTCGCGGTCGATAGTGGTCGGGCGCGATCCTGAGCGAACTCAGGCGGTGGCTGACGAGTGCGCGAGGGCAGAGGCGTCGGTCGACGTGGCTTCGATCAAAGCGGCGGATTTGGTGATCACCGTAACATCAGCGGGAGCCGATTTGATCTTTCCTGAGCATTTGAAGCCGGGAGCGATCATTTGCGACGTGGCCCGGCCCAGAGACGTATCGGTGAAGGTGGCGAAGGAACGGCCGGATGTGCTGGTGATCGAAGGCGGCGTGGTGGCGGTGCCCGGCAACGTAGATTTTGGAATGAGCTTCGGTTTTCCGCCGAAGACGGCTTATGCGTGCATGAGCGAGACGATGATGCTGGCGCTGGAAGGGAAGATCGAGAACTTTACGCTGGGCAAGGACGTGTCGGTCGAGCAGGTCGAGGAGACGATTCGACTGGCGGACAAGCATGGTTTTGAACTTGCGGGCTTCCGGTCGTTTGAGCGAGCGGTTGAGGAAGAGGCTTTTGAGCGGGCTCGGACGGCGCTGATGGGGCGCGGCCTTGGGGTAGGAGCTTAGGTCCTGGTGTATTTGGTTATCGCATAGAATTGGGGGTCTTTGATCTCATTAGCCAAGCGGGAAGCCGTCCAAGCTTTTTTTTGTGAGCGGTCCCGATTCACTTCGTTCATTTTCCTCGCGTTGCTCGGCGGGAACTTCGCGACGCTCACAGCCCCCAATAGGCTTTTGGCGAACCGTTTGTCGGAGTCCTTTGGTCCCCTCCATCCCTGCACCCTTCCTCCCCAGGGAGGAAGGGAAGTTGTCCACTTTGCAAACCGTACTTTTTATGGGGATTGTGCGTCTGAGAGATGGGTTATGATTGCGTCGCTTGTTTCTATCGCCATTGCTGCACCGGCGTATCTAGATGACTCGACGAAGGATCGGGGATACGTGGTCGCGAAGTTCTCCAACGCCTATGGGAGCGTGAATGTGTACCTCCCGAACGACATTTCGCCAGGCGATGCGATCACAGGGTCGGTGTTTGTGGACAGCGACAGCAAGCAGATGGAGGGCGTCGAGGCGTACTTGAACGACGTGCCGGGCGTGCGGCTAAACCGGGCCGGGGTTTGGCGGAAGTGGATTGTGCCGACCACCGCCAAGAACGGATATCCGCTGGTGGTACGGACGAAGGATGGCCGCCAGATCGGGGCGATGCGAATTCCGATTTCGCCTGATCCAGGCGGTTTGGATGCCTATACGTTTCCCAGTTTTATGCAGATCGGGCGTCCGGCGGTTGTTTGGGGGCCGTTTGGCGGCGATCCCACGAAGACGCAGCTTCGGAACGGTGACACGTCGTTCTCGATCCTGGCCGAATCGATGCGCTCGGCCGTGTTCTACGTCCCTTATGATACGAAGCCGGGTTCGGTCGCGATGTCGCTGCGACAGGGAGAGGCGACGATGAAGGCGGAGCCACGGGCGATTTCGGTCGACTTGTCGTCGGATAAGGCGAACCTGAAGGAAGGCGAAAAGACAACGGTGACGGTGAAAGTTTCCGGGTTGAAGGGATTGACGGAGGCGACGCTGCCGTTTTTGCGGGTCGAAAATCTGACGCCGGGGACGCTGGATATGGGCGGGAAGGAGGCGAGGACGATTATTCCTAAGGTGTCGGAAGATGGAACGTACCGCGAGAGTTTTGTGGCGACGAGCGTGAAGGCAGGCGGGTTTTTGTTGACCACGTACGTGGAGCCGGGGCCGGGGATTGTAGTGGTTCCGCCTGGCGCGTTTTAGCTGTTGTTGGGTCAGGGGCTGATATGACTTCACCCTCCCTCGGACTTCGGCTGGCAAGCAGACTTCTTTACCGGTGCCAAGAGTGACGCCTTATGTGAGCGAGACGCTCACAGCCCCCAAGCGGCTGAACTTTGTTACATCTATTGGCGGGCGATCCTGATCTGGTTCGCTTAGCGGAAACTTAGAATGTGAGGAGACGGCGAGACAAGTCTCGCCTCCGAAAGCGCGAAAAAAGTCGCGTAGTCCCAAAGGGGCTATCCTCCTTTGGCCGGTCTTGGTGGGCAAGATGCCCACCTTCCCAGTTGGCTTTCCTCATTTTTCGGGGAGCAAGGCGTTTGCGTTCATATTAGTGCCATTTGAACCCTTAGAGTCTCCGGGTTCAGGTTCGAACGCGGACCCTCGAGTTACCTTTGGAGAATTCGGAGAAAGCCTTTGGGTTTTCCTCAACGTAGACTAGGTGGATCGCTCTCACCCTCTCACATTTCAAGAAACGGGAGAGGGAATTTGCAGCATACGATTATGCTCTTATGAGAGTTTAGTTACAGGGGTCGGAGTTCCAGGGGGCAGAGTTGGGATACCATTGCTCGCCGTACTCGTAGTTGGACGGATTCAATGTCTGCTCCAGCTTTTGGAACTTTGCATGGCCATCGGCGAAAGAGTAGTTCGCTCCGCCTTCCCATTTCTTGCCGGAGTGGCGGTCCCAAGCTACGCGGGTGACGTCGACCTGTTTGTAGTCGGCGGCGGTTCCGCTGAGGTTTGCATCCTTGACCAATTGGGCATCGGTGTAGGTGTAGGTGTTCGCCGGTGGGATGCGGCCGGAATACGGCGCGAAGGTCCAGTTTGGGCACGGCTGCGACGGGAGGAAGCCGCTGAGGCCCTTGTGAGCGTCTTTGGCGCTACCGGTGTCTCGCTTTTCGGTCACAAGGATTGTGGTAGCCGGGTAGGCGAAGGCGGTCATGTTGACCGGGAGCCAGTCGTGGGCGGGCATGGCGTTGTAATTCGGGATGTAAGAGTAGCCACCGACGGGGATCCAATCGCAGGTCATCGGCATCTTGCCGAGATCGGCGTTGGAGGCGCATGGGTAGCGAGGCTTGACCGGATTGGGGTCGGACGGGCACCTGAACATGTCGAAGCTTTTGATGTACGGCTGCATGAGAAAGGACCAGTGGGCCTGGAACGGATGGTCTGCGTCCTTCTCCCAACTGGTTTGACAAAGGGTGTCGTCATTGTCGCTGGCGTACATGTACAGGGCGGTGGCCATCTGCTTGTCGTTGCTAAGGCAAGCAGTCTTCTTCGCGGCTTCTTTCGCCTGGGCGAACACCGGGAAGAGGATGGCAGCGAGAATCGCGATAATGGCAATAACCACTAGAAGTTCGATTAGGGTAAACGCTCTTCGCATGGGTTCATGCTGAAGGCAAGTGTGTTAAGGGAGGGTTATTAACGGCCCCTCTTAACTTCGCTGAACCCCGATTGTTAAGAAAAAAACAGGTTGAGAAACAGATAATCCCCCGCGCCGACGGCGGATCGCTTATTCTCGACATTGGGTGTCGATCTATGAAAACGCCCCTCGAATTTGAGGGACGTTTTCGATGTTCTTTTCTTCGGCTACAAGCTTAGTTGCAGGGCGAAGTGTTCCACGGAGCCGAGTTCGGGAGCCATCGCTCGCCGTACTCGTAGTTGGACGGATTGAGGGTCTGTTCGAGCTTCTGGAACTTGGCGTGGCCGTCGGCGAAGGAGTAGTTGGCTCCACCTTCCCACTTCTTGCCCGAGTGGCGATCCCATGCGACGCGGGTGACGTCGACTTCCTTGTAGTCGGCGGTGGTTCCGCTGAGGTTAGCGGCCTTGACCAACTGAGCATCGGTGTAGGTGTACGTGTTTGCCGGTGGGATGCGACCCGAGTAGGTTGCCAGCGTCCAGTTCGGGCACGGCTGGGACGGGAGGAAGCCGCTGAGACCCTTATGGGCATCCTTGCTGCTGCCAGTATCTCGCTTTTCGGTCACGAGGATCGTGTTGGCGGGCTGGTTGAAAGCGGTGAGGCTAACCGGGAGCCAGTCGTGAGCCGGAATCGTGTTGTAGTTCGGGATGTACGAGTAACCCTTGACCGGAATCCAGTCGCAGACCATCGGCATCTTGCCGAGATCGCCGTCGCTGGCGCAGGGCGTCTTGGGCTTGACCGGGGTCGAATCGGACGGACATCGGAACATATCAAAGTTCTTGATGTACGGCTGCATCAAATAGGACCAGTGGACTTGATAGGGATGGGTAGCGTCACTCTCCCAACTGGTCTGGCAGAGCATATCGTCATTGTCGCTGGCATAAATAAAGAGGGCCGTCGCCATCTGCTTATCGTTGCTAAGACACGCTGTCTTCTTCGCGGCTTCCTTCGCTTGCGCAAAGACCGGGAACAGGATGGCGGCGAGAATGGCAATGATGGCAATAACCACGAGAAGTTCAATCAACGTGAATGCTTTTCGCATGGGCAAATGATGCTTTTTCCCATGTTAAGGCAAAGTTAACTTAACATCTTCTTAACAGCGTATTTTTGCCTGGTTTTGGGTTCGAATTCGGGCCTAATATCGGCTTAGAATTGGACCTTGACGGCCTGCCTAGCTTCAGGCTCATCGAGTTCGAAGAGTTCCTTGGCTTTGAAGCCTCCCATTCCAGCAAAGATCGAGGACGGGAACTGCTCGATTTTTGTGTTAAGACGGGTGACCACGTCATTGTAATATTGGCGGGCGAAGGACACCTTGTTCTCCGTGGTCTTCAGCTCTTCTTGGAGCGAGAGCATATTGGCGCTGGACTTGAGGTCGGGGTAGGACTCAGCGACGGCAAAGAAGCCGTTGAGAGCAGTGGTGACCTGGGCGTCGGCGGCGGACTTTTCGCCCACTGACTTTGCGCCGAGGGCGAGGTTGCGGGCCTGGATGACCTTTTCGAGCGTCTCGGACTCGAACTTCATGTAGCCTTTGACGGTCTCGACGAGGTTCGGAATGAGGTCGTAGCGACGCTTTAGCTGAACGTCGATCTGACTGAGGGCATTGTCGCAGTCGCGCCGCAGGGCGACGAGGCTGTTATAGATTCCGATACATCCGAAGAGGATGACGAGAAGAATGACAATGATGAGGATCAGCGCAACCATGGGTTAGTTCCAGTTGAGAATACGATACACCTTTCAGCCGCGTTTCGTTTTCTTTTTGAGTTCGATTTCGACTTTGTCGGCGGTTGAACGGAAGTAGAGGTTGCCATTGGCATAGCGGACGGTGAAATCGGTAGCCTTTTTGGTGTTTTCGGACTGGATTTCCAGCGGGCGATTGAGGATGGTTTGGACCTGAAGGGCGATGCCGTCGCCGGTTTGGTACCAGGTGCCGGTGAAAGGGACTCCGCCGTCGGTGAGCACGAAGCTGTCGTCGGATTTGAGGTCGAGGTTAATGGCGGCGAGAGCGCGAGCGACTTCTTCGCTTGGTTGGCCAAGCGTACGCCAGTCACGATCGCCTTCCCAGTGGCCATAGAGGTTTTGGTCTCGTCCGCAAGCGCAGAGGGCGAGAGGCAGGGCTATGAAAAAGGCGGCTTTGGTTGGGGCCACGTTCTTAGGATACGGCATGTTCGGGGCGAGGGCGAAGGGAACTTTGACCAGGAGCCGAAAACCGAGAGCCGAGAACAGTTGATAAGATGTTGGGGCCCCTCGGTTAGCCGCTTTTCTTATCCGTGAGCGGTCGTGGGGAGGTGGTCGAAAGATATACTTAGGACAATGCCCGCCTTCACTCCTGAAGTCTACACCTCGATGGGTTTGAACGACAGCGAATACAAGCTCATCACCGAACTTCTGCAACGGGATCCGACTTACACCGAATTGGGCATGTTCGCCGTCATGTGGTCGGAGCACTGTGGGTACAAATACAGCCGCCCGATTTTGTCTCGGTTTAAGAAGTATAAGGAGGCGATCGAAGGGAGCGGACTTGAGAACGCGGGCGTGGTTCCGATCGGCGACGGACTGGGCGTGACGATGAAGGTGGAGTCGCACAATCACCCTTCGTATGTGGAGCCGTATCAGGGTGCCGCGACCGGCGTTGGCGGCATTATTCGCGACATTTTGACGATGGGAGCGCGGCCGGTGGCTATGCTGAACTCGCTTCGATTTGGACCTTTGGAACATGGCTCGGCCCCGGTGGAGGTGGTGAAGAAGAACCGCTACCTTTTTGCCCACGTGGTGGAAGGAATCGCCGGGTACGGCAACTGCGTCGGGGTTCCGACGGTGGCGGGTGAAGTCAATTTTCACCCCAACTACAGCGGGAATCCGCTGGTCAACGCGATGTGCGTCGGCGTGCTCAAGATGGACGAAGTCACGACGGCGGCGGCAAGCGGAATCGGGAATCCGGTTCTGTATTTGGGTTCGTCGACGGGCCGGGACGGCATTCACGGTGCAACGTTTGCTTCGGAGACGTTTGGTGAGGATAGCGATGCGAAGCGGCCGAACGTGCAGATCGGCGATCCGTTTGCGGAAAAGCAGTTGATCGAAGCAACATTGGAGGCTTTGCAGACGGGCGCGGTCGTGGCGATCCAGGATATGGGGGCCGCAGGCTTAACCTGCTCGACGGTCGAGATGTCGTCGCAAGGCGGCGTTGGAATGACGGTCGATTTGGACTTGGTTCCGATGCGAGAGTCGGACATGAGCGGATACGAGCTGATGCTGAGCGAGAGCCAAGAGCGGATGCTGGCCGTCACGCATCTGGGCCGCGAGCAGGAGGTCATCGATGTATTCCACAAGTGGGGCATCCACGCGGTGGTGGTTGGGCACGTAACCGATAACGGTTTGGTGACGGTGACGCGGCAGGGCGAAGTGATTGCGAACCTCGATCCGACGTTGCTGACGGACCACTGTCCGGTGTATCACAGCGAGCAGTCGGTGCCGGAGTACTTCCGACAAGCGGAGAAGTTCGATCCGACGGAACTGCCGGCGACGGACACCCACGAGGACTTGCTGAAATTGCTGGCGAGCCCGGACATCGCAAGCAAGCGATACGTTTTTCGACAATACGACCAGCAGGTGCAGACGCAAACCGTGAATAAGGCGGGCGTCGCGGATGCGGCAACGATCGCGCCGAGCGGTTCGCAGAAGGCCTTTTCGGTAAAGATCGACGGCAATGCGCGGTGGACACGACTTCACCCGCGACGCGGTGGCCAGTTGGCGGTGGTCGAGGCGGCGCGGAACGTGGCATGTACGGGCGCGAAGCCGGTGGCGGTGACGGACGGTTTGAACTTCGGTAGTCCACAACAGCCGCATGTGTACTGGCAGTTTGCAGAGGCGGTCGAAGGGATTGCAGAGGCGAGCGAGGCGCTGGAGACGCCGGTCATCAGCGGTAACGTGAGTTTCTACAATGAGAGCGAATTGGGCGAGATTCCACCGACGCCGATGATCGGAATGCTGGGCATTTTGGACTCGGCTGACGATGCCATCGGTATGGGGCCGAAGTGCGGGGAGTCGCTCGTCCTGCTCACAACGAAGAACGATTTATCCGTTCAGCAGGGAATCGGAGCGAGTTCATATCTTCAGGTCGTTCATGGTATCGAAGACGGCCAGCCGGAGGCACCAAACCTGAACGGTGAAAAGGATCTTTGCACCTTACTTTACGAACTCGCTAAGCAAAAGCTGGTTTCGTCAGCGCACGACATTAGCGACGGAGGACTGGGGGTTGCTTTAGCCGAGATGGCCATGGCTTCGAGGAATGGAATCCACGCTTCGATAGGCTCAGTTTTCGAAACGTTTGCAGAAATTCCGGGAATGGTGGTCGTTGGTACCAGCGAACCTGATAAAGTTAAAGCAATTGCTGATCGTTTTCTGATCTCGGCACGGGCGCTGGGGTCGGTTACTGAACAGCCCGAATTGAACCTAGACATAGCCGGAAAGACCCAAAAATGGAGCCTTTCTGAATTGACTGCCGCTTTTGAGGGGACATTCGATGTCTTACTCAATTAGCTTGACCTTTGCCGATTGGCATAAAAAGTGATGTTAAAGGGACTTGAAATGAAAACAGCGATGCGATTATTTGTAACTTCTTTGTTGACGATCGCAGTAGGCTCGGCATTTGCCCAGACCGCAAGCGAAGTTGCGTTTAAGCAACGAGTTGCCGATGCTGCCGCGAAGTACAAGGACGGAAAAGCCAGCGAGGCGATGACCGACTTCATGAAACTCTACGGCGAGAACCCGAAGAACGCCGATGTGAACTCGTGGATTGGCTTCCTGCACCTGCGCAATAAGGAGGCCGATGAGGCGATCCCGTTCCTGGAGACGGCCAAATCGCTGAGCCCGAAAGACCTCGAGGTGCTGAACAACCTTGGCAACTCGTATTTGATGGCGGGTCAGAAGCAGAAGGCCCTCAGCACGTACCAAGAACTGATCGCGATGGACGACACGCGATTCCAGGCTTTTTACAACATTGGCAACATCCAGTTGGACGACCACCGATACAGCCAAGCCGAAACGAGCTTCTCTCGCGCTCTTAACCTGCGAAAGAACTCGGCGCAGGTTTACAACAACCTCGGCGTGGCTCAAGAGGGTCAGAACAAGTTGGACAAGGCCGAATCCTCGTTCATGAAGGCGTCGGACCTGGATGCCAAGGACATGACTTATGCTCGCAATGCCGGCGCCGTCGCGTACAAGTCGCACGATTATGCGAACGCGATCAAGTACATCGAGCGATCGATGAAGAACGGCAACAACGATAAGACGATCATTCTGGCGCTGGGCGACTCCTACGAGAAGACTGGCCGGAAAGCCGATCTCACCCGACTTTACGACGCGAACCAGGACGCTTTTGCCGGTGACGTCAACTACTATGTGAATCTTGGCCTTCTGAAGAAGGACGGCAAGGATTCCGACGGCGCAGAGGAAGCGTTTCGAAAGGCTCTTTCCCTGGATTCCGAAAATAAGGAAGCTCTAAGCAACCTCGGCGTCCTCCTCTTCAACAAGGGCGAGTACACCGAGTCGCGAGCGATGTTCGACAAGCTTGTTTCGATCGACCCGAGCTACCGCAACAAGAAGAATCTGGCGGCAGCGGCTTCGCGTGACGGTGACTACCGAGCGGCCATGCCGATTTGGTCGGACCTGCTGAAAGCCGATTCGAACGATAACGAAGTTCGCCTGCTTTTGGCCGATGCGCTGTACGACACCGACGACACGAAAGCGGCGATGGGCATGTACAAGCAGATCACCTATACGATGCCGAACAGCGCCGCTGCGCTCGACGGAATCGGTCGATGCCACCTGCGTGACGCGAACTACGCCGCTGCGGAAGTCGCATTAAAAAGCGCGATCAAGGCTGACAAGAGTTACGTACCAGCGTACAATAACCTTGCCGTGGTCCTCGAGAAGATGAATAAACGAGCGGAAGCGATCAAGCTTCTTGAGACGGCCGCGAGTATGGATGCGAACAACGCCGACGTTCAGAAGAACCTGAAGCGGATGCGTGCTGCCGGTTAATTGCGCGTAGCTCTTGTAGTCAATCTGCATCGTGAGGATGCCATCGAGGCCGCCCGAGAGGCGGCCCGTTGGCTGTTTGAGCATGCCCAAGTTGAGGTCGTGGCGGAGGACCACGTTGCGGGCAAGCTGGAGATTCAATCCGCTCCCAAGGAAGAACTTGCTTTGTGCGATCTGGTGATCGCATTCGGGGGCGACGGCACGATCATCCGGGCGGCGCACATCTGCTCCGAACAAGGAACGCCGATTTTGGGTGTCCACTTTGGGCGCTTTGGGTTTGTAACCCAGTGCACTCCAGATGAGATCGGTGCGGCGCTGAGCGCGTTTGTGGACGGGGAGCACGTGGTTGAGCGGCGGATGATGCTTCAGACCGACCTGATTCGCGGCGACCATACGGTGGCGACGATCCACACGCTGAACGAGTCGATCCTGCAGAGAATCATTACGGATCGGATGCTGACCTTTGGGGTGGAGGTCAATGGACACCATTTGACTTCGTATCCGGCGGACGGCGTGATGGTTTCGACGCCGACGGGTTCGACGGGCTACAATTTGTCGGCCGGTGGTCCGGTGGTGGATCCAACGGTGGAGGCTCTGATTTTGGTGGCTCTGGCCCCGCATACTTTGTCGGCGCGACCGCTTCTGCTTCGGGCCGACAGCGTGGTTCGATTGCGGCTGGATACGGGCGGAGACGCGGTTTTGAGCGGCGACGGACAGACGAGGCTGCACCTGCTTCCGGGCGACTATGTGGAAATTCGGCGTTCGACGCGCACAACGAACCTCGTTACCATTCAAAATGAAGACTTCTTGCATAAGCTCCGCGACCGACTGTTTTGGAGCCAAAGCATCATAGGGAAGGACCTTGAGCAGTAAATCGATCTTATCCGTCAAAGACCTCAGCGTCACGTACCCGGTGCATGGGGGAGAAGTTCATGCCCTTGACGGTGTCTCGTTGGAGATTGAAGCGGGAGAGATCGTGGCGGTAGTCGGCGAGAGCGGCTGCGGCAAGACGACGCTGGCAAAAGCGATTTTGGGTTTGCAACCGACTTCGGGCGGGACGATCAAGCTGATGGGGTCGGTGGTCGAAGGGACGACGCGCGACATGGCGCGGAAAGTCGGCATGGTTTGGCAAGACCCGTATGCTTCGCTGAATCCGCGCTGGATGGTGAAGCGGTCGATGGCGGAGCCAGGAGTTCTGACCCAGACGCCGGTGGACATTCCCGCGCTGATTACCGAAGTTGGGCTCGATACTCGCTTTGCCGACCGATATCCCCACGAGTTGAGCGGTGGTCAACGGCAGAGGGTGGCGATCGGGCGGGCGTTGGCGCTACAACCGCCGTTGGTCATCTGCGATGAGCCAACATCGGCGCTGGACTTGAGCATCCGCGCTCAGATTTTGAATTTGCTGAAGGACATTCGAAGCCAAAAGGGGTGTGCCTTCCTGTACATCTCGCATGACCTAACGACGGTGCGGTTCTTGGCGGACCGAATCATGGTTATGTACCTGGGGCGGATTGTGGAGTCCGGGCCGACGGATGAGATCTTCTCCAATCCCAAGCACCCTTACACGAAGGCTCTGTTGGAATCGGCACCGACACTGGACAAACTGATGTTCTTGCCCGACCCGCTGGAGGGCGAGATTCCCGATCCGAAGTTGCGGATTCGCGGATGTCGGTTCGCGTCGCGATGCGTGCGACGGCAGGATATTTGCGCCGATGTCGATCCGCCGGAGACCGTGGAAGGGGAGCGGTCGTACTTCTGCCATAACCCGAATTAGCCATGGACAGTGTAAATTACGCCCGACAGAACTTTGACCGAGAGTTGGCCGAACTCGAGCATGAATTGCTGGCGATGGCGAGCGGCGTCGAGCGGATGATGGCGGACGCTTCGAATGCGCTCATCAAGCTCGATCCAGCGTTGGCTCACGAAGCGATCCTGCAAGACGACGCCATCGACCAAATGGAACTGGCGATCGAAGCCAAATGCATGAAGATCATCGGGCTCCAGAACCCGGCGGGGAACGACCTGCGGCAGGTCGGCGCCTGCTTAAAGATCATCACGGACTTGGAGCGGTGCGCGGACTTGGCGGTCGACCTGGCCAAAGCGGCGCTGAAGATCGATAACGAGCAAGGGCGGTCCGACATTATCGATTTAGGCAAGTTTGCGACTTTGTGTCGCAAGATGATCCATGAGGCGCTAGAGGCGTACGTTCGCCGCGACCTGGACCGCGTTCAGGAGGTTGCCGATATGGAAAACCAGGCAGACGGTCTTTACCGTGAACTGCGGGCGCAGGTATTCCTGTTGATGCGGCGCGATCCCGACTTCGTGGTGGCGCACGGCTGGCTGTTCTTGGCGATCCACCACTTGGAGCGCATCGCCGACCACAGCGTGAACATCGCGGAGCGGGTTCATTACATGGTGACGGGCGAACTTAAACAGATTGCGGGCTTTGAAGATGGGCCTTGAGGCCGAGCGGAAGCGCGTCCCAATAGGGAAGCCCAGATTGGGCTCCAAGATACGTCACAGAAATTGACGCACAACCCACGGCGAAGTTGACGGCTTCGTGAAGCGGCGTATTGTGGGCGATGGCGAAGGCTAACGCACCATTGAAGCAGTCACCCGCGCCGACGGTATCCACAACATTCACTTTGGGGGCCTTGACGTGCCCAGCCTCGTTTTCGTTCATGTAGTAGGCACCCTGGGGGCCGACGGTGATGACGACGTTGCGGCATCCGCGGGCGAGAAGCTCTTCGGCAGCGCGGCGAGCGTCGTCGATGGTGTTGACGGGGTGGTCGACTAGGTGGGCGGCCTCGTGTTCGTTGGGGGTGAGATAGTCCACTAGCGGATAGATCGAGGCGGGGACGGAGATTGACGGAGCGGGGTTGAAAACGACGATGCCTTGACTGGCTTCGGCGGCGGCGCGGACGGTTTCGAGGGGAATCTCGGCCTGGAGGAGGAGAACGTGGTGCAGGTTCTCGTGGGCGACTTTGAAGGCGAAGTCGGGGCTGAACTTCATGTTCGCACCCAGACAGGCAATGATCATGTTCTGACCTTCATCGTTGAGGGCGATGAGCGCGGTGCCAGTGGGCGTGGATTGCAGGAATTCGGTGTGCTGGCAATCGATACCTTCGGCGCGCATCGACTGGATCATCTCGTGGCCGTTGGCGTCGTTGCCGACGCAACTGCAGAAAGTGGTTTTTGCGCCAAGGCGAGCCACGGCGACGGCCTGGTTGGCCCCCTTGCCGCCAGCGAAGTGCTGGACGTCGGAACCGCGCACGCTTTCGCCGGGATGAGGGAAACGTTCAACTCTCGAAACTTGGTCGAGTACACTGCTCCCAACAACAAGAATCGAGACTTCATCCATTGTTGTAAAGAATACACATGTTCTGCGTTCTCCTCGGGGCTGTCCTCCAAACTCCAGCGTTCTTTTTGCTGGACGAGACGCCGGGCGAAGCGGCTCCCACGGCATCGGACGGAACGCTCGTGTACACGGTCGATGTCAAGATCATCGGCCGAAAAGCCAAAGTTATACTAGACACGAAAGCACGAGCCCTGCCTTACATGCTGGAGGAAACGGACAAGCCGACGAACCTGTTGGAGTTCGCCATCAAGGGATTGGGGCGCAAGGGCGAGCGGATTGTGGCGGAGCCGGAGAGCGGAACCGTGGCGTTCGTGAAAGTGTTGGAAATCAAGCGAGTCTGATTGATGCTGAAGGAGCTGAAAGAACTTTGGTCGTACCGCGAGCTCCTGTACGTCATGGTCCAGCGCGAACTGCGCATCCGCTATAAGAACTCGGCTCTCGGCGTCGTTTGGTCGTTCCTCAATCCGATTTTTCAGGTCTTGATCATGAGCCTGGTGTTCGGCACCTTTATGGAAATCAAGATTCCGAACTACACGGCGTACATGCTGTCGGCTTACTTGCCTTTCATGTTCTTTCAGTACAGCGTGCTGGATGCGGCGCAGTCGATCTTGGTGCAGGTGCCGCTGATTAAGAAGATTTACTTCCCCCGCGAGATTCTGCCGCTGGCGACGGTCATTTCGAACTTCATCCACCTGCTGATCGGGCTTTTGATCTTCTTTGGGTACATGCTGATCGTCTACATCCGCGATCCGCGGGTTTGGCCGTTCCATCTGACCATCCTTTACTTGCCTGTCTTGTTGCTGTTCTCGCTCATGCTGGCGACGGGGGCATCGCTGATCATCAGCGCATTGAACACGTTCTTTGAGGACGTGAAATACATCGTGAACGTGGTGATGCAGGTGATGTTCTACCTGTGTCCGATCATCTACTTTGAAGAGATGGTGGCGAATAACCACCTGAATTTGCAGTCCAACTGGCTTCTATATAAGCTTTATAACCTGAATCCTTTGGCGGCGCTTTCGCACGGCTACCGGCGGATTTTGCTGGCGAAAACGGACGTGACGGTGCATGGCGATACGGCCAAGCCGTTGCCGATGGAACTGGTTTGGAAGTACCTGCTGGTGAGCGGGGTTGTGTCCTTTGTGGTTCTGGTGTTCGGCTATTGGCTGTTCAACCGGCTAAAGTGGAAGTTTGTGGAGCGACCATGACGCAAGAGATCGCGATTCGAATATCGGACCTGCACAAGGAGTTCACGGTGAGCCATGCCGGGATCGCGTCGCTGAAGAGCCTGCTGGTGTTTTGGAAGAAGCGAAACATCGTGAAGCTGAACGTGCTGAAGGGGGTCTCGATCGACGTTCGGAAAGGGGAATGTCTGGCGATCATCGGCAAGAACGGAGCTGGGAAGAGCACGCTCCTTTCTTTGCTCGCGAAGATTTACAAAGCGACCTCGGGGACGATGGAGGTTCATGGACGCGTGGCTCCGCTCTTGGAGCTTGGCGCGGGGTTCCACCCGGATTTGACGGGCATCGAGAACGTCTACTTTAACGGAGTCATTCTTGGCCTGAGTCGGGACGAAATTCGGAAGAGGTTGCCGAGCATCATCGAGTTCAGCGAACTGGGCGACGCGGTCGAGGCTCCGGCGCGGACGTATTCGAGCGGCATGATGGCGCGGTTGGGCTTTTCTATCGTGACCCATGTGGACGCGGACATTTTGATTGTGGACGAGGTTTTGGCGGTAGGTGACCGTCAGTTCGAGCAGAAGTGTTTGAAGCGGGTGAGCGAGTTTCGCGACCAGGGCGGAACGATTCTGTTGGTGTCGCACCAGTTAGAAACGGTGCGACAGTTTGCGGACCGGTGCGTTTGGTTGGACGGCGGCGTGGTGCGGATGATCGGGACGCCGAGCGACGTTATTGCGGCTTACGAACAGGATTGACCTGATCGCGGCGGGCGAAGAGGACCCGCCAGAAGATGGCAGCTTTCTGTCTTCCTCCTGCTGTGAATGCGGTTAGGGTTCCGGCGATGAGGCGGAGGAACGCGCCTTTGCGATTGAGGAGCCAGCAGATGATCGACGTGGCTTTGCCGCGATGGATTTCGAAGAACAGCTCTTTTCCCGCGTTGTAGCGGGCGACGGACAGCCATCGGTTCTTGGCGCTCGACGAGCCGAGCTCGTGGATGAATTCGGCGGTGGGGATGTAGACGATCTGTCCATGACGCTTGAGGCGCTCACAGAGTTCGGTGTCTTCGCAGTAGAGGAAAAAACGCTCGTCGAACCTTTCCTGACAGCTTTTGCGGATCATGAGGCAGGCGCCCATGACTTGATCGACGGTCGAAATGCGGTCGGCGGGAAGCTGGCGAGTTCTCCAATAGCCGCGCCCAGCGCGTCGAGCAAGTGCGTCGAGGAAGGTTTGTTCGAGAAAGACGTTCCAGAGCGTGAGGGGACCGGCGATAGACTCTTGGAGGGAGCCGTCGGGATTGAGAAGGCGTCCTCCGGCGGCGACGACCTTTTTGTCGTCGAAGGCTAGGGCAAGGATGTCGATGGCATCGCCCTGGGCGTAAGCATCGGAATTGAGGAAGAGAACAAGGTCGCCCTTTGCGTGATCGACGCCGAGATTGTTGGCGCGGCCGAAGCCAAGATTCTCTGGAGAACGGATCAGTTCGACGGTAGGGAACTCTTGCTCGACCATGTCGGGGGAGCCGTCGTGGGACGCGTTGTCGACGACGATCACCTGGTGCCGAGCCGAATCGAGGGCGGCAAGGCACTTTCGGAGCTGGTCCTTCGTATTGAAGCTAACAACGACGACGGTGATTATTGGCGGCATTTAGGTTAACGATGCTACAATAGCAGATTCATGGCAAACGGAATCCAACTTACCAAGGAAGGCTATGAGAAACTCAAGAAAGAGCTCGACGAGCTTCAGGGACCGGTTCGTATGGCGGTCGCTGAAGCGATCCGCGAGGCCAAGTCTCATGGCGACCTTCGAGAAAATGCGGCCTACCATGAGGCCAAGCTGAACCAGACCCGACTCGAACACCGTATCAGCGAGTTGGAAAAGGCGCTTCGCAGTGCGCGAATCGTCGAGCGACCAGAAGAGCAGGGCGATGTGGCGCACTTGGGCTCGAAAGTGGTTCTATACGACGAGGAGTTCGACGAAGATATGGACGTGATTTTGGTCGGCGCTTTTGAGGCCGACCCGGCAAACGGAATGGTTTCGATTAGCTCACCGATGGGCGAGAGCATCGTCGGGCGTGCGATAGGCGACTCCATCGAAGTGACCACGCCGGGCGGCGTCGCTCGGTACCAGATTAAGAGTATCGAGGCTTCGTAACTATGGATCGGCGGCTTTGGATCGTCTGTGGGCTCCTTTTGGGGGGATGCTCGGCGATGGACGCGCCCGAAAGCACGCCGGTCGTCAATAAGGCTTTGAGTTCGCAGATTCCTGAGTACGTGAACCCGAGTCCAGCCAAACTGCCGAATGGGCGGCGATGGATCGCTTTGGGAGAGAACGAAGATCGGGCGTTTTCAATCTTCCCGCGTCCCAGCCGAGGCTTTCCTTTAGAGGAAACCATTCCTGGCTTGTCGACGGATTTTGTGTCGAAAGGTTGGGAGACGACGACAGAGGGGTTTGGAATCATCCTGCATGAAGACCAGATCGTTTTGGCGATGCACCAGTATGAATCGATCGAGGCGGATGAATTTGCTCAGGTGCTGGAGTTAGTGAAGGATGCGAACGGCATCGACCACTTTACGGGTACGTCGCTGAACGGCGTGGATTATTGGTACACGTTCTTTGGCCATGACGAACTCGTGATTTCGCGGATTCCGGGTCCGAAGAAGCGGTATCAGGTCACGATTACTATTGGGTACGACAAGGTTGTGCAGGCGCTTGGCATTTTGAAGGACGTCACTACCGCGACGAAGACTAGCTCGATATGAACTCGCTCGCCATCGTGATTCCCGCCCGGATGGGCAGCACTCGCTTTCCAGGTAAGCCGCTGGTGGACCTGTGCGGTAAGCCGATGATCCAGTGGGTGTATGAGCGATCGGTGGCGGCGGGCGTGACGGACCAGGTGCTGGTGGCGACGCCCGACGCAGAGATCGTGGAGGCTTGCAAGGGCTTTGGCGCTCCGGCGATTCTGACCAAGATGAGCCATCCGACAGGGACCGACCGCATTGCGGAAGTGGCCGAGTCGGTGGTGGCGGACGTTTACATCAACGTGCAGGGCGACGAGCCGCTGATCGACATGTCGACGGTGCGGGCCATCGCCGAGCCGTTTTCTGATGCCTCAGTGATGATGGCGAGCGTGTACGCGGAATGCCCGCCCAGCGAGGAAGAAAATCCGGCGGTGGTGAAGGTCGTGACCGACCTGCGCGGCAACGCGCTGTACTTCAGTCGGCACGCGATTCCTTTTCCGCGCAACGCACGAGTTGGCCCTTTGAAGAAGCACATCGGCATCTATGCCTATCGGCGGTCGGTGCTGATGGAGTATCCGTCTTGGACCCAGACGCCGCTGGAGATCAGCGAAAGTCTGGAACAGCTTCGGTTCCTTGAGAATGGGGTCGGGATTCGGATGGTCGAGGGGCGCGGTTCGGTGGTGTCGGTGGATACGCCCGAGCAGGCTGACGAAGTGAGGAAATACCTCGCGACCGCCCACCCGGTTTAAGAGTAGGAACTATAATAAGGGTTCCGCCAATGCCCGCCAAACATTACGAACTACCCGGCGACTGGGAAGATCCAGAAGACTTTCACCAGTTTGTAGTTCACCTGCGCGAGATTCGGCCCAAGGCGGACGTGAAGCGGATTCGCTTCGCGTATTACATCGCCGAGAAGGAGCATGCCGGTCAGGTCCGGCAGTCGGGCGAGCCTTACATCATGCACCCGCTGGCGGTGTCGCGCATTCTGTCCGACCTGCAGATGGACGATGAGACGATCATCGCCGCCCTTCTGCACGACGTGGTCGAGGACGGCGACATTGGGCTGGAGGAGATCGAGGGGTACTTCGGCAAGGATGTGGCCGAGCTAATCGATGGCGTCACAAAGCTGAAGCTTCAACAGCAAGAGAACCTAACGTCGCGGCAGAAGAAGGCGGCAGAGACGAACCGGACAGCGGAGACCTTGCGAAAGATGCTGTTGGCGATGGCCAACGACTATCGGGTCATGGTCATCAAGCTAGCTGATCGCCTGCACAACATGCAGACCCTCCACCATATGCCGACCGAGAAGCAGTTGCGGATCGCTTCGGAGACGCTGGATGTGTATGCGCCGCTGGCGGCTCGATTAGGTATTTGGCAGATCAAGTGGCAACTGGAGGATTTGAGCTTCAAGTATCTGCATCCGCGGGAGTACCAGTCGGTGCAAGAGCGGGTGGCGAGCACGCGGGACGCGCGAGAAACGGAAATCTCCGAGGTCATTTTGGCGATCAAGGAGCGGGTTCAGGCGCGGGGTGTGAAGATCGTCGATATCCGGGGGCGTCCGAAGCATCTGTATTCGATTTACAACAAGATGGTGAAGCAGGGAATCCCTTTCGAGGAAATTTACGATCTGCTGGCCCTGCGTATCATCGTCGAAGACGTTTCCGAGTGCTACGTGGTGCTCGGCTTGGTCCACGAGATGTTTGTGCCGCTGATGGCGTTGTTTTACGACTACATCGCCAAGCCAAAGTCGAACGGGTACCAAAGCCTGCATACGAAGGTGCTTGGGCCGGGTGGACAGCCGCTTGAGATTCAGATTCGCACGCGGCAGATGCACGAGGTCGCCGAGTTTGGTGTGGCGGCGCACTGGACGTACAAGGAAGGGAAGGGCTCGGAGAAGGAGATTGGGAACTTCTCGAACCTGCGGCAACAGCTTTTTGATTGGTCGTCGGACGCACGGACGTCGTCGGACTTTCTGCGATCGCTGTCGACCGATCTTTTTGCCGAGCAGGTTTTTGTCTTTACGCCGAACGGCGACGTGCTGGACCTGCCGTTGGGATCGACGCCCATCGACTTTGCGTTCCGCGTGCATACGCAACTGGGCATGAAGATGGTGGGCGCGAAGATCAACGGCGTGATCAGCCCGCTAAGCACGAAGCTTCAGAATGGCGACGTGATCGAGGTCGTCACGCGGTCGAACGCGTCCCCGAGTTGGGACTGGCTGGAGCATGTGAAGTCGGCGCATGCGCGAAGCAAGATCAAAGCACATTTCCGAAAGCTTTCACGCGAGCAGGACGCGATCAAGGGCAAGGACGCGCTGGAGAAGGAGCTACGCACGCTGGGGCTCGATCCGAAGCATTATTTGGGTGAGGATCGGGTTGATAAGCTGTCTCACGAGTTCGACGGCGTGGAGAACGGCCAGGACCTTTTGGCGAAAGTCGGGTCGGGTTTGGTCTCGGTCCAGCGGGTCATCAGCAAGCTGCGGGGCAGTCAGCCGGAGCAGCAGAGTGGGCAGAAGATCGAAGTCACGAAGACACGAGAAGGCAAGCTGCAACTGACTTCCGAGGGCTTTAAGGGCATTCTGCTGAACCGGGCGAAGTGTTGCGCGCCGATCCCGGGCGACGAGATCGTAGGGTACGTGACGCGCGGGCGGGGAATCATGATTCACCGCCGCATCTGCCCACACGCGCTGGATTTTGCGCAGAATGAACCTGAGCGGCTGATCTCGTTTAACTGGCCCGCCGATGAGAAGAGCGTTTACTCGGTGACGATCAAGATGGTTTGCGTCAACCGGCAGGGACTGTTGATGGAGGTTTCAACGATCTTTGGCGAGTCGAAGACGAATGTGTCGGCGGCGAGCGTGAAGACGAGCGGAAACAACACGGCCGAGATTATCGCGACGCTGGACGTGCACGATACGCAACACTTGGCGGCGATCATGACGAAGATTTCGAACTTCAGCGACGTGCTGACGATCCTTCGCCTGGATGGGCGGGGGCACTAAACAGGGCAAGGGCTCGCTTCGCTAGGGCTTAGGGGTTTGCCTTAGGCGATGCCGACCCACTTCTTCAGCTTGTAAACCGCCGTATCTCGATTCAACTGAGCGATGGCGCGGGTGAGCGGGACACCTTTCGGGCAGACCTTGACGCAGTTCTGCGCGTTGCCACAACCGGAGATGCCGTCTTCGCCGACCAGGAACTCAAGGCGCTCGTCGTCCAGCGTTTTGCCGACTGGGTGGAGGCTGAAGAGCAGGGCTTGGCCAAGGGCGGCGGGGCCGACGAACGGTGATCTCTCGTTAATCTGAGGGCAGGCTTCCATACAGCAACCGCAGGTCATACAGCGCGAGAGAGCGTAGCGAAGCTGGCGGACATGGTCGTCTTGGGGTGGGGCCATGCCAAGGTCGAAGGAGCCGTCGATGGGCACCCAAGCACGAACCTTTTTGAGATTCTCGAACATCTGGCTTCGGTCAACGATGAGGTCGCGGACGAGCGGGAACTTCTTCATCGGCTCCAGCTTGACCTCGTAGGTGCTTCCGTTGAGGATTCCGACTTCTTCGACCAGCGCTGTGCATGCCTGGCGAATGTGGTCATTGATGTTCATGGTGCAACTGCCGCAGACCTCTTCGAGACAGGCGGCCTCCCAGACGGGCGGCTTGACCGTTTTGCCCTCCACCGTGACGGGATTCTTCTGGACTTCGATCAGCGCGGATATGACGTTGATCTTATCGACATAGGGGACTTCAAAGGTGTCCCAGCGTTGTTCCTTTCCAGCGCCGTCTTGTCGAAGAACCGTCAGTCGAATCTTGGTGGCAGTCGCGGTAGCACTCATTGCTTCTAACTCCTTATTCTACGCAATCGGGACAAAGAAAAGCCCACCCCAGGTCGGGGAGGGCTTTTTGAGGTGAAATCCGACCGCAGAGGGCTTAGAGGCCCGGCTCGGCGAGGATGTTCGGGATGCCGTTGATGTCGAACGGCAGGTTGTAGACGCGCTCGGTGGTGTTTGCGCCGCCGTAGCGAGGAATGTCCGGTGCGGTGGTGTTGAGAACCGCGTTGCTCTTGAACGTCTTTGCGTGAGTATCGGCAAAGTTGAGCAGGATTTGACCGCTGTGACGGGCGACGCCGGGGAAGCCTTCGCCGCCGAGTCCGACCGCGTTGACGAGGTATTTGACGCGGATGCGCTCTTGGAGGCCAGCGGTGGCGACGGTGGGGACGTCCTTGTTCATGGTGCCGGGCTTGACCATCTTGCCGCAGGCGAACATGATGGTGTCGGCGGGGAGGTCAAGACTGGTGCCGTTGATAACGCCGTCATCGGTGCCGCCGATGCCCGGATCTTCGAACACGGCGAAGTTGGGAACGAGGCCGGCGTAGCGGATGTAGTTGGTGGCGGTGGCTAGCGAGGTCGCGCCGTTCAGATAAGGCAGCATGCCGACGGTCGAGAGGAAATCGGGGAAGTCGATCGCCTTCGGCTCGGCAACGTCCTGGATGATGTCTCGGTTCTTGGTGTACGGCATCAGCGCATCGTAGACGGTAAAGAGTTGGGAGCCGATGGTCGGTTGGCCGTTGGCCGCACAGTTGACGGCGCAGTAGGCGCTTTGGGCGAAGTTGTCGTCGTGATCGGCCTGGTAAATGGCAACCGCAGTGGCATTCTGCTTGAGGTTGCTAAGAGTAGCCGCTTTCTTGGCGGCAGCTTTTGCCTGGGCGAAGACCGGGAAAAGGATGGCGGCGAGAATCGCAATGATGGCGATCACGACCAGTAATTCGATGAGAGTAAAGCCCTGTTTAAACTTCATTGTTTTTGGTACTCCGAATGGACCGTATTTTCCCTCGCCGATAAAACGACGAGTGGCTTGTCATGGTATCTCATCTGCAAGTGTTATGCCAAGGTTAAGAGATCGGTTGTTGAAAAAGAACTTTGGGTTGAGGCGGACTCTTGGTACAATTTTGTATATATGGCGGAGGTTGCCGTCACGCCTGGCATTCAGCTACCCGAACGCGTCGAGATTCTTGGATTTCCTATCGACCGAGTCACCCTCGATGAGACGCGTCGTCTCATGCGGGATTACTTGGCTTCGGACGGAACGAAACTGATTCTCACGGCCGACTCTAACGCTTATATCAACGCGGCGACCGATGACGGCTATCGGCGCATGTTTCGCGAAGCGGCCCTGATCACACCTGATTCAGCGGGGCCGGTCTGGGCCCTGTCTCGACTTGGTCGTCCGGTACCGGGGCGCGTCAGCGGTGTGGACTTGGTCGAGTGCCTTTGTCAGCTTTCGGCCGAGACTGGGGCGCGGATGTACTTTTTAGGTTCGGCGCCAGGGATCGCCGAGTTGGCGGCTAAGAATCTGGCTGAGCGCTTTCCGGGAATGGTGGTGGCCGGGGCGAGGGATGGCTATTTCTCGAAAGACGATGACACGAGGATCGCCCAGGAGATTGCAGAGGCTAAGCCTGATGTTTTGGTGGTGGCGATGGGCATGCCCCGGCAAGAGCTTTTTATTCTCGATACGTCGGAAGCGATCGGCGCGAAGATCGGGATTGGGGTCGGAGGTTCGCTGGACGTGCATAGCGGCACGGTCAAGCGGGCGCCGAAGGTGATTCAGAAGATTAAGATGGAGTGGCTTTGGCGGTTGCTTTTGAACCCAAAGAAGATCGCCAAGGTGCGGAATCTGCCGGTCTTTTACTGGCGCGTACGGCGGTCCAAGCCGCTATGAAGATTTACACGAAGACGGGCGATGAGGGGCAGACCGGTCTGCTCGGCGGGGACCGGATTTCCAAGGACTCTGCGCGGATGGATGCAATCGGCACCATCGACGAGCTTAACGCGGTGTTTGGGATTGGCGTGGGGTTGGTCGAGGAAGAAACACTTCGATCCCGGTTGGTTCGGGTTCAAAATCAGCTTTTCGACCTTGGATCAGAGCTGGCGTGCCCAGCGGGTGGGAAGTTCGATCTTCGCTCGGTCAATGAGAGCGATATTGCTCTACTAGAGTCAGAAATCGATGCGATGGAGGGCGAGTTGCCGCCCTTGAAGTCATTTATTTTGCCGAGTGGGACGCCGGCGGCATCGCATATGCATTTCGTAAGAACCGTGTGCCGACGCGCAGAACGCGTACTTTTGGCGCATCATCGTGTCAATCCGGTTCGGAAAGAAATCATAATGTATATGAATCGTCTATCCGATTGGATATTCAGTTTTTCGCGCCTCCTGAACCATCGAAGTGGAGTGGAGGAGCAAAAATGGACACAAGGAGTTAAGTCATGACAGCACTCATTGCCGCACTCGTTCTGGGCACCCAGCCAGCCCAGGGTATGAAATCGACGGATATTCTCGCCAAGGTTCTGCAGAAGTATGCGGACGCCAATTCGGGCGTGGGCGAGATCACGATGACCCAGATTGCAGGAACCAAGAAGATTTCAATCAAGACGGACCTGCAGTACGTGCGACCCAGCAAGCTTTTCATCCACCAGTCATCAACCAATGTGCCGCCAAACGATTGGCTGGTCGTCAGTGACGGCACAAACTTCGGATACGACGCTCCGAGAACTGGTGACGCTCCCCGCAAGCGACTATTTGAACCGGTAGCGGTGGCAGAACTGGCCACGGGCTCGAAGAGGCTTCTGAAGGATCATTCGATTTACATGGCGGCCAAGCGAAGCCTTGGCGATACGCTGAACCCTTACATCGAGTTCGCGACTCAGGCCGCTGGCGATAATCAGAGCCTGCAAGGCTTTATGACTCGGATGATCCGAATCAACCAAAACCCGACCGAAAAAGACTTGGATGGAGCTTCGGTCTACGATGTGAGCGGCACAATGGGCTTTGGCGACCCGGTCTTAGATCCCGATGGTAAGCAGATGATCGATAAGGCTTCTGGTCTACCGATGTTTGATGGAGCGGGCCGTTTCAACCTCTACATCACGAAGGATTTCGAAATTGCCGGAATGCGAACCACGGAAACTGTACAGGTTAATAACGCGGCAACGAACCTTCCGGAGCAAATCATCGTTATTACTTCTTGGAGTGGAAAGGTCAAGCTGAACGAAACTCCTGCCGACACAATATTTACAGTCAAATAATTCGGAGACCTTTCGGAATCAATACTTTTTTGGGTAGATTAAGAGTAGAGCACAAAAAATGACTACGGTTGATTTTGGCGAACTGAAGAAGGGGATGCGAGCGCGAATCGCCTCGACCCCAGAGCCCAAGGATCACGTCCTCCGCTTCCACGAGATGGGACTGACACCTGGAACAGAGTTCAAAGTGGTCAAGATCGCTCCGCTCGGCGATCCCATTGAGATTGATCTGCGAGGCTACCGCTTGTGTCTGCGCAAGCTAGAAATGGCTGGATTTGAAGTCGAACTCCTGGACTAAGGCGGCTCCGAAGAGAGTTGCCTTAGTCGGGAATCCCAATGCGGGAAAGACAACTCTTTTTAATTCTCTGACCGGTTCACGGCAAAAGATCGCCAACTATCCCGGCGTCACGGTTGAGCAGGTATCGGCCGTTATTGAGATTGACGGCGCAGACACCGAATTTGTCGATGTTCCTGGTCTTTACTCCCTCGACGCCGTGTCCGAAGACGAGGCGGTGGCGGTCAGCGTCATCCATGACAAAACGATCGACCTGATTGTTTGCGTCATCGACGGATCGAACCTCGAGCGAAACCTTTTCATTTACACGCAAATCTGCGCCCTCGGCAAGCCGATGATGGTCGCCTTGACGATGGCAGACCGAGTCGAGGATAAGGGTCAGAAGGTTGATGTAGCCAAGCTATCGAAATACCTTGGCGTGCCGGTGGTGCCGATCGTTGGGCATAAGGAAAAGGGCCTAGCGACGCTGAAGGCGGCGGTGGCCGAACAACTGAAGAACCCGACGGTAGCCGGACCGGTCGTCGATCGAACCGACTCTATTCTGCCATTGAAGGACCGTCTGACCCGAATGGGGTACGACATCTCGACCGAGGAACTGAAAGAGAAGATTCTGGCGGGAGAGCCGGCGTTTGAGCACTACTTCGACGAGTTTCCCGAGCTTCGCCCCGACTTCCTGTTGGCGAAAGAGGGATTGGAGCGAATTCTGGACCCGTCGGCGCGCTACGCATGGACGGCCAAAGTGCAGAAGGACGTCGTTTCGACGATCAAGAAGCCGAAAAAGGCGGTAACGCTGACGGACAAGATCGACTTGATCCTGACTCACCGCGTCTTTGGGCTGATGATCTTTGTGGGGATCATGTACCTTGTTTTCCAGTCGATCTATACCTTTGCGACGCCGCTGATGGACTTGATCACGAACGGCTTCGCTGCGCTGGGGGACAAGCTTGGTGCGTCGCTGGAAGGCGTTCCGATTCTGAAGTCGCTGGTGGTCGATGGTATCGTGGCGGGTATCGGCAGTGTGATGGTCTTCCTGCCGCAGATTTTGATCCTGTTCTTCTTCATTGCGATGCTGGAGGGGACGGGGTATCTCGCTCGCGCCGCGTTCCTCATGGACCGCCTTTTGGGTTGGTGCGGTCTGAACGGGCGGGCGTTTATTCCGCTTTTGTCGAGCTTTGCCTGCGCGATTCCGGGGATCATGGCGGCCAGGGTGATGCCGGACGCCAAGAGCCGATTGGCGACGATTTTGGTTGCACCGCTGATGAGTTGTTCGGCGCGGCTGCCGGTGTACATGCTGATGATCGGCGCGTTCATCGAGCCGAAGTTCGGGCCGTTTTGGGCGGGTTTCACGCTGTTTGCAATGCACATGCTCGGCTTCCTGCTGGCTATTCCGGTGGTGTACTTCCTGAACCGGAAGATGCTGAAAGGGAAGCGGCTGGCGTTCTTGCTGGAGCTTCCGCCGTACCAGATGCCGAAGTGGAAGGATGTTTTCATCGCGATGGTGACGCGCGGCAAGGTGTTCGTCTCAACGGCGGGAACCACGATTTTGGTCATGTCGGTGATCATTTGGGCGGCCGGCTACTTCCCGCGCTACAACGTTCCGGCGGGCACGCCGGAAGCTCAAGCGGCCGAAATTCAGCTAGAGCATTCGGTTTTGGGCCGGTTTGGAAAGGGAATCGAGCCGGTGTTCAAGCCGGTCGGCTTCGACTGGCGGATTTCGACGGCGATCTTGAGCGCTTTTCCGGCGCGGGAGACGGTTGTGCCGTCGCTTGGCATTCTGTTCTCTTTGGGCAAGGATAACGGCGATTCGCACTTTGACCAGAGCCTCAGTGGGAAGATGACGGAGGCGAAGTGGCCGGACGGCAAGCCGCTGTTTACGCCTTGGACGGCGGTGGGACTGATGGTGTTCTTTGCGCTGTGTGCTCAGTGCCTTTCGACGCTCGCGACGGTGAAGCGGGAGACGAACTCGAGCAAGTGGGCCTGGTTCATGTTTGCGTACATGACGGCGTTTGCGTATATCGGCGCGCTGATCGTGCACCTTTTAGCGAAGCTGTTTGGCGGCGCTTAGGGTTCGATGTGCTCGGCAATCGAATCTGTCTCGTCTTCTTCTTCGATACGTGCGTGGCGAGGAATCGGTCGTTCGATTGCATTCGCAGCCGTGGCTTTTTCGGCCAATTGGAGCTTGAGGTACCGCTCTTCGGCACCGGGCGAAACGGGCCAAACCGTGTTCTCGGCCCAGTAGCTTTCGAGGAATTCGCTCCAGACGCGGTCGTAGATTCGAACGGTCTGATCGGCCAGACTGGCCCATTGGAAGTCACGGGTTAAGCGTTGTTTGGCGTTTTCGGCCATGTCGTGCGACTTCTTCGGATTATTAAGAGCTTCGCGGATGGCCCAGGCAAGCGACGATGGATCGTTGGCAAAGCTGGTGAGACCGGTCTTTTCGTGGACCACAATCTCCTTGAGCCCTCCGGCGTCGCTCGAGACGACGGGGATGCCAGCGGCCATGCCTTCGAGGGCGACGATGCCGAACGGCTCGTAGAGGCTGGGGAAGACGGCGACGTCGGCGCAGCGATAGAGCTCGTGGAGCGCGCGATTGGCGCGGAATCCGGCGAAGACGACGCGATCGCCGAGTCCGGCCCAGTCCACGAACTTTTCGAAGCGGTCACGGTGGCCACCGCCGACGATGAGGAACTTGGTCTTGGGGCGGTCGGCAAGGACGACGTGGGCGGCGTTGAGGAGGACCTGGATGCCTTTCTCGCGGACAAAGCGGCCGACGTAGATGACGATCTGCTCGTCGGGTTCGGCGTATTGTCTTCGCAGAGTTTGGCGGTCGGCTTCGTCCCAATCGAACTGGAATTTCTCGGGGTTGACGCCATTGTAAACCACATCGACTTTGTCGTAAGGGCAGTTGAAGAGACGGACGGCCTCACCGCGCATGAATTCGGAGCAGACGATGAGTCGCCAGGCTTCGTAGGTGAGCCAGTACTCTTGTTCGGCGATGTAGCGGCTGGTATCGCTGAAGATGCCGCCGTGGCGGCCCCATTCGGTGGCGTGAAGGGTGGCGACGATGGGGAGCTTGTACTCGTATTTGAGCGTTCTCGCGGCGTCGAGTGAGAGCCAGTCGTGGGCGTGGAAGACGGTGGGCTGTCCGCCCGGTCGCCAGTCTTCGAGGAGCTTTCTCACACGCCTTTCGGTGGAGAAGTTGAGGAGCTGGATCTCGTGGATGAAGTCGTTGGGGACGTCGTCGAGGTGGACTCGGTGGACGTTGACGCCGCTGGGTTCGACCTCCTCATCGGGGGCGAGAGGGGTTGATTTCGTGATGACGTGGACTTCGACGCCTTTCTTGACGAGCTCTTGGCTGAGCTCGTAGACGTGCGGACTGATGCCTCCGACGATTCGAGGCGGGTATTCCCAAGAGAGCATCATGACGCGCATGAATTTATGCTACCAGTGCGAGTGCTTCATTTACGCATTCCGGTTTTCTGAATTCGCACTCCCCCGGTTCGCTTTGCTCACCGACCCCTCCATCCGAAGGGGTATCTTGGGTTGGGGAAATAGGTTGGTGCTTGACCAGGGGCTAAAGGCTGAAGGCTAAAAGCTACTCTTCTCCCGGCCTCATTCCGTAGATCAGCTTGACCGTCATCACTTCCTTATCGAGGTTGATGTCTTTGATGAACTCGTCGACCAAGGGGATGCGGATTTCGCCGACGAGGACGACTTCATGAGCGGGGTAGTCCTCGATATCGTCCACTTCGCCGAGTTCTTCGCCCTCGACGGTGACGACCTTCAGGCCGATGAGGTCTTCGATGAGGTACTCGTCGTCGTCCATCTCGGGTTCGCCTTCGGCTTCAAGAATCTTCCACTGCAGGGTTTCGGCTTCGGACATGGTGTTGATGCCGGCGAGCTTGATGAGGGGGCGGCCCTTGTGAAATTGGGAGGCTTCGATCTTGAGGGGCTTGCCGTCCAGGAACAGGATATTGCCCTTATCGAACCGAGATTCGAAGCTGGTGATCATTTCGACCTTGACTTGCCCTCGGATGCCGAAGGCACCGACGATTCGGCCTACTGGGGTTCGCTTCGATTCACTCATTCATACATAACGAAAGCTGGACAGGCATCCTTTACCTGTCCAGCTTCGAACCATGATTGCAACCTTACTCGGTGACGATCTTGACGTACGCTTTTTCTTTGGACTTCGACGCGATCGCGCTGACCACCAAACGGATGGCGGAAATGACGCGTCCGTTCTTGCCGATTACCTTGCCTACGTCGTCTTGAGCGACGCGAACATTGAAGGTTCGCGTGTTGCCTTCGAGCACTTCGTCGATCTCCACGCTGCTGGGGGAGGCGACGATGCTCTTGACCAGTTCTTCTACAAATGGGGCGTAGCTCATGCTTATTCGGTGGCCGGAGTTTCTTCGGCGGCTACGGTTTCTTCGGCTGCGGGAGCTTCCTCAGCGGCAGGGGCTTCCTCGACGGCGGCGGCCACAGCGACCGGCTCTTCCTTCTTGGGTGCGTCGACGGCGCTCAGCTTGCTGATTGCGGCAGTCGTCTTATCGAGGAACTTGTACTTTCGCTTCTGGGCTGGTCGCTCATCCAGGAACTTGGGCAGGATGCCCAGCTTGTTCATGAGGTAAGCGGCGGTCTCCGTCGGCTCGGCTCCGTTTCGGAGCCAGTAAAGAGCGCGCTCTTCGTTAATTCGGATTTCTTTAGGCTGAGAAATGGGGTTGTAGATGCCAATGTTCTCAACTGCCGCGCTGTTGCGGCCGGCTTCACTCTTCATAACAACGACGCGATAGAACGGGCGTCCTTTGTTACCAAGTCTTTGCAGTCGGATTTTAACCATGGTTTTTTGCGTTATCGTTTGCGCTTATTAAGCTTTCCGAACCGCTGCTGCATTTTCGACATCTGCTTCATGCCTCGTCTCATTTCGTACATCTGCTTGATCAGGTGATTGACTTCTTCAACCGATGTACCACTGCCAGCCGCGATCCGCTTTCGGCGCGAACCGTTTATTATATCTGGATTTCCACGCTCTTTGAAAGTCATTGAGAGAATGATTGCCTCAGTACGGTTAATTTGCTTGTCGTCGATCTGGTCCAGAGCCTCTTCGGGAAGCTGGGCAGAGAGGCCAGGAATGAGCTTCATGACGTTCTTCATGTTGCCCATTTTCTTCATCATCTTGAAGCTTTGGAGCATCATGTTGAAGTCCATCGAGCCGGTGCCGAAGCTCTTCTCCATCGCGGCAGCGTCTTCGGCATCGAAGGCTTTCTCGACTTTTTCGATGAGGCCGAGAACGTCGCCCATGCCGAGGATGCGCTGGGCCATCCGGTCGGGGTGGAAGACGTCGAGGGCGTCGACTTGCTCGCCAATACCGGTGAAGCGGACGGGAACGCTGGTGGCCTGGCGGACACTGAGAACTGCGCCACCGCGAGTGTCGCCGTCAAGCTTAGTGAAGATTGCACCGGTGACGTTGACACGGGCATGGAAGGCTTCGGCCACATTGACGGCCTCTTGGCCGGTGGTGGCGTCAAGAACCAGGAACGACTCGTTGGGGTTGACAGCTTTGTAGATCTCTTCTAACTCGCCCATGAGCGCATCGTCGATGGTGGTTCGACCAGCGGTGTCGACGATGAGCACGTCGTTCATGAGGTACTTGCAGCGTTCGAGGGCTTCCTTGGCGATCTTGGGCGGGGGCGTGCCGTCCATTTTGGTGAAGACGGGGACGCCGACCTGCTCGCCGAGGACTTCGAGCTGTTTGACGGCGGCAGGGCGCTGGATGTCGCAGGCGGCGAGCATCGGCTTCTTGCCTTGTTCCAGGAACCACTTGGCGAGTTTGGCCGTCGTCGTGGTCTTGCCGGAGCCCTGGAGGCCGCACATGAGGATGACGGTCGGCGGGGTGGAGCCCCAATTCATCTTGACGCCTTCGCCGCCGAGCATTTCGACCAACTCGTCCTTGACGATTTTGACGATAGTTTGGTCGGCGTTGAGCGAGGAGAACAGTTCCTCGCCAATGGCGATGGCTTTGATCCGGGCAATGAATTCTTTGGCAACCGCGAAGTTGACGTCGGCTTCGAGAAGGGCTACGCGGACCTCGCGGAGCATCTCGTTGACGTCGTCCTCACTGAGGCGACCTTTGCCTCGCATCTTGGCGAAAACGCCGGAAAGTCGCCTGGTTAAGTTGTCGAACATTTAACCTTTAGTGTACCGGTGGTGAAACGTCTGAAAAATGTGGAACGAATTTACTAAGTAATCGTTCCAAAGTAGCAATGATTATTAATAAGGCTGGAGAGCAAACATCAATGAAGACAAACGCCCTATGGTTCGCAGCGGTCGCCGCCGGAGTCGCCGCCGTCGCCTATAAGTTCGTGACTAATAAGAATAAGACCGCATTGGGTCATCCCGATTCGGCTCAGACTTGGATTTCGAACGCTGAGGAACGTTTGCGTCGGATCAATCTTAAGCTTCATTCCAACGACTCGGTCGCGTAAGGCGAACCGACTAGAGGTCATTTCGTAGAGGGCCGCGTTGGCTCGCCCTGCGACGAAGGTGCTATATCAGGGCTCTATTGGGCGAATGAAGGTCAAATTGGACAATGCGGAAGCCTAAAGCTTGGCCGCAAAGGTCCCATATTAACCAAACCTTAAGGCAACAATTCCTGCTCTGAGTCGTCAAAAGGAGTATGGATAGCGCAAAAAGTTGCGATTATCGATGTCCCAAGTGTGGGATGCCAACTCGACCGGAGAGGTCGCACATGAGGTGCGAGTTCTGCGGAATCATCGAGGCTTGCTGTGAAGGAGGACCGACCGACATGCCCGGATTTGATTTTAGCGATGGCGCCCGACTGATGGCGTCCCGAGCGACAAGTCGAATATCCATCGATCAGAGCGTGTCTCGGTAACGATTTTCTGATCCCTTACAACTATTGCGCCCACAAATCAAAAAGCCCTCTAGCTCCAGGCTAGAGGGCTTTTTGTTGTACGGGGCTTAGAGTCCGCCGTCGTCTTTCTTTTCGAACGGCTTGCCGCCCATTTCCTTGAGCTTCGCCTTCTGGTTGTCGGTGAGAAGCTTGCCGAGTTCAGTGTCGAAAATCTCGCCGTTTTTCTTCATCTTGTCCTGAAGGTCTTCCCGGGTCAGTTCGCCGTCCTGCATTTTCTGGAAGAGGCCGCGCTGGGCGTCGCCCTGCATCTTGACAAGGTTCTGAATCTTCTCGTTCTGGTCGTCGGTGATGCCGAGAGCCTTAGCGACGTCCTTCTGAAGAATGGCGCGGTTTCCGGCCATTTGGACTCCGATCTGGCCGAGTCGCTTCGACTGCTCCGGCGTGAGGATCGCGTCGATTTCCTTCTTCATGTCGGCCTGCATCTTCTCCATGATCGGCTGCATCTTCTTGCGGCCCTCGTCGGTGCGCATGTCTTCGAAGCTGACACCGGCATCCTGCATCGCCTTCATGAATCGATCACGCATGGCGTTCTGATCCGTGAGCGTCGCGACCTTGTCCTTTTGGGCGTCGGTCAGAGCTAGGTCTTTCTGGACATCCTCTCGTCCGAGGAGCATGGCCGGGTTCGCGCCACCGCCAGCACCGCCCATCATAAAGCCGCCGCGCTGGGCTTGAGACATTACTGCGATTGCCAGAATCGCGATTCCGAATAACAACTTTTTCATAGTTACCTCTGCTGTTGGTTTTACTTAATTTCGAGCCAATTTCTCGTGGTTTTGAAGAAATACGGCGAAGGATTAATCCTTAGTTTCCGCCGCCCTTCTTATCGTCCTTGATTTCCTTCTTGGTGTTCTCCGGCGGGATGACCTTGTCCAACTGCTTTTGGCTCTCAGGCGAAAGCTGTTTGGTCGTATCCTGTCTCAGTTGTCGAGCTTCATCTTCGTCATGGACGATGCGCGGGGTGAGGAGAACGAGGAGTTCGGTCTTGGCTTTATCCTTCGACGTGCTCTTGAAGAGATTGCCGAGGATTGGGATGTCGCCAAGGATCGGAACCTTGTTCGTCGTCGCCGTGACCGTGCTGCGGATGATGCCGCCGAGGACGATGGTTTCGCCATTCTTAACGCTGACAACCGTGCTGGCTTCGCGCTGATTGACGATTGGCGCGTTGAAGTCCGTGTAACCCTGCAGATCGTTTGCCGTTTGGGTGACGTCCATGGTGACGTAGCCATTGGCGGTGATTCGCGGGGTGACGGTCAGAACGATACCGACATCCTGGAACGCGTAGTTGTACAGGATGTTGCCATTGTTGTCCGTTCGGCTGCTGGTCACGTACGGGATGCTCTGGCTGATGTTGATTTCAGCCTGAGTGTTGTTCGACGTAAAGATTCGCGGAGTCGAAAGGATGTTGAACTTGGTGTCGCTCTGAATCGCGTTCATGAACGAAGTCAGGTTCTTGCCACCGATGGTGTACTTGAATCCTTGAGCAGGATTGGTTGTGCTCGTGCCGAGACCGAACGTCGTTCCGATGTTGCCTTGCTGGCCCGGGACGCCGAGGTGTGCGTTATCGAGGTAGTTCCACTCGATGCCGAGCTTGTCGGAGGCGTCGAGGTTGGCTTCCACGATCGTCGTTTCGATCATGACCTGCTCGGGAATCTTGTCGAGCTGTTCAAGGATCTGCTTGATCAACGCGGCGTAGTCCGGGTTAGCGACGACGATGATCGAGTTCGTGTTCGGGTCGGCAATGGTTGTGACTTGGCCGGTGAGGTCCTGAACCGGAACCAAGCGTCCGTCTGGCGTTCGACCGGTCTGAGTCGACTGGTTCTGGGCACTGTTGCCGCCTCCAAATCCACCGCGGAACTGGAAGCCCTGGGTCGCCGAAACGCTGGTCAGGAGTTCGCCGTCCGTTGCGTTCTGGTCCTCCATTTGGAGGTACATGTTCTTCGGATCGTTCGGATTGTCGATCGAACCACCGAGATTTCGGTTGTTGTTGTTTCGGTTGTTATTGTTCGTCGTCTGCCGGTTGTTGCCGGTGTTAGCCGTACGGTTGGTGCGTCCGTTGACGCCCTGGCGTTGGCCGAACGCGTTATTGATGAGCTGGGCGACGTCGTCGGCCTTCGCATTGTTCAGCGGGAAGACGAACGTCGTGCTCTCGAAGTCGACCGGTTTGTCCAGGTCCTTGATGACGGACTGGACGACCAACTGGTTTTCGTCGGTTGCGGTGACGACCAGCGAGTTGGTGCGCGAGTCGGCGGCGACGGTGCCAAAGGATGCCTGAGTCGAGCCAAATCGAATTGCCTGCTGGAATCGATCCTGGAAGTTGCTACCGGACGAGGTGACGCCTCCCTTGCCGCGTGGAGCATTGTTGGTCAAAACGTTTTGGATCGTCGAGGCCACATCGGTTGCGGTTGCGTATTCGAGCTTATAGACCTTGGTGTGCTGCGGGTCGTCGGTTTGCTTGTCGATGGTGCGAATGACTCGCTCGACTTCCTTCTGTTCTTTGTCCGGAGCGTTGACGATGACCGAGTTCGAGAAGTCGTCGGCCGACGCGCGGATGTTGGAACCCTGGTTGTTGTTGCCGAAGGGGTTGAAACCACCGAAGTTGAAGCCGCCGCCGCCAAAGCGGTTGCCGCCTCGCCCTCCTCCTCCGCCCCGTTGGAACATGGCTTGGAACGGATTCTGTTGCTGGCCACTGGCCTGGAATACGTCGTTGACGACGCGGGCCACCTGGGTTGCGTTGGCGTACTGAATCGGATAAATCTTCAGGACCGAGTTGTTCTGATTCATGTTCTGGAACATGGAGGGGTCGAACTGGAAGCCACTATTACCTCGGTCGCCTCGGTCTCGGGTCTGCTGCTTTTGGATAACGAGCAGATCGCCGTCCTTCTTCAGGTCATAGCCCTTCAGGTTCAGGGTCTTTTCGAGAATTTGGAAACCGGTCTTGAGCGGAACTTCGCTGGCGCTGGTGAGCGTGATGCCACCGGTCAGGGAAGGGTCCTTGACGATATTAATACCGCTCGTCTTTTGAAAAATAGAAATGACGTAATCGACGTTGGCGGAATGGAAATCGAGCTTAATCTTCGTCTTCGGATTCAGCTTGATATCTTTCCAGTTATCGCTGCCGGAAGACGAAGTACTCCCGCCCCCGAAGAACGGATTATCCTGCGCAAGCGCAAGACTCGGCACCATTAAGCCGAACGCAAGGGCCAAAGCACTAATTGAGATTATTTTCATTGTTATTCCTATTTCGTCGATAGTTTCCGTTGCTGAAATTCTGAGGAGCAGCCGGGGCAGCTTCGGGGGCGGCGAAGGAGCCGTCTTGACCGATCGGTCCGCTCAAACCGCTACCATTGTCGGCGAACTGCCGTCGGTTGCGTCGATTGTTGCCATTGCCGTTACCGTTACCGTTGTTGGTTCCGCCGTTTGCCGGGTTCGCGCTGTTGTTGTTATCGATCGTAGCGGGCGGGAGTGGCGTTAGGGGTTCTTCGGGCGCCGAGGCCGTCAGTTCGTTGAACGACACCGTATGCATCATGCCGCGCGGGCCCTCGATCTCGATCGAGCCTTCATGCACGGCGACCAGTCGCATCGCCTTCCAGGTCTGGTTTGGCCGCAGGAAAACGCCGTCGCCGTTGGCTGTGTTTTCCAGAAGAGCGTTGGGCACGCCATTCACTGTCATGTTGCCGGTGTAAACCCAGGTGGTCTCGCCATTGGCTAGCAACGCCGGAATGGCGTTGGCTGCAGCAGGCCCGTTCGGGTCCTTCTTGGTGACCAGCGGCACGAAGCTGTTCTTCAGCGACGCGTCGATTGGCTGGAATTGTGCGCTTTGGTCACGTGCAGTGTAGAGATCGTCTGTCTTTTTCGATCCGCTGAAGAGCGTAATGGCTTTCTTGCCCGTCTTGGGGGCCTCGCCAGAGGGGAACAGCATGACGACGCCCACGAGAACGCCTCCGATGACGAGGAGCTTTGTGAGAGATGATTGCTGTGATTTCTTTGCGGCCATTGTCTTATTGCGGTGTTGCCATGTTGCTGTCAGAGCCCGAATTGCCGGCGCTGCCGCTGGAGAGCCCAAAGCTCTTCAGCATGGCGGACATGTCGGAGATCAGGATGGAATTGTCTTTGAGGGAGAGAAGCCGGAGGTCCTTCCACCGATCGCCAGGCTCAAGGTAGACGGATTCGCCGGTGACGGTGTTTTGGAGGAGAGCCTTGCGCTTGCCGCCCTGCCGAACGTTGCCCCGATAGGTCCAATCCTCTTCACCGGAGGTGAGGGAACTAGGAAGATAACCGGGTCGGAAGCTGCTGACGGCTTTGCCGTCGATGGAACCGAAGGACGCAATGTCGCTATCGGAAGAGTAGACGCCATTGCTGGAATTCGGCATGGAGACCCGGTAAGGGTGCTGCGATCCGCCAGCCGGCTGGTCGGTCGGGAGCATCGCGATCCCGATCAGGAACGGAACGCCGATGAAGAGAACCTTGAGGACGAGGGGATTCACTTTAGCCATTGGTCTTTGCTCCTGCAGGGGCTTGTGCAGTCTTGGCGCCAGGGGTCTGGCTGGTGGTTGCAGGGGCCTCCTTCTTGGGTTTGTCCATAAATGCGTAGAGACTGACGGTAGCGGTTACGAGATCGGATTCGCCTTCCTGGGCGGCCATCTGGACCTGTTGTACCGCTAGTTTGGCTTTGCTGTTTTGGAACGTGGACAGCATCTGGGCAACGTTCGCAAAGGAACCGTCGACGGTGAACTGGACAGGCAACTGAACCAGCGCATCGCTTTCGATGCTCTTTTGGGGTCGGAAGCTCACGAGTTTAAGGTGATTAGCCTCGGCCCCCTGACTAACCAATGTAAGCGCTGTTGGTGATACCACGTCTTCCTTATCGTTCCAACGAAACTTATCGATCATTGTTTTGTAATCGGCCTTGTTTTTCTTCGCTTCGGTGCTTCTGGCGTTCAGCTTGTTCAATTCATCCTTAGACTTCTGTCCTGCATCCTTAATATTTGGGTACTTATGGATGAAAAGTGCGACCACCGAACCAACGATCATGACGATCCCCGCGACGAAGAGCGCGCTCGTGGTTTGGTCCTTCGGATCCCTAAAATTGATCACTTCTTCTTCTTTCCTATCTCAATCATGGGGAGGTTGCCAACAGGGAATGCGGTCATGCTGAATTGAACCGTTGGGGTTCCCTCGATGTCGCCTCCATTTGCGAAGACCAGCTTAACGTCGCGGAAACGCTGTTCTTTTTGTTGGGTCAACGCCAATGCATACGCAGAAACGAGCTCTGCTTTCTTCGAAACACCGCGAATTTGTAGTTCTTTTCCTCGCTCAAAGGTGACGTTGGTGAGCCAAGTGTCCTTCGGTGTGAGAGCAGAAACTACCTTTAGTATATCGCTAACCGACTGGGGAGGCTTAAACGCCGTCTTTAATTGGTCGGCCGCCGGCTGCAGTTTCTTGGCGTCGGATTCCAGCGCTTCCACTGGCTTGGCCAGGTTCTTCACGCGCTTGGCGGCTTTCGCGTCCGCTTGAGTGAAGTTTTGATTTGCCGTCCAGTATTCATTCACGGTGAAGATCGTCAAAACTAGACCTCCGATGAAAACGATCGAAGACTGACGTTGGCGAAGCTTTCGAGACTGCTCGACGCGGGCAGTGCGATAATCCTCGGGCTCCAGGTCGATCGAAAGGTTCGATTGCGCGAACGACTCGATAAACGGGGCTCCAAGGTTTTGCTCGGAACCGTCGAGGCTGACCTTGTAGGAGAGGACCTTCGACCCGTCGCCGGTCATCGCCTTCATGCGCGACAGTTCGGTGTCGAGCGAGTGGAGCGTGACCAGCTTGGATGCCATCAGATCGCCGTAGCGATAGGCGTCAAGGTTGACAAAGTCGCCGAAGCGCTCGACGAACACGCCGGAGCTAACCGCATTCTGCTCGGCGGCCTTGATGGTGAGCGCCTGGCTGGGGACGATCTGCTGAATCTGAATGCCAAGCCGCTGGGTGATGCCAATGATTTCGGCGATGTCCGCCGTTCGGGCGGCAAAAACAATGCAGACCCGGCCATTCTCATTCTTTTCCGTGGTCGGAATATAGTCGAACGCCAACTCGGATGCCGGAATAGGGAAGACGTCGGCCAATCGCATCTTGAGGGCGATTAGAACGTCACTCCGCTGGGCATCGGGCAGAGGGATCGACCGCTGAAGGACGAGGCGGCGGGAAAGAAGCACGATGGCGGTCTTTCCACTGAGTCCGTCGAGTCCATCGAGGCTTTGGGCTTCTCTGGTTTGAGCCGTTTCGACGAAGTGCACTCGGACCCATTCGCGGTCCCACTCTATCAGCAATTGCGCACTATGCGTCTTTTGGCTCATTGTTTCTCCAGTAGGGTTGTTTCATTGGCTTCATCTTGCCAAGACCAGCGGTCCGGCATATTGGCAAAACTTGGTTGCTCCACTCGAACGACCGTCGGCGCTCCGTTCGAGATCGCGATGACGGCTTCGAGGGCGACGGTCATTCGTCCCGCCTTGCCTTCGACGCGAACGAGGAAGGATTGGGTGTTGACGGTCATGCTGTCGGCGACGGCCCCAAGGAAGGTGGTGTCGCCCGAGACGCTGAGCAGATCGCTGAGCTGTTGATAGCCGTCAGTGGGGCGGTTGTCCACGATCTGATTGGCGATGTCTTGGGTGACGCCCGGGATGTAGCTGAGCGTCTCCGCCTTGGCGGTGTTGATGTTGACGTGTCCCTCGATTCGCGGTGCGGCCGTCGTTGTCATGCGGTCCAAAATGCCGCGGATGGCCTGCTGGTTGCCCTGGACGCCGGGCACTGCGATCACCTGGCTGAGGCGGTCGAACTGCTGATTGGCGCGGGCGTTCTTGGCGTTGATGATCGCGGTGGCCGTTTGCAGCGGAATCTGGGCGCGTTGGGCAAGCTGTTGGTCGGTCAGGCCCTGCTGGTTGATGTTGACCTTACCGTTTCCGTCGGGATCGGTGGTAGCGCTGTAGCAACTGAGGCCGAGAATGTCGCTGAGCGGGCTCTCGGGCTGGTTGTTGTTGGTCGTTCGGCCCGTGTTAACCGTGTTGCTCTGGATCTGGTAGAGCGTGTCCGGGGTCCAGCCGCGCACCATCAGGAGTTCGTTGACGGTTTGGAACAGACCTTCGCGAGCATTGTAGGGCTTGCTGAGGTTGTTATAGTAGTCGTCCTTTGCGCCTTCGGCTCGGGCAGTGGTGTTGCCAGCCTCTCGCCAATCGAGGAAGCTGTCGATCTGCTCCTGGGTCAGCGGAAGGTTGTTCAGAGTCGCCTCGTCGATGGTGTTGATGTCGAGGAAGCTGGCGTTGTCGAGAATCTGGAGCCGGAACGACTCATTGCCGATAACGAAGTAGTCGGCTCCATCGTTGCCGAGCGTAGCCCAGTCGCCGTCAAGGGTGACGGGGTCCTGGGGAGAGTCGGCGATGGTCTGCAGGTACGACAGCGCGTACTGGATGCCGGCTTCGGCGGCCATTCTGGCGCGTCGCTGCTCACTCCGGTTGGCGGTGGTACGGACGGCATCGCTCTGGTTGGCGGCGTAAATCGCCACGCCGGTAAGGACGCCGACTAAGATGCCGAGCACTACGATCATGACCACGCCTCGCTGCCTCGTTCTCATTGGTTTGTGTCTCCAGTGGTCACGGGGTTTTCGGGGGTCACATCGCTATGGATGAGCCGGACGACGAAGGTGTGGTCCGCATTATCGTTCTTGCGTCGGTAAGTGATTCGGATGGCAGACGGCAGACGTGGCGTGTTGTCGGCTTGGGTGTCCCACGTGGTTTCCCACTCCGTGCCGTTGTAGAATTCGTAACTGATCGACTCGATGTCGGGATCGAGGACCGTTTGGTAGCCGCCTTGCGTGTAGTCGCCATCGGCAGGCGTTTGGTGGCGAAGGTAGAGGCCGGTGGCCGAGTCGCCAGGGCTATCGCCGATCGGCGTGAGGCCCAGTTCGTATTCGGTGAGACCGCCTTCGGGACCGTAAGTATCGTTCAGCGTTTCGAAATCGTCGTTGGAGGCTATGACCTCGGACGGAACCCGAGGGCTGAGAGCGGTGAAGACGAGATCGCTGGGGTCTTGAGCCTGACCGGCCGTCGACTGGCTGAGGTCGGTGCCGCCCCGGAAATAGGAAGCGGTGTCGGTCGCCTCGGAAGACAAGTAAGCATTTTCGAGAATCGAACGCAGACGATCTTCGAAAAGGGCTTCCCGAGTGTAGGCAACGCGGCTTTCCTTGGCGTGGTTGGTGTGCTGGATGGCGGTGGCGACCATCGTCGTCGAGGCACCTAAAATAATCGCCATGCAAAGCAGGACGACCATGAGTTCAAGGAGGGTGATACCGCGTCGCATCATCCGGTACCTCCCGTTGCGCCAGTGCCGCTGGTTGTGGAGTCCGGCGGGACGAAGAGCAGGGTCGAGACTTCAGCGCTCGGGTCGCTGACCGTGCCATTGTCTTTCTCAATCGTGAGGCGGACGGTGTAGATATTCTCCGTACCGCTCGCGGCCACTTCGAGGGTCCACTTGAGATCTGGCTCACCGTAATCCTCCAGCGTGCCTTCAGTCTGCTGGTTGACGACGTCGCCGAGACCGAGAATCTCGTGCAACTTTTCGACGGCTAGAAGGTTCATCTTCTCGCTCTGCCGGGCTCGCACCTCGGTGTTGCTCATGGAAGAAAGGGCACCCATACCCATACTGATGCCGACGGCGAGGATCGCCGTGGCAACCGCGACCTCGAGCAACGTGAAGCCGCGACGGCTTCGCCGCTTATTGCGTTCGTTGTTCAAGATTGCCTGCCTCCCATTCTACTGGCGTGTCGTTTTGGTCGAGCGAGCCGCGCTTGACCTCGATCGTTCCGTTCTGCGTGACCTTGAGATAGACGGGGGCGTCGTCGGCAGTGAACTGAACCGACTTGCTTTCGGCGGTGCCATCGGCGAAGAACTTGATGTCCATGTCGCTGGTCGTCGTGCCGTCGGCATTCCGGACTTCGGTAACCGACCATCCAGATCCAAGGCTGGTGTTCGAGCCTTGCCCACCTGAGTCGGAACTGGAAGTCGCCGAATTGTTGGAGTCCCCGGTCTGGTCGTCCATGCTTTCCTGCACAACGAGGCTCTGGTTCACGCTGTCGAACGTGAGTTCGTAGGTGTTGCCGGTCGTGATCGCCTCGTTCTTTGCCTTGTTCGCGGCGGTTTCGATCGATTGGATGGCCCGTTGGAATTGAAAGCCCGCGTTGTTGTTTTGCTGACGACCAATGACGATGCTGGCAATCACGACCAGAACGACCGTGATAATGAGCATCTCTATGAGGGTGTATCCCTTATAAGTCATGGCAATCGGCAAAGCGGTTTCTATCTTTTAGAGGTCGAGGTTGGTGATGTCGTCGTCGGTACCGTTCTGCTTGTCCGGTCCGTCGGTGGAAAGCAGGAAGCTGTCGGCCGTGGTGCCGGGGAAGAGGTACTGATAGTCCATCTGCCAAGGATCGACCGGGACTTTGTCCAGGTATGGACCTTTCCATCCGGTGGCGTCGGACGGCTGGGAAACGAGCGCGTTCAGACCTTCTTCCGTAGTGGGGAAGCGATCGCAATCCAGGCGGAACTGCTGCAGAAGCGATGAGAGGCGGGCGATCTGAGACTTCGCCGCGCCAATCTTGGCCGTTTCTGCGTTCTGCTGGACCTTCGGAACGACCAGTGCGGCAAGAACGGCAATGATCAGAACGACGACCATCAATTCGATAAGGGTGAAACCTCGTCGACGATTGGCTCTGGTATGGGCTTTCATGTTTTTCACTGTGTGTACGGTTTTATTTGATGTACTGAGATGCGGTCATGATGGGGAGCAGGACGCTGATGACGACGAACGCCACGAAGCTTCCCATGGTTAAAACGATAATGGGCTCGACGAGTGCGGTTGCCCGTCGCAGTCCGTTGTCGACTTCGAAGTCGAGGGCGTCGGATACCCGGTTCAACATATATGGCAGGTTGCCGGTTTCCTCACCGATGGCCACCATGTGGGTGAGGACGGGTGGGAAGGCTCCGGCATCGCGCATGGCTTCGGCGATGGCTTTACCTTCGCGAACGTCGGACTTGACTTGCTCGGCGCTCTTCTTGAAGACGCGATTGCCAGATGCGGTTCCGGCGAGTTCGATGGCATCGAGGATGGCGACGCCGCCAAAGACGAGGGTTCCAAGCACGCGGGCGAAGCGGGAGACGGTGCCTTTGAGAATGATCTTGCCGAGAACCGGAAGGCGCATGGCCAGACCGTCTCGGGTGTAGGCTCCCGCCTCGGTGGCGACCCAGAGTCGGTACAGAACCACCACGCCAGCAATGCCGCCAACGATGACCATCCAGCGGTTGGAAACGAAGTCGGATATCTCCAGCAGCAGCTTCGTCGATCCCGGCAGGTTCGTGCCTTGGGCGGCGAACTGGTCGGACAGCTTCGGAATAACAAAGACGAGAATGAAGACGACGACGAAGACGGCGACGAACGCGAGGATGCTGGGGTAGATCAACGACGAAACGACTTGCGACCGTCGGGCGACTTCGTTCTCTTGGAATTCGGCAAGTCGTCCGGCGACTTCGGCGAACTGCCCGGACTGCTCACCGGCTTCGAGAGTCGAAGTGAAAATGTCAGGGAACGTCTTCGGGTGCTTGGCAAGCGCGGAGCTGACACTGGAACCGCCGCGGACGTCGTGCAGGACTTCCTCAGCGAGGTCGGTTAGCTGTTGGTTCTCGGACTGCTCGGCGACAACCTGTAACACGCGGTCGAGCGGGAGACCAGCGTCGGCGAGGTCGGCCATTCGGCGGGTGAAGAGGGCAACGTCGCTTCGGCTCGGCTTGCCGGTCGCCTTCTTTTCGGCCTGCTCTCGGCTAAATCCTTCGCGGGCGGCTCGCTCGCCGATCTCGATGAGATACGCGCCATTGGCGGTGACCTGTGCCACCGCGCCATCGCGGGTTTTGGCCTCCACGAACCCAGTCTTTCGCTGCCCCGATGGTTCGAGGATCGTGTAAGCGAAAGTTGCCAATTAAAGCTCCTCCCTCTGAACCACGCGGAGGATTTCTTTGGCGGTCGTTTTGCCAGCCAAAACGTTCAGTTTGCCGTCGGTAAGGAGGGTGCGGAGACCTTGGTGCTGAATCGCATAGCTCTTCAGTTCATTCGAGGAGCGTCGATCGACGATCATCTTCTTCAGAGGTTCGTCGATGACGAAGAGTTCGTACAGACCTTGTCGGCCCTTGAAGCCGGTGTTGTTACACTTCGGACAGCCTTTGCCTTCCTTGAAGGTGCCGGTCTTGAGCTCGTCGGGGGTGATGCCGAGGGCTTCGACCAGTTCATAGGGAGGCGGCTCAGTCGGTTCGGAGCAGAACGGACAGTTACGGCGGACCAGTCGCTGGGCGATGACGCCGATCAGGGAGGACGAGACCAAGAACGGCTCGACGCCCATATCAAGAAGTCGGGTGACCGCGCCAGGTGCATCGTTGGTGTGCAGGGTGCTGAAGACCAAGTGGCCAGTCAGCGATGCGTGAATCGCGATGTCGGCGGTTTCATGGTCGCGGATTTCACCCACCATGATGACGTCGGGGTCTTGTCGGACGATGGAGCGAAGGCCGGAGGCAAAGGTCAGGCCGATATTGGCTCGAACCTGCATCTGGCTGATGCCGGGCACCTGGTACTCGACCGGGTCTTCGACAGTGATGATATTGGTGGTTGGCGACCAGATCTCCTGGAGCGAGGCGTACAGCGTAGTCGACTTACCGGCACCGGTCGGGCCGGTGGCGAGGATGATGCCGTACGGTTGGGAGATGACCTTACGGAATCGAGCGAGTACGTCCGGGGCGACACCGAGTTCTTCCAGGCCCAGCATGGCCGTACCTTTATCGAGAATACGCATGACCGCGCGCTCGCCGAAGACGGTGGGCAGGATCGAAACACGAACGTCGATCTGGCGGCTGGCGATGGTGAGCTTAATGCGGCCATCCTGCGGGAGTCGGCGCTCGGCGATGTTCATCTCGCCCAGAATCTTGATACGGGAGATGAGGGCGGCATGCATCCGCTTCGGCGGGCGCATGATCTCTTGGAGCATGCCGTCCACGCGGTATCGAACCTTGACTTCGCGCTCGTAGGCCTCGATGTGGATGTCCGATGCGCCGTCCTTGACTGCCTGCGCAAAGATGAGGTTGATCATCTGGACGACGGCGGTTTCGCCCGCCATCTTGGTGAGGTCGGCAAGGTCGGTAACGTCTTCGCCGTCGGCCAACGCGGTCTCGGTTTCCTGACCGCCGGAAAGCTGGCTGAGAATCTTTTCCAGGTAGACCTCGTCGATCTTCTCCTTGAGCTGATTGGCATCGGCCATCACCGGTTCGATCGGTTTCTGAAGCAGGACTTCGAGGTCTTGCAGGGCCGCCAACGACTCGATGCTGCCGATGGCGACGACGACTTTTCGGTTGGTGTTTTCCAGCGGGAGGACCTGATTCTTTCGGGCGAATTCACCGGGAACGAGGTCAACGATTGCGTCGTCAATTCGTCTTCCTTCGAGGTTAATCGTCTCGAAAGGCGAAACGTGGCCGTTCTCAGTTAAGTTCATAAAAGGTTCTTTTTCCTCGTCGTCCTACCGGATTCAAAGCGTTAGACAGTTTTGAATAACGCAACAAAGTTCGCATTGTTCGCCATGGTGGAGGCGATTGATGTGAATTTTGAATGATGTTGGCTCTACTTTCCTGCATGGGAATGAAATTCCTATGAAGTGGGGTCGTAAACCGTTGGAAATCCGGCTGGATTGCCGGGTCTCTCCCTCTATCTTACTGTTCGTTGGCAGACAGGTGACGGGTGTCGTCGTAGGTCTCCAGGACCCAGACATCCTGATCCCAACGCAGGGTGGTGACGGAGGCGTTAGCGAAGCTGAAACTGCGACTGGATTCGACCGGCGCACCGACCAAGTGGCAGAGCAGAACTTCGTCGGTCATCCCGTGGGTGAAGACGGCCACGTCTTGGTCGTCGGGTAGAAGGCGAGTGAATTCGATGACCCGAGCCATCACATCGTAAGCGCTCTCGACACCCATCGGGCGGGCACGATAGCGGCTCTCGCCGGTGCGGTGGATTTCATCGTCGAAAGCCTGTCGGAGGGCCGAGATCGGAGCATCTTCGAGTTTGCCGAGGGATCGCTCGCGCAGGAGTTCGGTCCGCTGAATCTCGACGCTCTTGAGTAGGGAAGTGGGCAATGCAGTCGAGACGGCCCGGCGGAGATCGCTGGAAAAGATGGCATCCAGATTCCGGGAGGCGAAATAGCCCGCTAAGGCCTCGGCTTGTTGGAGGCCGATCTCGTCAAGTTCGACATCGGTCCACCCTTGGCATCGCGACTCGACATTGTGGGCGGTTTGGGCGTGGCGGACGAGGTAGAGCCTCACCTCCTCATTGTATCGTCAACCAAGGTCCCAGCCGCGTTGCAATGCCGGGGGACCTATGAGAGAAAATAGGACTTCATGTCTGCGATCCTTTCTCTTACCGCACTTCTTGTCATGGGACCTCAGCCCGTTCCGGTCAAAGTCGATGGCTATCGACACACCTTGGTCCTTCTTTCGAATGGGGAATTGATCGGTTGGGGACGACCGGATATGGGGCAACTTGGCCCGATCGCGGCAATCCCGATTGGCTACTACGGATCAAAGGGCATCGTTCACATCAAACTTCCCAAGAAGGCAAAGGATATCGCGGCAGGATACGAGACGTCGGTTGCCGTTCTGGAAGACGGAACCGTGATGACTTGGGGCGTGGATACGGCCAACTTCATGGGAGGGGCGACCCTGCCCAAAGGCAACGCGGGGAGCGAGGTTCCGCTTCCGGTTCCCGGCTTGGATCACGTCGTAAAGGTTGCCGCGTTTGGGAGTACCTTCCTGGCGGTCAAGGATAACGGAGATGTGTACCGGTGGGGATCGCAATCTCCTTTCGGCGATGGACGTGTGCCGACCAAGATTCCCGGGTTAGAGAACATTGTCGATGTGTCGGTTAAGTCCGGTTGTATGGCGCTGGACAAGTCGGGACATGTCTTTACTTGGGGTGGCATGGACTGGACAGGAATGCTTGGCCGGTTGGATAACTCGGACGGAGTGGGCATGGTGAAGGGACTCGACAATGTGAAGTCCATCGCGGCGGGCAACAGCATGTGCATGGCGGCGAAGAAGGACGGGACGGTCTGGACTTGGGGTTCCAACTTTCAGGCTCAGCTTGGCACTGGTAAGCGAACGGAGCAGGCGGTGCGCGGTGGGATGAGTAACGACATTCGAGTCCAGCCCAAGCAGGTTCCTGGCATCAAGAATGCCGTCGCAGTGAGCAGTTCCAGCGGCGGGTTCGGCTACGCCCTCCTGAGCAATGGCACGGTGAAGGGTTGGGGTAACGGCCAGTTGGGTCAGATGACCAGCCGCTCGAACAGTGGTTATTTCGAGTCGCCGACTACGATCAATCTGGCGAACGTAAAGGACGTCTGGGGCTTGGGAATGAACGGCTACGCCCTCAAGAGCGATGGCAGTTTTTGGGTTTGGGGTGACAACTTTCAGGGCGGATTCCCGCTCGCCAAGGTCACGACCATACCGACACGGATTAGCCTCAAATAGGCCCTTCGCTCTAGCCCCCGTAGGGCCTTGGTCACGGCTTCGCAGTGCCGAAAGTCACGAATTTCCAACCCTTAATCGAAGGCACTATTGACCTTTGATAGAGTGAGGTTGTCAATGTCCCCAGCAAATTTGCTGGGTGGGTTGGATTGGAGATTCAAATGGCACAAAAAATCGACGACACTTTGGTCGCGCAGGAGCCGTATTCGGTTCCGGATTGCGGTTGTGGGGATAAGGAATGCTTGGGACCGGACCCGGTTCCGTGGCTGTCCTGGAAGCACTGCTTCAAATTCTATGAGTTTCGAATGGGAGCGATCCCAATCGACCGAGAACTGGCCGCCAAGCTCCACCTGGAGCGGTTGGTGGTGAGGATCCGTTACGAGCATGCGTTCTGCCTGCTCGGCAGGAAACAAGGGCCGATCATCCATAGCCTGACGCTGTTGCCGAAAGAAGAGATTCGCATCTACGAATACGACCGATACCGAAGGGCAACGTCGGAATCGGCGCGGTTCAGCACGCGGTCTTCTTTCTACTCGCTGACGCAGAACGTTCAGGATTCGTACAACAGCACCAAAACCGACGCGGGAGCATCCGTGAGCGCGAAGAGCACTGTCTCTGCGGAGGCTGGCGGTGGGCTCAATCTTGGCATCATCAACATCGGTGGCGGAGCCTCGACATCGACAAGCGTGAGTTCTAGCGCCTTCTTCGACATCTCGCACGTCAGTCAGTCGTTCAGTCATGTGGCGCATACCAGTTCGCTCGCGGTGGAGACCGAGCGCTCGATCGTGGTGAGCACGTTCGAGGACCGCGAGAGCGTGAGTTCGACAGCGCGGACTCTTCGCAACGACAACGACTGCAGGGCAGTGACTTATTACGTCCGCCGGGTCTTCGAGGTGTATCAGCTCACCACTGAGATCGTGGGGATCGAGGCGCAGATTGGCAACCAATGGATCGATCTCTCCGCGGCACCGGCCGAGATTCAGGACGTCGTGAAGAGGTTTTTGGACAAGGTCAAAATCGGACTCAACCACGACCCGAAAGTTGAAATTGCGCTCCCGACCGACGGACTGCTGTACGAGGCTGAGCAAGCACACTGCTGTTCGTGCGAGTGCGAACGCGAGGCGAAGACCAGGCTCGAACTCGAAAAGCTTCAGTTGGAAAACTTGAACCTGCGGCTGGAGGCCGACAGAAGGCAGAAGCGGTTGGACGCGGGAGATTTGGACGCTTTTGAGGTCGTCGCGCCTGCACCACCCGGTCCATAAAAGACGACCGACCCTGCCCACGACCACGGTAAGGAACCCTAACGCTCCCTGTTGCCCTTCATGGGGGCTTAGGGCCGTGGTCCAAAGAACAAGCGGCCGGATCGAGACCGGGCCGCTTGTTCCATAGTTGCGTCTAATTCTTTCGGCGTCGAAGCATGACCAAAGCGCCAAGTCCGAGAACGGCGAAGGATGCTGGTTCCGGAACGGGGCTAGCCGTGCCGATTCCCATGCTGACGTCGTGAGTAGCCGCAGACAGGCCCAAGCCGACCTCAACGTAGCTGCTTACATGGTCGCAGACTGGAGACCCAACGCCGTTCGCGCCAGAGGTGGTTGTAAGTGCCGCAACAAACGCTGGGCTAGTCGAGACTACGGCCATTCCGAGGAAGTAGTCGCCACCGTTCGTGAGGGCTACGGGCGAGATGTCGGCCGTCATCGTATAAAGGTCGACGACTCCCGTATTCATCCAATCGCCCAGATCGATTAGGTTCGCGTTTGCCGTACCGGAAGCGACAAGGGTTCCCATGTCGCCGGTGCTTGCATTCATTCCTTCGCGGATCTCCCAATTGACTTGCGAGAATAGGTTAGAGGCGATCATCGTACCCATGATCGAGCCGGCGTTCTCCGAAGAGTTCCAGGTGAAGTTTTCGTACTGAATGAATTCTTCGTTCGTGCCATTCACCCCTTGCACGGCATAATAGCCGCCCTGCTCATCGTCGTCGCCGTTGTACCAAACTGGCGTTGCAAACGCCGCGCTGCTGAGGAGCGCCAAGGCTCCAATACTTGCTACCTTCATGTTAAAAATCCTTCGCTTCTCAATAGAAGCGACGACCCATTATCTCAAACTGCCGATAAAGATGCCAGCGAAACGCGCTGACAGATGTCCCTTCCCGTACTATTGCTAGTTAGAGTTTTGCAATCTTTTTTGCCAGGCTCGGCGGGAAGAACACCGTATCGACTATATGAATGATGCCGTTGTCGGCTTTGTCATCGACCGAGATCAATTTCGCCCCATTGATCCTGAGTCCGTCCTTCGCGCCGGTCACCTTTGCTTTTTCGCCTAGGATGCTGTCGAGGGTTCCCGCTTTGAGGTCTTTGCTTTCGATGCGGCTTTCCAGCATGTAATAAGTTAAGACTTTCTTAAGAAGTTCGGGGTCCTTCTTCAGGCCGTTGAGGACATGAGCAGGTACCTTGGCAAAGGCGTCGTCGTTTGGGGCGAAGACGGTGTAGGGACCATCCTCTTTCAGCGTCTCGATGAGTCCAGCTTTAGCAACAAGGTTCACAAAGGTCTTGAGGGACGGATTGAGGATCAATTTGTCCATCACATCCTTGTCTTCGAGGCGGGCGGGAACGGCGATGGCGAGCGCGGTTATCAAGCCTAAGATGCCAAGCCTTCGGCGGCTCGAAGGACGCAGATTCAAAGAAGGGAAGAAATCGGGCATCGCTACCCTTGACATTGTGCCATTTCTTAGGGGATACTTTCCAGTTGTCGAACTTGTGCGCGACTTGGTGACGAAAGAAGCCGATCATGCACGTGGGAGACCGCCATCAACCAGGAGGGCAAGCGAAGTTTCGAACTAGTGACGTAACCAACCGACAAACCGAAACGCGCAGGCCCCTGTAAAAGGGGTTTTTTGTTGCCCAAAAGTGGATTGACTGGCGTGAGAGAAAAAGCAATATGCCTACAGTAAACCAATTAGTCAGAAAGGGACGATCGGCTCCGAAATCGAAGTCGAAATCGCCGGCCCTGAAACGAAACCCTTTTAAGCGGGGCGTGTGCACCGTCGTGCGAACCATGACCCCCAAGAAGCCGAACTCGGCGCTTCGAAAGACCGCTCGTGTCCGATTGACCAACGGCATCGAAGTTACCGCTTACATTCCGGGCGAAGGCCACAACCTTCAAGAGCACTCCGTCGTCCTCGTTCGCGGCGGCCGTGTGAAGGACCTTCCCGGTGTGCGATATCACATCATTCGAGGAACCCAGCAGACCGCAGGCGTTGGCAAGCGGAACCAGGGACGATCTAAGTACGGCGTTAAGAAGCCTAAGGCGGCCAAGTAATGCCACGAAAAGGTCCTGCTCCGAAGCGCGTGATCCTGCCCGACCCGATCTACGGATCGGAGCTGGCGGCTCGATTCATCAACCGTCTGATGCTCAGCGGCAAGCGCGGCAAAGCCGAATACATTTTCTATCAGTCGATGAAGATCGTCGAAGAAAAGACTGGCGTGCCTGCCATCGAAGCATTCGAGAAGGCCATCCAGAACGTCACTCCGGCGGTCGAAGTTCGACCTCGCCGTGTTGGCGGTCAGACCTACCAGGTCCCGATGGAAGTCCGCCCCGAACGACGCCGAACGCTCGCCTTCCGATGGCTCATCGGTGCGGCGCGAAAGCGAAGCGGCAAGTCGATGGTCGACAAGTTGAGCAATGAAGTGCTCGACGCCTTCAATAACAGCGGCTCTGCCATCAAGAAGCGAGAAGACACGCACAAGATGGCCGAATCCAACAAGGCGTTCGCCCACTATCGATTCTAATTTGACCTGGGCTATGCAAGAGGCATAGCCCAACCCCCATGAAACTCCCAAGTAAAGGAAGAACAAAATAGCCATGCCCAGAAGCCACCCTCTCGAACTCGTTCGAAACATTGGTATTGCGGCCCACATCGACGCCGGCAAGACGACTACGACCGAGCGAATCTTGTACTACACCGGAAAGACCCACAAAATTGGTGAGGTCCACGACGGTGCGGCAACCATGGACTGGATGGAGCAGGAGCAGGAGCGAGGAATCACCATTACCTCTGCGGCGACTACGGCATTCTGGAGCGGATCGCGCAAGCAGTTCCCCGAGCACAAGATCAACATCATCGACACGCCCGGCCACGTCGACTTTACGGTCGAAGTGGAGCGGTCGCTTCGCGTCCTCGATGGATGCGTCGCGGTGTTCTGTGCGGTCGGTGGCGTTCAGCCTCAATCCGAAACGGTTTGGCGACAGGCCACCAAGTACAAGGTCCCGCGCGTTATCTACGTGAACAAGATGGACCGCCTCGGCGCAGACTTCTTCTCGGTATACAACCGAATCAAGGAGCGCCTCGGCGCGAACGTGGCTCCGATCCAGATTCCAATCGGCGCTGAGTCGCAGTACCAAGGCTATATCGACCTCATCACCATGACGGCGACGATTTATAAGTCGGACGACGGAAAGGTATACGAAGAGGGTGCGATTCCCGCCGACCTGCAAGCTCAGGCCGACGAGTGGCGAACCAAGATGATCGAGTCGATTGCCGACTTCGATGACGACATCGCCATGAAGTTCCTGGAAGGCGAAGACGTTTCGGAAGACGAAATCCGAGCCGCTCTTCGCGCTGGCACCATTTCGCTCAAGATCTTCCCGATGATCTCCGGATCGTCGTTCAAGAACAAGGGCGTCCAGGCCATGTGCGACGCGGTTTGCGAATTCCTTCCGAGCCCGCTCGATCGTGGCGAGGTCGCTGGCGTCGAGCCGCGAAGCGAAGAAGACACGGTCCGCAAGCCGGACGACAAGGAGCCGTTCTCGGCCCTGGCGTTCAAGATTATGTCGGACAAGTTCGTCGGTCGTCTCACGTTCCTCCGCGTTTACTCGGGCTTCCTCAAGAAGGGAAGTCAGGTCGCGGTTGCTTACCGAGACCCGTCGACGAACGAGCTTCGAACTCGAACCGAGCGCGTCGGACGAATCCTTGAGATGCACGCGAACAACCGAAACGACCTCGAAGAGGTGTATGCGGGTGAAATCGTGGGCGTCATCGGTCTGAACGACATCATCACGGGCTACACGATTTGTGACCCGGACAAGATGGTGGCGCTTGAAGCGATCAAGTTCCCCGAGCCGGTTATCCAGATTGCCATCGAACCGAAGTCCAAGGCCGACCAGGAGAAGCTTGGCCAGTCGCTTCAGCGACTCGCTCAAGAAGATCCGACGTTCCGAGTCTTCACCGACGCGGAGTCCGGCCAGACGATCATTTCGGGCATGGGTGAGCTTCACCTGGAAATCATCGTCGACCGGTTGAACCGAGAGTTCGGCGTTCAGGCTAACCAAGGTAAGCCGCAGGTTGCCTACCGCGAAACGGTCAAGGGACAGAGCAAGGCCGAAGGTCGATTCGTTCGACAGTCGGGCGGTTCGGGTCAGTACGGTGTCTGTACCGTCACCCTCGAGCCGCTTGAGGTTGGTCAAGGCTTCGTCTTCGAGAACAAGGTCGTGGGTGGTGCGATTCCGAAGGAATACATCCCGGCGATTGAAAAGGGCGTTCGCGAAGCGATGCTGAGCGGCGTTCAGGCTGGTTACCCGGTCGTCGACGTGAAGGTCACGGTCGTCGATGGTAGCTACCACGACGTCGACTCGAACGAAAACGCGTTTAAGCAGGCTGGCGTTCTGGCTTTCAAGGAAGCCATGAAGAAGGCGAATCCGGTCATCAAGGAACCGATCATGCACGTCGAAGTCACGACGCCGGACGGGAACGTCGGCGACGTGGTCGGCGACATCAACGGCCGACGTGGTCGAATCGAGGGCATGGAGCCAGCTCCGGGTGGCGTCACCGTCGTGAACTCGATGGTTCCGCTTTCGGAAATGTTCGGCTACGTGACGACGCTGCGCTCGCTCACTCAGGGCCGAGCTCAGCCGAACGTGACCCCTTCGCACTACGAAGAAGTGCCGAAGTCGGTCGAGGCCGAGATCATCGCCAAGTCCCAGGGCGGGCGATAAGGGAAGCCTCAAGCTTCTAGCCACAAGCTAAATGCGAATCCCCAACTCATTTTGAGTTGGGGATTTTTGCTTGCCAGCACTCTAGCTAACCCTCTGTGTACTTTGAGAGTCTGTATTTGCATTGCTGAGGGAGCGGTGAGCTTGCCGTTGGCGAACCGGAGGGAGCAGGAGAGGCAATATGTGCCGACAAAAGGCATCGGGCTCCCACCCGTTCGGGGCGACCATAGCGCCTGCCGCTCACGGACTCCCTCGGCGAGCGAGGGAGATTAGGCAGGAACCTAATCGAAGCCAATAGTGCCACCTCACCAAACACCCTGCGGAATATTTTTCGAAGTCAAAATTCACATTGCGTGTGGATAAGTGCCACAGGTATACTTTTTGGCTGTCTGCAGCCCTAGCCGTGCGGTGTGGGAGTCGGACCGAAGTCGGGCGACGGGTCGCCCTCTCCTTTAAGATTTTAAAAGGCAAATAGAAGACTATGGCAAGAGCTAAATTCGAACGAACAAAGCCGCACGTCAATATTGGCACTATCGGCCACGTTGACCACGGCAAAACCACTCTGACCGCCGCAATTACCGGCGTTCTCCAGACCAAGGGCCTCGCTCAGGCTCGCCGATACGACGAAATCGACTCGGCTCCTGAAGAGAAGGCTCGAGGAATAACCATCAACATCTCGCACCAGGAATACGAGACGGATACGCGACACTACGCGCACGTCGACTGTCCTGGCCACGCCGACTTCATCAAGAACATGATCACCGGCGCTGCGCAGATGGATGGCGCGATCCTCGTCGTTGCTGGTACCGATGGTCCCATGCAGCAGACGCGAGAGCACATCCTCCTGGCTCGCCAGGTCGGTGTTCCTTACATCGTTGTCTACATCAACAAGGCCGACCAGGTCGACGATCCTGAGCTTCTCGAGCTCGTCGAAATGGAAATCCGAGAGCTTCTGAGCAAGTACGGTTTCGACGGCGACAACACGCCGATCATCATCGGTTCGGCTCGAAAGGCTCTGGACCAAGTCGAAGCCGGCAAGGTGGACTACGACGACAAGTATGTCAAGTCGATCACCGACCTGATGGATGCTGTCGACAAGTGGATCCCGACCCCGGACCGAGACAAGGACAAGCCGTTCCTCATGGCTGTCGAAGACGTCTTCACGATCACTGGTCGTGGTACGGTTTCGACCGGTCGTGTCGAGCGAGGCCAGCTCAAGTCGATGGAAGAAGTGGAGATCGTTGGTCTCCGCGACGCAGCACGAAAGACGATCTGTACCGGAATTGAAATGTTCCGAAAGACTCTCGACTACTGCGAAGCCGGCGACAACGTTGGTCTGCTTCTCCGAGGTATCGACCGAGACGGCATCGAGCGCGGAATGGTTATCTGTAAGCCAGGTTCCATCAAGCCTCACACGCAGTTCAAGGCCGAAGTCTACGTCCTCTCGAAAGAAGAGGGTGGACGACACACGCCGTTTGTTCCGGGCTACCGACCGCAGTTCTTCTTCCGAACCACGGACGTTACCGGTACGATCGACGAGATCCGAGGCCAAGGTGGCGCGGTTGCTGAAATGTGTATGCCTGGCGACAACGTCAGCATGACCATCACGCTGATCGCTCCGATCGCTATGGAAATCGGTTCCAAGTTCGCTATCCGAGAGGGTGGCCGAACGGTTGGCGCCGGTGCCATCACCGAGATCGTCAAGTAAGCCTCGCGCTTATTTGAAGAAAAAGCCCCTCCGATGTGAGGGGCTTTTCTTTTATTGTGAGAACGAGCTCGTAGCGAATAAGTAACCGAGCGCCATAAGAATTCTTGTCAATCATTGTTTTCGTTGGTTGGGCCTGTGTCAAACTGCATTCGTGTCCTCCTTAGACGACTTACGGGCGAAACTACAGCGTCCGTGTCCCGACCAAACGATGCGCGGCATCCTCCAAGAACATGGAGACGACGGAACCAAGTCCCGTTCCGTCAAGCACGTCGCCTACTTCAATACGCCTGAGGGTATCGATGGCTTTTCCAAGTACGTTCAGGAAGCAGGATACACATTAGAAGAGTCCCCTGAAAAGGACGCGGTGGCCTTCAGCAACGAATCATCGGTCGTTGGCGAAGCGTTCGATGAATCGGTTCAGCATCTGAAAGAAAAGGCCGAAGAGTTCGATGGGCAGTATGACGGATGGGGTTGCTCTGTGGTGTTGGACTAACCCAATAGTCCCTGTCTTTGGGCCGAAAGTACCCATTTATGTCAAAATAGTTGCCGTGTCTGAACATGACGCAACGTGGGGTATTCATCATGATGGAGCGGAGGCAGACGAAAGAATGCGCGATACGCTTCGCGAGCAGGGCGACGACGGCACCCGAAGTCGGATGGTCGATCACATCGCCTACTTCAATAGCCAAGAAGAAGCAGAAACGTTTGTAGCATTTCTACGTGAGCATGGCTATGAATCCGAGGAGCCGGACGACGAATTTAGCGTTTCGTTTACGCGGGAGTCGTCGGTCGTTGGCGACGAATTTGAGTCTGAGCTAAGTGCCTTGAGGTCGAAAGCCTATGAACTGGGCGGGCAATACGACGGCTGGGGCTGCACCGTGGTTCCGCAATCTGGCTAAACTCAGGACATGTCCATCTTCGACAAGCTGAAGTCGATGCTGAAGCCTGAGGTCAAATCTCAGCGGCCGGATGACGTTATCCGCCAGACGCTGCTTCAGCATGGCGACGATGGAACCAAGCTGAGGACGGTCGATCACCTTGCCTACTTCGGCAGTCAGCATGACCAAGCGGCCTACATGACCTTCGTTCAAGAGAACGGGTTCACGTTGGGCGACTGCGACGATGATTTTTCCGTCGCCTTTACAAAGGAGTCGGCGGTCGTTGGCGAAGAGTTTGACCGCGAGATCGCGGCGCTGGAACTGAAAGCGATGGAGCTCAATGGCGACTACGATGGCTGGGGCTGTCCGGTCGCGCCTTAGTCTTTCTTGGGGATGCTTTTCGACATTCCCACCAGACCATGCTCTGGCCCACGGAAGCCGAATTGTTGATAGAACGGTTGGCGGTCTAGACCAGTAAATAACTTGACCATCGCTCCGGGAATGCCGTTCTTCGTTAACCATTCGTCAACGGCGGACATCAGTCGCTTGCCAACGCCCTGTGACTGGAAGTCTGGGTGGACGATCACGTTGAACACGAGGTAGTTTCCGTTCTTGTGACCAAGCACCGAAGCCGTTCCGATGCAACGATCCTCATACTCGGCTACGGCGGTAAACAACGGCTCTTCGACTTCGATCCGCAGAGATTCTTCTCGGTCGTCATGGCTCCAGTTGACGGCGATCATGAGATCGAGCAATTCCTTGGGTTGCAACTGCCGGGTGACGATCTTTACGCCATCGAGCGTTGGGCGTCGTTCGTCGAGGAATCCAGACTGGCTAAACCGGAGGCGGATACCGTTGCAGTCTTCGACTGTATATTCCCGGCATCCCCATGGCCTTGGCCCAAAGGAGTCGACGATCTTCGCGCCGAGGTTTTGGTGCATTTCGTGGAGCGACTCGATGTGGAGGACGTTGATGAAGAGGGAAGTGCCCTTGGCTCTCGCGCAGAGCTCGGGATCGAGCGAGAAGTGGATCCAAACCGATCCCAAGCGGCAACCCGCATAGGTGGGGGGATCGCCCCATTTCCAAGCGTCGCTCGCGCCAATGACGGACTCATAGTAGGCGATTGTCGCGTCAATGTCCGCCACCGCGAAGATAGGTGTGACACTGTTGGCGACGGGTTCCATGAGCTAGCAGGTGGCGTTTTCGCCACCGGTGCCAAAGAGGTTAATCCGTTCTTCGGTACTGATTCGTGGAGTCCCTTTCAACACATAGTGATACTGTAGGGCGCGGCGTCGGGCTTGCGACTTGTTGGTCGGGGTTCCGTGCGGAGTGAGGCCGTCGAAGATCAGGCATCCGCCCGTCGGCAAAGGGGTCGCTACCTGGCCGGTCTGGCCGAGAACGTCGCTATCGCAAATCTGCCAATCGCGCCGATTCCAGTGCCGAACCGGACCGGCTTTATGTCCGCCAGGCATGAAGTGCATGCACCCGTTTTCGGGGTAGGTGTCGTCGAGCGCAATCCACACACCAACGACCTTGGTGCCCTCGGGAATATTGAAGTAGGCGTGGTCTTGGTGCCAGGGCTTCTCTCGGCCAATTCCAGGCGGCTTCAGCAAAGCCATATCTTGGAACATTTCGCACTCTCCACCCAAAAGCATCTCCACTACCCGGATCAGCTCGGGGTCGTACATCAGGTCCATCGTTGCCTGGTTGAGGTGACTAAACCACATGAACTTTCGCACGTAGTCCTGCTTTTCCTCCGGCTTGAGCGTATCGATGATGTCCTTAGCTTCGGACTCGAACTGGAGCTCCATGCCTTCGGCGACGGGCGCATTGACCAGATCGACGATGGCGGTTCGGGCCGCGTCGATCTTCTCCGGCGAGAAGGCCTGGCCCACCGAGACGAAGCCAAGCTCCCGGTATTGATCGAGCATCGACTCGTTGAAATCGTCCAACGTGGGGATCGGTGTGATCAGGGCTTCCGGCGCATAGAGAGCGGAGTCGTATGGAACCGAAGCGATCGAATCGATTGTTTGAGCCATGCCTTTTGCCATTATACAGACGGGACCTTACGAACAGGAAATGATTTAACGAAAAATCAAAAATATGCCAGGTTCTTCTATGACACAATGGTTACCGGGAATTGGCATGGCAGGAAGCATCGAAATCGTCGAACTCTGTGAAGCCCGGCGGTACGCGTTTGTCGAGCGCCTTGGCCCCTACGAAGAGATGCGGCTGTCTTCAGCCTTTTCCGGCGAAGAGGGGTTTGTCGAGCCGCCCTTTCTGACGCTGTCGGTTTGGCTAGACGACCCTGATGTGATCTCAGTTGGCCAGTTGCGCAGTCGAAGTGGAGTCTTTGTGCGCGACGACGCAACCCTGCAAACCGGCATCGAAGAAGGCGTGATCCGCGCCGGAAAGTATGCCAAGATGCGATGCGTCGGGCCATATCAAGACATTCCCGAGGCGTGGAAGTTTCTCTATGGCGTGTGGCTTCCACACCAGGGTGTCAAAGTCGATGTGTCAGTTCCGGCGTTCGAGGTTTATGCCAGCCGAACTGGCGAGATCGTCACAGACCTTTTCGTAGCCCTACGATAGTCGAAATGCCCTTCTGACAAGACTAGGATATGCCATAATAAGAGCTAGCCGAGGAGCGTTGCGAATCGTCCAGATCCAGGCTCGGCTAACCTAAAACGGCGCTCATGATCGCGATTGGTCATGGGTGTTTTTTCTTTTTGACCGGTCGCGAAACGGAGAACTATGAACACGGTCATTAATGAACTGAAAACCGACTTTCATGTCGCCGATCTCAGCCTCGCCGATTGGGGCCGTAAAGAGATCGAAATCGCCGAAACCGAAATGCCCGGCCTAATGGAAATTCGCCGCGAATATGCAGGCCAGAAGCCGCTGGCGGGAGCCAAAATCGCGGGCTCGCTCCATATGACGATCCAGACCGCCGTCCTGATCGAGACTTTGGTCGATCTGGGCGCCGAGGTCCGCTGGGCCAGTTGCAACATCTACTCGACCCAAGACCACGCCGCTGCTGCGATCGCCGCGTCGAACGTTCCCGTTTTTGCCTACAAGGGCGAGACGCTGGAAGAGTACTGGGACTTCACCCACAAGATTTTGGAGTGGCACGACGGTGGCACGCCGAACATGATTCTGGATGATGGCGGCGACGCCACCCTGCTGGTCCTCATCGGTTCGGACGCCGAAAAGGACGCGAGTGTCCTCAACAATCCGGGCAGCGAAGAAGAGACCATCCTTTTCGCCTCGATCCGAGCCAAACTGGCCAAAGATCCGACGTTCTACAGCCGAATCAAGACGAACATCAAGGGCGTCAGCGAAGAGACGACGACGGGCGTCAAGCGACTGTACAAGCTCCATTCCGAGGGCAAATTGCCGTTCCCGGCGTTTAACGTCAACGACTCGGTGACCAAATCGAAGTTCGATAACCTTTACGGTTGCCGCGAGTCCCTGGTAGACGGCATCAAGCGGGCTACCGACGTAATGGTCGCGGGCAAGATCGCCTGCGTGTGTGGCTACGGCGACGTCGGCAAGGGAAGCGCTCAGGCTCTGCGCGCGCTCAGCGCCCAGGTGTGGATCACCGAATGTGATCCGATCTGCGCCCTGCAGGCTTCGATGGAAGGCTACAAGGTCGTCACGATGGAGTACGCGGCCGATAAGGCCGACATCTTCGTGTCGGCGACCGGTAATCGTGACGTCATTACCCACGACCACATGAAGGCGATGAAGAACAACGCCATCGTGTGCAACATCGGGCACTTCGACAACGAAATCGACGTTGCCTCGCTGAAGCAGTACAAGTGGGAGAACATCAAGCCGCAGGTCGACCACATCGAGTTTCCCGACGGCAAGCGGATCATCCTGCTCGCCCAGGGACGTCTGATCAACCTTGGTTGCGCGACTGGCCACCCGTCCTATGTGATGAGTTCCAGCTTTGCTAACCAGGTGCTGGCTCAGATCGAGCTTTACTCGAAGCAAGGCGACTATGCTCCGGGCGTGTACGTCCTGCCGAAGCACCTCGACGAGAAGGTTGCTCGCCTGCAGTTGAAGAAACTGGGCGCGATGTTGACCGAACTGTCGCCGAAGCAAGCGGCCTACATTGGCGTGAAGCCGGAAGGCCCATACAAGCCGGACACGTATCGGTACTAAGTCAGCGAGCAGAGCACAGTAATCAGTGCTCAGGGACCGGGAAGACATTCGTCTGCCCGGTTCTTTTTGTAATTGCTAACTGATTTCTCTTCTCTGTGCATTGAGCCCTGAAAAACAGCGTGACAAGTGCGTGACGAAAGGCGGGTTTGCCCAAAAAGCACTCTATAGTGTTGATTGGGAAACCAGCCTTTCATTTTTTTGTCGGGTGGGGTTTATTGGACGGCACTCTTCGCGGCATGCAAGGTGCCGTTTTCCATCAATGTTGTGGGATGTCCCGGCCTTGACAAAATCTGGGGGCGAGTACTTTCTGTTAACTTTTTTGTGTCCATCGTGACAGGTGCGTGACAAAACGCGTTTGGTCTCGAATAGGTCGTTATGATGCTTCCGAGGCAACTCATGACGAAACACTCTATTGCATTCAAATCGGGGCTCCTTGCGACCCTGGCGCTCGCATCGGCGTTTGCTACCGCTTCACCCTCCTTCTGGGCCAGCCAGAGCATCCTTAGCTCGGTTCGAGACGACTCGAATTTGGCGGGTGGAGTCACCGGCTACGACTTCAATATCACCACCGATGCCGGGGACTCAGACCTGTACGTGAACAACATCCAGATCACTCCGGGCATGAACTGGGACCCCAACCTCGATCTGAACCTGGATTTCAGTGGAACGAGCTACACACTGGGTACAGCTATCGGCGAGAACAGCTTCGTGTACTTCGATAATTTGGCTGTCCGGTACAACGCGGTTAACTCGGCCGTGCCCGTTGGAGTCTACGACTTCAGCGTGGACTTCTACGGTGGGGCGGACAGCGGGGCGAGCGACATGCTGGACTCGATTCAGCTTCAATTGGAAGTCTTCGAGAAGTACGACTTCACCTTGACGTCGATGCCGAACCCGGCGACGATCGCCCAGGGTGAATCGACAACCTTCTCGATGAACCTGACGAACAACATGGCTTCTCGCAACCTCGTGACGACCACTTGGTACGTGGGCGGCAACGGCGTCAACAATGGCACCGATTCGCTGAACTTCGACGGTTTTGCCGGAAACTGGTTTGGCCGCTCGCTTGCTCCGGGCGAAATGCAAAGCGACGACGGCTCGACTTGGTCAGCATCGCCAACGCAAACCTTGGGCGCCTATTCCAGCGCTAATGGCATGGGTGTCGTCGGGGGATTGTACGACGGAGACTTCTACTTCTTGCCGGCGCAGGGCTCGACGGTAAACGTAGTGTCCCCGGTGCCCGAACCTGCCTCGATCCTTGCCTTACTGGGCGGTCTGGCCGTCTTCGCTCGACGTCGACGAAAGTAATCTGCCGATCATCAGGAAGAGCCTCTCGGTGTACCGAGAGGCTCTTCGGCCCTGACCCTTCTGCACTGATGGTATAATCTTGTGTTGCCGAGAGGTTGGTGCTGGCCTGCCGCCAGCATGTTATTCGCGGCAAGTTACCTAAGGAATATCAAATGGCAGGAATTCGAGTTCGAATCCGATTGCGCTCTTACGACCACCGGTCGATCGATCAGAGCGCAGAAAAGATCGTCGACACCGCAAAGCGAACGGGCGCCCGAGTGAAGGGTCCGGTGCCGCTTCCCACTCACCTCCGACGCTTCTGCGTCATCCGTGGCCCGCACATCGATAAGGAATCGATGGAGCACTTCGAGCTGCGAACCCACAACCGACTCATCGATATCCACGAGCCGACCAACAAGACGATCGACGCGTTGATGCGCCTTGACCTTCCGAGCGGTGTCGATATCGAAATCAAAATGTAGTCCGAACAGAATAAAAGTTCGAAAGGGATCTGATGGAAAATCAGGTCCCTTTTTTGTTATGATAGGGGCGTGAGTTCGGGGTTCATGACCTGTCCGACCTGCAACCGGCAGGTAATCGCTGGCGTTCCAACGTGCCAATTCTGCGGCCAAGACCTCAGGGGTCTGGCACCGGCACCCGGCAAAAAATCGATCTTCATCGATCAAGATTCCTACGATCCGGTGCACACCGGCGGAAAGCCGAACTGGGTCGTGCCCGCTTACTACATCGTGGCGAGCTACTTTGTGCTCTCCGGCGCGCTCGCCGCCCTCTTGACCTTCATGAACAAGAAGGAGATGAGCGACCCCGGAATGTTCACTTACATCGGCTTTGTGTTCGATGCGATCAGCGTGATCATGGGCCTTGGTCTTCTCGCCAAGATCGAGATTATCCGCGGAATCGTTAACTTCGTGTGCGGCATCAGTCTCGTCTTCGGGATCATCGATTTGCTTGGTTCGTTCGGAGGCATTCTCGCCTTTGGGATGCTCGGCGTGCTTGGCCTGATCCAGAACGTCATTAGCATTTGTATGAATGCGTTTATGATCTACCTGATCGGCGAGACGGATTAGGTGGCGCTTCCCGACGTCTGCCCCCGATGTGGCGAACGCGCTACGAACGAGCAAGGGAAGTGCGTGTTCTGTGGCACTCAGGTCACGGACCCCAGGTCCATTCTTTCGTCTGGCCAGAAAGCCAAAGCGCTCGCGATTTACCAATTCGCCAGTTGGTCGTTTCTGGTGCTCGGGCTCATCTATTTGGCGGTTGGCATCATCAGTTGGGCCGTGTACCACTTGCCGATGCTCGGAATGCTGATCACTGCCGTGGTCGCCCTGGTCCAGGGTGGACTGCTCATCGTCAAAAACGAGTGGATGCAGTCGGTGACCAAAATGGTGTGCATCGCTCGGCTGATCATCTACTTCCTTGTCGTGCCAAACCTCATCCCGTTCCTGCTGCTATACCTCGTGCCAGGGATCGTTGCTCTCACGATTTCGAGTTACGATATTCTCTGCCTCTTCATGATGATGAAGGCCATCGACGACGTTCATTTGGCGTAAGAATTCTGCTATATTAGGTTCAATGTCTAACGAAAAGCCGGTTCGCATCACGGTTGGCGACGTCAAAGAAGTCGAAGAAGCCACTGAGATGAAACAGCCCGTCGTGGAGTCCGTTAAGTCTTCGGTTTCCTCCGTTTCGTCCGTCGCCTCGTCGGGTGGACCGAATCCTATGGTCCTTCTGTTTGCTGTGGTGATGGTCCTTCTGTTTGTGATCGCCGGTTACTTCGCGCTTTCGACGCCACCGCCCGCGCCCGCCAGCTCATCGGCGACCTCGTCGACTACGGAGAATCAGGCGGTTGCGGGTGCTTTGAAGAAAGCCGAAGCCATCAGCGGGGCCAATAAGCCGGCACCGGCCGACGAATCGAACGCTTCGGAATCCAAAGCTGCTGCCGACAACAAGGTATCTGGCCTGTAATTAGCCTTCGATGGTTGCCAATAGCCCTTGAACATCGAGGGGATCGGTGACCATCTCCAATTGTCCGGCACTGTCTCGGGGCCACTCGTTTTCGGGTCGATCCCAATAGATTTCGATTCCATTTTCGTCGGGATCGCGGAAATAGATCGCCTCACTTACACCGTGGTCGGCGACTCCGTCGATCGTCACTCCATTATCGACCAGGTTCTTGAGGGCGACTGCCAAATCGCGCCGGGTAGGGAAGAGGATGGCGATGTGAAAAAGTCCGGTGGTCCGGGGCGGTGGCGGAGTACCACCCTTGCTCTGCCAGGTGTTGAGGCCGATATGGTGATGGTAGCCGCCAGCCGAGACAAAAGCGGCCTGGGAGCCGTAGCGCTGGACCAATTGGAAGCCGAGGACCCGCGTATAGAAGTCGAGCGAGCGGTCAAGGTCGGATACTTTGAGGTGGACGTGGCCAATTCTGGTCTGAGCCGGGGCGATATAGTCAGTCATCTTCTTTAAGAGACGCCACCATCGGGCTCATTTTTTGTATGCATTGATACAGTTTTGTGAACTAATTGCGTATCTATTCGTCAGTGAATCCAATGAGAAAATCCTTGTTGCCCATTTTCTCCGTCGTAGCGGCGGCCCTTTTCGCCTTGATGCCGATCTTCTCGGTCGCCCAAGACACGGACGCCGACAAGAAGGCCGAAGCCCAGTTTCAGAAAGACATCGTTCCGATCGTGAAGGCGAACTGTATCTCCTGCCACAACAAGGACTACGCCAAGCATAAGGTGGCGTTCCCTGACAAGATGAGCCTGGAAGACGCTAAGAAGAACGCCAAGCTTTGGACTCGGGCGGCCCGCGAAGTGAAGGCGGGTCACATGCCGCCGAAGGGCAATGGCTCGATGAAGGATTCGGAGCGCAAAGCGTTCCTTGAATGGGCAGACAAGACGTTCCCGAAACCGAAGAAAGACGGCGACGGTGGCGGATCGGGCAACTAAGCCGCGCCTTGCATAAACAAAAAGAGCCTAGCGACTGCCAGGCTCTTTTTGTTTGGTCCGGCGCATTGGTGGCAGTGCGAAATCGACCCCTCACCCGGTTCATTCGCACGCTCATTCACCGGCCTCTCCATCCGGCGAGGCATCCTAGCTGGCGTCATGCAATAGTTGGTCTTACCGATGATGTTTCGTCTGGACTCTGAGAGGTGGCTGCTCAAGGTCGATCAAATGCAAGAGTCAGGCATTGATGCCTCTCCGGATGGAGAGGCCGGTGAACTTTGTGAACCGGGTGAGGGGAACAATTAGCCTTACGAAATCAGCTTCTTCAGCAGATGCGGCACGTCCGAGGTTCGATCGGCGACCGGGACCCTTGCTGCCTCCAGAGCTTCGACCTTCGACTGAGGCGTTCCCATCTTGCCGCTAATAATTGCTCCGGCGTGGCCCATTCGCTTTCCTGGAGGGGCCGTCCGGCCCGAGATGAAGCCGACGACCGGCTTGGTCATCTTGGTGCGAATGTAATCAGCCGCAGTCTCCTCGTCCGAGCCGCCGATCTCACCGACCAGTACAACCGACTTGGTCTTAGGATCATTCTGGAACATCTCCATGACCTCGACAAAGCGGGTGCCCGGAAGCGGGTCGCCGCCGATGCCGACGCAAGTCGTCTGGCCGAGACCAGCACGCGTCAGTTCCCAAACGATTTCGTACGTGAGGGTGCCCGAGCGGGAAACCAGACCAACGTCGCCGGGAGCGAATATGTGACCCGGCATGATGCCCATTTTGCATTCGCCAGGAGTGATGATGCCGGCGCAGTTGCCGCCCAGCAGACGAGTGACGCCGTTGGCCCGCAGTCGGTTGACGACGCGCGTCATGTCGGAAATCGGAATACCTTCGGTGATGAGGGTGACGAAGGGAAGCCCGGCATCTTCGCATTCCAATACCGAGTCGGCAGCGAAGGGGGGCGGAACGAAGATCACCGAGGCGTTTGCACCTGTGGCTTCGACGGCTTCATGAACGGTATTGAAGACCGGTTTGCCAAGAAATTCCTGGCCTCCTTTTCCGGGAGTGACGCCACCAACAACGTTGGTTCCGTAGGCGATCATTTGTTCTGTGTGAAAAGCTCCTTCGCGTCCAGTCATCCCACAGACGATGACCTTCGTGTTCTTGTCGACGAGGACTGCCATGTAGCTTCAAATTTTACCGATATTTTTCGGCGAAAATCGGAACGCCGATGGGGAAAGATGTGTATCATAGAAATGGTTGCAAAGCCAACGCCGAATGAAGACTTGCAATGAGTCTTCATCGGGGGACCCAAACTTTGGGGTGAATGAGTCAATTGGGACTCTAGGGAAGCTCTTGGCCCGAACCCGTCAGCTAACCCCGTAGGTGTGCGAGAGAAGAAATGCTTTGTGAGTCGTCCTGGCTCCGATGCTTTAGCCTTCCGCCTTTGCGGCTTGAATCTGAATGGTCTAGCAGACGAAGGCGCTGCAGCCTTTGATGGCCGGATGATTCTAGCACCTCCTGTGGGGTCGTGGTCTTGATCGTCGCGACCCCATCTTAATTTTGTCGGAACCGCATTTCGACGGAAACGAATCCAATCTTTCGGTGGTATGTTATGTCATACCCATGAGTAAGTCGGCCCCTGGCGTGCGTTTTGCCGAAGTTGATCGCGAAACGAAAGAGACGAACATCCATATCGTGCTCGACCTCGACGGCGGGACGAAGCAGGATATTTCCACTGGCATTGGCTTTTTCGACCACATGCTCCACTTGATGGCCTACCACGGGCAGTTCGATGTGGGGATCGAAGCCGAAGGCGACCTGCATATCGACGACCATCACACGGTGGAAGACACCGGTATCGTGCTTGGCCGAGCCTTTCGCGATGCGCTGGAGTCCAGCGGTCCGATCGAGAGGTACGGCTCGTGCCACATGGTGATGGATGAGGCGTTGGTTTTGGTCGCGCTCGACATCAGCGGCCGAAGCGGCCTGTTCTACGACGTTCATTACACCCGCGACACCGTTGGCGGACTCGCGACTGAGAACGTGAAGGAATTCCTGCGCGCCTTTTCGGCCAATGCTGGCTTCACGATCCACGTCAAAAAGATTTCAGGCGAAAACGACCATCACATCATCGAGGCAATCTTTAAGGGCCTTGGCCGTGTGCTGGAGCAGGCAACCCGAAAAGCGGAGCGCCGAAGTGGTAATTCGACGAAAGGACGAATTGATTAGGGCTTGAAACCAAACCTCGAAGAGGAGGGTAGTTAAACGAATATGGTGAGTTCAAGTGTGCTGCCGATTGCGAGTTTTCCGGAAGAGGTCATTCCGTTAATTGCGACCGTCTTCTTCCTGATGATTCCAATTGTTGCGATTTTGACGAAGCACCAGCAAAAAATGGCGATGCTGATGCGCAACGACGGGCAGTTTCCACAGGGAAATCCCCTTCAACAAGGGAATCTGGGGAACCTTCCTGGCTCGCACGGTTTTTCCCAATCCCAGAGCAACGACATCTACGCCCTGCGCCAAGATGTTCAACAATTAAGGGAAATGGTCTCGTCGCTTGCGATTAATATTGACAATATGAATGACCGGTTGAACCGACAGTCTGACCTGCAAAATCGCATGAAGGTAGGAGAATAGCGATGCAATTGATTCCAATCGCGGGCATCGAGCCATGGCAAATGGCGCTGATGGTCCCCATCATCATCTTCATGATTCCGATTGTGGCGATCCTCACCAGTCACCAGCGGAAAATGGCGGAACTGATGCACGGCAGCAGGGAGAGCAGTCTTCCCAGCGCCGAAATCGACGAACTTCGCCGACAAATCGCCAATCTTCAACACACGGTCTCCGCGCTTACCATCTCCGTCGACAACCTCAAAGATGAGGTCCGATCCGGCCAAAATGTCCAGGACAGAATCCGTGTTGACCAGTAGTCGATCCCTTCTTTTCGGGACAAAAAGGTCGTTCCGCCACCATTTCCGCGATACAATAGGGGTGCACAAATGAGCTTGGGTGACATGGCAGGAATCTTGGTGCCGATTGCGGCCCTCAGCATTCCGGTCATCAAAATCTTGACAAGACATCAAGCTCAGATGACACAATTGATCCACAGTCAGGGCAATCTTCCGCAGGTGCAGAACGACACCTCGGAACTGCGAGAGGAAGTGCGACAGCTTCGCGAATTGATGCACCAGCAGGCAATCGCGATAGACAATTTACGGGACGACATTCGGTCATCGAATAACGTCCAAGCGAGAATAACTGAGAATTCTTAAAGAAAACTCAATATTGGCGGTTCAAAGCGTTGTGAAATAGCGGCGCCAGGGGATAGACTGTATGTTCCTCGGATTACCCCTGGAGTTTTGATGAGAGTTATTCACGCGTCCTCCAAGCGAATTCACCGTCACATCGAAGTACCAAACCTGATTGAACTACAGCTTAATTCTTACCGCTGGTTTCTCGAAGAGGGTTTGCCTGAGTTGTTCCGGACATTCAGCCCAATCTATGACTTCACCCAAACAAATTTCATCGAGCTCGTCAGCTTTTCGTTGGGTGAACCCAAGTACTCCATTCAGGAGTGCCGCGACCGAGATATCACGTTTGAAGCGCCGATCAAGGGCATCGTTCGCTTCGGCGGAAAAGACCGCGAAGTGATCGAGTCCGAGGTTTACCTCGGCGACCTTCCGCTGATGACCGACAAGGGCACGTTCATTATCAACGGCCGCGAGCGTGTCATCGTTTCCCAGCTTAGTCGATCCCCTGGCCTCTACTTCGAGGAAGGCGTCGATTCCTCCATGCAGGTCGTCGTTTCGGCCCGCGTGATCCCGAACGAAGGTCCGTGGTTGGAAGTCGAATCCGACGCGAACTTTGTCGTTCGAACCCAAATTTCGCAGACCAAGAAGCTTCCGATCACTCAGCTGGTCAAAGCCCTCTACTCGTTCTACATGGTCGACGACCAGGGCAACATGAAGACCGACGGCCGCGGCGCGCGAAAGCGAAAGCTTGGCGAAGCACTCGGTAAGAAGACGGTCGAGAAGGCCATCGATGCCTCGACCGGCGAAGTCGTGCTCGATGTCAACACGTTGATCACCGCCGAAGTCATCGCCGGATTGGATGACGATCAGAAGGCGATCCAAGTCTTCACGGTCACGCCGCTGAGCACCAACGAGGAAATCCTCGCCGCTCTGTCGCGAGAAATCACGCTTGAGAATCCAACGGCTGACGATCTCGTCGGTAAGCGAGTGATCGCCGATATCATGGATGGCGAAGAACTCGTGATCGCCGCTGGTCAGAAGATCGAGCAGGCTACGGCCAAGAAGATCGAGTCGATGGCGCTTGCGAGCATCAACCTGACGCACGTCTCGCCGCTCGTCGAAGCAACGCTTGACGCCGATTCGACCGCCAACAGCCGCGAAGCTCTTCTGGACATCTATAAGCGGATGCGACCGGGTGAAGCCGCCAACGAAGATGCCGCTAAGCAACTCGTTTACGGTCTGTTCTTCGATGTCCGCCGCTACGATCTCGGCAAGGTCGGACGACGCTTCCTTAACCAGAAGCTCGGTCTTGACATCCCGCTGAACGTCCGCAACCTGACGGCCGAAGACCTGGCGCACATGATGCTGGCCATGGAGCCGTACGTGAACCGCGAAGCGGAGCGCGACGATATCGACGACCTGAAGAACAAGCGCGTCCGATCCGTTGGCGAGCTTCTGCAGAGCCAGCTTCGACTCGGCTTCGTCCGAATGGAGAAGGTCGCCCGCGAACGAATGACCTCGACCGACCAGGAGAACCTCCTGCCGGGCATCATTCTTTCGGTTAAGCCGATCAGCGCGTCGATCAAAAGCTTCTTCAGCAGCAACCAGCTTTCAACCTTTATGGACCAGACGAACCCGCTGTCGGAAATCACCAACAAGCGGCGTCTCTCGTCCCTTGGCCCGGGTGGTCTCCAGCGAACCAGCGCCAAGCTGGAAGTTCGCGACGTCCACCGTTCGCACTACGGTCGAATCTGTCCGATCGAGACGCCAGAAGGTCCGAACATCGGTCTGATCTCCCAGCTCACGTCCCATGCTCGTGTCGACGAGTTCGGCTTCATCATGACGCCGTACCGAGTCGTCAAAGAAGGCCACGTGACGGAAGAAGTCGTCTACATGACGGCGCAGGAAGAAACGGGAATCCTCGTTGCTCCGGCTGACACGCGAACCGACGAGAACGGACTCTTCCTTGAAGAGCGAATCCAGGTTCGATGCGCTGGTGGCGTACTTCAGGGAGCGAGCTACCCGACGGTCCCGCGAGCCCAAATCCACTTTATCGACGTTGCTCCTTCGCAGATCATCTCGGTCGCGACCTCGCTGATCCCGTTCCTTGAGAACGACGACGCGAACCGCGCTCTGATGGGCGCAAACATGCAGCGACAGGCGGTTCCTTGCCTTCGCGGCGACAAGCCGTTGGTCGGCACCGGCTACGAGCGAGTTGCGGCGGTTGACTCCGGCGCGGCGGTCGTTGCCTTCAACGACGGCGTCATCGAAAGCGTCACCTCGCAAGAGATCGTCATCCGACGAGACGATGGTGGGGCCGAGTCGTACAACCTGCTGCACATGGTGCAGTCGAATAAGTCGACTTGTTTCACTCAGCGACCGGTGGTGGCCCTTGGCCAGCGCGTGCTGAAGGGCGATCCGCTCGCCGATGGCCCGTGTGTTGACAAGGCTGAACTGGCCCTCGGTAAGAACGTGCTGGTCGCGTTCATGCCGTGGAACGGTTACAACTACGAAGACGCGATCCTGATCTCCGAGCGAATGGTGAAGGACGACGTGTACACGTCGATCCACATCGAGCGGTACGAAACCGAAGCAGTCGATACCAAGCTTGGACCGGAAGAAGTCACTCGCGACATTCCAAACGTCGGCGAGGATGCTCTGAAGGACCTCGACGAGAACGGAATCATCCGCATCGGTGCCGAAGTTCGACCGGAAGACATTCTGGTTGGTAAGGTCGCTCCGAAGGGTCAGGTCGAAATGACCGCCGAAGAGCGGCTGATCATTGCGATCTTCGGTAAGAAGGCGGAGGAGACGCGCGACGTCTCGCTCCGACTGCCGCACGGCGAAAAGGGAACGGTCGTGGACGTCAAAGTCTTCAGCCGCTACAAGTACCTGTCGCCGTCGATCAACTACGTTTATAAGGAATCCAAGAAGCGCGATCGCCTGATCTGCGACCGAACGGAAGAGCCTCTGCTCCAAATCCCCGGGGACGAACTGCCAGCGGGAACGAACATGACGGTTCAGGTCTACGTGGCCCAGAAGCGAAAGCTGATGGTTGGCGACAAGATGGCCGGACGACACGGAAACAAGGGTGTTATCTCCCGAGTTCTGGCCGTCGAAGACATGCCGTTCCTTGCAGACGGTACGTCGGTGGACATCGTTCTGAACCCGCTCGGTGTTCCGAGCCGAATGAACATCGGTCAGATTCTGGAAACGCACCTCGGCTACGCCGGTAAGCACCTCGGAATCGAGTACAAGTGCCCTGCCTTCCAAGGCGCGACCGAGCACGAAGTTCTCGAAGAGATGGAGCGACTGGCCGAGCACTTCCGACGCCAAGCCCTGGAAGCCTACGTGAAGAGCGAACTGCTCCTCAACGTCAGCTTCGAGAAGGACGACAATCTGGAAGCGATGCTCGGTAAGGTCGAAACCAAGTTCCGCGAGCTCGGCACGAACGGTTTGGAGCGCATTTCGCGAATCCTCGCCGTCGGCCCGGTCAAGCCAGTGGGCGAACTCATGGAAGTCGATATCGACGAGTTCGTTCCGGAAGACCTGGAACTCGAAATCGACGAGAAACCGCACAAGGCGAAGGACGACCACTACAAGCAGATGCTGGCGAACCTCGAAGGCAACGTGTTCAAGCGTTCTGGCTTCGATCCCAACACCTGTAAGTCGACCATCCGCGACGGTCTCACCGGCGACACGGTCCCGAACAACATCACGGTCGGAATGATCTACATGTTGAAGCTGGAGCACTTGGTCGACGAAAAGATCCACGCCCGATCCATTGGCCCATACTCACTCGTTACCCAGCAGCCTCTGGGTGGTAAGGCACAGTTTGGTGGCCAGCGATTTGGTGAAATGGAAGTGTGGGCCCTGGAAGCCTATGGCGCGGCCTACACGCTTCAGGAACTTCTTACGATCAAGTCGGACGACGTCATGGGACGCGTCCGAGCCTACGAGAGCATCGTCAAGGGCGAAAGCTTGGCCGAACCCGGTATTCCGGAGTCGTTCAAGATTCTTGTCAACGAGCTTCGATCGCTTGGCCTCAAGGTCAGCGTCGAGGATGCGAACAACAAGGAGCTTCCGCTCAAGGATCTCGATGAACTCGGTGGCGGCGACGACATGCGACTCGCCCGATCCGTCGGATTCTTCAACTAAATCTTTCTTGGGCCCGTTCAACGGCGAGAGGGCCCAACATTCGGACAGTTAACAACGAAAGGGAATTATTAACAAAGGTAAGAAATGGCAGCAGTAAGTCTGTTCGACAAAATCAAAATTGGTATCGCCAGTCCGGAAGACGTGATGGCGTGGTCTCATGGCGAAGTCAAAAAGCCGGAGACGATCAATTACCGCACTTTCAAGCCGGAGCGAGACGGCTTGTTCTGCGAGAAGATTTTCGGTCCGGTTAAGGACTGGGAGTGTTCTTGCGGGCGCTACAAGAAGATTAAGTACAAAGGCATCGTTTGCGAGCGATGCGGCGTGGAAGTCACGCGAAGCAAGGTACGACGCGAGCGAATGGGCCACGTCGAACTTGCCGCGCCGATCTGCCACATTTGGTACCTCAAGGGTGTTCCGTCGCCCCTATCGCTGATCCTCGACATTTCGCCGAGGCTCCTCGAAAAGGTCATCTACTTTGCCAGCTTCATCATCATCGACATCGACCAGGACCAAATCCAGGAGCTCCTCCCGGAAATCCGTAAGGCCGTCGAAGTCGAAAAGATGCACCTTCAGCTTGGCATGCGCGAACTGGAAGAGGAGTCTCTTTCCCGCCTCGCCGAAGACCTGAAGAACAACGGCGACGAATACGACGAGGGCTACGTTCGCGAGCGATCGAAGGCAGTTAACGACCGAATTAAGGCCGAATACCGAGACGCCGACGACCGACTGAAGGACCTCGATATCGCTGTCGAAATCCTCGGCAAGCTGGAGAAGAACCAGCTCATCGACGAAGACAAGTACCGAGCCGTTTCCAAGCTGTTGGACAGCGTCGGTATGCGCATGGAGCGCGACCTTCGACCGCTCGTTCGCGCCAACATCGGCGCCGAAGCGATCAAGGAACTCCTGCACCGAGTCGAACTCGAAAAGCTGGCTCGCGAACTCCGACAGGAGATCGTCATGACCACCAGCCAACGACGAGCCCGCGCTATCAAGCGACTGGAAGTCGTCGAAGCCCTGATCGGCTCCAAGAGCCGACCGGATTGGATGATCCAGGACGTGATCCCGGTCATCTCGCCGGAGCTTCGCCCGATGGTCCAGCTCGACGGTGGCCGCTTCGCCACGTCGGACCTTAACGATCTCTATCGACGAATCATCAACCGAAACAACCGGTTGAAGAAGATCATCGAGATTCACGCACCGGAATCGATCATCAACCACGAAAAGCGACTTCTGCAGGAAGCCGTCGATGCCCTCATCGACAATGGCCGCCGCGCACGACCGGTTGTTGGCTCCAACGCCCGACCGCTCAAGTCGCTCAGCGACATGCTCAAGGGTAAGGAAGGACGATTCCGAAAGAACCTGCTCGGTAAGCGCGTCGACTACTCTGGTCGATCGGTTATCGTCGTCGGTCCTCACCTCAAACTGCACCAGTGCGGCATTCCGAAGGAAATGGCGCTCGAGCTGTTCAAGCCGTTCGTCATGAAGACGCTGGTCGAAAAGCGCATCACGCAGAACATCAAGACGGCCAAGCGAATGATCGACCGAATGCACCCGGCAGTTTGGGACGGTCTGGAAGAGGTCATCAAGGAGCACCCGGTACTTCTGAACCGCGCTCCAACCCTGCACCGACTGGGTATCCAGGCGTTCGAGCCGATCCTCGTGGACGGTAAGGCGATCCAGGTTCACCCGCTGGTTTGTAACATGTACAACGCGGACTTTGACGGCGACCAGATGGCCGTTCACGTTCCGCTGTCTGCCGAAGCTCAGGCCGAAGCCCGAGTCCTCATGCTCTCGACCCAGAACCTGTTCACGCCGTCGGACGGACGTCCGACCTGTGCGCCGGTGCAGGACATCGTTCTTGGTAACTACGCCCTGACGATGATGAGCCGAGAAGGCAAAGCCAAGCTTGAGGCCAAAGCCGAAGCTCACAAGAAGAACGCTGAGAAGAACCCTGCGCCGTTCGTGTACTCCTGTCCGGACGAAGTGATCTTCAACTTCGAGAGCCCAGGCGTCGAAGAGCGAATCGGCATCAACGATCCGGTCATGGTTCGTCTCCGCCGACCGGTCTTCCGACCCGACAGCGAAGTCGCCTTCCGCGATACCGCAACCGGTCAGGAATACCACAAGGTTGTCACCACCGACGACGAAGGCAAGGAATTCGAAGAGCTTCAGCCGTACGAAATGGAGTGGGAAGAGGTCGTCCGTGCGATTACGCCAGGCCAGCTAATCTTCCACGCCGTTCTGCCGTGGCCACTCAAGTTCTCCGACGCCTACGTCAATGTCGAGCTTTCTAAGAAGGCCCTCGCGGACATGATCTTGGTCATCCACAAGCGAGCCGGCATCGGTGCGACCATCAAGTTCCTCGATGACATGAAGGACAGCGGCTTCAAGTGGGCGACCAAATACGGTCTGACCGTTGCCATCACCGACATGGACCCGCCGGAGCGACGAGACGAAATCCTGAAGGATGCAGACGACAAATCCAACAAGGTTCTGGCTCAGTTCCGACGAGGAATGCTCGCGTTTAACGAAATGCAGAGCACCCTGGTTCGACTCTGGCAGGAAACGTATAACGTTATCGGTGAAGAGATCGTGAAGGGCCTGACCCAGTTCAACCCGCTCAGCATCACGACTGTCTCCGGTGCTCGTGGTTCGATCAAGCAGCTTGCGCAGCTCTCGGGAATGCGCGGCCTGATGTTGAACCAGTTCAACGAAACGATCTACGAACTTCCGGTCAAGAATTCGTTCCACCGAGGTCTGTCGATGCTTGAGTACTTCGTGACCACGCACGGCGCTCGAAAGGGTCTGGCTGACACTGCTCTCCGAACCGCTGACGCGGGCTACTTGACGCGACGCCTTTGCGACGTCGCTCAGGACGTCATCGTCAAGGCCGACGACTGCGGCACCACCGAAGGCATGACTGCTCACCGCATCGTGCTGATGGGTGAGGCGATCGAGTCGCTCGGCGACCGAATCCACGACCGACTGGCGCTGTCCGTCATCACCGACCCCGACTCGGGCGAGGCGCTGACGACGTTCCAGGAGCCGATCAGCAAGGAAGTCTCCGGTCGAGTGAACCAGATCGAGAAGAAGTTCTACGCTGAGATTGATGGCGCGAAGGACGACAAGGCCAAGGACAAGATCTACACGAAGTACCGAGGCTTTGGTTTCGAGATCACCGACCACGGTCTCTTGGCCATGAAGGTCCGATCTCCGCTGTACTGCGTGCTCGAGCAGGGCGTTTGTTCGCACTGTTACGGCATCGACCTTTCGACGAACAAACTCGTCGAAGTTGGCGTCTCCGTCGGAATCATCGCCGCTCAGTCGATCGGTGAACCCGGAACGCAGCTTACGATGCGTACGTTCCACACGGGTGGTGTTGCTGGTTCGGCTACCATCGCTCGTACGAACCAGTACAAGACGGGTAAGTTCATCCGCCAGTTCATGGAGGACTTTGCGTCCGCGACCGATACCGACCTCAAGGCGTTCGACCCGACCAAGCTGTTGGAAACCCAAGAGGCCATCGTTCGATCGCTCTTCAAGAATCAGGAAACCGCTCCGCTGACGATCAACAACGTCGAAGAGATTGAGGATCCGAAGCTGAAGAAGCGAGCTGAGCGAGCCAGCAAGGCCGCCCAGAAGGCCGCCGATAAGAGCGACAGCGACAGCCGCAAGATGTGGGAGAAGTCGAGAAAGACGTTCTTCTACTCTTGGACAGGTGAATCCTCCGGTATTGTCCGCGTCGAAGAAATCTTCGAAGCGCGACGTCAGCCGCGTGGTAAGGCGATCATTTGTCCGGTCTCCGGTATCGTCAAGGAAATCAAGGAGTCGAGCTTTGGACGATTCGTCGTCATCGAAGCCGAAGTCCCGGTGACCGCGCCGATCAAGGATGCCTACATCAGCGACGTTCAGTCTTGGCCGTCCGATAACACCGGCACGTACAAGAACGGTCTGCACAAGGTGGTCGGCCAAAAGCTGACGACCGCGATGGTAGCTTCGCTCCGCAAGGCCGACGTCGAGCACGTCAACATCATCTACCCAATCCTCGTTCCGCCGCTTGGTAAGCTGCCGGTCGAAAAGGGCAACAAGGTTATCAAGGGCGACCCCCTGACCGAAGGCCCGCGCGATCCGCACGAGGTTCTGGAATTGGCTGGTGCCGCCGCAGTTCACGAGTACTTCGTCGAGAACCTGCAGAGCGTTTATAAGAGCCAGGGCGTCGACATCAACGACAAGCACGTTGAAGTCATCATTCGACAGATGATGCGAAAGCGACAGGTCAAGGAGCCGGGCGACACCCCGTTCCTCCCGGGCCAGATCGTGGACCGCTTCGCCTTCCAGCGAGCCAACGAGCGAGTGCGCGAGAAGCTGCACTCGGGTACCAAGATCAAGTACGTCGACCCGATCTCCGGCGAGAACGTGGAGCGCGATCCGAAGGAAGCGACGGCGAACTGGATTCTTCTCGGTATCACCGAGGCGTCTCTGGCCACCGACTCGTTCCTCTCGGCCGCATCGTTCCAAAAGACGACGCGTGTCCTTACCGAAGCTGCGGTCCGCGGAAAGCGCGACCACCTCATCGGTCTGAAGGAGAACGTCATCCTTGGTCGATTGATTCCGTCCGGTACCGGCGTCAAGCAGTACCGCGAAATCGACGTCAACGTCCAGCGCGGATCGTGGGCCGAGCAGTCGCTCCAGGCTCTGGTCGAGTCGGAGGATATTGACTTCGATGAAGAGTTCGAGTCTCTGAATTTCCCGTCGCTCAGCGATATGGCGGCGGATGAGGACGGATTCGAAGGGCTCAACGACGAAATCTAAATAACACAAAAGCCTCAAGCCCCTCGGCTCCAATGGATCGAGGGGCTTTTTCTTTTTGGCTTTGCACTCACTTGTGCCCTCTCCAGACTCTCCGAGAGGAAATCTGAAGGGTCCGCGGTTGGAACTGCCACAAAGGCAGTTTCGACGTGGAAGGGTGTCTCCTGACTTGTGTTAGAGACGGGAGGGGAAAATCCACTGAAATCTTGAGGCTCCAAACTCCAAACTTCCAACTATTAAGTGCCGACTGCCAACTGCCAACTGCCTACTGTCTTGCCCTCTTTTCGCTGAAACCGTATACTGCACCCATGTCCGCCGGAAAAGCCATTCGCTCTACGGCGTACATCGTGGTGTCCATCGTCGTGGGCATCGTCATTGGGCTCATCCTCCAGAAAAACGCCGCACCTCTGGGAAGCGTAGGGAAGTTCTACATTGACCTCATCAAGGCCGTCGCTACGCCGCTCCTCTTCTTTGCTATCCTTGATGCTATTGTTTCATCCGAGGTGCGCTGGAAGTCGGCGCGGAGGTTCCTCGGTGTCGTCGTCATCAACACGACCATTGCCGCTACCATCGGCCTGACCATCGCCAATGTCTTCAAGCCGGGCAAACACCTGGTGCTCGGCGCACAAGTCCAGAATTCCAGCATCAGCGAGATCGCGAAAAGCCACAAGGTGAATGTCCTCGGCTTCATTGAGAACCTGTTGCCCAAGAACATCGTCGAGCCGTTTGCGACCTCCAACATCCTTAGCGTCGCCTTCCTGGCCGTGCTCATCGGGTGTGCCCTCAGATCCTTTAAGAATCTAAACGAGCCTTGGGTAGCTGACTGGGAGCGGATCGTTCATGGCGGCTATCGGCTCTCCGAAAAGGTGATCACTTGGCTGGTGTCGCTGACGCCGCTAGCCATCGGCGCCGTCATCGCCAAGAGTGTTGGTGAGAACGGCTTTGCTCACCTGCTTGGGCTGATTCCGTACGTTGGCTTCGTCATCCTCGGGCTTTGCATTCAAACGTTCATTGTCTACCCCATCTGGCTGATCATCAAGAAGCGGGTTAGCTTGCGTGATTTTTGGCGGGAGGCTACGCCGCCCGTGCTCAACGCGTTCGGTATCAACAGCAGCCTCGCCACTCTGCCGCTGACGCTCAAAGCCCTCGATAACTTGGGAATCTCGAAGGAGAGCTCGCGCATGGGTGCGTGCATCGGCACGAACCTCAATAACGACGGAATCCTGCTCTACGAAGCCTTCGGTGTGATCATCGTGTCGCAGGCTATCGGCCTCGACCTCTCGCTCTCGTCGCAGATCACCATTGCGCTGATGTGCGTTCTGACGGCCCTCGGAATCGCAGGCGTCCCCGAAGCGGGCATCATTTCGCTCGCGATCATTTTGGGCACGCTGGGTTACTCGGCCGACGTCCTCTTGCCGATTCTGCTGACAGTGGACTGGATCATCGCCCGAATGCGGTCGGTGACGAACGTGGTGGCGGATATGACGACGTCGATCGTGATCGACGATCATCCGGCTACAACTGGGCCGATTTCCGTATCTTGATATTGGGAACAGGCAGGAGCGATTCGTCCTTGCGAAGCAGGATGTTTCGGTTCTCCATCATCGACGTGATCCGCTTTTCGGCTTCTTCAACATAGTCCGCCAACTGCTTTTCCATGTCGGTTCGCATCTCCTCCATGTCGTCGAGGAGGCGAAGGATGATCTCGACACCGGCGAGGTTCACGCCCAGCTCTTGGGTCAGCCTCTGGATGCGTCGAACACGGAGAATATCGAGCTCCGAGTAAAGCCGGTTCTTTGCGCCGACTCTCGAAGGGATCACGAGGCCAAGACGCTCGTACTGGCGCAGAGTCTGCGGGTGGACGTTGCACAATTGTGCCGCCACTCCGATCATATACACTGGCTGGTTTTCGTGTCTCATGCTTTCTCCGTTTGCTGAAATCGCGTCAGCAGGTCGCGCTGTTCCTGCGTTAGATGTTTCGGCACTGTGACCTTTAGGCGAGCCATTAGGTCGCCCTTACCGCCGCCAAGTTTGGTAATGCCCTGGTTGGCTAGCCGGAACATTTGGCCCGATTGGGAGCCCGCCGGAATCTTCATCGTGACGTTCTTGCGAAGCGTCGGAATCGAAATTTCACCACCGAGCGCCGCCGTCGCGAAGGAGACGGGAACCTCGACCTCCAAATTTTCGCCGACTGGTTTGAACTGCGGATGCTTGGCCCATCGGATGACAACATAAAGGTCTCCCGCCTTTCCACCGATGCCCGCGTGGCCCTTGCTGGGAACCCGAAGCTTTTTGCCGTCGCCGATGCCCGCCGGAATCTTGACCTCGACCTTCTTTGTTGTCGGCACCGTGGCGATCTGGCCACGAGTCTGCTGGGCGTCCATTGTTTGATAGGTTAGGGTTCTCGTACAGCCAGTATCGACATCGGAGAGCGAAAGTTCGATTTCTCGCTCGATGTCTCGCGGCTGTGAGGCCTCCATGTCCTGGATTCGGAATCCGCCTTGCTGGCCGCCACCGAAAAACTGCTCGAAGATAGAGCCGAATCCACCCATGTTGGAAAAGCCGACATTGCCAAAGTCCACGTCGCCGCCCTGGTCCTGAACCTGCTTGGCGTGCTCCCACTGACTGCCGTACTGATCGTACAGCTTCCGCTTGTCAGAATCGCTGAGTACTTCGTAGGCTTCGCTGACCTCTTTGAACTTGGCTTCCGACTTCTTATCGCCTGGATTCACGTCGGGGTGATACTTTCTCGCCAGCTTACGATAAGCCGATTTGATCTCTTTTTCGTCCGCTCCTCGGGCGACGCCGAGCACTTGGTAGTAGTCCGCCATGATGGTCAAACGCTCAATTACATGAGTATATTACGCTCAAGGTACATGGTTGGTTTCATTCGTCCAAATTTGGAGGAAAAATCCGCACATTCTTGTTCCTACATCGTGGAAAACTTGCCAAATCTCTATCGGTTTTTCCCTAAGGTCCGTGCCATTCTGTGCCGATATTCCCAGTGTGGACTTGAATTCTTTGTGCCTGCGTATCAGTCGAAGTGAGAACCTTCCCGTTCTGCCAACGGTTCTCATCCAGATTCTGAAGCTGTACGAGGATCCTAACGTCTCGCCTCGATCCCTTGAGAAGATCATCGAGCAGGATGCTGCTCTCACCGCCAAGATTCTTCGGGTTGCCGGCTCTTCACTTTACGGTGCGAAGTCCGCTACGAGCGTTGGCCGAGCGTTGAGCGTCCTCGGTATGAACACTTTACGGTCGATCGCCGTCTCGCTTGCCTATCAGCAAATTCTGTCGCAACGCAACGTCGGCGCCGATTTCGATCGTCTCGCCTTCTGGCGTCACTGCCTCGCCGTTGGCGTCGGAGCCAAAGCAATTGGACGCCTTATTGCGCCCAGCTCGATGGAAGAGCTTTATGTCATCGGCCTGATGCACGACATCGGAATCCTGACGCTCGATCGGTTTATGCCCAACGATTTGACCGTCGTAATCCGAAAGGCGCACGCTCAGAAGCTTTCGATCTGCGAAGCCGAGCAACAGACTTTGGGTTATACCCACGCCGAGGTCGGCGGCTATTTGGCTGAGAAGTGGCATCTCTCTCAAGAGCTGATTGACGCAGTGCGATACCACCACGATCCTGAGGCCGACCAGAACAACAATCTTACGACCGGTATCGTTGCTGCGGCTAACTATCTGGCCTATAAGGCTGGATACGCCTCCATGCCCGGTATCAACGGCGACCCGAACGGTGAGTTCCATCTGCAACTCATCGACCTTACGCAAGATCAGATCGATGCGGTTTCAAGTTCGATCATGGTGGAGGTCGACCAGTCGGATTCGACGTACGGCTCCCAGCGCGCAGCTTGATTTGAACCTGAATTGTTCCAGTTAAGCTCCCGATAATTGAACTATGGATTTCAATTCGCTGGGGCTAGCGATCAGCCGTACGGAGAACTTTACGGCAAGACCGACGGTTCTGATCAAGATTCTTCGCTTGTACGAAGAGAATAATGCGTCCTCGCGCCAGTTGGAAACCATCATCGAACAGGACCCAGCTTTGACGGCGAAGGTTTTAAGGGTTGCGACTTCCTCGCTTTACAACGTCAAGTCGGCCAACAACGTCGGGCGGGCTCTCAGCTTTCTCGGTCTCAATACGCTTCGTTCCATCGCGATCTCACTCGCCTACCAAGAAATCCTCAGCCGTAAGGCGGTTGGCGCTGGATTTGATCGAGCGGTATTCGGACGTCATTGTTTGGCTGTGGCCGTCGGAGCAAAAGCCATTGGAACCATGATGGACCCATCGATTGCCGAAGAACTCTACATCGCGGGGCTCATGCACGAGGTCGGTATCCTCGCCCTCGACCGTTTTTGCCCAGCCAAGCTTTGCCTAGCGTTCAAGCAAGCACAGCACCTGCAGGTGCCTTTGCACGTCACCGAACGAAACCTTTTGAAGTATGACCATTGCGAAGTTGGCGGGCTGGTAGCCGAAAAATGGAAGATGCCAGAGGTGGTTCAGAACGCGATCCAATTCCATGTCGATCCAGATGGGGAAGGGAAGAAGTCGCTCGCGACGGCCATTGTGATTGGGGCTAATCATTTGGCCCACAACTGCGGCTTTCCCGCGATCGCCAAAATCCCAGTCCAATATGAAGGCGGAATCCACTTTAAGGAGCTTGGCCTCACACAGGATCAAATTGAGCAGATCGAGGCGACGATCGTTGCTGAGGTAGCGCTGGCCGAAAAATCGTACGGTGTCGCTCAGGCAGCCTAAAGCCCCCGAACTTGCATTCGAGGGCTTTGGTTCTCGCCTTTAGTGATGAGCTTCGAGCTCTTGTCGATGCTTCGCGTATTGCGACATCAACTCCTGCTGTTCTGGATAAGGAAGCTCGGAGTAGTGGGCAAAGTGCTGTCGGAAGCGACCGCGTCCTTTAGTGATCGACCGAAGATCGAGCGCGTAGCGAGTCATATTGGCCATCGGCACCATGGCGCGGATGCGGGTTTTTCCGGCTGCGACCTGATCCATGCCCAGTAGCTGGCCTCGGCGTCCGTTGAGGTCGCCGACCACATCGCCAACCTGGTCGTCGGCGACATCGACTTCGACTTCGAGAATGGGTTCAAGAATCACCGGATCAGAGCTATCAACCGCAGCGCGGATCGCGATCGCACCCGCGGTCTTGAAGGCCATTTCATTCGAGTCGACATCGTGGTATGAGCCGTCGAAAACCGTGACCTTGAAGTCCATCGCCGGGTAACCCGCGATGAAGCCATGCTCCATCGATTCGCGGATGCCTTTTTCGATTGCAGGAATGAAATTCCTCGGGATCGCGCCACCCACGACCTTATTCTCAAAGACGAAGCCTTCGCCTCGGTTGAGCGGCTCGAGTTCAATCCAGCAGTCGCCGAACTGGCCTTTACCGCCAGACTGTCGCTTGTGTCGACCCTGAGCCTTCGACTTGCCCCGTACCGTTTCTCGGTAAGGAACCTTTGCCTCCTCCAGTTCGACTTCGACGCCGAACTTGGATTTCAGGCGCTCGATGAGCGTATCCAAATGGATGTCGCCCATGCCCTCGATGATCTCCTGGTGAGCCGAAGAGTCTCGATAGGCGCGGAAGGTCGGGTCCTCGTCCATTAGTCGCTCCAGCGCGGCTGGGAGCTTGTCTTCATCCGACTTCGTCTTTGGATGAATCGCAATGCGGTAGATCGGCTCGGGCATTTCGATGGAGGCAAGCAGAATCTTGCTCTTAGATCCAGCAAGCGTGTCGCCGGTGTGCGTATTGCTGAGCTTAGCCACCGCGCAGATGTCTCCTGGGCCGACATAGGTCGTCGGCTCTTGAGTCTTGCCGTGAGGATAGAAGAGGTTGTGCAGACGCTCGTCCACCTCGCGGTTGACATTCGACACGACGTCGTCGATATGGATCGAGCCGTTGAAGACCCGGAGATAGTTGATCTTGCCAACGAATGGGTCCGCAGTCGTCTTGAAGCAAAGAGAGGACAAAGAACCCTTCTCGTCGTTGGATGGAATCGGATCGTCGCCATTCTTGTGGATGGAGACTCCATTCGCATCCTTGGGTGCCTCGGTTGGGGATGGAAGCTCCTTGCAAATGCGATCTAGCAGGGTCGCTACGCCGATTCCGCTCATCGCCGAACCGACCATGACGGGCACAACTCGTCCGCGCTCCACACCGACCAAAAGGCCGTGTTCGACTTCGTCCTCGGTCAGGTCTTCGCCTTCGAGGTACTTCATGGCGAGGTCGTCGTCACCTTCGGCGGCGGCATCCATCATCTTTTCGCGGCGATACTCGGCGTCCTCCTTGTACCCGCTTGGGATGTCTTCGATCTCGACGCCCCGGTCTTTGCCTTTATAGACTTTCATGCCGAGCAGATCGAGCACGCCGGAAAAGGCGGCTTGGTGGCCAATAGGAATTTGAACGCCGACGACGGACCGGCCATACCGCTCATGGAGGGTCTCAATGAGGCCTTCATAGTCCGCGTTGTCACGTTCGAGTTTGTTGACAAAGATGCACTTGGCGAGGCCGTACTCCTCTGCGATCTCCCAAGCCAATTCGAATCCTACGTCGAGGTCGCGCTTGGCTTCGCACACGAGAATGAACGCCTCGACGGCGCGAGCCACGCAGTGCAGTTCTCCTATGAAGTCGGGATAGCCCGGCACGTCGATGAGGTTGACTTTACAGCCGTGCCATTCGATGGGGAGAACGCTGGATGAGAGGGAGATTTTCCGCCTAATTTCGAGCGGATCAAAGTCACTTTGCGTGTTGCCGGCTTCGACGGTCCCTACTCGTTCCGTCGCGCTGGCCGTGTAAAGCATATGCTCGATGAGCATGGTCTTTCCGCAACTGCCGTGGCCGACAACGGCCACATTTCTGATGTTATCTGGTGAATATCGCTGCACCTAAATTTCCTCCTGAGAACAAAGTTAGGCGGCGTCGAGACCGAGAGGCTCGGAGACGGCGTCGTCTTAATCTCAGAATACGACTGTTAAGAAATCGTGACAACCCATCTGGGGGATTTTGTGGATTTTTCTTACTTCAGCCTTCAAGAGGGAAGGTTTCGACGGCCTTATAGCCTATGCCGGCGGTGCTTGCTGCGCTGATGAGGAGTTCAATCTCGGTGATTCGCCAGGTGCCGAATGGCTCGTGCTCAGGGAATTTCAATGCTCGACCAAGGGCGACGCGCATTTGGTCACTTTCCGTTTTGAGGCGGCCGACGATCAGGTGTGGTTGGAAAGGCCGGCCCTCACGCAGAGGTGTCAGTGGCTTCGTGGCGACGTCGATCTTCTCCGCCAGACGCCGCGTGTTCTCGGCTCTGTCGCCACCGAACTGAAGCACGGCGAATCGAGGCTGGATCATGTTCGGGACTCCGACGAATTTCTCCAGGGTGACCTCGAAGGGCGGTTCACCTCTGAGGGCATCGGCGACGGGATCCTTCAACATGCTTAAGGTTTGGATGGAGAGTTCGCCAAGAGAAACAAGGCTGAGCATGTACTCAGATGATTGGTTCCAGCGCATGTCGAGGATGCCCGGTTTACGCTTAAGGAGAAGGACCGCTCGTTCGATGGTTTCGTGAAGTTCCACGGGAACGCGGATGCCGACGAAAGTTCGATTGATCATATCCATGGCGGGCTCGGTACCTAGTTGTATCAAAAGTCGGGCCGGATTACCAAGACCCTCTGGTTTTGGATGCGTAGAAAGGTATGTCAGAATAGAAGTGTGTTATGAGCCTTGAGAACACCTATCCACGTCGCAAAACGTCCCCTTGTCGGATAGGGAACCTCACCATCGGCAGCGGCCATCATGTGATGGTCCAGTCGATGATCACCGAAGAGACTCGCAACATCGAAGCCTGCGTCGAGCAGATTATCGACCTTCACAAAACCGGTTGCGAGCTGGTGAGGGTGACAACTCCATCGTTGGGCGAGGCCCAATGCCTTGAAGCGATTCGCGCAAAGGTGACCGAGCGGTACCAATATGTTCCGTTGACGGCCGATGTTCACCACCAGGGAACGGATATCGCGGTGGAAGCCGCGAAGTACGTTGACGAGGTCCGGCTGAACCCAGGGCTGTTCGTCTTTAAGCGGCACGGTAGCCGCAAGAATGTCGACATGCGAGGCCGTGAAGGAGACGAAGTTGAGCAGTTGCGGCAGGAACTAGCTTATTCGGAAGACGAACAAACTGACGAGCTGGCCGCGATCGAAGAATGCTTGGTTCCGGTTATCGAAGCCTGCAAAAAGCATGACCGTGCGATGAGAGTCGGCGTGAATCATGGTTCGCTTTCCGAACGACTATTGGTGACCTACGGTGACACGCCGGAGGGCATGGTGGAGTCGGCCATGGAATACCTTCGGCTCTGCGAGAAACACGGCTACACAAACCTGAATATCTCGTGCAAGGCTTCGCGGGTCCCCATCATGGTTGCCGCCAATCGGCATATGGTGAAACGGATGGCGGAGGAGGGAATGGCCTACCCGATGCACCTCGGCGTAACCGAGGCGGGAGACGGGGAATATGCCCGGATCAAGTCGACGGCGGGCATAGCAACGCTTTTGATGGAAGGGATCGGCGACACGATCCGAGTCAGCCTGAGCGAAGACCCGAAGAACGAGATTCCCGTTTGCTACGACATTCTGCAGTCCCTTGGTTTGCGCAAAACCAAGGTGGAGTACATCGCCTGCCCCTCGTGTGGACGTACGAAGTTCAATCTGCCGACGGTTCTGCGCGAGGTGCGCGATGCGACCAAGCATTTGGTCGGACTTGATATCGCCGTCATGGGTTGTATCGTGAACGGGCCCGGCGAGATGGCCGATGCGGACTATGGCTATGTGGGCGCAGCGGGCGGAAAGATTACGCTTTACCGGAAGAGGGAAGTGGTCAAGAACGGGATTCCGCAGGAGCAGGGTGTGGCCGAACTGATCAATTTGTTGAAGCTGGACGGGAAGTGGACCGAGCCCGCCGAAGAGGCAAAGATTCCGCCGACGCCGCTGACCGTGGTATAACCCGCCGATGGCCTCCGAAACTCTAGCCCGACTCCGCACACTGGGGCTGAAGACGGCGATGCCGACCGAGCTGTTGGCGCTCGCGGTTTCGAAGACCGACGATGACGTCGACCGTTGGGTGGCGGTGGCCCGCGAACTGATTCTCTCTAATCGAAAGCTGAGGGGTCTTTCGGACCTTTCGGTTGAGGAGCTTCAACGTGTTTTTGACCTGGATGAGCCAGCTGCGAAACGCTTACTGGCGATGTTCATTCTGGGTCAGAAGGTGGGAGTTTCGGGCAATGGGGAAGTTGAGGTCGAGCAGATTGACGGCCCCGAAGACATTGCGGCCTTGTTGGACGACCTGAGACATGAACGGCAAGAGCACTTTGTGGCGGTGTATCTCGATTCGAAGAATGTGATTCTGCGGGTGGCGACGATCCACATCGGCACGGCGAACGCGTCGATCGTAGGATTGCGCGAGATTTTTCGTGAGGCGGTGCGGGAGGGAGCCGTTGGAGTAATTGTGGCTCACAACCATCCGAGCGGCGATCCCGAGCCCTCGCCTGAAGACATTCAGGTCACGCGGAAAATTGTTGAGGCGGGCGAACTGCTGGACATAGACGTTTTGGACCATGTGATTATCGGCGAGCGTCGTTGGGTCAGTCTGAAACGTCAGAAACTGATGTGATCAACGCACAAGGGTGGGACGACCTCCGTGGCCGCGCCAAAGAACTGCACGAGGCGCGGGAGCAGATTTTGGTTCTGTGCCGAAAGCTTGGGCAACTCAGTTCGAAGTCGATTCGCCACGTGCATCGCCACCAATTTGTCGAGTCTCAGGCATTGCTGGACGAGGCGTCGGCGACGGCGAAAGAAGTCCGCAAGCTGATGGAGCCCTATCCCGAAATCAGCCTGTCGTACCTGCACGACTCGGAAAAGGAGATGGTTGAGGCGGCGTGTGTGATGGCGATCGTTCAGGCGCGCGATCTGCCGTCACAGGCCGAGCTTGGTTCGCAGACGATGGCGTATCTGCACGGGGCAGCGGAGGCGGCAAGCGAAGTTCGTCGGTTTGCCCTCGACGAGATTCGGAAGGGAAGGATGGACGAGGCAGAGCGGATCATGGAGTACATGGATGCGATCTATGAAGAGCTGGTCACGTTCGATTTTCCGGATTCGTTGACCAACGGGTTGCGTCGGACGGTCGATGCCTTGCGGGCGGTTTTGGAGCGTACGCGAAGCGATCTGACGATTACGGCGTCGCAGATGCAGTTGGTTGAGGAATTGAAGAAAGCGCGAAGCTAGTTTTCCGTCTCTATGCCGCAGAAGGGACGATTGGAACGAAAAAGGTTTTCGCCTGCCTCCTACCATTGAGATTGATGGCAGAATCGGTTTCCTCTCCTGGAAGGAGAGGAAACGTGCGTCCAAATTCATGGTTGGTTGTAGAATTCGGAAGGCCATTGGCCGAGCGATCGATTAAAGCCGGAGGACTCAGCCATCGAAGGCGGATTCCCAATACTTACCTCACCTCTTCTCCCCGATTCCGTTTTGCGTTATTTCCCCTCGGCGAGTTCGAACGACATGCTCGTGCCCCGCGGGAAGGTCCTCTCCTGAAAGGAGAGGGAACGTGCGTCCAAATTCATGATGTGCGCCCTAATGCGAGTGGAATATGTGGAGGGCTCGTAAACTACTCAAAAGGAAGATCTACTGGCGGTTTGGGCCTCTCGACCGTCGGTCGCTTGGACAGGGTCTTATCCCTACCCAGCGCAGCAACTTCAAAGAGGGCAACGAAATAATCCATCGCAGCGATAAATCCAAACCCAATGATGGGCATCGACGGGCTAAACGAGCGGTGTTGGAGTTTGGCCGCACCAGCTTCTGCCTTCACGAGGAAAATGAGGATAATCACGGTGAGCACCCAAATAGTCAGGTAGACGAGTCCTTTCCTCGTCATCCCAACGGCAAGGTGTCCCGATCCCGGAATGAACGCGCTAAGGATGGTGCCCACGGTTGGGTTAGCCTTCATATCTCCCTCCGCGATGAATGGAGAATCGCTCATCGTTCGCAATTGAGCGTCGATGGAGCCTAGCGATCCCTTAAAGAACGCGACTTCGGCTAGCTTCTTTTCAATACCGACGTTAGTTGGCGCTATTTCGTGAGCCTTCTTCAGGAAGGGAAAGGCATTGGTGTAGTCCTTCACCGAGATCAGCATGTCTGCTTTAAGCTCAAGAACATCGACGTTATTTGGAGCCTGAACTTCGAGGCGTGAAAGGATATCTCGCGCCGCAGGTTTTCGATCGCCCGCGAGGTGGGCTCTCGCCAATCGGACTTCGTTTTCAACTTCTTTGGCTGGAAGTTCTTCAATTTCGATGGTGGCTTGCTGCTCAGCTTGGGATTTCTCGGCTTGAACCGCAGCCTCAGCCGTCTTCAATTGCTCGCGCAGAGCATCCTCTTTGAACTGGAGGGCTTCCTGAATATCTTTGTCGGACGACGCGGAACGCTTGGCTTGGATTCTGGCGATCTCGCCTTTGAGGTCGGCTACTTTCTGTTCCGCGTTCATCGCTATAGTTCCAGGTCGGGATTATTCTGCACGGACTCCCAAAGCGCTTCCAGATCGTAAAACTGGCGCTGTTCTTCCTTCATGACGTGCAACACGACGTCGCCATAGTCTTGCAGAATCCAACCGCTTCGTTCGCCTTCGGTTCGCAGAGGCTTCACCTTGAGGGTGGCCATCTTTTCGGCAACTCGATCAGCGATCGAATCGACATGCCGATCCGACGTTCCACTACAAACGACGAAATAATCGGATATGGATGTTTTCTTTCGGACGTCGAGAATCTCAATTCTTTCTGCCTTCATATCGTCAGCAGCGTCGCGGATAAGGTCAACTTTTTCAGCAGAAGTCATGTGTATAGCTTGTTCTTCTTAATGTATTCGGAAACTTCGGGGATCGTCAAGTTCTGAATCGGTTGTCCTTTTTGAAGTCGTTCGCGAATTTCGGTCGAGGACTCGGCGGTTGTCGCCATGTCAATGATATCAATCTTGTCTCGAAATTCGGCAGGAATTTGGCGGGACAAATCTTCTTTCGTCGTCGGTGGGCGAACGGCGACGGCCAATCGGCAGAGGCGCAGGATGCGTTGTGGGTTCTTCCATTCGCCGAAGTTCTTGACGGCATCGGCACCCATGATGAACCAATAGTCACCCGGGTGGACCATCTGCAGTTCTCCGAGGGTATCGACGGTGTAGCTGACGCCGCCGCGCGTGATCTCCATATCCGAGAACGACAGTTTAGGGTTTCGCTTTTGCAGAAGTTGGGTCATGGCGGCTCGGTCTTTAGCCGAGGAGGTCCGCTGGCGACCCTTGAACGGATTTGTGTTCGCGGGGAGCAGAATGACTTCGTCGAGCTGGAGCGACTCGATGGCCGCTTCGGCTAGCTTCAGGTGTCCAAGGTGGGGCGGGTCAAAGGTGCCGCCGAGTATTCCAATTCTCATCGTTCGTCCGTGTACTCAAATTCGAATTCGCCGATGGCGACCGAGTCGCCTTCTTCGATTCCGGCATCCCTCAGTTTGTCAAAAACACCGATCTTGTCAAGCCGTCGCTGAAGATAGCGAACGGCGTCGCGGCTTTCGAGGTCGGTCATCGCGACCATACGCTCCAGGCGCTTGCCGGCCACTCGGTAGCCTTCTTCTTCCTCCAGCACTTCCCAGAAGTCCTCGCCTTGAACCTGCATGGCGGGCATGACCACGGGAATTTCTTCCTTCGGCGTGGTTTCCTCAAGGATGTTGGCCACAGCGTCGAGCAGTTCGTTCAGGCCCTCGCCAGACACACCGGAGATCGTGAAGATCGGAAAGCCGAATCCTTCGAACTTCGCTTTCAATTCGCCAAGCTGGGATCGATCCACGAGGTCGATTTTGTTGAGGGCGATCAGCCGGGGTCGCGCAAAGATTTCTTCGGAGTACTGCTTCAGTTCGTTTTCGATGGTTTCGAAATTTTGGAGCGGGTCCGACTCGTCGATAGGGAAGACATCGACCACGTGGACCAAAACGCGGGTGCGTTCGACATGCTTGAGAAATTGATAGCCGAGGCCAATGCCTTGGCTCGCGCCCTCGATCAGGCCGGGCATATCAGCGACCGTAAAGGACGTGTCTCGGAAGGAGACGACGCCAAGGTTGGGCACGATGGTTGTGAAAGGGTAGTCGGCGATCTTGGGCTTGGCGGCCGAAATTCGGCTGATGAGTGTGCTCTTCCCGGCATTGGGCATGCCGATGAGGCCAACATCGGCCAACAGCTTGAGCTCCAATTTGACTTTGACTCGCTCGGATGGACCGCCCTTTTCGGCGAAGTTCGGTGCCTGTCGAACCGAGTTGACGTAATGCTGATTGCCGTGGCCACCGCGTCCGCCCTTCGCGATGACGAACTTCATTCCGTGCTTGGTAAAGTCGACGACCAACTCGCCGGTAGCTTCGTCCGAAATGACGGTTCCAACCGGGAGTTTGATGGTGATGTCTTTGCCGTTCTTGCCGCGTTTGTTGCCAAGACCGTGAACACCGCTTTCGGCTTCGTAGTGGTCGAGGAGCTTAAAATCGTAAAGCGTTCGTCGTCCGCGATCAGCGATGAGGATGACGTCGCCGCCCTTGCCACCGTCGGCACCATTAGGGCCGCCACGGGGAACGTGCTTTTCGGTGTGGAATGCCACTGCGCCCGAACCTCCTCGACCCGAGGAGAATTCGACAATCGCCTCGTCGAGGAACATAGAACCTAATTTTACCTTCGCGGGGCTAGGGCAGGCCGAAGTGCGTTAGCTTTCTGTTAGAACTAACGGTTCACGCGAAACATTCGGTAGGGCAAATGCCGTCTATTGGCCTTGAGGGTTGTTGCTGCAGACGGCCTTCGTCGCGATTACCCGACCGAAAGTGCTCGCAAGAGCATCTTTCGTCGTCGGGTTCGTTTGAATGATCACCCCGGTTGCCCCCGGGGTCTTCTATTTTTTGAAGCGGATTTTGAGGTCCTAGCGGTTCATACGCAGGAATCCATCGATTGTTCGCCCAACTTTTCCTCTAAGCGATGATGCCGGTGGCAATTTCACCGTGGACGTCCGTAAGGCGGTAGTTTCGACCGCCATGGAAGTAGGTCAGCTTGGTGTGATCGATGCCCAACAGGTGAAGCATGGTCGCGTGTAGGTCGTGGATGTGGCACTTATCTTGGACCGAGAAGAAGCCGTAATCGTCCGTCGCACCGTATTTGAATCCGGCTTTGACGCCGCCACCGGCGAGGATGGTCGTGAATCCGTGCGGGTTGTGGTCGCGCCCATCGTCGCCTTGGGCCACCGGCGTTCGGCCAAATTCGCCGCTGATGATGACCAGCGTGTCCTTGAGCATTCCTCTCGCCTTGAGGTCTTTGATCAAGCCCGCGATCGGCTTATCGACCTCCATGGCGTTGCTGGCGTGATCGCGCCGAAGGTCGCTGTGCTGGTCCCACTTGTAGGAGTGAGTGACCTGGACAAAGCGCACACCTTTCTCAGAGAACCGCCGGGCAAGCAGACATTGGTGGCCAAAGTTCCGCGTTTTGGGCTCATCAAGGCCATAGAGCTTCTTGGTCTCTTCGGTCTCGTCGGTGATCTCTTGAATCTCGGGAGCGGCCATTTGCATGCGGAAGGCGAGTTCGAACGAACTGATTCTGCCTTCAAGGGCGGGATCGGGGCCCTGGTGCGCCATCTGGTCGCGGCTGAGGGTTTCGAGGAGTTCCAGTTCGAGCTTTTGGGCGTCGACCGGCGTCTCCTTGTTCTGGATGAACGGAATCTTGGCCATCGCTGCGTCGATGCTGGCGTTGCCAATCGGCGTCCCTTGCGTGTAGGCGGGCAGGAAGGCTGAACTCCAGTTGTTAACGCCGCCATGGCTGAGAGTGGGGCAGATCGTCAAAAAGCCGGGCAGGTTTTGGTTTTCGGTGCCGAGGCCATAGGTGACCCAAGAGCCCATCGAAGGACGGACAAACGTGTCGCTTCCGGTGTGAAGCTCCAGTAGAGCCCCGCCGTGGCGCGAATTGGAGCCGTACATGGAGTTAATGAAACAGAGATCGTCCACACACGATCCCACGTGCGGAAAGAGGTCGCTGACTTCGATTCCGCTTTCACCATAGTGCTTGAATTCCCAGGGGCTCTTCAGCAGATTTCCGGTTGGGCTGGACACGATTCGGGGCATCTCGCCGGTAAACGGCTTGCCGTGGTCACGCGTGAGAAGCGGCTTAGGGTCGAAAGTGTCCACCTGACTGGGGCCACCGTGCAAGAAGACGAAGATCACGCGCTTCGCCTTGGCAGGGAACATTGGCGGCTTCGGAGCGAGTGGATTTTTCGGATCGGCAAACGCTTGCTGGGCGAATGCTTGATCCGCAAGGAGGCTAAGAAACGCCAAGTTTCCAAACCCAAGGGCACTGGCCTTGAGGAGGTCGCGGCGGGAGATGAATTCCTTATTCCACATAGATAAACTCGTTGGCGGCAATGATGGATTTGCAAAGGCTCTGCCAAGCGCTCAGCTTGGGGTCCTTGGCTTGGGCGTAGGCGGATTCGAATTTGTTGAGAAAATCGAGGGCGCGAGCGACTTCGGAGTCGGATGCCGTACGAGCATAGCAACGGACGTACAACTCCTTCACGCGGTCGGCATCGGTCAGTCCCGGCTCTTGCATCAGCTTCTCGGCTTGCGTTTTGGTGGCGCTGAGCACGAGCGGGCTGTTGAGCATGAACAGCGCCTGCGGGGCGACGGTTGTGCTGGACCGGTCTCCGTTCATGACGGTCGGATCGCCAAAATCGAACGCGGTGTAGACGTCGTAGACGGCGGCGCGGATGACGGGCAGGTAGATGGCGCGTCGGGGGCTGTCGTACTTGAGCGGGTTCGAACTTTCGGTGCTCGTCACGTAGGCGCGAGGCTTGAAGCTCATCTCAGTTCCGCCCATCTTGCGGTCGAGGGTTCCGGCCACGGCGAGAATGCTGTCGCGAATTTCTTCGGCTTCCAATCGTTGACGTGGGAATCGCCAGAGGAAGTGGTTGTCGAGGTCGATTTCGGCGGATTTGGCATCGTACTGGCCGCTCATGATGTACGTGTTCGTGAGCATTAGCCGCTTTTGGAGCTTCTTCAGGCTCCACTTGTCCTCGTTCACAAAGGTCGTCGCCAGCCAATCGAGCAGCTCGGGATGGGTGGGGAGGTCGCCAAGGGCGCCGAAATTATCCACCGAACCGACGATGCCTCGGCCGAATTTCCACCGCCAAACTCGGTTCACGAACACGCGAGCGGTCAACGGATTCTTGGGGCTGGTCAGCCATTGCGCCAGTTCCAGACGTCCACTGTGGCCGGTTGGAATAGCGGGCTGGTTCGGCTCGGAGACGACGGTAGGGAAGCGACGGGGGCAGTCCTCGCCGAGGGTGAGATAGTTGCCGCGGATGTGGAGCTTGAGGTCGGTCGGCTTGCCTTCGCCAACAGCCATTGCTAGCGGAACATTGGGCTTTGACTTTTCGAGCGCGTCAACTTCACCTTTCAGCTCCTTCAAACTCGCTTGGACCGGAGCAGGGAAGAGGTGATCGGGGTCTTCAGGAAGCTCGATTTTGACCTCAGCTCCGTTAGTGATCTTGTCGGCAACGGCTTTCACCAACTCGGGGATAAGGCCGTTTTGCTTGGCCAGCGTGCCAAGGTTTTCGGTTGGCCTCATGCCTGGTCGGGTGATCAGCAGGAATTTGTCGATGTGAGGAAAGTAGCTTTCGCGCTCAAATCGAATGGTGTTGATGCCGGCTTTCAGGAGGATGATCCCCTCAGCCTGCCATTGCTGGTGCTGGGGCTGGAATCCACCGGTGACTTTGCCCGCGGCTTCCGAAAGGACGAGCGCGTCATTGGCATAGACGCGAATCGGGCGAGCGTCTCCCGCCGCGTAGCGGAGATCGAGTTGGTAGGTGCCCGCCGACGGCACGTTGATTTCGTAGTCCGTTCGGTTAGGGAAGTTGCCGATGTTGACCAACACGCCGATGCCCTTTCCAAAACCGTCGAAGTCCTTCTTTACGTTGCCAGACGTGAAGTCCTCGGCCTCATGGACGATCGCCTCTGATGGGGCTTTACCGTCGGGTGTCGAGATGACTGGATTAAGGGTCACTTGGCGCTTTTGACCCTCGAGGTAGGTCCGGGCCGCCTTTTCGTAGTCGCTTGTTCGGGGGTTCAACGCCTTGAGAAGTTCCTCGCTCGCCGCTTTTCGCTCTTTGGTGGCTTCGTCATTCTTGGTTTTGATTTCGCCTTGAATCTTGGTTAGTTTCTCTTGCTCGTCTTTCGGACCGATCATTCGCTCGTTCCATTCGGCAACGACTTTGAAATTGAGCATGGTTCGGGTGGACTTGAAGATTCCGGCGAGGGCGTAATAGTCGTGGGCCGAAATGGGATCGAATTTGTGGTCGTGACACCGAGCGCATCCGACGGTCAGCGCCATAAACGTCTTACTGGTGGTGTCCACCTGCTCGTCGATGATGTCCATCTCCTGCTTCACCGGGTCGTCCTCGGCGAGCATTTTCCCGCCCAGAGAAAGGAATCCGGTTGCGACGATGCCGTCGTCACCTGTGTTGGGCATCAGGTCTCCGGCTAGCTGCTCCTGGAAAAAACGATCGACCGGCATGTCGGCATTCAGGGCGCTGATCACCCAGTCTCGGTAGCGCCAGGCGTTGGGATAGACAAGATTCTCGTCGAGACCGTTGGAATCGGCGTAGCGGGCGACGTCGAGCCAATGGCGGCCCCATCGCTCACCGTACGCTGGGCTGGCCATGAGCCGGTCGATGACTCGCTCGAAGGCGTTTGGTTGCTGATCCTTGAGAAAATCGTCGATCTCTTTAGGCGTTGGGGGAAGGCCGGTGAGATCGAAGGTCGCACGCCGAATCAAGGTTCGGCGGTCGGCGGGTGGTGCCGGCTTGAGGCCGTGTTCTTCCAATTTGGCAAGGACGAAGGTGTCGATTGGGTTTTGCGCCCACCATTTTGCCTTCACGGTTGGCAGAGGTGGCGTGGTTGGCGAAACGAACGCCCAGAATTTGCCTTTGGGTTTCTCTGGTGCTTTGGTCGAGGGCCAAGGAGCACCCGCCTTCGCCCAAGCTTGAACGGCGGCAAGTTCGTCGACCGGCAGTTTGCCGGATGGCGGCATTTTGGTATCGCCGGTGTAAGAAATGGCTTCGGCGACGAGCTTGGCCTCGGCCGGCGTCAACGGCTTATCGAGCCGGAGATCGGCGATTTGCTGTTTAGGACCGTGGCATCCGTAGCATTTGGTCTGAATCGTGGGCCGAACCTTCGACTCGAACAGCGCCTCCATGTCTTTGGACATCTGCTTGGAGGAATCCTGGTGGATCGGTCCAGGGACGGCCTGCACGCCCCAAAACGCGAGCATCAGGCTGGAAGCAAATAATCCTCGCGGGCCAAGCCGCCTGAATCGAGACATTTGAGGGCTCGGTGATGCCGCCGACATTGTGGGCATTATACAGGTAGGGACGTGGTTTCTTGTTGCCAAGCCCCATATTCAGGAGATTCTCCCGGCATCCAAATCGAAAACAGTCATAATAAAGATTATCGGAACGATTATATTTGACCGCCTTTTAGGTCGCTAGGGCTTCTCTGGTCAAGTAAAACGCCCCGGAGTTCAGACGGGGCGCGAGGGATTGTAGAAGAACGCGTCACAGTGATGAAAACGCGCCTTACATTTTGTATAACGCTGATGACCCTGTTTCGGCTTCAAAGATTGCATGAATTTCATCTCTCCATCATCTAATATGCAAAAAAAAGTCGCCCCGGAGTTCAGGCGGGGCGAGGGATTGTAGGAGAACTAATTCACTTGAGGAATTTCGTCCAATGATACAGAAGTTCAAAATAGACATCGGTTACACATTTTTTCAAGATTTGGGCAAGTTTCTTGGCGAATCGATGAGTCGAGTAAATACCATAGCCCAATAGATCGTTTAATGTTAAAAGAAAGGCAAGCTCTACGGGCTAGGATCAACGTAAGAACAGATTGGCCTAGGAACGAAACGACCCGTAAAAGTTGTATGATTTCCGGTATGAGGCTCATGCGCATTCTGACAATCTCGTCTCTGCTCGCCGTGGCTTCCCTTTCGTTGGCTCAGGGTCTGAATATTGGCGACAAAGCGCCGGACCTCAACGTCACGGATTGGGTGAAAGGCTCGCCGCAAAAACTCGGCAACGGCAATGTGACCGTGGTGGAATTCTGGGCGACCTGGTGCGGCCCCTGTCGACAATCAATTCCCCACCTGACGGAACTCGCCCATAAGTTCAAGGGCAAGGTCAATTTTGTTGGTGTCAGCATCTGGGAGAACGCTCCAGACGACTACAAGACCAAGGTTCCGGCATTCGTGAAGGACTTTGGCGAGAAGATGGACTACAACGTGGCTACCGAAGGGCCAGACACCTATATGGCCAAGAATTGGATGGAAGCCGCCGGTGAGAACGGCATTCCTTCTGCATTCCTGGTCAATGGCGACGGAAAGATCGCCTGGATCGGCCACCCAATGGGCGGCCTTGAGGAAGCCATCGACAGTCTCCTTGCCGGCAAATCGGATTTGGAAAAGGCCCACACCGAGCGAGCCAGTGCGAAGGCCAAGGAGATGGAGGAAATGAAACTCCAGGAGAAGATGGCCGAGAAAATGAATCCGATGATGAAGGACCTGAAGGACAAGAAGTTCCAGGCTGCTTCGGATAAAGCCGACGCCATCATCAAGGACAACCCAGACCTGAAGATGATGGTCAGCCAGTACAAGCTGATGGCGATGGTTCAGGGCAATCTGAAGGGCCTGGACACCTACATCACGGCGCTCGGCAAAGAGGACTTTGCTCAGGATCCGCAGATCATGAACTCGATCGTGTGGATGGTTGTGGAGCAGGACATGAAACTTGGCGCTCCGGTTTACAAATCAGCGGTTGCCCTGGGTGAAAAGATGATGAAGGCTGCGCCCAACGACCCGATGAGTATGGATACCTACGCCCTCGCCCTCTGGCGAGCCGGGGACAAGAAGAAGGCGCTTCAGACTCAGAAGAAGGCCGTTTCGCTGGCGAGTAAGGATAAGGACTTCGACGGCGACACGCTCACCGAAATGAAGGGCCGACTGAAGCAGTACGGCGGCTAAATCGACCTCGTCTCGCTCGGGCCATCGTCTTGGTCCGGGCGAGAATATTCTTGGGGAATCCTGCCGTGCTGGGTGTTGCAAGCGCACCCGCGCAACGCGCCAAGGGCGCTGATGGCGATGAGAACCACAATATAGATTCCGTACGGGCCAAGCCTCCCGATTCCGGTCACCGCGCGCTTGGCTTCATGAATCACCGCCGCGGGTCGCACCGTGACGTTTTGCTTTGCGCAGTCGGGACATCTTGGTCCCGCCGGCCCAATGACCGCACACTTTGTACAAATCGGCTTGCCACATCGACCACAGCTGAGATTCGTCGCCTCCTTCGGGTGGCGGTAGCAGTACATCGTATCCTCGGTTGCCGGACGAGCCTGATGCTGTTCGTATTCGACCAAATCGAGACCGCAACGACCGCAGAATCGGACGTCGTCCTCGTTCTGTCTGCCGCATCGGGGACACGATTTCATTGATCGGATAAGTATAACCCCGGGTAACCTACAGCTTGTGAGCGATCTCCTTCAAATCGGCAGTCCAAACGAGCGTCCGATGCCGCCCCGAGCCGAAGATCTCGAACTCCAATTTAGCGAGCAGGCCATTGCCGAGCTTGACGCCCTCAAGACCCACTATCCAAACTGGAAGGCGTGCATTTTGCCGGGTCTCTGGATCGCTCAGAGAGAGTACGGCGGAATGCTGACCGATGCCGCCATCGCCGAGGTCGCCTACCGCCTGAAAAGAAGCGCGGCCGAGGTTCAGGGCGTGGCTACGTTCTATTCGATGTACAACACCCAGCATCACCCGGGTCGCCACAAGATCGAGGTTTGCACTTGCCTTTCGTGCCACTTCAACGGCGCTTTTCGGGTTCGCGACTACGTGTCGAAGAAGCTGGGGATCGGCAACAAGGAGACGACGCCGGACGGCATGTTTATGCTGGAAGAGGTTGAATGCCTAAACGCTTGCGACCGCGCACCGGTGGTGCAGGTGGGCGATAACTACCACGGGCCAGTCGACGAAAAGTACATCGACGACCTGCTCGAAAAGCTTCGCAACAGCGAGGAAAACACGGTCATCAAGATGGCCGACCAGATCGTGCAAGTCCAACTGATGGAAACCGAGCGTAAGGGGACGCTCGCTTAGGAGGAATCGAACCATGGCCGAATATAAACTGCTTTTCGAACACACCGACGATCCCACCTACAAGACGCTAAAAGGCTACAAGTCCAAGGGCGGTTATGAAGGCTTGGTAAAGGCTCTGAAAATGGAGCGCCAGGCCGTTATTGACGAAGTAAAGACCTCTGGCTTGCGAGGGCGCGGCGGTGCCGGCTTCCCTAGCTGGATCAAGTGGAATGGTTTGCCCAAGGAAAAGCGCAGTCCTCACTACATTCTGTGCAATGCGGATGAAGGCGAGCCGGGGACGTTTAAGGACAAACAACTCCTCGAAACCTGCCCGTTTTTGCTGGTCGAGGGCATGACGATTGCCGGGTACGCCACTCAGGGCGACGTCGGCTACGTCTACATTCGTGGTGAATTCATCGACGGCGCACGAGCCCTGCGACGCGCAATCGATGAGGCTTACGCCAACAATCTACTGGGCAAAAATATTCTTGGCACAGATTTCTCGTTCGATCTGCACATCCACCTCGGGGCGGGATCGTATGAGTGTGGCGAAGAGAGCGCCCTGATGTCGTCGCTGATGGGTGAGCGTGGGATGCCGCGGCTGAAGTTCCCACACGCTCCTCTTCCGACGGTAAGCGGCGTTTGGGAGAAGCCAACGCTGATCAACAACGTCGAAACGTACTGCTGTGCACCGCACATCATCAAGCGGGGTGGCGAATGGTATGCCACGCTTGGCGCAGGGACGAAGAATAGCCGTGGCACCAAGATTTTCTCGGTTAGCGGCCATGTGAACAAGCCCGGCAACTTTGAGATCGAATTCGGTACTCCGCTCCGAGAGCTTTTGGAACTTGCCGGTGGAATTCGTGGCGGCAAGATCAAGGCCTGTATTCCCGGCGGATCGTCCATGCCGGTCATCAAGCCGGACGCGATCGAAACGGCGATCATCGGATACGAGGAGATGATGGAGGCCAAGTCGATGGTCGGCTCAGGCGGCTGCATGTTCTTCAATGAGCACACGGACATGGTGATGCTCTGCTGGCGCACGGCGCAGTTCTATGCTAACGAATCGTGCGGCAAGTGTACACCTTGCCGAGAAGGCACCCGGTGGATGATTCAGATTCTCGACCGGATTGTGGCGGGCAATGGTCAACCAGGAGACAAAGAGCTGTTGGTCGATATCGCCAACCAGATCGAAGGACGCTCGTTCTGTGCCCTTGGCGATGCCGCCGCGTGGCCGGTCAAGGCGTTCATCCGACAATTCCCGGAAGAGTTCGATTATTGGATCGAACACGGTAAGAGTCCGATCAAGAGCAAGGAAGCCGCCGCGCTAGCCCCGTAATTCCCCCAGTTGATAGCCAAAATTGATAATCTGGCGTCAATTTCTGAGCGAATCGAACCGATTTATATCGGTGGACTACCTTGGTCCTGGCAGGAACAAACATGCGCCAACAGTTTCTCAAATATACGCCCGACGAACTCCGAGTCATTCTTGAGGAGATTGGTTGCGAGGTGGTCGAGGAATATGCTCTCTCGGCCTGCCCCGAATCCATCCACTGGCACATTAAGAAGAAGGGCGAGCGAAGAGGAAAGTTCGAAGCAACCTGGATGCCGTACGGTGAAGCCTGGATTTGCTACCACACGAATCGGCCCCAAGAATGGGTCTACGAAGTCCTTGGGATTCTGGCTTAGGACCAAGCAAAGAGAACATCTCGGCCGAATTACCGTAGAATTCAATCGACGATGGTCGAAGAGTTACGCGAGGCACTTTCCAATATCCGCGAAAATTGGAAACGTGCGCTGCTGACTTCAAGCGGAGTGATGGCCGCGACGATCGCCACCGTTTTGTTGGCCAGCATCGCCATCGGCGTTCGGAAAGACTTCACCGACCAAGTCGAAGATATCGGCGTTAATACGATCATCGTCATCCCGGCCAAGATTAGTGGCGGGTTTCCCAATATCAATCTGGGCGGCGCGAGCTACCTGAAGGAACGCGACGCGGAGAATCTGCGAGGGCTCGAAGGGGTTCAGAAGGTTGCGTGTTGGACGTTTGTGGGCGGCGGGGCTAACTACAAGGACCGTTTGGCGTCGAGTTTCCTGGTTGCGACCACGCCGGAATGGTTTCAGATCAAGAAATTCGACCTCTCGGCGGGCCGCCTGCTGATGCCGGTCGACGACGATAAGATGGTCTGCGTCATCGGTTCCCTTGCCAAACAAAGCCTCTTCCCTACCGAGGACGCAGTGGGCAAGGCGATCAAGATCAACGGCAAGCAGTACGAGGTCGTGGGCGTCACCCACGATCAATCGCAAGAATCCAGCTTGATGTCGTTCGGCAGTTTCCAAAACCTCATCTACATTCCCTATGCTGGACTTCATAAAGCGGAGCCCGCGAGCCAAACCGACCGCATACTGGTTCAACTCGATCCTCGTATTGAACCAGAAAAGGTTCTGAACGCCATGCGTGCCACCCTTCGGAAGAACCTGGATGACGACCAATTCGATCTTCTCACCCAAAAGGATTTGCTGAAAGTGGTCTACCGATTTACCGACATCCTGCAATGGCTGTTGGTGGGCCTTACCGGCATTTCGCTGTTCATCGGCGGCATCGGGATCATGAATGTGATGCTGTTGAGCGTGGGCGAGCGAACTTCGGAGATAGGGATTCGAAAAGCGACAGGGGCGAATCGTGGCGCAATCTTTCGGCTCTTCATGACCGAGAGCGTCCTCATCAGCCTCTTTGGAGTGATGGTTGGGCTCGGATTCAGTTTTCTGGTCTGTCGGCTGTTGGATCGGTTCAGCCCAATTCATCCGATTGTGACGGTGTTGACGGTGCTAGGGACGATCGGATCTGGACTACTGACAGGGATGTTCTTCGGCATCCTTCCCGCCGCTCGTGCGGCGAAGATGGACCCGGTCAAGGCGATCCAGAACCTAAACTAAAAAAGACCCCTCGACCGCGAAGTCGAGAGGTCTCCTTAGAGAAGAGGGGATTAATTTCCGCCGGTCTTCGTCTTAGTATCGGTCTTCTTCTTCTTGGTGTCCGTCTTGGTAGTCTTCGAGTCGGTCTTAGCCTTGGTGTCCGTCTTCGACTTAGTGGTCTTGGTCGTCTTGGTGTCGGTCTTCGGCTTCATCGTCTTCGAAGTTTTGGACATCTTATCGTCCATCTTTGGCTTCATCGTTTTCGAAGGCTTCGAGTCCATCTTCTTCGGAGCGGGCTTCATGGTGGCGGCGACCGGCTTGCCTGCAGCACGAAGGTTGCCGATGCTGACCATCTTGGCCATCATGTTCATTCCCTTCAGGGTGCCTTCCACGGTGACCTGCGAACCACCGGTCAGACCGCTGAGCGCAAAGAACTTCCCTTTCAACGTGACTTTCGCCTTGCTGGCGTCAACCGTGTAAGTACCTTTGCTGGTACCAACTTGGAAAGTACGACCGGAGGGCGCGCCCTTCACGAATCCAGAAATCTTGTCGGCATGCGCAAAGGCTGCCGCAACGACGAGCAATATTGCGGGTAAGAACTTTCGAATCATTTCTTTTCCTAACTCCAACGAGTGAAGACGATTATAACACCAGCATCGTTCCTAGTTTCTGCTTAAATAGAGTGTGGTCGAAAGAGCCCTCAAGCATTATCGAATCTACTGCATTCTCAATCTTGTTTGGTATTGCGTACTGGTTCTGATGTCAGTGACTTTAGTCCTAGTCCTTCGCGAAGGTACGGTTGACCTCTCTCAAATACCACCGGACCAAATTTCGATGCTCCGCGGCTCGCTGATCTTCCTCGGAATCTACTCTTGGGTCCTCTTCGCTATGAATTTAGCGATCCTCAAACCTCAGCGAACGCATAAGTGGTGGATGGGGGCTTTCATCAATATCTGCGTGGGTATTTCAACATGCTGTTTGGCGCCGCTTTGTATCCCCCTGGCGATCAAGTGGAACTCGAAGGAAGTCCGAGAGTACTTCAACCCCGTTTCATTCGATCTCGAGAAACCGAGCTAGCCAACGGTTGAGGTCGGCGACCTCTTCTTCGTTGATCCAATGTCCCATTTCGTACTCGTGGAACTCGTATCGGTCGCCTAGTTGGCTCAGATTTTGGCGCAGGACGTAGGCATATTCGACGGAAATCACATCGTCGAACGCGCCGTGAGCGTGGAAAACCGGACCGTCAAAGGCTGGGCAAATGTCGTCTATGCCACGGCCGCTCAAGAGTACGGCACCTTTGGCGAGATCGGGGTGCTTGGTGATAACGCCGAGGGACATCATCGCTCCCTGGCTGAATCCGCCGAGGATCAGCCTTTCGAAGTTCTGCTCCTTCAGGTACTCGGCTACCGCCTCGACGGACTGCCAATACTGGTCTGGGTCGATCTCGATGCCACGAACTGTCCACTGAATGTCGAACCACGCATAGCCAGGTCCGTACCGTTGAGGCGCCCGCAGGCAGACAACGTCGAAACGGCCGTCGAGCATGTCGGCAAAGCCGCGCATGTCCTGCTCGTCGCTCCCTAGACCGTGCATCAAAACGAGTGTCGCCATAGGATTTGTGACAGAGCGAACGGCGGAAGCGAATTTCATGTTGCTAAAATGTACCAATGTCGGGCTTGCCGATTTGCATTTGATTCGAATGAACCGAAAGATTGCATTTACCTTGATTGAGCTCCTGGTCGTGATCGCCATCATTGCGATCCTGGCCGCTATTCTGTTTCCGGTTTTTAGCCAGGCGAAGGCGGCGGCCAAACGTGTGGCCTGCCTCTCCAACCAGAAGCAGATCGGCACCGGGTTTGCGCTCTACATGTCGGATTACGACGATCGGATGCCGGACAGGCGCGATCTCAAGACGACGCTTGGCTATCGTCCATGGACCACGTGGCCTCCCTCTGACCCCCGATGCGAATGGGCCGAGGTGATCATTGGCCCCTATCTCAAGAACAACGACATTTGGTCGTGTCCCGGTACGATCAATACGCCGGTAGGCGAGGCCATTCAGGTGAAGCAAGGCGATGTGCGGTACTGGATGTGGCGGTTCGACCGTCCCGATGATCCGGTCAACATCGAGGACTTCTGGGGTAAGTCGGTGGAGCAGGCGATCGATGACTTGAATACGGCGAATGATCCGATTGTGGGACATCCCGAGGGTGTGGCCGATGTCGAGCTCTTGGTCGATCCTTATTTTCCGAAAACCATTCCCTCAGTTTCGGCCGACTTGAAAGGAAAAACTGCCCATGCTGGCGGTCGCAATCGCCTTTTCCTCGATTTTCATGCAAAATGGATGCGCGATATTCGCACGAATCCATGAAGCTCTTTTTCGCACTCGACCTGTCTCCGATTGCCCGCAATGCTCTGTCCGAGTATGTTCCCAAGGTTCAGACGAAGCTGGATCGGCAAGGGCTAAAATGGGTTTCGGCCGAGAAGTGGCACGTGACTCTGGTATTTCTGGGTGACGAAGATGTCGAGGCGGTTCGGGAGTTGGCAGCCCAGGCGCTGACAGGCGCAAAGGAGGTTCGGCTGCGGGTTGGCTCCATCGACTCTTTTCCTGACCACAAGCGTCCTGGCGTGTTGTGGCTGGGCGTGGAGAGCGTCAAAGGCGATCTGAACGCGCTGTACGAGGCTCTATCGGCGGTTCTGCCGGGCGATCGTGAGGGGTTTGTGCCACACATTACGTTGGGTCGTATGAAACCGGCTTCGACGAAGCTAGGTCATCGCTTGCGCGACTTCATGCACTCTGGGGCGAAACCCGAAGACATCGAGTGGACGGTTGAGTCGGTGACGCTGTTCAACACGAAGCCGGATGGCGCTTACGAGGTTGTGGCGGAGTTTCCGCTACAGCGCTAACGCTTCCAGCCAAAACTGCAGGCCCGCTTGCGCGGCTTCGATCTTCATTGCCCGCTTCACACTCTTATCCCGCGGAACCGGGTCGGGATCGGGCAAAATGCCCCAGTTGATGTTCATCGGCGCGAACTCGCGCGGCGTCTCGTCCTGCAAATGCGCCAGAAGAGCCCCGTACGCCGTTTCTCGGGGAGCGACGGGCACTTCCCGGCCCTGCGCCTTCGCAACGGCGCAGAGGCCCGCCAAGATGCCCATAGCCGCCGATTCGACATATCCTTCGACGCCGGTCAACTGCCCGGCGATGAAGAGGTTCGGAACGTCGCGCATTTCTAGGTTCGGCAAAAGGGCCTTAGGAGCTTCGATATACGTATTGCGGTGAATAACTCCATAGCGGACGAACTCCGCGTTCTCTAGGCCGGGAACCATACGGAATACTCGCTTTTGCTCGCCAAACTTCAGCCGGGTTTGGCAGGCCACCAGCGAATAAAGCGTCTTCTCCTTATTCTCGGGACGAAGCTGGAGGGCGGCCCACGGCCTGCGACCCGTAGCAGGATTGGTCAGCCCCATCGGCTTAAAGTTGCCAAAGGCCAGCGACCGCGCGCCCTTCTCGGCAATCGCCTCGATCGGAGTGCATCCGGCGAAGTATTTGATTTGTTCGAGCAGTTGGTGCTCGCCGGGGAGCTTATAGTCTTCGTCGATTTCCACCTCCCCCCGCACGCCGCCGGCTTCGAAGGCATGGAATGGAGCCCGCTCAGCCGTCACCAGCGCCGCGACAAACGCCTCATAGTTTTCTTTGTTGAAAGGGCAGTTGAGGTAATCGTTGCCTTCACCTTTCCCGTAGCGGCTCTCCGCAAAGACGACGCTCATATCCAGCGAGGACGCCTCGACCGTCGGCGAGACGGCATCGTAGAAGTATAGATGGCTACGGCCCGTCTTCTTGGCCAGCCAATCGGACAAAGCAGGCGAAGTCAAAGGGCCAGAGGCGAGGACGACCTGATCGCCTTGCGCGAGCCACTCCTCGACCATCGCAGGCGTGACCTCTTCCCTGCTCACGGAGATCAATGGATGTTCGCTAATAGTCTGAGTGACGGCCCGACCAAACGCGTTGCGATCCACGCACAAAGCCTCACCGCCGGGCACGGCATTCTCCTCGGCTAGCTGCAGAATGATCGACCCCAGCGCGGCCATCTCGGCCTTTAACTGTCCAGCCGGGCTGGTTGGGAGCTTTGATTTCAGCGAGTTCGAGCAGACGAGCTCGGCAAAGTAGTCGGTGGTATGAGCCGGGCTCGACTTGACAGGGCGCATCTCGTACAACGCAACCTCCACGGAGCGGGACACGCAAGCCCAAGCCACCTCGACCCCAGCAAATCCTGCACCAACGATCCTTATCACGAGGTATAGATTGTGGCGCAAAAAAAGCCCGGAGAGTTTTCTCCGGGCTTTTCAAGGTTCTGCCTTCTTAGTGGGCGCGTCGCTTTCGCGGGCCGATCTGGAAGTGCGGAAGGTTGACGGCGATGGCTCGGCCATTGCTGTCGGTCCAGTAGCAGGTGACTCCGAGGGAGTTGTCGGAAAGGATCGAATTCACGTTCGATCCGTCAGCACCCATGACGGAAAGATTCAGGTTGTTCGAGGCGTCGAAGCCAACCGAGGCGATTTTCGTCATGTCCTCGTTGAAGAAGCCCATGATCTCGTACACATTGGACGAGTTCGTAACTTGAGTGGCCGTACCGCCGCTGGACGAGACCTTATACAGGTCGGCGTTGACCGCGGACGGGGCGAGGTAGCCGAACAGGATCGTGCTTCCATCTCTCGACCAAGTCGGGTAGAAGACGTCGGCACCGAGGCTAGTGATCGGCGTCTGAGTGGCGGTGGTGTAGTCGATGGTGTAGACCTCGGAGGTCGTGGCCAGCGGCTTGGAGTAGGCGATCAGGTGGCTTCCGTTGACCGGGCTAACCGAGAACTCAAACACGTCGTCCAGGGAGACTTCGTTTCCGCCGGTGACCGGGATTCGATACATCTTGTAGCCAAGACCCGAATCGGCTTTGAAGATGATGTAGGTTCCATCTGGTGTGAACTGGATGTCGTCGATGTCAACGAACGAAGTCGACGTGAGAAGCGTTGCGGAACTGGTGCTCAGAGCCGAGTTGCCAAGATAGAGCGTCATTTGCGACGTGTTCTGGTCGATGCTGGCAAAAGCGTACTGGTTTGTCTTCGTCGGGTTCGGAGCAACCGCCTTGGTAGTCGCAACTGCGAACGAAGCGAGCGAAGTGTCGTTGCTTCCGTCCGACTTGATGGACTTCAGGAAGGTGAAGGTGCCGTCGCCGATCGTGTAGAGGATCGAATCGTGAGGGAGCGATCCCATCGTGCCCGTAGTGGACGTCGTAGACGTGGTCGAAGTTGTTGACGTTGTAGAGGTCGTCGAAGTCGTGCTCGTGGTCGAGGTGGTGCTGGTGGTCGACGTCGTAGAGGTCGTACTCGTGGTTGAAGTTGTGCTCGTCGTCGAGGTCGTGCTCGTTGTCGCCGAGGTCGAGGTCGTCGCCGTCGTGGAGGTTGTTCCACTATCGGTGCTGCTGCCGCCGCAACCGATGATGACGGCAAGGAATCCAGCCCAAGCCAACGCTACAATCGTTTTTCCGCCTAATTTCATCGTCAATAACTCACTCGCAGGGATTGTGTACTTTACTGCTTTTCGACAGTAATTGGAACAGTATGCCCGAAAAATGATGCATAAAGTTCAGGCCGCCGACTGTCGAAGATTGTCGTTTCGTGCTTGCCGGGCACCGTCACATTGCGTTTATTTCGGCTGACTTCGAAGTCCAAGTCAGCAATTAGTACCTTCTCATCCGCCCCTGCTGAAGCCAAAATCGTACCCATTGGATCGATGATCTTGCTCTTGCCGATGAACGTGAAGCCCTTCTCGGTGCCGACTCGATTGCACGTCGCCACGTAGACCTTGTTCTCTACCGCGCGAGCCAGCGCAAGCAGGTCGGCGCTGATGTCAGCACCGGTCGGCCAATTGGTAGGAAGGAGGATCGCATCGGCTCCCTTTAACGCCAGAATGCGAGCGGCCTCGGGGAAGCGGATATCAAAGCAGATGAGGAGGCCCAAGCGTCCATGCTTGGTGTCGAAAACGGGAAAGTCGTCGCCCGGCGTGACAAACCGGTCATAGCCCAACTCGGGGAGGTGGGTTTTGTGATAGACACGAGGGTTCTCGCCCGGGCAAAAGAGGGCGGCCGAGTTGTAAAAGCAGTGCCCTTCCCCGCTCTCGGCGAAGCCGACGACTGCGATCATGTCGTGAACGTCGACGGCTTCTTGAATCTGAAGCAAGTGGTTTGAGTAAGCGGGAACGGCGACTTCTGATCGCTGTTCGGGCGTCTCGACGCAATATCCGCCAATGCTGCACTCGGGAAAAACGACGATATCCACGTTCTGAGCCTTCAGGACGTGGATATGATCGTTGATTCGACGCGTGTTACCGTCGCGGTCGCCGTATGTAACGTCCATCTGGACGCAAGCGACGCGTGGCATTACACCGGATGAATGGCGATGACGTTTACCAGGCAGAAGTAGATCGTCTCATTATCCTTTTTCAGTCGAATAAAGAGCGAATCCGCCTGTTCCAGCACGCCTCGGTGCATGACGACCTGGGTGCCATTCTCGACATGGACCACCACCTTATGCCCAATGATCTCGTTGATGATCATAAGAATTCCCGATAGGTTACCACTCCGCTCTAGCTCTTAGCCATTCACTAACGAAATACCAACACTTCGCAGTTCGGTAGCGGCCTGGATGACGCGAGCTTTCATGCCGGCTTCTGCCTTTTTCATGTAGCTTCGTGGGTCGTAGGTCTTTTTGTCGCCCATTTCCCCATCGATGCGCAGCATGCCGTCGTAGTTCTTCATCACGTGGTCCACGACCGGGCGCGAGTAGTGGTACTGACAGTCGGTATCCACGTTCATTTTCACGACGCCGTAGTCTACTGCGGCGTGAATCTCGGAAAGCAGGCTTCCGCTTCCGCCGTGGAACACGAGGTCGAGAATCTTGCCGTATTTGGCCTTCATCGCCTCGTTGCCTTCGCGCAGGATTTCCGGATTGAGCTTGACGTTGCCGGGCTTGTAAACGCCATGCACGTTGCCAAACGTGGCGGCCAGCGTGAAGCGGCCGATCGGGCTCAGTTGGTCGTACACGTACAGCATGTCTTCCGGGGTGGTGTAGAGCTTCTCGTGGCCCACACCCGTGTTGTCGATGCCGTCCTCTTCGCCGCCGACCACACCAGCTTCAACTTCCAGGATGATGCCGAGAGGGGCCATTGCCGCGAGAAGATCCTTGGCCGTGGTCATGTTGTCCTTCAGGTTCAGTTCGGATCCGTCGAACATATGGCCATTAAATAGCGGCGGCAGACCTTTGTCGACACGGGATTTGCTCTCTGCGATCAGCGGACGGACAAACGCATCGACCTTCGGCGGGACGCAGTGGTCGGTGGTCAACGCCACATAGCAGGGCAGGTCCTTGGCCACGCGGTGCGTGTACTCGGCCAGCGCGATCGCACCCTCAGACATGCTTTTGATCGGTCCGCTGGCGAACTCCGATCCACCCGTGCTGAACTGGATGATGCCATCCGTTTTGGTCTCTGCAAACGCAGCCAACGCCGCATTGAGGGTCGTACTCGAAGTCACGTTGATCGAAGCGAGGGCGTAGTTGCCTTTTTGGGCAGCGTCGAGCATGCGCGCAAAAGTTGCTGCGTCTGGTACCGGCATAATAGTAATGGTATCTCATGCGGGAAGTTGCAAAGTACGCCAGTCCCATCTTAGTCGTGCTTGGGTTGGCGATTTTCCGCACGAACGATTCGCCATACCTGTTGCCGGTGGTATGCGAAATTCTCGGATTAGGAGCTTTGTTCCTTGTCTGCCCCGAGCTACGAAGGCGCCCAAATGGTGAATCTCTGCTTCTTTTCTGGCTCGGACCTCTTGGTTTGTTTTGGCTAATTAGCGAGCGTCGAGACGGACGAGACATTAGTCCGATCTCGCTCATGATTGAGATCGCCTTGGCGGGAATAGGAACTTCAGTTCTTTTAGCGAACAAGCGGCTGAAAAAGGAAGACCTGTGGCTGGTGACTGCGATCCTGCTTAACTGGTCGGTGGCCTATTTCAGCGCCTCGACCGGTGGAGCTGACAAGATGCACCCGTGGTTCACGTTCCTTGGCCTGACATCCGAACAAATCATTCGACTCGTGATCTGGATTCGCAAAATCATCCACGTCACCTTTTACGGAACGCTCATGGCGCTCTTCGGCACCTACCTGTCGCGGGTGGTCGATGACCGGCGGCGAGCGATGCTAACAGCATTTGCCTTCCCGCTTTGCATTTCGATATGCGACGAGTTCCGACAAAGCTTTATGCCGAACCGAGTTGGGTCTTACGCCGACGTCATTTTAGATATGTCGGCGGCGACGGTTGTACTCTTGTGGATGGGGTTCAAAAATCACAAAATTCTGTCGTAACTAGCGAGTAACTGGCGCGTCCGTTTCGTGTAAGTGGGGATTGCGATGAAGCCTTATACATCGAAAATCGCGTTTTGGGGAATATCGGCCACATTGGTCGCATCCATTTGTTCGCTAACGTATGCCACCAGCGTGCCGCGCGGCGATGGAGACTTGGATAAGAACCACAAAACTTCGGGCGAAAAGAAGTCGAAGACCGTCAAGTTCGCTCACGACAAAGACATCGACACCTATCTCACCTCAGTGCGAAGCTTTATGCTAGTTCCCCCTCGAAACGGGCTGTTTGGGGCTAGCCGGGTGCCGACCTTGCACGGTGCGACGGGAGAGAAAATTCCGGGCTATAAAGAGGTTCAGGATCTCGCCGCGGACAAGTACATGATCAATTCGTTTGTAGTAGGCAAAATGCCCGATGAGGTCATCGCGGCTTACGAAAAGTCGGCCAAAGAAGGACGATTCCTTGGGCAAGTTCCCCACTACCGCGTGACGCCGGTGCACATGACCTTCCTCGAAGGCGCAGACCGACGTCAAGAATCGCAGACCATCGCCGCCGAAGTCCGAAAGCGAGTCACCGACCTCGATGCCGAGTGCATGAAAGAAGACTACGAGGACTACTCGACGTCGTTTGATGTTGCAGGTCATCACGCTTGGCTCATGGCGAAAGCGGTGCGGGCGAGCGACAAGACGTGCTACTCCTGTCACACCAACATCAAAGAAGGTCAGCCCATCGGTTATGTGATGGCAGCTCTGATCGAAAAAGCACCTTAGGAGACCTAGATGAAACCCACAACTTTATTGATCGGATTCGTTACTTTGACCGGCGGTGGCTTGGCGGCGGTTAGGTTATCGGGCGACGCCTCCACCAAGACTGTGTCCTTTCCTCATGACAAGGTCATCGAGACCTACACTGCGGCTGTGCAAAAGAGTCTGCTAGAGCAACCCACCGACGGCCGCTTTGGCAGCAATCGTGCTCCGTCGATCCACCTTGTCTTTGCCCATCAAGTCGAAGGTTACCAAGAGATTAAGGACCTCACCAAGGACTACCGAGTCTATTCGCTGATCGAAAGCCGAGAGAAGAAGGAACCGAAAAAGCCAGATCATATTGGGGGAGACACGGGGAAAATGGTTGACCTGCTAACCAAGTTGCCGCCGGACTTCCTCAAGGATCCGAATGTTCGCGCGACCTGTTTCATGCGGCTCTATGACGAAGGTGACTGGTTCAATCCAACCATGACGGGGCTCGCCTTTGACCGATCGGTAAAGCCAACCGATACGAAAGTGAGAAAGGAAGGTTTGAAGGCTTTGGCCGCTGATGTCGGGCGTTTGGTGGTTCAACTATCCAACAAACTTGACCACAAAGACTACGAAACCTACTCCGACAAGGTGACCGTTAACGGGAAAGATGGATGGGTGCTCATAAAGTCGATCACACCGAAGGAAAAGTCGTGTTATAACTGTCATAGCGACATCAAATATGGCAAGCCCATTGGGCATGTTATGACCTTCCTGATCAAGAAGAAGTAGCCGTGAAAATCATCAAATCGAAGTTGAGCATCGCCGTTCTCTCGCTGGGATTCGTGGGCGTCGCCGCCGCGATCAGTTACGCAACCCTCAGTCGCGCCGTCGCGCCAAAAATGGAAAGCAAGAAAGTGGACTCTCATTTGAAGGAGAAGTTCGAGAAGCTTTCCAAGGAGTTGAGCAAGGCCGATTCGAAGGAAGCCCCTCCCGTTGCGCCCCATCAGGAAGATATCGAGAACTATATCGATGCGATGCGGAAGTTCCTCCAGACCCCGCCTCGCGACGGCGTGTTCGGCAGTGACCGCATCCCGACACTTCACGGCAAGGACTCTGAAGATTTGACCGCCTACGATGCCATTCGCTCCCTCGATGGAGAAGTGCATATTCGGTCGGCGGTGCTTGGACTTCAACCGGTTCAAAAGGGCGCAAAGGATCTCGAAGTCGAAACAGAGAACGGCGTCAGGGCCGACTCTTCTCCCCTCTCTCAGATTCGCCTCAGCGATGTGCACTATGTCATGCCGAACTACGACGACGGCACGGACCAGTCGAACACTCGATGGGAGAACGAATCGAAGGCGCTGGAGCAGTTCGCTATCGATATCCGTCGCAAGGGCGTCGAGGAAGACACACAGAAAGTTTCGATCAACGGCAAGGACGCGTGGATTGTGGCGAAAGCGGTCCATGCGAGCGTGAATTCGTGCTACAAGTGCCACAGCAACATCGAGAAAGGCAAGCCGATCGGTTACGTGGCGGCGCTGATCTCGAACGCTAAATAGCTTTCTCAGCGTACAGCCTGACTCCATCGAGGGTGAGCATCGCGTCGTAGCTCTCGATGGTCTCGCACATCTGGGTGAAGATTTCTCCGAGGCCGCCCGTCGCGATGACCTTAGGCTTCGAGCCAAGCTCGCCTTCAATCCTTCGCACAATCGCGTCGATGGCCCCGGCGTAGCCGAACATCACGCCGCTCTGTATCGAGTGCGTCGTATGTTTCCCTATTGCGGTTTCCGGTGCGACCAGGTCGATAGCGGGCAGTTTGGCCGTCTTATTCGCCAACGCCTGCATGGAGGTCATCGGGCCAGCCATGATCGCACCACCGGCGTAAACGCTGTTGGCATCGATCACATCGAAGGTGGTGGCAGTGCCAAAGTCGACCACGATGATCGGCGCGGAGTACCGAGCCAAGGCGCCTATTGCGTTCGCGATGCGGTCTGCTCCAACCGCGGTCGGCGGATTGTAGTCCACCACGACGCCGTGGTTGGACGATCCGGTTAGGAATTCAACTTCGACGCCGAAGAACTTGCTCGCCATGAGCGACAGGTTTCGGTTCATGCCCGGCACCACGCTGGCGCAGGCTACTTTCGTCGGATTCTGTGTCACCCCTGCCACACGCATCATTTCGAATAGCCAGGCCGCGAGTTCGTCTTCGGTGGTTTCGACGTCCGTCTGGTGCCGCCAAGTGGCGATCCAACGGGCGCCGTCCCAGATACCGAACACCGAGTGGCTGTTTCCGACGTCAATCGCGAGGAGCATGAGAGAAATCTACCCTTGTAGCGCTAGTCGCCCAGCGCATGAGTCAAATCAACCCGGCTGTAAATTTTCCCGCCGGCCTCTTTGGTGATCGCGCCCACGACCGAAGCGGCTACCAGGTCGCGAAGATCGTAGGTGTCGGCTTCGACCATCACGCGGACGATGGGCTGTGTGCCGCTCGCGCGTACGTTAATGCGTCCGTGGCCGACGAGGTCCTTCGTAGCCTGTTCCAGTGCGGTCTGCACCAGTTCTCCGTCGTTCCAGGTTGAGCGGTCAGCGACTTCCATGTTGACCAGGATCTGCGGCCAGGACTCGTAGTCTTCGTAAATCGTCGCCGCGTCTCGCCCCGACTCCTTGATCACGCGCAGGACTTCGAGCATGGTGACCAAGCCGTCGCCGGTTGGACCGTGCTTGGGAAAGATGATGTGGCCGCTTTGCTCACCGCCGATCTGAGCGCCCAACGCCGTGATCTTTTGCGAGACGTACTTATCGCCGACTGGCGTACGCTCAAGGTGGATGCCCTTGCTGGCGACAAAGTGCTCAAAGCCGCCGTTGCTCATCACCGTGCCCACAACAGCTTTAGGGTTCAGCCGCCCCATCTTCAGTTCGTGCGAGGCCCACAGGCCAATAGTGCGGTCTCCGTTGATAAGGCGACCTCGGCTATCAGAAAACACGGCTCGGTCCGCATCGCCATCGAACGCGACTCCGAGGGTTGCGCCCGTCGACTTCGTCAACTCCTGGATTGTCTCGGGCTTGGTCGCACCGCCAAGCTCATTGATGTTCACGCCATCCGGGGCATCGCCGACCACGAAGACCTCCGCACCCAGGCGACGAAGAATTTCGGGTCCCAAGTCGTACGCCGCGCCATGCGCGCAGTCCACGGCGACGGAAATGCCCCTTAGCCCGCCGGGAATGATCTTTTCGAGGAACGAGAGATAGTCTTCCAACAAGCCCGCGTCTTGGGTCAGCGAACCGATTGAGCCGCCGATCGGACGCTCTTCGTCGGTCTCCATGAACGACTCGATCTCCGCCTCGACCTCGTCGGGCAGTTTTCGTCCGTCGTGACCGACCAGCTTAATACCGTTATCGGGAAATGGATTGTGGGACGCAGAAATGATGACTCCGAGGCCAAATTCGCCGGTGCGAGCCACGAACGATACCGCTGGCGTCGGTGCGACCCCAAGGCTGACAACGTCAACACCTGCTGAGTTGAATCCGGCGGAAAGGGCCATACCGAGCATGGGGCCACTCTTTCGGGTATCACGGCCAACGACGATGCGAGGAACGCCGCCGGATTGCTCGCGGAGCCAGCGTCCTGCGGCGCGGCCAAGGGCCATCGCTAGTTCGGGCTTCAACCCTTTGTTGGCGACTCCACGGATGCCGTCGGTCCCAAAGTGCTTTCGGCTCATGGTTACTTCGCGACGCGGACTTTGGCGTGACGGATGACCTTCTCACCCATCTTGTAACCTGGCTCGATCTCTTCGACGACAGTGTCCGACGGATATTTGTCGGTCTCGACCGTGCCGAGGGCCTCATGCAGGTCAGAATCGAACGGTTTGCCGACCGAGTCGATTCGCGAGACGCCCTGTTGTTCGATGATGAACCGGAACTGCTTCTCGGTGGCCTTAACACCGGTGATCAGCGATTCGATCGGCGCGCCAGCCTCGGAGGCGCGAACGGTGCGCTCGAAATTGTCCATGACCGGCAGAAGCGTGAGGACCAGCGACTCGGTCGCATACTGGCGAATCAGGCCCTGCTCCTGCTGGGTCCGCTTTCGGAAGTTCTGAAAGTCGGCCATCGTCCGCAGAAGCTGCTCGTGAATCTGCTCTTTCTCGGTCGTGAGCTTGGAAACTTGGTCATCGAGAAGCTGAAGGTCGCCCTCTAGCAGGTCGGCTCCCGCTTCGGCGGTTTCCTCTTGGTTTACGGTTTCCTCAATCGGAGTCTCAGACTCATTCATTGTTCGGCTCAGTTTACCTGCCGGAGCCTGACTCAAGCCGGTAACCGTCAGGCTAAAAGAGATGGAGCCAAGGCGTACACCTTGGCTCCATCTGAGTCGCAAATGGTTTCGTCGATTAGACGCGATTTCGCTTGCGTCGTCGCACCAGGGGAAGAATTCCAAGTCCAAGAACGGCGAAGCTCGCTGGTTCTGGGACCGGCGTCGCAACGATCTGCAGTCCAAAGACATTGTTGCTAAGAACTCCAGCCGCTGAGCCGAAGGTGTTCAACGTGAACGAAGAGCCATGTTCGTGGAAGACCTGATATTGAGCCTTGCCGACCGTCGGGCTAGCCGACGACGTGCTTGTTGTCAGAAGGAGGTTGGACGCACCTGAATTCACACTGCCCGGGCTAGCATAGTAGAAGGTCGTCGAGCCATCAGAGATAGACAGGGTGTTAGTATGCGATGTGTCAGCGGATGCATACACGTATACGTCGTAGTCGGCGTAAGTGATGCCGGAGACGGAGACTCGAATCTCGGCCTGCGTTGGGTCTCCATAAAGACCACCGCCGTAAAGACGGTTTGTAGCTGAGTTGGCGGTCGACGGCTTATTGAACTCGTCATAGGTTCCCGCCGCTGAGAAGCTCAGTAAAGCGGAAGTCATGGCACCGCTGCTGTCCATCAGCGCCACGCCCGATCCGCTCCCGGTCGTGAGATTGTTCCAGTTGGCACCGCTGACGACGCCGGGTTCATCACCTGAGCCCATCGAAAGTCCGCCCCCCGAGAAGTTGATGCCGATGGTCTGGGCTTGGGCCGTACCGATTGAGGCCGCACTGACGGCCAAAAGGATAGAAAGTTTGTTCATTTGTTTTCTCTCAAAAAGAAAGCAGCCATTCGATGGCCGCCTTAATTTCGTACAAAATCCTCTGTGATTGTACAAAAATCTTCGAATTGTACAAATCGATTGACATTTGTACATCCGTTGTTCACGCATTATACAAAGTTGCTATAAATTGTACAAATGGAAAGTACTGGTAGTCTTACCAGGTTTATGAGGGTTATGCCGCTATCGCTCGAGTTGAGCGAATAAGACCATTGGCAACCGCGACGCCTGCGATCACGATCAAGAGCCCGCCTGCCTGAATCCAAGCTAGATGCTCACCCAAGACCAAAGAGGCGAAGCCGGTCGCGAGAATCGGCACCAAAAACTGGTGGAGGGTCGCCACACTCGCCGGAAGCTGAGAGATGCCTTTGTAATAGAACACCATGCCGATTACGCCGGAGCCGAACGAGATCTGCGCGAAGTTCGCCCATTGCCAATGCGAAAGGTCGCCCCAATGGACCTGGAGAGCAGGCATCAAACCGAAGAGAAAGATCACAGGCAGACCGCCCAGCATCGACATGGTGAAAAGCGGGAGAGGCTTGATCTCGCTGGAGATCGGTTTGCACAGCACTACTGACCACGACCAAGAGATCGCTCCAAGAAGCATCAATAGGTCGCCCTTGATGCGGTTGAGCGCATCCACCGAGCCGGACATCATGCCGGGACGACCCAAGATGACCACCGCAACACCGCCGAGGGCGATGATCCCGCCCAAAACTTTGGCGTACGACTTCGGCTCCTGCTTCAGAACCATCATCCAAATCGCCACGATGATTGGGTTCGAAGCCAGGATGATCGCCGCCTCAGCGGCATAGGTGAACTTCACCCCTTCCATGAAGAGGATCATGTAAATCCCCATCGAGTTGAGTCCGGCAAAAAGGATACGGTTTCGGTGCTCGGTCGGAATCTTCAGCGAGTGTCCGGTGAACTTGCAAACGAGGACGAGCACGCCCCCCATCACGAAGTAGCGCCAGAACATGATAGCCCCGGGCTCCATGACGGGATACAGAACCTTCAAAGAAATGAAATTGAAACCCCAGAATAGCATCGTAACGAGCAAAAAAGGGTTGGGTCTGGGCATCAAGTCATAGTATGATTCCCTCACGGCATGAACACGGATTACGCACAGACAAACTTTGGCGCCGCCAAGCGATTTCGATTGATTATTCGGGAAGGTGGGCAGTCTCGCGAAATGGGTGGCGATGATATGTCGATCGCCGTCGGTATCGTTGACAACATTTTCATGAATGCCTTGGAGACCGGAACATCCGACATCCACCTCCAGCCCGAGCGAGATCAGCTTCGCATCCGCTACCGTCAGGACGGCATTCTCCACTCCACCGGTGAACTCCCGCTGGAGCAGGCGCCGAACGTTCTTGCCCGTTTGAAGCTGGCCGCCGGAATGAGAATCGACGAACAGCGCGAGCCTCAGGACGGCCGTATCGACATGGAGTACATGGGCCGCCGCCTCAGCGCTCGTGCCTCGTGTCTGCCCTCTCTCAACGGTGAAAAGCTCGTCATGCGTATTCTCGACCCGAATGCGATGAAGGTCGACCTGACGAAGCTAGGCATGCCGGATGATATTTACCAAAAGTGGTCGCGGGCGATCAACGCGCCGTATGGCCTTATCCTGGTTACTGGCCCGACTGGTTCTGGCAAGACCTCCACGCTATACGCTTCGCTGAACGTCATGGACGCGAAGACGCGCAACATCGTCACCGTCGAGGACCCGATCGAGTACGAATACGAGAAGAACATCGCACAGGTGCAGGTCACCGAGAAAATGGGCTTCCCCCGCGTCATGCGCTCCTTCCTTCGACAAGACCCCGACGTCATGCTCGTTGGTGAAATGCGCGACCCTGCCTCGCTGGCTATCGGTATTCAGGCTGGTCTGACCGGGCACTTGGTGCTGTCCACGCTCCACACCAACAACGCCATCGAGACCATCGGACGTATGGTCGATATGGAGGCTGAGCCGTACCTGATCGCCGGTGTTTGTTTGGCGATCCTCGCCCAGCGCCTGGTTCGTCTGAACTGCGCGAAGTGCCGCCAGCCGTACAAGCCGACGGAGGACGAAATTGCCGCACTGAAGTTCACGCCCGAGGAACTAGAGAAAGGAACCTTTATGAAGGGCCGAGGGTGTGCCGAGTGCAAGAACACCGGCTACAAGGGCCGAATTGGCATCTTTGAAATCATCATCGGCACGCCGGAATTCAAAGCGGCTATTGCCGAGAATCCGACCTTTGCGGTGCTGGCCGAAGTCGCTCGCAAACAGGGTCACCGAACAATGCTCGACGATGGAAAAGCCAAAGCGATGTCCGGCTGGACGACTCCCGATGAAGTTATGCGCGCGGTTATGACCGTGGCTTTGTAGGAACCGTTTGCCCTTCCCCTTTATGTGTTAGGGGGAAGGGTTGGGATGGGGGTCAGCGGCCATGAGGGAAAAGGAACGAAATCTCAATCCCGAAAACATTGAGCGAGTGCGCAAATTGCGCTCGGAAATGAGTGAATCGGAGAAGCTTCTGTGGCGGTACCTTTCGGACAAGGCCATCGGCTTTAAGTTCAGGCGACAACACCCACTTGGCCCCTATGCCCTTGACTTCTACTGCCCTAAGCTCAGGCTTTGCATCGAGGTCGACGGCGAACAACATTCTTTGACTCGCAGTCGCGACAGACGGCGCGATGAGTTTCTCCTGGAAAAAGGCATCCTTACAATCCGAATCCCAAGTCTCGAACTCTTCGATGAGAGCGGGGTTGGAGTTCATGAGTGGGTGTCTCGACTCCGCATCATTTGCGATTCGCGGGCTCTTCAGCGGGGACAAGAATTGGCCGATCACTGGTGACCCCCACCCCTGCCCCTCCCCCTTTAGCTTCGCGAAAAGGGGAGGGGTTCGATAAGCAATGGTAACATCGCCCAAAAGATGAAAGTCGGGATTTGCATTTCACTGGAGAAAGCGCCCCTTGCCGTCGAGGCTGGATTCGACTACGTCGAGCTTTCGGTCTCCGAAATTGCGACCAGAGACCCGTGGGACACGACGCCGTACCAAGGGTTGCCAATCGAGGCGTGTAACCTTTTCTTTCCCGGCCACTTCCGCATGTTCGATCATGCACTCCGTAGCCTGATCATTCCCTATTTCGACATTGCCAAACCGAGGCTCCACGAACTCGGAGTTCAGGTGGCCGTGATTGGGAGCGGGAATCAGCGTCGGTGTCCCGACGACATCCACTTCCCTTTCGAATCTTCCGCCTTGGTCGATACCTGGGCAGGAGCCGACTCTCCGGAGGAAGTCTTCGCTCGGTACATGACCTTTTTTGACTACGCAACTCAGTATCGAACCCCTATTCCAGCTCCCGAATCCCTGGAGAGGTCCGAGACAAACGTCGGTACCGACTGCGCCACCTTTTCCCGCGTTTTGGCCAAGCACAAGATCGGCTACACCGCCGACGCCTTCCATATCCTCCACGAGTGGGACACCAATGGTCGTGAGGGCGGCCTCGATACGCCGAGCAAGGAGTTTTGGGCGGACCAACTGCCGCACAAACCGACCCACCTTCACCTCGCCCAGTTGGAAGGTCGCCGCTTTCCCCAGCCAAACGACTCCATGCTGGAAGGTTTCTTCGCTCGTCTACTCGAGCTCGGCTATGATGACCGCGTCAGCCTCGAGTGCCGCGATTTTGAACCCGCCGACTACAAGCAGGCCATCGCCAATCTAAAGACCTACTTCGCCTAAAATCTCGCGATTGGGAACCTTTTGGGGTATCCCAGTCGATTAGTATCCGTCAGAATGAGCGGAAGAATGAAATCTACATCCCTGACGAAGGTACTCCTAGTCGCATTCGCGGTGATCTCCAGCGCGATCGCGCACGCCGACATCGAGTACAACGTCAAACCGAATCCGGCCTCCAAGTCCTTCGCGATTCGGATGACGATCACCAACCCGCAGAAGACGGAGACGGTGCGAATTCCGGCTTGGTGCCCGGGGTTCTACTTCATTCTCGACTACGACAAGCAGCTTTACGACTTCCACCCGTACGACTCGGACGGCAATCAGTTGAAGGTCCAAAAGGTCGATTCGCGGGGATACAAGATTGACGATCCTGACCAAAAGCCGATCACGATCAGCTATCGTATCCGCGCGAACGACGCGGGCCTCGGCTTCTTCCGGTCCCATTTGCGGGCGAATCTGGGCTTTATCAATGGCGCGTCGGCCTTCATGTTTGCCGAGGGTCACCTGAAGGACCCGTGCCGGGCAACGTTCGACCTTCCTGAGGGTTGGGATTTGGCCACCGCCATGACAACGGATGGCAAGGGGACCTACTCCGCGGATGGCTACGACGAATTCATCGATAACCCGATTCAGATGGGTCTGTTCATCCGCAAGCACTTCACCGTCAACAACATTCCCTATGAAGTGATTTGGGTGGCAGATCCGACCCCGAAGTGCGACATCGACGCGGAGACCGAGCGGCTGAAGCGCGGTTCCCTTCCCGCCCTTCGCATGTTTGGTGGAGCGAGCTTCAAGAAGTACATCTACTTCGTGCACCTCGAAGTTGGCGACTTTGCCGGTGGTCTCGAGCACCGTGCTTGCAACGTCATCGCGGTGGCCAACACCGAGACGATCCACCTCGACGCGCTGGCCACCCACGAATATTTCCACGCGTGGAACGTCAAGCAGATTCGGCCATGGATTCTTGGTCCGTTCGACTACACCAAGGAACAGCGGAGCCCGAACATTTGGTTCAGCGAGGGCGTCACCGACTACTACGCTCAGCTTCACGCCTACCAAGCCGGATTCCTCTCCCGCTCTCAGCTACTGGACGAGTACGCCAACCAGATCGAGGATGTGCAGAACAGCCGCACTCGCACGCAGTTGACGCTTGAAGAAGTTTGTCGCAAGACGTGGGAAGGCGGCGGCTTCGGCTACGGGGATCTTTCGTATTACAACAAAGGCCTGATTGTCGGCCTTCTTTCGGATGCCTACATTCGCGGCACGACCCAAGGCAAACACTCGCTGGATGACCTCATGCGGTCGTTTTACGCCAAATATAAGCTCCCGAATCCAGGCTTCCAAGACGACGCGATCAAGCAAGGAATCATTGAGCTGACGTCCGATAAGTACGGTCCGATCTATGACGGAATGGTCCGCTCCACATTAGCGCTACCCTACGACCTCGTCAAGATGCTTGGTCTTCGATTGACGGTGCCGGACCAAACCTACACCGATCCGCTGTACCTGGTGGACGACAACGACCGAGTAACAAACGCGACGCCTTCGAATCTCGACGAAGGATTGAGAGACGGCGACTTGGTGGAGTATGCGAAATTGACTGAACAACGCAACGTCGAGGTCCATGTGGATCGCGACGGCAAGAAGCTGACGTTCATCCTGCCGGGGCGAACCTATCGAGCCAGCGACTATCGACTTCGACCGAATCCATTTGCCACACCAGAAGAAAAGCAACGCCTGAAGGAATGGCTCACGATTCCGAACTAAGTTAACTGGCGAAGCGCTTCCTGGGTCCAGAACAGATACAGGAAAGCGACCATCCACGGTAGGACCGCGATGGCGCTTGGGATTAGGAACGCCGCTACCAACGTGGCCGGAAGGATTCGCACGAGTGGCCGAATCGTCGGTAGGTCGTACCAAGCCTTGCGGAGCCGGTGAGCTCCGAATCGCGACGCGAACACGATTCCGAATAGCAAAGCCAGGATCGCGATACCGAACTCCGGCTTGAAGAGTTGATGCACGATCTCGAAGTAGTTGAGAGGCTGTGGACCGCTGGTAACTGGCACGTAGGTTCTCCAAACCGGATGCCCGCCCGCAAGACCAATGCCGATGAAGTACGTCAGTGTCAGCAGACCGCCGCCGACGTATGACCAAGCTCGGCCAATGATCACAGTGAGACAGAGAATCCCTACGACTAACAAAACGAATTGACTTGGAGCAATGGCGCGAACCATGATCAGGGGCAAAGCCAGGAAGGACAGCGTCCAAGCCGGACCACTTCGTCCCCTCATGGTGACCAAGATCGCCGAAGCTGCGAAAAGCTGAAAGGATTCTAAGGCGACCGTAAAGTCTCGCCCCTGCGAATAAAGCTCGGAAAACGGCGATCCTTCGCTTTGGAACAGCGATAAGGCGATCAACGAGAACGCTACGATGCCGACAAATATGTTCTGATCTTCGGTACCAAGTTTGCTGTCGGCCAAGATCAGCAAGCCCGTCCAGCCAGCCGTCAGGAGTGGAGTCCACAGCCACCAGAGACCAATGCCCGTCCAAGGGAGTACGAGATGAAGTGCCTCGAACGCGAAGAAGAGGCTGAAAACCAAGTAGAACGGGATGCGCGAGGCAGTCCCGGACTTTTCCTGCGACAAGAACCAAAGCGACACGAACGAGGCGATCCAAATCAGCACGTAGACGCCAACCCGTACGTACGGCTCGATCTCGCCAACAGCCAGCCACCGGTCTGGCGCCCCAGAATGCATGGATTCACCCGGATTTTTCACCTCTGGCCATTGTGCGACTTCCCTCGGCGGCATGGTTGTGAGATTCTTCGCCTCGATGACCCCAACCGGCAGATCGATTACAGCCTTCCCTCGTTCATAGATCCAAAGGCGGCTGTAGCGCCGGTTGTAGGGCGGTGGAAACTCGACCACTAAGGTTCGATCCGTTAATTTGCGCGAGAGCTCGGCCACATCGTTCCATGAGCGCACATGCGCAAGATAGGTCACACCTTTCCCGTCCGGTAGGTGGGCGAGTTCGACGGATTGACCAAGGCAGGCACCCATCGCCAAAATGCCTTGATCCACCCCTTCGTTGGTAGCCGACAGAACCTGCAGGTGGTCGTCGTTGCGATCTAGCGGCAAGCCAAACCGCGCCAGCGAGTCACTGACTCGATTAACGAACCGATCCGGGCCATCGGGGCTGAATCGGAAGTTCTCTACCGACACCGAAGGCGAACTCTTGGTGGCGATCGCCGCGAGCTGATTGACTCCACTGCCATCGGTGGCCGCGGGCCAAAGCACCCATAGTGGATGCGTCACCGTCTCCGGGCTCACCGCCGGTCCGGCGTCGCTGGGTGAGATGAACACGATAGCGCGATTAGCGAACGCCGCCCCTGCCGCGAGGAGAAGACCGAGCAGGAAAGCGAAAAGCCGCATCATATCGAAGTGTTCAAGGTAACATTTTAGTCCTAAATGAGCATCTACGTTGGTCTCGATTGCGGGGGATCGTCCAGCCGAGTCCTTGCAGTCGACGATAGCGGCAAGATTCTATTTCAAGGTCAAAGCGGCGCGGCAAACCTTGTCAGCACCCCGGAAGGACGTCTGCGAAAGAACCTGACGAACGCCACCAAAGGCTGTCCGGTTCCCGATTACGTCTGCGGCTGTTTCGCTGGGCTCATCAACGACAGCGTCCGCGACCGAGGAATCGGCATTCTGCGGGACACGTTTCCCGACTCTCGTTCGTTTCGCGCCGAGCCGGATTACACAGCCGCCCTGTTCGCTTCCGATGCCGCCGACGTCTGCGTCATCGCCGGGACCGGTTCTCTGATCTGCTCCCGAGACAACGGTCGCATCGTGAAAAGCGGTGGACGCGGCTATATTCTCGGCGACGAAGGGTCTGGGTACAAATTTGGCCGTGAAGTTATTCTGACGTTCCTCCATAACCCGGATGCACTCAGCGAGGCTGCAAAGCGCAACATCGAAGAGGTGTTTGGCTCGCTTGAGGAAACCACCATCATCACCGGCATCTACAAAGCGCCCTCTCCAGCGACCATTCTCGCCCGATTGGTGAAGGCTCTGGGGCACGATGCCACCGAAGGCCGCGCCTATGCGCTGGAGTGCGTGCAGAAGCACACCGGCCAGTTGGCCAAGATTTTCGTCAAGCACGTGCAGGAGCACCACGCGACCAGCCGGACTCTTACCGTCTCGCTCAGCGGCGGAGTCTGGAAGTCATCCAGCATGTTTAAGGACACGTTTCGGCAGATTCTTGAAACCGAACTGCCGCATGTCGAGTTCGATATTAGAAAGCTTACAAAGCCGCCGCTTTACGGCGCAGTTGAATTAGCAAAGGAGATGAATCATCGCAACTGAAGCTCGGAATCCACGCTCATACGGCCTGGATCAGATGAACGCGCGCGAAATCGTGCGCCTGATGGATGAGGAGGAATATCATGTCTTCCGCGCCATGCAGGGAGCCCAAGAGGGCATTGCCGAGGCGATGGAGCACGTGGCGAAGGCGTTTGCCGAGGGTGGACGAATTTTCTACATCGGCTCGGGTACCAGCGGCCGGATCGCGACCGCCGACGCGGCCGAAATGCCGCCGACATTCGGTATCGAGCCGGATCGATTCATTGCCATCGTCTCGGGTGGCTCTGCCGCCACTGAGAAGGCAGTCGAAGACGCCGAAGATGACCCGACGGCGTCGATCCAGATTCTCAACCTCATGGGCGTTGGCCCGCGAGACGTGGTTATTGGCCTGGCCGCCAGCGGTTCCACCGCGTTCGTCGTGTCGGCGATCAAGCATGCCCGCCAAAAGGGGTCGTGGACCTGCGGAATCTCGAACAACAAGAACACGCCACTTTTGGAAGCCGCCGACCTCGGCATCCTCCTGGATACCGGCCCCGAGGTCCTTACGGGCTCGACCAGGCTCAAGGCCGGCACCTCGCAAAAGCTGGCGCTAAACCGAATTTCAACCGGGGCGATGGTCCTCAACGGAAAGGTCATCGAGAATCTGATGATCGATGTCAAGGCCAAGAACAAGAAGCTCCGCGAACGGTGCGTACGCATCGTGTGCGAATTGTCGAATGCCACCAAGGACGAAGCCCGAGAGCAGCTCGAAAAGTGTGATTACAACATTCGAGCCGCCCTCGAAGCGCTGAAGAAGGTCGAAGTCTAACTTCTATCGTCCCGGTGGCTGATCATAGGGCGGAGCTGCTGGGTATCCGACTTGGAATCCTGGATTCAGTGGGCCTCGGAATTCTCGATAATGCAGGCCGATGCACACGTAGAGGACCGGCATGGTAAAGATGAACCCGACTATACAGGCGCAAATGCCCAGTCCGCCAACAAGACTGGCCAAGAAGTAGAATCCGCCCATCGCGAGCCAAAATGGACCCAACAATTGTACAGAGCGCTGGACGGCGGCGATAGGGCCCAATCCTTCTTTCACGACGATTATAGGAGCAAAGCAAAGTAGTCCTGCAATGAAGAAGAACGGAACAATGCAGAGGCAAAACCCAACGAGCGAAAGTATCTGAAAGATGAAGCTTGTCCCGATAAGGGGTACGAAGCACTTGAATCCTGAGAATAGAGTTCCGAAGGTTGTTGTTCCGGTGTCGGCTTCTTCGATGGCGCATAAAGCGATACCAGTCGAGAGAGTCTGCATGATCGCGCCAGGAATGATTGACGCCACCATGCTGATCGGAAGTGCCTTTGCCATCATCGGTAAAAAGTCTTCTAGTCTTGTGGCTCGGGGCGTTCCCAGCGGCGATCCATATGCAATCGTATTGCTGAGTAGGCTAACTGGAATATTGATGGCGTAGACGATAGCTATGATAATCAACGAGCCAAGCACATAAACGCCTGCGTTTCGCGTCACGATCTGGAAAGATTCGGTGATGTAGTCGAGGTAGACGCCTGGTCCGCGATACGGTCGCCCTGGTCCACCATGACCTCGTGGGTACTGGGCGTAATTTTGTGGCGGTTGCACGCCATCAGATTAGCTGGAAGCTCACCTACTTGTAAAGCTATTTCTGCCGCGAAGGCACCCACGCGGTGGTGCGGCCACCGATCTGCTCTCTCACGATCGGCTGACCTTCGATCAGATCATCGCCTTTCGTGCCGCCCCAGCGGTAGTGAAAGAGCCAAGTATCCGGGAACTGCTCTTTGTCGGCGCCAACACTCACCGCGTGGTCGAGGACGAATCGAATCGCCTCGCGGAGCTTAGCGGTCTCCTTGAGGCTGAGCGAGTTTCCGAGCCGTGAAGGTCGAATCCCGGCCACGTACAGCACTTCGTCGGCAATCCAGTTGCCGACCCCAGCAAACACGGCCTGATCGAGCAGAATGGCCTTGATCGGCGCACTCTTCTTGACGACCTTCGCGTGGATTTCCTCGGCCGTCGGTAGGTCGAGGTACATGTCTCGGCTCAGCTTGGAGATCGCCTGGTCCTTGTCGGGGGACTCACCCAGCCAGATGCGGGCCAGACGCCGACCATCGGTCATGACGACCTTACGCCCGTCCTCGGCGGTCAGGAGCATTTTGAGGAATTTCGGCCGTCCTTCGGCGTCCTCCATTGGAGCTTGGCCGTGCTCCCGAAGCCGGATCGTTGGCGCGCCGATCTCGCGGAGCCAACCGGCCATACCGAGGTGGGCAAAGAGCCACGGCTTCTCGTCCAGTTCGAGCCAGAAGTACTTTCCTCTCCGCCCTGCCGCGTTAACGGTCCGCCCGACGACTGCGTCGCGAACGATGGTTGGTGAGAGGCCCTTGAAGACGATGTCATCGGTGGCGATTTCGGCATCGATGATCTTCTTTCCAACGAGGGTTCGTTCCAGCGTTCGACGGACGGTTTCGACTTCGGGCAGTTCGGGCACGAATGATTTTAGCCGATGCCCCGTCTGCCAAAATACAGGCATGACCATGTTCGATGGCGGACACTCCGAATACACGTCCGGCAAGCTAGATTTTCCCGACCTACTCGCTGATCCTATCGAACAGCTTCGCCTCTGGCTGCAGGATGCCACCAACGCGAAGGTGATCGAGCCGATGGCCATGACGCTCGCCACCGTAAGCGCAGGGGGACTTCCTTCGGCCCGTATGGTGTTGTTGCGGGGCCTCGATGAGGGCGTCGTTTTCTACACCAACTACCTCAGCCGCAAAGGCATGGAACTCGGAGAAAATCCCCACGCCGCGCTCTGCTTCTGGTGGGGCGTACTGGAGCGCCAGGTCCGTGTCGAGGGGCGAGTGGCGAAGGTTCCGACCGAAGAGTCCGACGCGTATTTCGCGTCACGCCCCAAGGACAGCCAAGCGGCGTCGGCGATCAGCCCACAGAGTCAAATCGTCGATGATCGAAAGGAATTGGAGCAGGCGATGCGAGAAATGCAGGAGCAATCAACCATAGAACGCCCCGATCACTGGGGCGGCTATCGACTGATTCCGACCTATGTTGAGTTCTGGCAGGGCCGCAAAGCTCGCCTGCACGATCGCTTTGCGTACATCCGGCAAGGCGACGGATGGAACATCCATCGCCTTGCACCGTAAATCAGTACCGGAACATTCCGGTCGAGAACTTGTAGATCGTATAAAGGACAACAAACGTGAAGCCCAGGGCGGAAATCAATAGACAAGCCAGACCGTTGGAGTCACGACCCGACGAGTACGCCCGGATGCCGTAATACAGCGCATAGCCGGTAAAAATAAGGCCGCCAAAGCTGGAAATCAAGGAGAGCCCGACGCCGAGCAAGACTCGAATGATGATGATGCCGAGATAGTTCCTCGTCTGCACGGGCATTCCGCCCATCGTCGCTCCACGAGGATACTGACTGAAGGCGGCTGGGGGCGCAACGGCTCCGTAGGCGTTTGCGGCTGCCAACCCGAGTTCGGGCATCTGCGATGCCGTCAATGTCATGTTGGACGCGTGATTGGTGACCTGCGTGGTCGGGTACACCCGCCCCTCCGAAACCCATTGCTTAAGTGTTGGTAAATCAACCGGACCGTACTTGTTTCCGTCCGTTCCGAGTACTGAATACTGCATAAAACCCTCCTATTATTCACGCAAGTCCGGCAAATACGGATGAAAGAATTGTAAATAAAGCGCAATTTAGGCTTCTCTCGAAATTCAGTACTTACCAGGCGCCAATCTTGTACTTGATAAGCGACCAAAGGGTGATGACCATGAAGCCCCCCACGGCCACCGCCATACACGCAGGTGCTTGAGGGTCGCGAGCCGCCCGAGCGCGGAATCCATCGACGATATTCCAACCGCAGATCCAGATCGGCCAAAAGCTGAAAAAGAACGAAACGATCACGGCTAGAACCGTCCATCCAACAATGCCCCACAACCGCGTACGAACCTTCACATTCGCCGCTGGCTGAGCTTGTGCCCGTGGGTAGGCCGAGTAGTGCGCGGGCGGTGCCTCAGCAGGAGACGCCGAACCGATACCAAATTCGGTAAATTCCGCCGCTGGTGCGGTTCGATTGGAAAGCTGATCGACGACCTCGGTCGATCCCACTACCCGACCCTCCGCGATCCAAGACTGAATCGTTTGTAAGTCGACTGGACCATAAAGCTTGCCATCGGAACCCCGCACGGAATACTGCATAAACCGCAACATTATTCACGATTTCGTCGCGGATTCAAACCCGGAAAACCTATTTGTCCGACGCTTTTCCAATATGGAGAAAGCTCTTGAGGACGCTTTCAATCCAAAAGCCCATCAGAAACGGAATCGCAATTGCGCCGAACATGCAAAAGAGGGCAATGGTAAACGCTAAGCCGGACATCGGCTTCTGCTCCTTCGCTGCCTTCCAGGCCCGCACCATTCCCACAATGCAGAAGACAATCGAAAACCAGCCAATGGCGAGCGAAAGCACGAGCCCCAACACGCTCATGATGAAGACGAACTTGTAATCCTCCCAATGATCGGCGACGGGTGCCTGGTTCCCTGCGTAAAGCATTCCCGAGGTGATGGCCGCGTGCTGGCGAGGGTAAAGAGCGGCAAAATGCCCGTCGAGCTCCGGCATATTGCTCGCCATCAGGAGCATGCCGTTACCGAGGTTGCGGACTTTGGTATCGTGAGTGACTCTTCCCTGCTGAACCCATTGCTGGAGCGTGACCAAATCGACAGGACCGTACTCCCGCCCATCCGGACTTCGAACAATGTATTGATTCGACCCCACTACTTGCCGCCTGTCGTTGCAATTCCTTGAATAAAGGTTTTCTGGGCGAAGAAGAACAACACCACGATGGGAATGGTGAACATCACCGAAGCCGCCATGAGCTGTTCCCAGTTCGTGTAGTGATTACTCACGAACTGCTCTAACCCGTAAGCCAAAGTGTACTTACTCGGATCACTAATGTATAGTAGAGGGCCAAAGAAGTCGTTCCAGGCACCCAGGAAAGCGAATAGCGCACAGGTGGCCAACGCCGGTCGGCTAAGCGGAAGAATCAGGCGGACGAAGATCGTCCATTCGTTCGCTCCGTCCACCTTGGCCGATTCGGCGAATTCGGTGGGAAGCGTCTTGTAGAACTGCGTGAGCAGGAAGATGAAGAATGGCGCACCGAAGAACGCTGGCACGACAAGCGGCAAATAGGTTCCGTACCAGCCGAGCGACCGGAACATGGAGAAGATCGGAATCATGGTGACCTGCCCCGGCAGGGCCATCGTCGCCAGCATCACCGCAAACCAGAAACCCGAATACTTGAACTGGATGCGACCAAACCCGTACGCCACCACCGCGCTGCTGGCCACGCTTCCGATGACGGTCAAGAAGCATAGCATGAGCGTGTTGCGCAGGTACACGAAGAACGGCATCGACTGCAGGGATTGCGGATAGTTGCTCCAATGGACTGGGCTCGGGATCAAACTGGTGATGCTAAACGCGGTCGTGCTCGTGCCCGAGGTGGTGTAGATCTGCGTGTCGTCCTTCAGCGATGTGCTGATCATCCAGAGGAGCGGAAGCAGGGGCGGGATGCACAGCAGGACCAAGACCGTGTACACCAACACGCGCTGATACTTCGGTAGGCTCGTCCGTCCGTCAGTCGTCAAAGCCAAGCTCCTTGCGCTTCCGAAGTTCGTTGTCAACGGTTGTTTGCAACTGCTGAAGGGCTTGCTTGGGCGTGACCGAGCCCCGCAACGCCTGATCCTCGACCCGCGAAATTTGGTCCATGTAGTACTGCAGGTAGCCGATCGGCGGCTTGGAATGGCAGTTTGGCCCGCTGAGAATGTCGATGAACGTCTTAAACTGCGGGTTGTCCTTCAGGAATTCCTGATAGATCGGCGCCTTGGCCACGTCCGGCGAGAGCGGTACCCAGCCACCCCACTTGTAGAACTCGGCCGCTCGCTCGGGGTGGGTCAATCCGCTCCAGAACTTCACGAACTCGAACGCCCCCTTCTTTTGCTTCGCCGAGGTTGGAATGATCATGTAGTTTCCGCCGAGCAGGCCCGCATACGGTTTGCCGCCAGCGGGCGGGATCAATGGCCAGATTCGGTAGTCCATGTCTGGCTTGGCTCGGTGGATCTCGTCCACTCGCCATTGACCGTCGTAAGTGATCGCCACCGCGCCAGGAATGAAGGACCATGCGCCAGTGCTAGAGCCGGTGTTCTGCGACGACCAGAACCGCTGGGCGTTTTCATACCCAACCGTCTTCCTCTGCTCCACCAGGGCGGTTAGCGCCGCCTCGTTTTCGGGCGTATCCATGGTCAGCTTGTCCGTCTTGGCGTCGTAGAATCCTCCGCCCCAAGCGATGGACTGAGTCATCAGATCGCCAGTGCTAAAGCCCATGCGGATGATGTTCCCTTTCTCGTCCTTTTTCGTCAGCTTTTTGCCGAGCTCGACCAGTTCCTCGAACGTCTTCGGCGGCTTGTCGGGGTCAGCGCCAACAGCCCGAAGCTCGTCAGCGTTCACGTAGTACGCCATGAGATCGGCCCCAATCGTAATGCCGTACGTTTTTCCTCGGAACTGTCCGCACTCCCGAACGCCAGGGTACGGCACTCGGTGGAAGTACTCGCGTTCCTCGGGCGTCATGAGGGTTTCGAGGTCGGTCAGCAGTCCGCCAACGGCGATGGAGGGGATCGAGTCCGAACCCATCGACATCACGTCGGGCGGGTCACCCCCGATAGTCGAGAGCATGAACTTGGTCTCGCTTCCCGACGACGGCACGAACAAGGGAACGACTTCGTACTCCGTCTGCGACTGGTTAAACCGATCGACGATTTTGTCGACGATCTTCTCCCAATAGCCACCCCAGCGGTGCCAAAACACGACTTTGGTGCGACCCGGCAGAGTCTTACCCGGCATCTTGGCCGTCACCAAGCCGTAGCCGACGGCCGCCAATGCGGCGACCACTGTTACTCGTACGATCAATCGCTTAGCGTCCATAGTGCACCCACTTTCGCTGAGTTCGGAAGATCACGGTCGTGATCGCCACGATGATCACGAACAGCACCCACGCCATCGCGCTTCCGTAGCCGAGGTCGAGGTACTTCCAACTCCGCTGGAACATGTAAAGGGCATAGAACAGCGTGCTGTCTTCCGGTCCGCCCGACCCATTCGAGATCATGAACGCCTGCGTGAAGTATTGAAATGTGCTGATAACGCCCATCACCAGGTTGAAGAAGATCACTGGCGAGAGCATGGGCAAGGTGATGACGCGCGTCTTGGTGAGCGAACTTGCGCCGTCCAGAGTCGCCGCTTCATAGAGGTATTGCGGGATGTCCTTGAGGCCAGCCAGGTAGATCACCATCGATCCTCCCGCGCCCCACATCGCCATCAGCACCAGGCTCCACATCGACCACTGCGGGTCGTTCAGCCAAACCGGACCCTGCACGCCGAACCAAGCGAGAATCTTGTTGACCAGGCCGACCTGTGGGTTCAGAATCCACATAAAGATCGCGGTGGTGCCGACGGCGGGAACGATGGACGGCAGGTAGAAGATGGTGCGGAAGACCGTCATGCCCTTGACGTTGATGTTGAGCAGAAGCGCCAGCAAAACGCCGGTCACGAGCACCACCGGTACCGAGACGAGCGCGAACCTGATCGTCACCCAAAGCGACTTCCAAAACAAGTCGTCCTGGAACAGCATCATGCGGTAGTTGGCCAGGCCGATGAACTTCGGATCCTGGATGATGTTGTATCGCGTGAGGCTGAGATAGAACGACTGGCAGAACGGGTACAGCGTGAACACAAAGAATCCAATGAGCCAGGGCGAAATGAAAAGGTAGCCGGTCAGGTTCTCACGAAACTTGTGCTTCATGGCGTCTTAGGAATGCCCATCTTACACTCGAAAGGCTTGAATTTCAACGATTCCCCAGGGAGGAATGCTTGTTTCTTACCGGGAAAGGCCCAAATTTCAAACGTTTGGCATAAGTCAAATTTATACTGAACCCAATGCATTCGAATGTACTGAGTTCGAAATTCATGACGAAATCGCAGGAGCTGAGGCTCCAGTCGATTTTGGACGGATCGCCGCGGTTCGCTCCGTGGGGAGCGGGTCAATGGGACGCACCCGAGGGGTACGCCTGGACTTCCGTCGAGCATGGCAAGGTGCCGGATACCGTATTGGTTCGAAAGTCGGACCACGCGGCGGTGTTGATCGTGCCTCGCTATACGAACTTGGTCTTCTGCAATCGTGAGGCTTGCGCGTTTACGTGCACAAATGATGGAGTCCCGATGTTCTACATCGTGCGCCGGTCGCAAATCGACCAGCATGTGACTGCCGTTCACCTGAAGGACCTGGAGGGTTCCACTTATTTCCCTTGCCTCGATCGAAGCAGAATCGTTGCAGACATGCCCGGCTTGCCGTCCATTCTCGCCGGGCACTATTTCCTGGAGGACAACCACTACGTGTGGACCCTCAACACCAAAACGGGCGAGTTCAATCACCAGCCGCTGACATGGTTCAACAACTCAATCCGCGAAGTCGGATTTGAGAGTGTCGAGCTTATTCGGACGGACCCAATGACCCAAATCCTGATTGGGTCAGGGTCCCATATCCCCAGCTTCGTGATGAATATCGAGGGCACTACCCTGCTAGCGTTCATCCGCCGGTATAAGGATGGCGAAGTCGACGAACCAAATATGCACCTCATCGAGCGCTGGACCGAGCGATTGCTGATGCAGAATGGCTCGTACATCAGCTAGTGCCAACTAGCTGTCGTGGCATGTTTAGGTGCCTTGTGAGCCTCATTTTCGGAGTGCCGGCTAGTTAAACCTAAGGTCCACTTGGATCACCAAGTGAATCGCTTGTTTTGGACTATTGGTAATCCAGATGCTTTAAGCTCACTTCGCAGCTGCGAAGAATTTGGGCCTAGCGATGCGAGGAAACTTGGAACACTCAAATTCAGTTTTTGGAACGTCACAATCGCTGATATATTGCATAGTTCGGACCTTTGTGACCAAAGCATCACGCTACAAGCCTGCTCCAAAACCTGGTCGCTAGCCTGTGCCCTTTGCGCAAGGGCCTTAAATGTGGCTGCAATTATGTCGCTATTTGGGTGGTTGAAGTATTTCGAAAATTCGCCAATAAACCGATCGTCATCTACGAGCATAAGAAATATGTATAGATACCCTTCGACGAAGACTTTCGTTGTTCGGAGCCTTTCCAGTGCAATTTCGCCACAACCTCCAATCGACACGAGAGTAGCCAACAATTCTTCGCCCGCCGAATCATAATTCCCGGCTCGAACCTCTTTGTCATACCTCTCGTAGGCAACATCAATCTTTGCTGAATCGTATTCAGTCATAGTTGTTAGTTCTACCTGCGGCTTGAACTAGGTGCCGGTCTGTTCGTCTAGGCGCGTGGCCCGGCACATGCTTAAGACTCTGCTGAGTGTTCCACGTGGTTGTGTTAAGCACGGACTAAGAAACGACGCCGTTCCTAATGCCGAGCGGCAAAGTACGGCTTGGCTGAGTCGCCCGAAAAGTTCGCCTTGACCAGCTTCCCATCTCGACCAACCGAGATGTACTGGTCGTTGCCGAGGTAGATCGCCGCCATCAACTTTCCTTTCTGCCCGAAGTACAGCCGATCACCGGCTTGAAGGTCGTCCGCCGTTGGCACGTCGTGCCCGATGTCGAGCTGAACGTCGAGGTCGTTTGAGATTTCTCGCCCCGCCGTCGAGAACACCAAAGCCACAAACCGGGCGCATTCCTTGCGCCAATCGGCCTCATTTGTCGTTGCGTGGAGCGTTGACGCATCAAACGTGTTCACCACCCGCAGGACCTCGTACCCGTTCGCCACGCCCGGAGTGCCCATCGTCAGCGTAGGACTCTCGATCGTCACCATAGCGGCCAAGATGTAGCCGTACGTGCCGTTCGGCAGGAGAACCTTCATGAACTCGTTGTTGTAGTCGTCGACCACGAGGTACTGCCCTTGGCTGGCCACGAAATAGGTTCGGGAGTCTAGATCGGGCAATTCGGCCACGCGGGTGGCCTCGGCGACCCGACCAAGCTTACCGACAAACGTGGTCGGTTGGGCGGGACCAGCGTTTTGACGGAGAACCTTGTCAAGGTCGGAGGCCGCCAAGCCATAGTCGCTCTTGTCAGAATCTGTCTTGATCGGCTGAACCATGCCGAGTACGATTCCTTTCGCATCGAGGATCGGGATGCCGGGTAGCTGAGGCCCAATCGGCTCTTTGATTTGAATAATCGATCGGCCATTATCCTGGCGAATGCCGCTGAGGGTGCTTTGAAACGTAAACCCACCCCCGATCGCGTAGAACCGTTTACCGACGGGAAGCGGTTCGGCGGAAATCGTTAAGGAACGAGAAACCGTGTGGTCCATCCGATACACCGCCACATTCATCTTCGCATCATGAAAGACGAGGTAGCCAAAGAAGTCCTTGTTCTTTCCGTCGTGGATCGTAATCTTGGAGTCCGAGCCGACCACATAATCGCAGGTCATCAAGTACTTGCCGTTCCCGATCGCAAAGCCGTAAGCGCGTTGGTCAGGCGTGTTGACTGCGAACACCGCACCTTCCGCTTTCTGAACGGCAGGCGGGTTGGAAATCTGCATCGCGACGGCGAGAATCAGCATCATGATTGGCTCCAGTATAGGTGTTGCGCGAACTCATCGGCTGTCGGTTCTTTCGCCGACGGTCCCATTTGAACATACGTCCGACGAGGCCGAAAGTTGAATTCTTGCACCACCTCGAGGGCCAAATCCTGTAAGATTCCCCTCAGTGAAACCGTTCTCCTTAGCATTCGCGACTTTAGTAATCGTTTCTTCCGCTTGCGCTCAGCGGCAACAGCGGCCCAACTACCGCGACCAGTACGAAGGCTACGAGTACAACATCCCCATGCGCGATGGCGTGAAGCTATACACCATCGCCTGGGTGCCAAAGGCGCTTGACGGCAAGTCGCCGATGATCATGGAGCGCACATGCTATGGGGCTGGCTCGCTTCAAGGTGGACCGCGAATCCGCAACAAATGGATGGCCGAAGCGAACTACATCTACGTCTATCAGGACGTGCGCGGCAAGGGCAAGAGCGAGGGTGACTTTGTCAACGTTCGACCGATGAAGACAGGCAAAGAGAAGGTCGACGAAGCTACTGACACGTGGGACACCTGCGAATTCCTGGTCAAGAACGTGCCCAAAAACAACGGCAACATCGGCCTTTGGGGCATCTCGTATCCTGGCTTCTATGCGGGCGTCGGGGCCATCCACACCCATCCGGCGCTCAAGGCGGTTTCACCTCAGGCTCCGGTCAGCAACTGGTTCATCGGCGATGACTGCCACCATAACGGCGCGCTGTATCTGCAAGAGTCGTTCGACTTCTCGACCTTCTTCGACGTTCCCCGGGGTGGCCAACGACCGGTCATCGACCGCGAAGGCAAGAGCGGGTACCAGTTCTATCTGGACGCCGGCCCCATCGCCGACCTCGAAAAGAAGTACTACCGCGGCCTGATTCCCTACTGGAACGAGATGGTCTCGCATGACACCTATGATCAGTACTGGAAGGACCGATCTCTGCCCGATCACTTTAAGGACGTCCATTGCGCCGTGCTTACCGTCGGCGGATTCTTCGACAAGGAAGACATGTGGGGCGCGCTCAACCTGTATCAGGCGGGCGAGAAATATAACAAGACACCCAACTTCATTGTGATGGGCCCGTGGTATCACGGCGGTTTCACTCGCACCGGAGACGTGCTCGGCGAAGTGTCGTTCGGCTCCAACACTGGCGACTACTACCAGGAGCACATCGAGTTTCCCTTCTTCGAGAAGTACCTCAACAACAAGAACATCCCCGCTCCCGCCGAGGCTAACATCTTCGAAACCGGGGCCAATAAATGGCACCAATTCGACGTGTGGCCGCCCAAGAACCTTTCGCCATTCTCGCTGTATCTAGGGGCGAACAAGATGCTGACGTCGGTACCTGATGGCGCATCGAGCGAGTCGTCGTATGAAAACGATCCGTCGAACCCGACGCCGTACCTGGCCAACTACAACGAAAGCCGCAACGCGCCGCGTGACTGGCTCATCTACGACCAGCGCTATTTCGAGACTCGCCCAGACGTGCTGACCTACCGGTCGGCGGTCCTGGACCGCGACACGCAGATCGTCGGCAAGATCGACGCGAACATGTTCATCAAGACCACGGGAACCGACTGTGACCTCGTCGTGAAGGTGATCGATGAGTATCCGCAGGATAGCGAAGACGTATCCGCTACCGACCCGAACAAGAAGCTAGGCGGCTTCCAAATGATGGTCAGAAGTGACATCTTCCGATGCAAGTTCCGCGACAGCTTCTCGAACCCCAAGCCGATCACGCCTGGCGAGGTGACCAAGGTCGCCTTCAAGATGAATGAGACGATGCACACCTTCAAGAAGGGCCATCGCATCATGATTCAGGTTCAAAGCGACTGGTTCCCCATCGCCGACCGCAACCCGAACAAGTTCTGCAAGATCCAGGAGGCAACCGCCGCCGACTTCCAGAAGGCCACGATCAGCGTCGAGCAGGGCGGCAAGAACGCCAGCTTCATCAGGTTCTATCAGATGGCGAAGTAGTATCAACCTTCTCCCCTCTAGTTCGCTGTGCTCACCGACTCCCCGCTGGAGAGTAGCGATTTCGTACCTTCGGTCCGCACCAAACCAGGTTCAATGTGCCCTTGGAAATGATTTTGAATGAACTTGTGGATCCAAACTTGGCAGAAGGTTATAACCATGCTACTCTCCAGCGGGGAGTCGGTAAGCGAGCAACACGAAGCGAACCGGAGGGGAGTTATCAGCATTTCTGCAAACCCTGAAGACCAAAGTTCAACCTGGTAATTTCTCCAGATTCCCGCGAACCTGCCGAAACCTAAAGTGTGGTTCGAGGTCTTTCCGCCATTCGGACTCGCACGCGTGATCGTGCTGAGTCCATTCCCGCCGTCTGGGTAACGGTCGCGCTCTTCGCCGTCGCGTTCCCCATCCTGGCATACAACTGCGCCCCAGCCGTCTCGTTCCACGATAGCGGTGAGTTCTCGCTGGCCGTGTACAGCGCCGGACTTCCCCACTCTCCCGGTGCCCCGACGTGGATGATCCTCAACCTCATCTTTCGTTTGTTCACCTTCGGAGCCGAAGCCGCAAGGTCGGCTAACCTGTTCAGTGCCTTTTGTGGCGCGATCACGGTGGCCTTTGCCGGTGCCTTCGTGTTCCGACACTTCAGCGACCGAGCCAATCCCATTCGCTGGCTGACAGCCATCATCGCCGCGCTCAGCGTCATGGGCACGGGTGCCTTCCTCGAGCAATCGTTCATCGCCGAGCAGTACACGCTCATGACCGCCATCATGGCCGCCATCTTGTTGGTTATCCAGACCAACGAAGGCAACCCCAAAGCCAAGTGGTACTGGTTGATGGGCCTGCTGTGGGGTCTCGCCGTCGGCAACCACCCCAGCCAGGTCATCCTCGGTTTTCTCTTCCTGCTTCCGGTCATCCAGAAGCGCAAGGAAGTCAAGATTTGGAAGTCGGTGCTGTGCGGAATCGGGGGCGTACTGACCGGTCTTCTCGTCTTCATCTACCTTCCAATTCGATCGCACGCCAACCCGGTGATGAATTGGGGACACCCCAACACATGGCAGAATTTTGTGTTCAGCGTGACGCGCCAGCAATGGGATACGCGGCCATTCACCGCCGCTCCGACCGGCTTCATCAAGGAGTGGTTTCGAAGCTACAACCTCTTCGGTGAGATGGGCGCGATTAGCACGGTTTTGGCCGTCTTCGGCTTCGTTCTCGGCTTCCGCCGAGCCCGACGTCCGCTCTCATGGATCCTCATGCTCATCGTTCCCTACGGCATCCTCATGCTCTTGGGACACCTTCATCAGAAGGGCATGGACCTCATGTATATCCGCTTCTACGGCGTTCGCGACTGGCATATCCCGATCTACATGGGACTCTCGATGCTTGGCGCAATGGGAGCCGTCTGGCTCTTGGACATGCGTCACAAGGTCACGGACAAAATTCGCGTCGGCGGACTCTCGGTTGCGGCTCTAGGCCTGGCCGGTACGTTCCCATTCCATCTGTCGCAAGAGACCATGCGCAACTACATTGCGCCGGTGGACTACGCCAAAGATTACGTAGCTGGTCTTCCAGACAACGCGATCCTCTCGACCTTTACCGATGACGCGTCGCACATTGTTGGCTACGAGCATTTTGCCAATCACCTCGCGCCTGGCATGTACTTCACGTTTGGTATGCCGCAAAACGGCCTGACCGCGCAGAATTCCTCGAAGTGGACGCTGGAAATGAAGAAGACTTTCATGACGAAGTGCATCACCACGCCGTCTCAGAACCCGATTTCCCTGCCCTATGTCGTGTCGGACGACGAGATTCGCCACCGACCGCTGTTCACCGAGTTCACGGCGGGAACCTGCCCGTGGCTAGCTGACTACTGCCTGCCGCACGGGTACCTCGTCCAGTTGCTCGAACGACCGACGACGAATGACGAAGTCCTAAAGGCCGACGATGAATTCATGGCGCAACATCCCGAAATGTTCTCGAAACCAAATGGACATCAGCACCGCCTAACCCGCGAGGCGATGAGCTATGCGCACACCCGCCGGGGGCTCTTCTTCATGAAGCGAAAGATGTGGCAACGGGCAAAGGACTGCTTCGAACTGGCGATGGCTTGGGAACCGAATAACCCCCAAATCATCTTCCCGTATGGAGCGACGCTCGAAGAGATCGGTGACTATGTGGGGGCCGAAAAGGCGTACCTGACCTGTATCGATATCATGCCGGACTTCGTTTCGCCTCGCCAGAATCTGGCCCTGCTGTACGCGTTCGATGGTCAAAACGACCTTGCCAACAAGTACTTGGACGAAGAGCTAACCCTCAGTAAGCATGACACTGAGGTCGTGAAAGCGGCGGAGGAGATTCGGGCCAAGATGGCGGCGAATAAGAAAAGATAGTACTGGGTCCATCGGCACGCCAAACTGCCCTGCAGATTCGGATTCGTGTTATCATCGCCCCACGGGTCGGTCATTGTGGGGAGAGTTGCCGTCATTTTCGTCCATGGCACATTTGCTAATAGCATCGATACGCGTTCGATCGAGCCAATTCTCGGGTCCCAACTAGGGCTGACGAGCGCCGATATCCACCAGATTCGGTGGCCAAGAAGAGCCATTCTTAACCTTAACAACTCTCACCGAGCCCGCGAAGAAGGATCTCAGATTCTGGAGGAAAAAATCGACGAGCTTCGCCAGCGGTACGACCAAGTCTTCGTGATCGCCCACAGCCACGGCGGAACCGTCGCCCTCATGTGTGAGCGGAACCTTTGGAAGCAAGGCAAGCCGAGGATGGATGGCCTTGTCTGCGTCTCCACGCCGTTCATGTGGGTCGATACGCCTCCAAAATCTCTGAAGAGAGCGGTATTGGGCGTCGTCGAGTCGGTACTCGCTCCCCTCCTGGGTTTCCTGGCGTTCTCCGTCTCCGATCCACCCGGAACGGCCGCCATCAAGGCGTTCGGCCTCTTCGTGGTCACCATCCTGTTCCGTCTCGCCTATCTGCGTTCGGGAAGGGACAACCTCGACGACTACAACCTGAGGCTCCCATCGAGCGAAAACGTAGTCCTGCTGGGTTCTGCGTTCGACGAGGCCAACATCTGGGTGTACCTCTGGGGGTTTGCCTTCAAATTCCTGCGGTGGATGGGCACGATCGACGGGTGTGTCTGGACCGCGGCGTTTATCTTTGCCACCATCAACCTAATGACTCTGATGCCGGTCGGCGTTCTCGGCTTTTGGAACGCCTTTATGCTCCGGGCGCCGTTGGCCTTGGCTGGCGTCGCGCTAGCTCGCGGGATCGTGAATATCGTGGTCAAGGGTGTACGACCCGCGTCCACCATCCTCGGGTTTGCCGCTAGTCTGGTCTTGGTGCTCCTTCTACCCCTCAAGACGCCGGACGACGTGAAATTCGTAATCACTCTCGTTATGACCGTCGCGGCAAGCCCCTTCTACTATCTGCCCATTCTGCGTATCGTCACCGAGACGCTCGGTGCATCGCAGATCGGCACCGGACTTCCCTTCTGGGTCGTACTCTCGAACGACATCCGGGTTGAGAAGACGACGAAGAGCATCGACCGATATGTCGGATTCTCGCCCCTCGACGGAGCCACGATGCGCCACAGCCGACTCCTACACTGGGAACCGAGCCAGCAGTATATGGCCTCATTCTTACGGCAACGCCTTGTCGAAAAGCCGCCCATGATGATGATTCCGCCAGTAGTTCGATAAGGCTATAGGCAGATTTCAGCAATTTCCATAGGTACGCAGTCCCTTACAGCTTGAACCAGGAACCGCTTTCACAAAAGATTGAAACTACTTCTTTATATGATTCGAACTAGTGTAAGAACGATGTCTTGGTTGAGCCGACATGACTGCTCCTCAATGAGCACTTCGTCATCGCTGAACGGATTGGGAAACCACATATCACCGGTGCTCTTTACTGGACCGATTCGGGTTGCTTGTTCTGGCGTGTCTTGACAATCATAGGCTGTGCTGTCCGGGTCGATTTCCATTCCGGCCCTTATGAAAACCTTGGCTCCATTGGACGGCCATGTCCACCGCACATGTTCTCCGTCTGAGGAGATTGCCACTGAGGGCATCAGCGTCAAATCCATGTATCGTTTCGTTGCGGCCATTATCGAAACATCGAATTTGTCTGCGAGTTCGATGATTGGCTGAACGAGCGGTGGAATGTTCACGAGACCTTTCCCGAACCACTTTCTCGGCATGAGAAGTGCCCCGGCAAAGGTATTTGCCTCATCTTCCACTTGGCTCCTTTTGTATCTCGCAAGGGCATTTTCTTCGAAGAGATAGTCCTGGCTGTGGTTGGGATGCAGAAACCAATGTCCTAGCTCGTGCGCGATGGTGAATCGGACCCGAGGAGGATAATCAACCAGGCTATTACGAAGGATGGTTCCGTGCTTGCCGAGCCTCATTAAACATCCATCGAGCCCTGGCAATTTCACCGCTCGGACCTTTAAGCCGATGCATTCGGCAAAGAGTTGTGGGTCGATTTGCCTGTAATCTTCGACTTCCAGTTCATCAAGGAACGCATAAGCGGCCACTTCCGGGTCAATTGAGCGACTCAACAAAGTTACGGATTCTCATCCGCCCTCTTTTGTAAGTCCATGGCTTCTTCGTATAGAGCTTCAATGGTTTCGTCCGGGAAGACATCAAAGTTTCGTGCCGCGAGCTGCATTGCCTGTGCGCTTTGCTCAAAAGACTTGGCGAGAAAGCGGCGCTTGAACTCGATTGTCTTTTCTTCGCCAGTATTTTCAACTGGATATTCTTTGTTAACCTGACTTATCCATTCTCTGATGTCAATCGTTTCATTACTTGGAGCAGCCAATAGGCTTCCACTTTCTTCCGCGCAGTTGTCAATTTTGTCACGCAGAGATTTTTCACGTTCTGTCATTGTGTTTCTCCTATGAGGGTCATTGCTTCTGCCGTAGCGAATTCGAAATAAACCAGTCCATTCTTGTTTCCATCTTTGCCATGTTCAGTCATTCCCGCACACCTGTAGAATCCTTCAGATTCGACGAGGGAATGCAGTCCCACTCGGCCCTGGCATCCAATGTCAACGCTGTGCCGAATCGCCGCTTTCAAAAGTTCGAGTCCAGTATCCTTGAATCGCTGGTTTTGGCCAATGGCGTCCATATATCGCTTGACGTTCCATGGGGCAGATTCCACGAAATCAATATATACAATGGGTAGATTGCCGTCGACCTTGGATGCGTGGCCCTTCACTATTAACTTCGCCAAGCCTTGAACCTGATTTGAGGCCCTTATGCCGATAATTAAGTAGTTGGGGTCATTTAAGAGTGCATCCTTGCTCTTCCACCGAGATTGCCAGACATAGACTCGTTCTATTTGGCCCAATGCCACCATCTCGGTGTAGACGTCACGGAGTCGAGGCACCCATTTGGATTCCGCTTCGACCAAGTCTTCCGAACTCACCGGGGAAAGCAGTTCGGCTTCCACCGGTTCCAATGTGACGCCATCGCGTAATTTCAATTTCACAACACAACTAGCTCCGCTTTCTTGTTTTCTTTTTCATCTTCAGCGAATAGCTTTTCGCCCTTTTGTAGCCGCTGGTCAATCATCAAGAACATTCGGAAAGCCTTTTTCATGAGGGCCGTTTTGTTCATGTCATAACGAAGGCAGAGAGCCTCGAGGTCCTTCATTTCGGACTCGCTCAGGTTCAAAGTCATCGTTCGTTTGGCAGCAGATTCACTCATTTACATATTCATTCTACGACAATTTTCCACATTTTGTCCAAATAGTAGCTACTTTTTAGCTAATTCTTGCGTATATTATGATGAACCCGGTGAAAATCGGGACGAGGAAAAATGAAATCCCCCAAACCCTCTCCACATCAAATCGGCCGCGACGCAAGAACCGGCCAGTTCATCCCGGTGCGCGAGGCCGAACGCCGACCGAGCACCACGGTCGTGGAGACCATCAAGCCTGCTCCTAAAAAAGGCAAGTAAGAAAGCTCCACACGGAGGGCCAGCTTGTCTGGTCCTCCAAGACTTCGGACGGCGAGCTTATGACTCAGATTTTCACTTGACGAAGACAGGAGCTTTAGAAGTTGCCGGCAATTTCGTCGGTTCATAACTAAATCTGAAAGATGTCCTCGATTTCTTGCGAGTAGCAAAGTTTCGCTCCAAGATTTCTGCTCGGCCGGTTCACAATGTACTAATGAAGTCGGTTAACTTCGAGAAGCTCCGAACTTCTTTAGAAACCACCGAGCCCGTTCGCAAGTCGATGCGGTCCAATCGCTCGACGGGCACAAAACCCGAAATCGAGTTCCGTCGTACTATTTGGCAAAGTGGCTTGAAGGGCTATAGAAAGAATGTAGCAAGATTGCCTGGGAAACCGGATATTGCATTTTCCTCAGTCAGACTCGCAGTGTTTATCCATGGATGTTTTTGGCATGGTTGTCCACGATGCGAGGCACGCGGCAGGATTCGCCCACCAAAAACCAATACTGAATATTGGTTACGCAAAGTCCAAAGGAATCGCACACGATTTGAAGAGCAGTGCAGACTTCTGGAGGCGTCAGGCTGGACGGTCATGACCTTCTGGGAATGTGAGCTAAAACACGATATAGGTGAAGCTGTGAATAAATTGCGAAGGGTTTTTTGCGACCTTTCGCCCTCTTCGACCGTATTCACGGTATAGTGGTGCATCTTGGTGCACTGTGGTGAACAAATTGAGGGCTGCGGCAAAACATCTGAAAGAGGACGAACCCACGGTTCGTCAGAGTGTCAGCTTTCCTCGTTCCCAGCATGAAGCCCTAACTGAGCTTGCTTCACGAAACAATGTATCTGTCGGATATGTGGTTCGAAAAGCATGCGAGATGCTGGTCGAAACTTGTGGCGGCGACGTGAATGAAATCTCTGGAAAGACCAGAAAGCGCGGGGCCTCAGAAGTATGAGCACCGTAGTCAAGCCTAAAGTGGCTTCCTTTTTTTCTGGAATTGGGGGCTTCGACCTCGGCTTCCAACGAGCCGGATACGAAATCGCATTTCAGTGCGAAATAGATACGTTTTGCAATACTATTCTGGAGAAGAACTGGAGCAATGTCAAAAGGAAAACAGACATCAAAAAAGTTACAGCCGCAGATGTCCCTGCCGCTGACATCTGGGTTGGAGGATTTCCCTGCCAAGACGTCTCACTCGCCCGAATGGGTAAACGTGACGGCTTGCGAGGAAGTCGTTCAGGACTCTTCTACGAGTTTGCGAGACTCGTTGGAGAGCAACTTCCCCGAGTTCTTCTTATCGAGAACGTTCCGGGACTTCTCTCTTCCCACGACGGACGGGACTTCGGAATCGTTGTTCGCACGTTGGCCGACCTCGGGTATAGCGTGGGATGGCGAGTGCTTAATTCTCGACACTTCGGAGTCGCCCAGTCGCGCCAAAGAGTCTTTATTGTTGGATGTCATCGAGACCGGGGAGGTTCCGCAAAGATACTTTTTGAGCCCGAATGCAGCGTCGGGAATGATGCGCCGCGCCGACCGAATGGGAAGGAGTCTATTTCCCCCTTTAAGAGCAGCTTTGGAGATTCTGTCAAAGGACCAATCGTCCAAGGACTAGCTTATTGTTTATATGCTTGTTCGGCCAGGCACACTGGCACAGACTGGAGTCGAACATATGTGACATATCCTGACGGCCGTGTAAGGCGTCTTACGCCAAAGGAATGTGAGGGGATTCAGGGTTTTCCCACGGATTGGACTTTACCCGACGAGCAACCGGCCGACATAGACAAACTTGATTCGTTGCGGTACCACGCACTTGGAAACGCTGTGACAGTTCCAGTGGCCGAGTGGCTAGCCGAGCGTATGATGCTCTACCTTGGAACACAGATGCCTTTCGAACATGAGGTTGTCGATGTTGACCAAGAAAAAGAACTTCTGCTCGCTCGAGCTTAGTTCAGCTCCTCGTATAGCCTGCTTAGCAATAGTGGATTCGGTCTTTCCGCAATAGCATTGGGAAGTCTGTAGGACGGAATAACTCCCGTCACCGCTCGCAACGATTCTAGCGAAAACTGGGGTTGCAGAATGCGCTCTTCAGCACCTGGAGCCAGTTCGACTAAGTATTGTCCTTCTCTGTGAACAATCCTAAGAATTCCCTCATCGAACGCCCAGTGATGAAGTTTGCACAAACATAGACCATTGCTTACATGGTCAAGGTCAAAATCTGACCACGGCAAAATGTGAGCAGCATCTACTCCAGGATTGCGGCTTATGTCAGTTGGAGGAAATCTATTTCCGCAAACGAGGCATGTCCAATCGTATGCCTCCCTAACCTCCCGTTTAAACTTTGTACTCTGAGGTCCGCGTCGCCTTGCCCAGGTTTGCCACTTTTCGATTTCACGCCGGCGAATGTCCAACTGGTCCGGTGGGATTTGCTCGAGGGATAGAGGCTTGTCCTTCTCATCCACTTCTTCCCGGAGGGCTCGGAGCATAGCTGGAACGACGTCTTCGCGTTCGCTGTAGACAACTCCCATGTCGGCAGAGAATGCTGCGAACGTTTTCTGAATGGACTCAACGATTTGGGTCAGCGCTTTTGGCACGGCCGAGCCAGACTTAACTGCAGACTCGTGCATCGCAAGAAGATTAGAGAGGTCGCTTGGGAAGCTATTGCGGGCATGCCATAAGAGTTCTATTTCTTTTACACGTTGTCCTATCGCCAATGTCTCAGCTTGGAACGCCTGATTGCCATAAATGATGGTATTGGCTCTGGCTCTAAATAGGCCCGGAGATTTCACGACGCCATCCTCTAAAGTGACTGGTCTAAGGACCTCAACTTCTTCCAATTCTATATGGTGGAGCAAGTAACCGTCCGAACGGAGCACTGGTTGACCGCCCTCAAGTCTTGCCTCATCTCTAATTGGTGTTGGCAACATCAGGATTGCCGCGGCTTGCCTCCCAATGTGGAAAGTCTCACGATTGTTTCGAAGTCGGAGGCGTCGTTTACCACCTTGTTTGGTCAGAAATATTCCGGTTGGCAGTTCAACAGAACCATATTGCAGAATGAGGTCATGTTCAAAAAGGTCCGTTACTCGAGGCCCACCGGGAACGTCTTCCGCTAATTCGAATTCGCCTCGGCCTCCCGTTCTGCTTGAACCACCACTCGGCTGCTTAGTTATCCGCATCCGCACACAGCTTACACGGAGGCGCGTAATGTTGGCCAGAGAGTTATGTCTTTGTTGCCGTCAACGAATTCAGTTTTGCTGTGTGTAACGACCCGATGCCCTCATTCCGTAGTTAAATATTAGGAAGTGGCTGACGCGACGCAACAAGCAGTTAATTGGTGGACAATTCTTATTCCTGTCCTCCTCACGATTGGAGGAGGAACAATTCTCGGGAATATCCTGGTTGCCAAATATAAGGAAGGTATCGACCGTCGACATGCCATTGCTGTTCGCACTCGGGACCGCCACTTGGAAAAGGCCGATACACTTCGAAGGTTAATCGCCGCGGTGGTTGGAGCAAGGTCTGCGGCGGGTGATGCCCGTTATTCTGACCTCAACAAAAAGTCGAATCTTGAAGAAGTAGCTTTAAGGTCTCAAGCAAATTATGAGCGTCATGTCGATAACTTCGCACGACTGTCTGATGAGGCACTTCTTGAAGCCGAGAAATATGGGTTGATTCCCGACTGGTGCAACCTTCCAGACAAGCACCTTAGTTCCTATGTAAGTTTTGTAATGGATGGAAGCTTAGGATTCACCCTTGACGCGAGGTCGTTTGAATATGGTCAAGCTGGGGATGCATATGGCCATGCATCTGCATTGATAAGTGACCTTCGTGCTCTGGTTGATGCTGAGGAAGCACTTGCTTCCGATGTATTCGTTACGAAAAGAAAGTTGAAAACTTTCCGTCCTCCTAGCCTTACATACCTCAACGAGCTCAAAGTGTACTTTGACAGAAAAGAAGTTGATGTGAAGAAGCTTGATATGTCTGTTCTTGAGAATCGCCTGTTTGAACAGGAGCGAATGGAAGAAGAACGTGAGAAGCGCAAAGCTCTTTTTGAGGCCAACCGTTTAAATAGTGCGGTGCCTCAGTTCGAAAGTTCAGCGAGTTCCCAGCCAAATTCAATTGGGCAAAGCTAACTATCATTTCATGGCGACGGACTAATTGCGTGCGCCAGGTCTGCCCTTCTTGAGACTTATGGTTCCATCGCCGTCACCGATAGCTTGTTGCCAGGAACTGACGAACTCAACGATGTCAACACCGCATGCTTGAAGATATAGGGACAATTCACGCAGGTCAATCCGCCGTTGTCCAAGTTCCCACTTCGAGAGCATCGAAGCCGTTATGTCTAGTTTCTGTGCAACTTGCTCTTGCGTTATGCCATGACCTTCCCTCGCCTCTCGAAGGAGACGAACCATCAGTTTGTATTCATTCGAATAAATCGACTTGACCACGGCCTATGGCCCATAGCTTGACTTTCAATCATCGACATGCCCAAGATAGACATATACTTATGTCAAAGATAGACATATGGCACAAATGGCAAGTTACTTCTCAAAAATAGATATGTGTGTTGCATTAGCGTTAACCGCTTTGGTGATGGCATCCTGCTCATCGGTTGGACACGCTTCGCAAGGCGTCGCCATGGAGGCCAACCTAGTGGGCTCGTGGAAGAGCCAAGAACTTGGAACGATTTATAACTTTAAGTCAGATGGTTCGTATACGGATTCCAACGGCAACGTGTTGAAGTACGCAGTCGACTATCCATACCTTGTGGTGACTGGACCCTCTGGAGCCAAAATTTCTTTGACCATCGTGGACTACAACTACTCGGCTAAGCCAAAATCTCTGGCTTTGCGTGATGGAAATGGCTTCGTCGAGCATTTGATTGAGCTGGGAGCGACTGCGAATCAAGTCACATCAGGGCGGAGTGCCGAGAATGCCAAGCCAAGTGGGATTGGTGTGAGTCTTGAACCGATACTTGCGTCAAACGCTCAGGAGTGCGGCTTGTCTCCTGGCCAGGGCTGGTACGTCAATTCAATTAGCAAGGGAGGTCCAGCATGGAACAGCGGAATTCGAGCAGGAGACTTCCTTATTGCGGCCAACGGAAGCATCCTCAACAGCTTTAATTCGGGTGACCCATTGGCCGACGCCACATTCGGTAAGCATCCAGGAGACGCCATTACGCTACTGACATATCGACGCGACGCCAGCGGGAAACTATGGCGATATGAAAACAATGTCGTCCTGAAGTAGATTGAAAATTCGATTCGCTCAAGCCAATAATATGCTTGATGCCGAACGAGAAAGTCCGAGGGAAATATCCGAATAACCTTCGGGCAGTTCGAGAAGAGAAATTACTCACTCGTGACCAACTCACTAAGCTGGCCGAGCAATTGGTCGTTCAAGACCCAGTTCGCTTCAATCCAGTTTCGGTTTCGACCATTAAGGGTCTGGAATTGGGGTGGACTCGACCCAGATTGAAGACAGCTGCCGTTCTCATTAGCATCCTGCAAAAGCCTGCCGAAGAACTCTTTCCGGCGGGTCTCGATGATGGAAATCGCCATTTCCTGAGCTCAAACAAGTAATTTAACTGGCCCAAACTGGTAAAGGCCCCGGTCCATTTACCGAAGCGAGCGGCGTTTAATAAATCTATGGCTCAAATGGAGCCTTAGATGGTGATTAAATGTCATTTAGAAGTAAATCTCACAACCGTTTCGTTAATTTGCCTACCCAAGGCGCGAGAACTTTCCTCGGAGGTAACGCATGAACCAGATTGGCTACAACACGGAAATTGCGATGGAATTGACTGCTCGAGCGATTTTCTTGGAAGCTGCATCTCGACGCTTTGGATTCAGGATTTCAGGGCCGAATGAAGTCGAATACATGTTCCACAGCCTGAGTTGGGAAAGAACCGATAGCTACGCCGAGGCAACGTTATGGCTCCTGAAAAGTAACTTTGATGACGAGGAAACGATGATGCACGTTGTAGTAGCCCTCTCAACGATTCCTTGTGTCGAGAACGTTTCGTTTACCGACCAACTTGCCAGTTACGTTATTGTAAGGCTGAATATGGACCTTTCCGACAACAGAAAGCTTTGGGAATGGTTGCAAATGTATCGCCCGATTGCAAGATGCAATGCTTGCGGAGGGGAATATGAATTTTGCTAATTTCCCCAGAACGACGCTGGAATTCCACGACACTTTCGGAACGGAAGAGGCTTGTCGCGACTACTTGTTCAGCGTTCGTTGGCCAAACGGCTTTGTATGTCCTCATTGCGGATTCCAGATGGCTTATCTTCGCACTAAGCGCGAAGAATGGATTTGTGCTTCTTGCGACAAGGCAACCTCCCTTAGGTCCGGAACCGTTCTGCACAATTCGCGAAAGCCGCTCCGTGAGTGGCTCACAGCGTTGTTCTACGTTATCAGTTCCAAGCAGAGCATTAGTGCGCTGGAATTGAAACGGGTGATGGGTTTTGGAAGCTATAACACCGCTTTGCGCTGGCTCCGGGAAATCCGTCGAGCAATCAGCAAAGAAATGGATGGCCGCCCACCATTGACGGGGGCGGTCGAAGCCGACTTGATGGTATTTGGCTCCAAAAAGGAAGGTGCCAACCTCGCTGGTTTATCCGACCCAACTAAAACCATCGTTGCGGGTGCGGTTGAACAGCGAAAATCTGGAAGCGGCCGCGCGAGACTCAGACTCGTCACAAGCAACAAGACCATCGCTAAAGAGGTCCGCACATTTCAGTCAGACCAAATTGCACCTGGCTCAATTATCTTTTCAGACGGCAGTCCATATCGTTCTCCGCAGTTCTTCCATGCTCCCATGGTTGCCTACAAGGAAAACCAGTCAAACAGAATGCGCGACGGTAGCAAAGTCGCAGAAGGATATTTGCCTAGAATTCACCGCGTCTTCTCCTTGCTGAAAAGGATTCTCAGGGGATGTCATCAAGGTTCATTTTCGAAGCGTCATATCCAGGGCTATTTGGACGAGTATTGCTTCCGGTTTGAAGGAAGAAGATTCTCAACGCCATTGGCAATGCTTCCTGAACTTGCCACGGCCGTAATGAGCGTTAAGGCAGTTCCATATTGGCGGTCCAGTGGTCGACCCACACCAAATGCGTCCACGAGAAAAGCAAATCGGGAATGGATTGACTTTGGGACTGAACTGCAGGAGGGCTTCACATGGGCACAGCAAGGAACGTAAGTTGGAGTTGTTCGCGACAAGCTCTGCTGAAGCGGTGCCCCCGGGCGTTTGCTTACAACTACTACCCATGGGGCGAAGAAAGGCAGAATACGTACATTTTCTTGAAAAATGCGCGTACGATTCCCCTCCTCGTCGGAGACATCATCCATTCTTTCATTGCAGTTACGCTGCACCAATATAAGAAGAATGGTGTCCTCGGACCAAACCCAAAAGAATATGCGATTCAGAGATTCGACACTGCGCTCAGCGACAGCTTGGCCCTTGCACGCAAGGTAAAAGATGGAAAGAATCCGGGTGCGGGGTCCGTCCTGATGCACCACTTCAACTCTGGGCCGAGTGAAGAACTTGAAAATGCGGGTCGAAAAGCCGTGTCCGACGGACTGGATGCCTTCTACCAATCGCCGGCCCTGCAGTTCCTGCAAACGACGGACAGAAAGGAATGGCTTGATGTCAACAACTCGAACTCGGCAGTTCCGTATGTTGATGCGTCGGCAAAACTTGGACTTAGCGAGTGCAATGGCCTACGCATCTACACGCCTTACGACCTCGCGTTGAGGCACGAGGGCGAGTTCTTCTTCATCGACTGGAAAACTGGCAAATTCTCAGCAAGCTCATATCAAAGCTGCAGGAAGCAGTTGACGGCCTACTCACTCTACGCACTTAACTCGAACATTGCCCTTGAGTCAGTTCGTACCGTTCCGTACTTCTTACATTCTCGTCCAGCGTGGGTTGCGCATGAAGTCAATTCAAATGAGCTGGACCAGATTAGAACTGAAATTGTCAACCATCATGGTCAGGAAATGAACATGGTGCATAAGATGCAGGATGAGCATGGAAGCAACGTCTTCTTCGCCGACTTCGAGGACTTCCAGCCCAAACCAGTGCCACACAACTGCCGTCTCTGTTCATTTCTGCCTATCTGCAAAGCTGGAAAAGACGTCCTTGGTGCGCAGGCTCAACTTCCGCTTGAAGCTGCATGAACTCTAAAAGCAGGGCTTTTACTTCAATATTTGCGCTCCACGCAGTAGTGAAAGCCCTTCAGGCGTCATAATAGAGAGACATGGAAGCTCACAAATCCAATTTGGTGAAAGAGATTCTGCGGGATTCCCGAGCCCGACGTGACATGGTGGACGCTGCTTTTAAGCCCGAGGGACTGCGAGAGTTTCGATACGGCAACAAAACTTATGTCATCAGGAGCGCAACCGACCGGTCCGGTCGTATTACTAATCCAAATTCTAACCCAGAGTGATAATATAAGCGAGGTCGATGAACTTCGCTGCGCCTGCGCTTCTAATACTCCTTCTCCTGTTGCCAGGCGTTATTGCACGTAATTCATATTTGCGAGGAACGTTCCAGGCTCATCCATTCAAAGCCAAATCTATTGCCGAAGAAGCTGCATTCAGCGCAGTGATTTCAGTCGTACTTCACTTGGCATTTATTACTGGAATCGACCATTTCTATCCGCAAAAAAGAGTAAACATAGAATACGCTATGGCCCTACTTTTCGGGCCCGCGAGCGGAAATGACAAGTTTAGCCTAGCTTTAAAAAATGTCTCGTCAAATGCTGGAGCAATCGCAGCGTATTTCTCGGTCTTGTACATATGCTCATACTTGTTTGCGGTTATTTTGCACGTTTTTGTCCGGGCCGGTAGGTGTGACCTGCAATCGAGGTTGTTGCGTTTTGACCATCCTTGGTATTACCTTTTCGAATCCAATATCCTTGATTTCGACAAAATGGCTGGACCGTTCCCGAGCAGCAACGTTGATGCTGTCTTTACATCCGTTCTTGTTGAACAAGACAGCAAAACGTTTATATACCGAGGAATTGTAGACAAGTACTATTTCGCCGACGATGGAACTCTTGACAGAATTCTTCTTATTTGTGCCCAACGGGCAGTTTTATCTGATGTTCTCGAACAGGAAAAGAACGGGATGGACGTGTATGCTCCATTCGTTTGGATTACTGACTCCGACTATCTTGTAATTTTCATGAAAGATGTAATTAATCTCAATGTCCACTACTGGGATATTGGCGAAAAATAATCCGGGAGCAACTGCTTATTTCAGCTTCAACCGTTCGTGAGCATTCTCAACTCCCACTTGAAGCGGTATAACCGACTGAATACAGGGTGCAGTCCGCCCCGACTGCATCCTGTATAAGTCGGGGCATGAACAATTCTGTCGATGCCCATATAATTTCAATCCAGCCTCCCAAAGATAATAAGTGCCAGAGCATTGAACACAAACAAGCAGAAGACCTTGTGAGCTCAACTATAAGGCTTGCTAGGAAACTTGAGCAAATACGGCTCGAACAGGAACGAGCAATTCTTGACCACAGAACCGCAAATGAGCGGCGAAAAAGCGAGATGGATGAACTTGCCCAATTGCAAAGTAAAATGACCGAATGTCGTCACGTTCATTCGGAAGAGTTGTAGTCACGGAAGTCGGACTTGCGCCTAATACTACTCGCCAAATTCCGATAGAACTTTACGGAACCATAGATTCTAAAACTGCGTTTGGAGGAAATTTTCCCGGAGAATGGGGACTCCAGGCGGCTGGCATATGGAGAGTTTGTAACGAACTCATTAATGAAGCCGAATCGCTTAGCCAGGAAAACCAGAACTTGAAAGCATGTACAGCCTCTATAAAGGAACTGGAGCAATGGCTAACTCAGAATAAGGATAGATTTCCGTCTGGACCGGAGAACTCCCAGTTTGGTCCAGCACTTGACAAGGTCATTCAGACGTTAAAGCAAATTCGGACCAATATGGGCGATTCAAGCTAGTCTAGTTACCCAAAACTACTTTCAGATTCAGTTGAAATCTAGCTCAGGTTCAAGCTGTAAAGGACTGCGTACCTATGGCAATTTCTGAAACTTCATCCGTTATTCTGAGTAGAATATCGGTATGGCGTTCACAACTTCTCCCGGCATCTCGATCGACACGATTGCAGATAAGGTTTACGCCAACCAGCGCATCTCCAGCGAAGAAGCAAAGTTTCTTTTCGACCATCCAAATCCAGTCGAAGTCGCCGCGCTGGCGAACTTCCGACGCGAGCAGAGGACCGACCCGAACACCGTCACCTACATCGTCGGGCGCATCCTCAATTACACGAACGTGTGCTGGGTGCGGTGCAAATTCTGCGCCTTCTACCGGCCGCCGGGCAACGACGAAGGCTACACCCACTCGGACGAAGCTATCCTAGAAAAGGTCCAAGATACGGTCGATAAGGGCGGTGTTGAAATTCTCTTCCAGGGCGGCCTCAATCCAGCGCTGAAGATCGACTATTTCGAGCGCGTCTTCAGTAAGGTCATGGAGCGATTCCCGAACGTGATCCTCCACGCCCTCTCTCCGGCCGAGATCATCTACGTCGCCCACATCTCCCGACTGACGCTCCCCGAGACACTGAAGCGGCTCCACGCCGCGGGTTTGCACTCCATTCCCGGCGCCGGTGGCGAGATTCTTGTGGACCGCGTGCGCAACATCATCGCCCCCTACAAGGACAAGACCGAGGACTGGCTGGCGTGCATGCGCACAGCGGCTTCGATGGGGCTCAAGGGCACGGCGTCAATGATGTTTGGCCACGTCGAGACAATCGACGACCGAATCGAGCACCTCTCGCGCATCCGTGATCTCCAAGACGAGTGCTCGCCGTTTCGAGCCTTTGTCACTTGGAACTTCCAGCCGGAGGACACCAAGCTTCAGATTCCACAGAAGGCTTCAGCGGCCGACTATCTGCGAACGCTGGCGGTCTCGCGAATATTCCTCGACAACTTCGATAACATCCAGCTTTCGATTCTGACCCAGGGTCCAAAGATCGCCCAGATGGGCCTCAAGTACGGTGCAAACGACTTCGGAAGCGTGATGATCGAGGAGAACGTGGTCTCGGCGGCAGGTAACAAATTCATTTTGAACGCCGAGGAGTTCGAGCGGCTGATCGTCGATGCCGGATACACCCCGCACCGACGAAACACCCGCTACGAACTGGTCTAGCCTCTTTACTTGACGGTTACATTCGCGCCGCCCGTCCCAGAGACGGTGACGGTCGATGTGGCGGTCTTGCCCGACTCTGTTTCAGTGGCTGTGATGGTGGCCGAACCCGAGGCGACTGCAGTCACGACGCCCAGCGAATCAACAGTAGCGACCGACGTATCTGACGATGCCCAAGTAAGGGTCGAGGCGGTGATCAACACCGTAGCGCCCGTTGAATCGAATGCCGTGGTGGTCAGCGACTGCGTGTATCCGGGGTCCAAAGAGACCGTGCTGGGCGATACCGACAGAGTTGTGATCGTCGAGGCCATGGTCACGGTTACCGAAGTGGTGCTCGCGGCGGTGATGGCCACGCTTTGAGTGGCGCTAGCCTGGGCGACTCCGCTTCCGTCGGTTGACGGGAATGCTTGAGCCACCAGCGTGAGAGTTCCCGATGGAAGACCCGTAAAGCTGAGTGTGGATTGGTTGCTCGACGTGGGCCGGGCAACGGTTTTGCTAGCGATCACGGTCGTACCCTGCCATAGCGAAACGTTGATGCTGTTGGATGCCTCGGGAATCAAACGAGACTGGTCGGGCCAGGTGATCGTCATGGTCGCTTGGCCAGTTGCTGAGGCTGTCGAGGACGAGCCCGCACACCCGCTCAGCGTTGCGACGAGGGCGGCATAGGCGCAAAATCGGTGAAGTTTACAGTTGATCATGAGGTTTATTTGATGGTCGTATCCAGCCCTCCACTGCCGGTTACGCTGAGACTGACGACATCGCTGGAAACCGATCCATCAATGTTGGAGACGACGACGTAGTAGCTGCCGATATCGGTCGTAGCCGCAGCGGCGACGGAGTAGGATCTGGTGGTGGCACCGGAGAGGGTGGCCCCGTCCTTGTACCACTGGTACTGGAGGTCGCTTCCCGAGGCGGTCACCGAGAACGATGCCGCGCTGCCTTCGGCGACGGATACGGAGCTGGGCTGGGTAACGATGGACGGTCCAGCCACGGTGGCGGTGCCTCCGCCTCCCCCGCACGCAATCAGCGTAGCGACGAGTGCGACGGCTAACGAGGACCGAAGTCCCCAGGTTCGAATGTTGGGTCGAATCATGTTTGTTCCTGTCGTAAGGGATGAGAAGGAGCCCGCCTTGCGGCGGGCTGTTGTTGGGGTTTTTGGATTGGAAGGAAAGATGGTTTAGCGAATGCCTGGTGGTGCTTCCGGTGCCATGGTGCTCTCCTGTCGCGGATTCATCGACCGCGTTGATCTAGAGTCCCAAAGATTTGTTTGGAAATTATTTGGAAATGATGGCTGCCCAGGTTCAAACTGGCTTCTTCATCCCGTCTTCATGCCTACATCGGCCCGAATGGGTCGGTGTAGGATTGCGCAGGAAAAGCTTGCTAAATCATTTGCGCAACTTCTTAGCCGCTTTGGGACCAATTTTTGAACCTAAACGAGGGCATTTTTGTAATTTCGATGCAAAACCCCTTCACATTTTCCGAAAGAGTCGTATAATGCTCAAATAATTGAGCAACGAAGCTTATGGGAACGAAGAGGAACCAAAATAGGGCAACGCTGCAGGCAGTAGCCGATAAGGCCGGAGTTTCGGTCACGACGGCTTCCCTGGTTTTAAGCGGGAAACATGAGATTCGCCGAATCTCGGAAAACGCCCAAGGCCGCGTATTGAAAGCCGCTGCGGAACTGAATTACGCGCCGAACATGCTCGTCCGCTCCCTTCGCAAAGGGCGCTCCCATATCATCTCCTTCTACAACGGCTTCCGACATCGCAAAAGCAGTGACCTGTACATGGACAAGCTGGCGACGTCGATCGAGTACGCCGGCGGTTCGCACGGATACGACGTGTTGGTCCAATGCAACTACCAGCGGAGTAACCAGGAGAGCTACGAATTCCTCAACGGTGGCATGGCAGACGGTGTGCTGATGTTCGCTCCCGACACGAAGGACCCGCTGATGGAGCTCCTGCGCCGAAGCGATCTCCCCGTGGTTCTGCTCAACACTCGCGATCACGCGGGCATGTTCCCTTCCGTGGCAGATGACAACGACACCGGACTCAAGATTTTAGCCAAAACGCTGGTCGACCTCGGCCACTCAAACATTGCAGCATTCAGTAGCGAAGGCAGCGACATCCGCGACGCCGAAACCCGCGTCCGCAATCTGGGTAAATGGCTGGCCAAACGGGGCATCAAGGAACTGATGGTCTGCGAACACGTTCATGCCGAGGCCATCGACGAGGTGCTACAGAAGCTCCTGGGTCAACCCACCCCCCCGACAGCTCTATTCTGCTGGCATGACAAACTGGCCTACAGCGTGCTCGATGCCTGCGAGCGCATCGGCGTTTCTGTTCCCAGTCAGCTTTCCGTTATCGGCTACGACGGTATTCGCTGGCCTGCTCGATCTGGCCATGTCGCGGCGTCCATTCACGTCGATCTGGAAATTCTGGCGGAAATGGGTGTCCGCATTCTGGATCGCTACGTCAGCGGCTACGACGGCCCGCTGATCGAAGAAACCCTTCCAATTTCACTCTCCCCTGGGACCACGCTTGGCCCCACCCCGGTTTTGCTCAAAGGTGAGACATCATGAAACAATCAACGCAGAGACCATCATCCAAGGCGTTCACACTTATCGAACTCCTTGTCGTCATCGCGATCATCGCAATTCTTGCGGCGATCCTCTTCCCCGTCTTCGCTCAGGCGAAGCTCGCAGCCAAAAAGGCCAGCGACCTCTCCAACACCAAGCAGCTCGCACTCGGAATTTATATGTATGGTTCCGATGTGGACGACACCTATCCCTTCTGCTGGGGATGGAATTCCGAATGGAGACCGTGGCATATTCAGGTTGCACCTTACGTCAAGAACCTGCAAATCTGGCGCTCGCCGGTTGACAACTGGAATCGTGGCAATACCTCCACTTACCCCGCCATCGATCCTGCCAACTGTAGCGATCCCAACAAGCCCGCGATCGGTGTGACCTATTCCATGAACTACACCTGGCCCGCAGGCGGTTGGGGTTGGTCGTCCAACGACGAGCAGGAACTGATGTCGCCGACGTCCTCGGCCGGCGGCGCATCGCAGACGTCCGTTCCTTCGGTTGCGACCACGATCATTATGGCCCCGCGACCGAACTGGTACCACCAGTGGTGCCAAGGTTGGGCGACGGAAGTCTTCTTCAACTACGGCGAATTCACCATGCAGGGTGGTGGACAGAAGATGTTCGGCAACGGAACCAACTATGGCTTCTGCGACGGACACTCGAAGTTCATGGCCCCCGCCGCAACCCTCGTCCCACAGGGCGCTCAGTCTGGAATGGCCAAGCCGGCCGACTGGCCGTCTGGAACCGACTGGCCGTGGCCGGTTGGTATGTGGGATAAGCGACAGTAAGCCTATGAAGAACCGAAATACCCTCATCGCATCGCTGGCGGTCGCCGCGCTCCTCGCCCTCATTGGGTGCGGAGCCGGAGACTTGGACCAAGGACAGGTGAAATACACGCCAGGCGTTCCGCCTTGGAAGGAGACGGATCCGGCCAAGAAAGGTCCGGGAGGCATCAGCAGTGGAGGCAACGGTGGTGGAACCGGCGGCGCTCAAACGACTGCCCCGGGCATGGCGCCGGGCTCCGATATGAAAGGAAACTCCACGGCTCCCCCGCCGGGCGGAGGACCTCCAGGAATGACGGCTCCCGACCGCGGAATGGGCGGCAAGTAAGTTCACTGAGCCCTGGCTTCGGCCAGGGCTTTTTTATGCCTTCAGCAAAGGGAGTTTGATGGTTGCGGAAAAGCCGCCTTCGGGTCGGTTCTTAAGTTCCAAAGTGCCGTGGTTGGCCTTTGCCGCTCTTCCGGCGATGGCAAGACCCAAGCCCAAACCATCCTGGCCTCCCGCCGGTTGGTCTACGCCACGATAGAACGGCTTCGTCAAGCGGTTGACGATCTCTTCTGGTGCGCCTGGACCTTGGTCGAGCACCTGGAGGGCTGCCCAATGGTCCAAGGTCGAGAGGTGGACCGTTACCGCCGTGCTGGCGGGGGCGAATCGGAGCGCGTTGCGAACTAAGTTTTCCAAGGCGGAATAGATCGACCCAGGTTCGCCGTGCTGACTAAGGGATAGTGGACCTTCGTAGCTCAGCGAAACCTTCTTGGCCGATGCCTCCAGCGAGTACTGCTCCACCACACTCTGAGCCAGGCCGGCGAGGTCGTATTCGCGGGTGTCGAGAACCTGGTGGTGATCGAGGCGAGACAGCGAGGATAACTGTCCCACCATCCATCCAAGGCGTTCACAATCCTGATCCAGTCGATCCAGTAGGTCTTCTCGGTTGGGCGGATTCTTCCGCAGCAGTTCGTTGACCAGCTTCATGCGCGCGACCGGAGACCGAATTTCATGCGATACGTCGGCAAGAAAGCGGGTCTGCTCCTTGGCCTGTTCTTCAAGAGTGGTCGCCATCTGGTCAAAGTCGGTCGTAAGGTCTTCCAGTTCGGCGAATCTTCGCTTTCCTTCACCGGCCCGGGCGGATAAGTCGCCGTTCGCGATCCGATGGGCAGCGGCACGAAGGCGTTCAACCGGGAGCGCGTATCGACGAGCCACGATAAGACACATCAGCACCGGCACCGCAATGATGAGGAACACCCGAATGAGGGTGAGTGGACTGCCAAGCGGAGGAGCTTGGACAATGAAGACGGAGCGGCTCGTGCCACCAATATAGCTAGCAGCCGAGATCGGGCCGGTCATCGAGAATCTGACCTCCCTTCCTTGCTTCTTCAAACTGGCTTCGTAGACGCTCCGCCAACCTTCTTGCAAGTCGCCGTAACCCACCCCGTTCGAGACAAGACCGTAACTAAGTTCCTTCGAGGTTCCTAGAGAGCGGAGATAGGCTCGGCAAGCATCGGGCCCCTGCTCTTCCAAATACTTGGCGGCGAGAGTCCCGGGAGCCTGCATCGTGGACGCGCTCATCTCCTGGAAATGCCGAAAACCAAACGATCGCGTCGAAACGCTAAGCAGAAAGACGAATTGGAGTAGGACCGTCAGGGCGACGCCGATGAACAGAGAAATGTAGAGAGACCAGAAAAAGCGCTTCATGGCGATGGGTCAGCCGGGACGGCGAGCAGGTAGCCGTAGCTACGCACGGTTTTGATGCGGTCCAGACCGTCTACGCCAAGACCAAGCTTCTTGCGGAGGTTGCTGATGTGCATGTCGATGCTCCGATCGAATGGAAGGAGTTCGCGTCCCAGGCAGTTCGAAAGTTCTTCGCGAGGAACGACCTTACCAGGTGCGGAAATCAGAGCGGAGAGAATATCGAATTCGGCGGCCGTAAGGTCGAGCGGTTCGGCTCCACGATAGGCGGTACGGCTGAGAGGATTAATCGAGAGATCAGAGAGGCGAAGGAGGTCGGGCTGACTAACGTTAGCGTCGGTCCGTCGGATGATAGCCCGGATGCGAGCGACGACCTCGCGGGCATCGAACGGCTTGGACACGTAGTCGTCGGCCCCAAGCTCGAGCCCGACGATGCGGTCGATATTGCTTCCCCTCGCGGTGAGCATCAACACCGGAGTGGATGACTGGGTACGCACTTCGCGAAGGATGTCGATACCGCTTTTGCCCGGAAGCATGAAGTCCAGCACTACCAGCCGATAGCGACCAGAGACAATGCGGGCGACGGCATCGACGCCCGTGTGACAGGTCTCCACCGCGAAGCCCTCCTGATCGAGGATTTCGTAAAAAAGTTCGCAGAGCGCCACGTCGTCGTCCACGATGAGAATCGGGAGCTGGCTGAAGGCAGACGGACTCATAAAACGGGCATCACCATTATAGGATTTGAATTTAGATTACGCTAGGTGAACCTGAGCCTGAAGGTTCTTTACACTTCTATACATTCGCCCGACACGACGCCGACCAACCTTTTGGAGTTAACGACGAATAATCCTTCCATAGGTTCACGACCTAGAGGAGAAACACAGATGAAACTGAAAACACTCGCCGCCATCGTTGTCCTCGCCCTGCCATTCGGCGCTCTGGCTCAGACTCGAGGAGGCGGCAACGGTGCGCAACTGAAGGCCGACGTCGAAAAATTGATGACGGACGTCAAGACGATCTCGGCTGGATCGGATGTGACGCAGGACGAACTACAGGCTCTGCGATCGGCAGTGAACTCGATCGTCACGACCGGCAACAAGCCCGACCCGGCATTGGTCTCCAACCTGCAGACCACGGTGAAGAACGCGAAGTCAGACGGGACTATCACGAACGCGGAAAAGGCGCAGATCTACCAGGCTGGAATGGCGGTGCTCAATAGCGCCAATGTGACACCCGCTCAGGTTCAGGCCGTGATGTCGGCGGCGAAGGTGATCGCGCAGGCTAGCAATATCACCCAAAACGACGTGATGCTGATCAAGGACGACATATTCACCATCATCAACGACCTGCCAAAGAAGAACCCCTAAGGATTTCGAATGAAGACACTTTCTCTCGCACTTTTCTTCGTCCTCTGCCTGGCCGCCGCCAGCCCCGCCCAAAAGAAGCCATCGCATGGCACAAAGAGCAAATCGGGCCAAACCAAGCGGGGCGGAACCGCCAGCGGAACTGTAACCTCGAAGCCCGGGTCGGTTTCGGGAAGTGGAACCGCGACAAGCAAGAACGGCAAGACCGTTAGCGGTAACGGCAATGTGACCTATGGCAAAGGCAAAGCCTCGGCGAGCGGTACGGTTACAGGACCAAAGGGCAAGTCGGCATCGGCTTCCGGTCAAGCCACGTACGGCAACGGAACCGTAAGTGGATCCGGAACGGCTACTGGTCCGAACGGGAAGACGGCGTCGGGCTCGGGAACGGTAACAAACACCGGTTCGGGCTATGACTACACAGTCAGCGGTACCGGCTCAAATGGCAATACCAAGACCAAGTCAGGCACCGCCAATGGCTCGAAGAAAGGAAAACTAAAAGGCCGAAAAGGCTAGATCGATTTCGCACGTTCATGCGAATACCCCGGCCCCCTTGCATCCAGACTTGGGGGTCTTACGCTTTGCTCAAGACGACGGCTCGATCATCAATAGAAGCCGAGCGGCCAACGACGCTATCCGAGGCCTTGGGTGGCGTTTTGACAAATTCGCCTTGCACGCCTTCAACAACAAGTTTGCCGTCGGTGGTGAACTCCATGAAAGCGAAAAGTGGCTTGGTATAAGGCCACATGCCGCTCGACCAGAAGTAGCTGGCTGAGTTGACGCAATAGAACGGGATGTTTTCGACGTGCTCTAGGCGGTCGACGTGGAGGTGACCGAACATCGAGACCGCAACCGCCCCCTTAGGATTCGCCTTTGCACACTTGGCAAGCAGGTCGACGATCTGCTGTTGCTCGGGCGGGAGGCTCTGGTTGGGCTCCGCGAAGCCCAGCGGCTGGTGAGAAAGGAGGATCACCGGCTTTTTGGCTTTGAGCAGAGTCTGCTCCAGCCAGGCAAGCTGTTCTGGATCGGCCCAGTTGTAGGTGGCATTGTCGGTAAAGTAGTTGCCGTTGGCGTAGGAGACCAACTCGCCGTTCTTTTTGAAGTGGTTGAGGTCTAGCCAGACGAACAGGAAGCCGCGAGTGTCGTGGGTACCGTACCGCGACTTCATGCTCCAGAACTTCATGGCGGCTGTCTTGTCGCACTTGTCCATGTCGTGGTTACCCAGGACCTGAATCTTGGGGGGCTTGAGCGATTGGAACTTCTTGACGAACTCGACCGAGCCGGGATCGGAATAACAGAAATCACCCAGTTGGAGGATGAGGTCGATGTCCTTGCGAGGATGGACGGCTTCATAGAAGGCGTCGAATCGAGTCTCTGCATCGGGCGCGAGGCCGTGGTGGATGTCGGTGATGACGGCCATGCGGAAAGCCTTCTTCGGCCGAGTAGCCAAGGCGAGAGGAATTTCGAGGCGACTAAGGGCCAGGCATCCACCGGCGACGAGGAGTTCGCGACGCGTCATTTGTTGTGATCGTATCACGGTCGTGTTAAGAGTGGCTGGGCCATTGTTATCTCGGCGAAGCTTTTCCCAAAAATTGACTGCTCATATTGTCGCAACAGGTTGGGCTATGTACCGATGCTGATGTCCAGCAATTTCTGGGCCCTCTCGCATTGGCCCTGGGCAAGCAAGGCAGCAACACGATCCAAGGTCTCCCTATCTGCCTTGGCCTCTTTGCGTCGGCGGAAGAGCTTTTCTGGCAGTCGGAGGTCGTCCGGCGTAAAGCGAAACGTTGGTTCGACATATTGCTTGCGGAGTGATTGGGTGGCTTCGAGATCGCGATAACCGAACTCTTTTGACGGTTCAATCACGGTTCCCTCTCCCCAGTCGTTCCAAGTTGCGATCTGGACTACCGGAGCCGAACCCTGCAACGCCTCCGACAGCGTGTGTCGATAGGTCTTACCATCATCGTCGGTGACGGTTCCCCAAGAGCCATGAACCCCCGCCTCCTTATAGATATCTATGAAGCGGGGATAGGCACCGGCGATATAAACCGGCCAGGACTTGGTCCGGTCCAGAAACGCAAGTCTTTCCTTCTCGCATCCTTCGTTTCCGCCTTGCGGCAATGGCCAATCGTAGCCGCCGATCGCGTTGGCGCGACGATGGTGTAGAGTGAAGAACGACACATCGATGCCGGATAGCATTTTCGACCAGTCGCCGTCTTGGTAGTACTGGGGGCCGAATACCAGGAGGGCGGGTTTTCCGTCGATCCGCAAGTAGTTCTTCCCTGAAAACCAGTTGGTCTCCAGCCAACGCATTGCTCGTCGGCCATCGGCAACCGCGTCCTCGGTCTTCACCACCTTGTTCTCGATCAAGTACTTTAACGTTTGGTCCTCGTACACCACGCCGAACTTCATGCCCAGCTTCTTGGTTTCCTCAAAGACCATCTGCGACGCCTTGTGAATGAACGGATAGTCCCAAAGATCGTCGATGCCGTACCAATCGATGAACACCCCGTCGATCCCAGCTAGCTTCATAGTGAGGAGTTGATACTCGATGACGTCCGAGTCTTGAGAATCGTACGGACCGATAACCGGGTGGAATTGCGATGCGATCGTCCCTGCGTCCGGGTTAAAGTGGTTCATCGTCCAATGCCATCCCCAATCCGAGTGGAACGGCTTGGCTTGGTACCACGGCATGTAGTGCGCCATGATCACCTTCGGCAGAGCCAGGGCGAGGCAGAGCGATATCATCATAATGATTGTAAGGCACGCCGCAAGCGACGTGCCGATTCGGAGCCGAACGAAGCTACTTCTTGGGCGAATTGGCGTAAGCTTGGCCTGCCGCCTTCTGTTGCTCCAACCTTGCCTTGAGGGCCTGTTTTTGGGCTTCCGGCATGTTGGGATTGTTGTCGAGCGCCTTGATTTGGGCCGCGGATGCGTCGGCCGGAGACTGAACCGCCTCCGACACCGACGAACCGCATCCCGTCAAAACCAGAGCCAATCCGGCGAAAAGTAGCGATGTTCGAATCATCGTTCCCATCCTTAGTACGGTGCCGGCATGATGCCCGAGATATAGATGTTGCGGTACCACATGACGCTTCCGCGCTTCATGCCCTTCGCGTGGCCATCGGCAAACACCATGTTGGCACTGTCGGCATGACGATAGCGTGGGAAGCTTCCGCATTGAGCGTACGTGTCCCACTGGGTCGGGTCAAAGCTATCCGAAGCGCCGAAGTCGCAGTCGCGGTTGATGCTGTGGTCGATGTCCCAGTGGTGACCATCGACCGTTCCCGGGGGGTTACCCACGGTATCGACCCATCCCCATTCGTCGGCGATGAACTGGAGCCAGTTCGAATTGCCTTTGTTCAAGCCTTTTTCGGTGAGGAAGACCTTGATGGCGGGCTCATCGACGGCGGTCGAGGTAACTGTAGCGGTGGTCGCCGAGTTGATCCACGGCACGTTACCGCCATCTGGGAAGAGCCAGTTATGGACGCCATACACGGCTTCCTGGTCAAATGTGGACGCGCAGTGGAAGAGTCCGCCCTTGCCGCTCGCACGGCCATTGAAGGTGAATTTGTCGCCGTTCTTGATGTAGGGATAGACGCTGTCGAACCAACGAATTTGGGCGGCGGAAGGGTTGCTGTAGTCCCAGTACTGGTCCATGGGGAAAGTGTCGTCGTTATCGCCCTGATACATGATCACCCCAAGACCGACCTGCTTCTGGTTGGACAGACAAGTGGTCTTCTTGGCGGCCTCCTTGGCTTGGGCGAAAACGGGGAAAAGAATGGCGGCAAGAATGGCAATAATCGCGATGACGACGAGAAGTTCTATGAGTGTGAATGCACGCTTCGATGGGTTGAATTTCACAGTATTTTTCCTCTAAAAGCATCCTGAACGACATTGTCAGGCATGGTCGAGCGCGAGGGGCGCGGCAGGGACGAATGGGCAGGAAAACAGGTCACGGCTTGAGCCTCAGGGTAGGAGCCGGCGACAGCTCGGGTCGGAAGCGAATAATGGTCTGCTCGCTCTCTTTGCCGGAGATCAGGAAGTCGAGCAGTTCCGGCGAGCCGAAGCGGGCGAGGTTGTCGACTTCAATGCCTTGGTAGGCCATCGCTTCGCCGAACATAAGGGTGAAGAAGCAGGACGTGATGCCGGCAGCGGCGTAATCTTCGCCGAGGGTCTTGCCGATGCGGGCGAGGCAACCTTCGAGGGCATGCCAGGCGAAGTTGCCCGAGCCAATGACGAAGCCGGTCGGACGTTGGTCTTCTGGCAATGCCAACCACTCGGTGATCCGCTTCTCGTTGGGGACAAGTTCGTCGTCGAACTCCGCGAAGAAACGGTGGTCGGGAGCGCGTCCGAGGAGCCGTTGGTGCGCCTCGACGTAGCCACGACGAAGAGAGTGGACGAAGCCATCGTCGCTGTCGAACCCAAGATAGGCGATTCGCTGATGCCCCTGCTCAACCACGGTCTGAAGAGCGTTGGACATTGTCCATTCATGGTCGAAGTCGATCTGTCGCCAGTTGGGGTGCTTCACCTCGTGGCGTCCTTTGACGATGAAGGGGATGCCGAGGCTCTCCAAGAGCAGGGCCTGTTCCTCCGTGTCGGCTTCCCTACCCCACAAGATCATAGCGTCGCAGGCTCGCGAACTGGCGAGCTTGCGCAGGTTGTCGAGAACTTCCTCGCGGGTACCGAAGTTAGCGACGCGAAGGTCGTAGCCGCGCTTTTGGAGTTCCTCCGAAAAGACATCGACGAGGCCGGTGTACGCCAAGCGGTAGTTCATGCCTTCCAAGCGGCGGTAGACAAGGGCAATAGTATTGGTTTTGCCGCTGCTAAGGGCTTGGGCCGCAGTGTTGGGTTGGTAGTTGAGCTTACGCGCAGCCTCGAAGATCCTCGTTCGAGTCTCCTCGGAAGCCCAGACCTTTTCCTTCCCATTGAGGACCCCGGAAACCAGGGAGGGAGAAAGATTCAGCCGCTCTGCTACATCCTTCAATCGCGTTCGCATACTTATATGAATCGGTTCATATGAAACGGTTGATATGGCATTGTAACACGGGTTTTGCAGATTGTGAAGACTTTTTTAAGGGTGCTATAAAGGATGTAGAATGATGACGTGCAGATTGACCGATCAAATGGTTACGAGGCGATCGCACACACCATTGCGGAAGCACGCTCGAACTCGATTGGGGCGACAAAGGTCCGCGAGTGGGCTCGCATTCTTGCGCCCGGTGCCACCATCCTCGACATTGGCTGCGGAAGCGGAGTGCCGATCTCTCAGGTTCTCATCGAGGACGGCTTTAACGTCTTCGGCGTGGATGCTTCAGAAACATTGGTGCAGGAGTTTCGCCAACGCTTCCCATCGCAAATGGTCGAATGCAGTACCGTCGAAGACTCGAGCTTTTTCGACCGAAAGTTCGATGCCATGGTCTCGTGGGGTCTGATGTTTCTCCTAACTGCCGATGCTCAGCGGGAGCTGATCGGCAAAGTCGCACGCGCGTTAAACCCGGGAGGTCACTTTCTCTTCACCTCGCCACGCGACGTCTGCACCTGGTTGGATGGAATGACCGGCCACGAATCCCGTTCGCTCGGTCAAGAGGCATATGAAGCGTGCCTTCAAGAAAACGGACTCGAACTGGTTGGGAACGCCGTAGATGAAGGCGAGAACTACTATTATTTCGCCTGTATGACGTAAGAGTTAGGTCCTGTGGGCATACTCGACCGACTCCTTCCCTGCTCCGGTTCGGCTATATGTCCCCCAACCCTGTTCATTGATGAACGCGCAACGAAATGCTCCCTTCGCTTTTGGAGCAAAGGACATCTTGTGCTTCGGACCATCGACCTGGAAGCCGCACATGCTGACGAAGGCTCCGTACGAGGCCATCGCCCGACCATAGTGATCACTACATTCGATTTCGTTGTAAGGGTTGCGCATCGAAGGGCGATAGCGGTGGTGAATGGCGTATACGAGCGCAAGCCCTTCGTCCACCATGTCCTCGGCGATCATATGGGCGGCAACCTGATACTCAAAGCCACTCATGCACTCATTGAAGTAACCGGTCGCCCAGGCGTCGCCGCCCTTGCCCACCGACTCGGCGGCCCCGCCATGCGGAAAACTGCACATCACTAAGCCCGGATCACCTGGTATGGCGTACCAACGTCCCCCGGGAATCCCGCGCACCTTGCGCCGATATTCCCACACATCATCGTAAAAGCTGTACTTGAATAGTGCTCCCAGAGCCGAGAGCGCTTCCTTCTTCGGCACAATCCGCGGCAGGCCGACCTGGTGCGCCCACGATTGGCCATACAACTGGTCGATATGACACCCGTTGTTGGTGTTGTTCGATTCGGGATGGTTCGGGTCGATCTTATGGATGAAGTACTCACCGTTGAACAATTGCGACACCAATCGTTGAGAGCCTGATTCGGCGATGGAGCGACATTGGTCGGCAAATTCAGAGTCGTCCATGTCTTTAGCCATGGCTTCGCTCGCGCGCAGCGCCGCCACATACAACGAAGAAATCCAGGCGATCTCGCCGTACCAAGCGGTGTCGAGCGTGTTGTACTGCGCCCCGTCCAGGATGCCATCGTGGCCCTGGTCCTGGTTGATCAGGTACTGCATCGCCTGCTTCACGTTGGGCCAAATGCCGGTCAGGAAAGCCTTATCCGCCGACATCTGGTGCTCGCGATACGCGCGCAGAATGCACCCACACTGTCCGTCGTGGGCCACGATTCGGTGGTATTCGGCGCGATAATCGATCGCGCCCGAGTCCTTATGAAAGGCGAAGTCGAAGTCAATCTTGGAGCGTAGATATCGTTCGACTTCGGGAAACACCCTGCCGATCGCCTGAGCGTAGCCCCACACGTGCGTGCAGGTTCCCGCACAGCACCCGATGCCCTCCCAAAAGTAGAATCGTCCATCCTCAAACCGATGGCATGTCGTCGTCGCGAGGATGCTGGTGTTGACAAATGTTCGATCGAGGAACCAATGCGGCAACGTGGAGTCGTACCACGTGCGGTTCCAAGCCAGCGTCTTGTCGCGGAGGGTCGTCCAATTCGCAATGAGGTCGGCGGCAACTGCGGCGGCATCCTTCCACTTGGTGGCGTACCAATTTTGTTTGCCCGGGAGCGAGCGGTCGACATTGGGAAAGTGCCAAGCCACCACGAGCGTAACCTCTTTGGTCTCCCCTGGCTGAAGTTCGACCGTTCTGCTCGCAATGTCATTAGCGACATCGCTCCCACCAACAAATTCCACGCAAAACGTGCCGAAGTCGGGCGCCTCGACGAGGGGAGTCTGGTTACGCGGAGTGTCGCTAAACTCGACTTCGCCCAGCGAAATCTGCCCCCAACCGCCGGTGAAGCTATCGACGACCTGGATGACAGCGATCTGGCCATTGAAGCTGCGAACATCGAGCGCCGTCCACGCCATCTCATTACTGTCGTGCCCGGTGATGCTCCGCACCACTCGGCCATCGATCAGCAGGTTCACGCAAGTCTGCCCCTTGTGGCTACCGCCCCCGACGCGCATGTTGATGTAATCACGGTCAATGGTGAACTCGGGCGAGGTGAGGGTGCCGACATGCTGGTCGGCCTGAACCACGTCTTCGCCATTGCGATTGTTGTGGGTGTTGACTACGTATTCGGTGCCCGCGTGGACAGGGCCCATGTACGACGGCAGGTCGGTGACCTTTCGGGGTCCAGGGCCGAAGGCGGTACCCGTGGTGACCCATTTGCCGTAAGTGCCGGACGACCAGTTTTCGAAAATGACGGGCCGCCGCCGACGCGCTTCGTTAGCCGTCGGTTGGGCCGAAAAGAGCACGCCTCCCGAGTCGGTCTTAGCCGACATGAGTCTGAAGTCGCTCCGCGTTGTCCGGCTGTGCGAAAGGACTGGGTTGTCCGTAAAATACTGCAGACGATAGCTGGCCGAAGCCGCTCCCGTGTTCTTGATCGCGAACGTGAGCGTAGTGGCCGGGAAAGAAGAACTCTCAACCTCAAGGGGAACAAACGGTGAGAAGGCGACGAGAGTCATTTCCACGTCGGCGTCGGCCTGAGAGTACGACACCTTTCCGACTGGATACTCGCCGCGAAATTTGATGGTGCCGAAGTGAACGCGCTTTTCCGGCTTTCCAAGCAGAATCAATTCAAACCGCTGGGTGAACGGCGACTGCTGGTGCACGGGATCGACGTAGTTAGCACCCGTGCCCTGCGAGAGCGTCTCGCCCATGAAGGTTGTGTTGGTCCGTTCGACTGCGCCCTCCTTCTTCTGGTTAAACACGTCCCAGTTCCACAACTGGCCGTCACCACCAAGGTACACCGTGCCGGCAAAGAGCCCGCCGATCGGCATGCCGATGTACTTGAGGTCCGCACCGGTATACACCTCCGGCTCGGTTCTCGACCGGAGCTTCGGATTCTTCGCCTTTAATCGCATAGGCTCCTGCTGAGCGGGAGCGGAGGCGGCAAGCGGACCGACAACGGCAGCGGCAGTGGTGGTGGCAATGAAATCGCGACGAGAGAGGTTGTTCGACATGGGCTCCTTTGACCGTTAGCCCATGCTACCCACTCAGTCCGGGTCTATGATTTATGCTAGGAAATCGAACCTTTTCACCGTCTAAACGGCCAACTTGCTATACACTCTAAAAATACGAGATTTCGTACTCTTCCTATAGATATTCAACAATATATCATTATATAATGAAGTATTGATGAATACAGAGACTGTAGAACGAGTAGCGTCTCTATTCGGTGCCCTCTCGAACCCGACGCGTATTCTCATTGTTCGGGAGATCATCAAAGAACCTCTTAATGTTACGGCCGTAACGGAGCGGCTCCAAATTGGACAATCCAGCGCCTCTCAGCACCTTGCGGTTTTAGAACGGGTGGGCCTCATCAAGGTCACCCGAAGCGGCACCAGCCGCATCTACGAAGTACGTGGTCCTCGGGTGGCAAAAATGGTCGACACTGCCGAGGAATTCTGTATCGTCCATGGTCTGCGTGGAGTCCCGGACGCTACGGAAATGCCTGAAGATGTCTGAGGGATCGACCCAAACCGCCCGCCAACTTGAGGTTCAGGAGTTTCTTCAGGCCCGAGTCGTCCGAAAGCGTCTCCTTCCCCGCGCCGTCTTGGTTGGTCTTGGTTCTGGCCTAGTGGCGGTAGCCTTCCGAATCGGCCTTCAGTTGTGTGAAAATGCCCGCGAGCATGTGCTTGCGATTCTGCCGAGTTCACCATGGATCTCTTTTCTCGTCATTGCCGTAATCGGCACCATCGGCACCTATGTCGCCCTCCTCATCGGTCGCCTGGAGCCCGATGCGAGTGGCTCGGGAATTCCGCAAATGAAGGCGGTCCTGGAAGGCCATATGAAGATGGATTGGCTCCGCATTTTGTGGGTCAAGTTCCTCGGCGCATTGGCTGCCCTCGGTTCGGGCTTGGCCATGGGTCGTGAAGGCCCAACCGTTCAAATGGGTGGCGCCGTCGGGCAGGGCTTGGCGACTCTCACCAACGCCAACAATCGAGAGCGTCGCGCGCTCAGCGCGGCGGGCTCTGGGGCTGGCTTGGCGGCGGCATTCAATGCTCCGCTAGCCGGTGTGACATTTGTATTGGAAGAGCTTCAGCGCGACTTCCAGCCGATCGTCTTTGTCGCTGCCCTCTTGTGTGCGGCGGTGGCCACCGTCATTTCGCGCTTGGCGTCTGGCCAGTTTCCGGTGTTCGAGGTCCCGCATATCGAGGCTCCGTCGCTGGCCGCTTTACCGCTCTTTGCTGTGGTTGGTTTGCTCGGCGGATTCTTGGGCGTCTTGTTCAATCGAGCGCTATTAGGCACGCAGTCGGCCTTTGATGGCATTCGCGTCAAGTCGCCGATCAAAGTAGCGCTCATCACCGGCATCCTGCTGGCGATCGCATTTGTGGCGTCGAAAGACCTGATCGGTGGTGGGCACGGCCTTAGCGAACTGGCCATCAAGGGCGAAATTCCCCTCCTTCTCGCGATCGGCTTCTTCATGCTCCGTTTCGTGCTGATCCACGTTTGCTATGCCACCGGCGTTCCGGGTGGCATCTTTGCCCCCCTGCTGTCTCTAGGTGCGCTCATTGGCCTAGTTTCGCACGAACTGGCCGTCATGATCGGTTTGCAGGGCGGCGTCACCGTGGCCGCCTGTGCGGTGGCTGGCATGTGCGGCATGTTCTCCGGCGTAGTCCGCGCACCGCTGACGGGCGTCATCCTCATCGGCGAAATGACGGGAAGCTACGACCTGCTCCTGCCTCTCTTGGTAACCGCGTTCGCGGCGTACGCGGTAGCCGAAAACATGCGCGACATCCCGATCTACGAAGCCTTGCTCCAGCGATTGGCCTCGATGCGCGGATTCGAGGTCGAGGATGATGAGCGTCGCTTCGTGGAGACCGAGATTCGTCCGGACTCAACGCTGGTTGGCCTCAAGCTAAAGGACGCCCACTTGCCGAAAGGCGTGCTAGTGGTGCTGTGCAGCAACGGCAGTCGCGAGTACATCCCGAATGGCAACACCGTCCTGCGCGAGCACATGAAGATATCGGTTGTATCGACCTCGAAGAAGGCTCTGCACGACCTCGAACTCCTGACCCACAGCCCGACTGCGGATATCGACTAGCCGTCGATCAGCACGACGCTTTCCTGCTCGTTTGGGTCGGTACGCGCGATAATAGCGACCGCCGGCTCCGTGCCGGGGTTGTACGGCTGGTGCGGCACTCCGGCCGGAATATACACATATTCGCCTGCTTCCACGCGGTCACAAAATTCGAGGTTCGGACCGTGCTTGAATTCCGTCACACCCGAAAGCAGATAGATGGCCGTCTCATGGCTCTCGTGGTAGTGTGGTTTGGCGCTCGCCCCCGGCGGCATCACAAGCATGTGCATGCAGATCGCTTCAGATCCGGTGGATTCAGCCGAGACTCCCGCGAAATAATCGAGTCCCTGCTTGCCGTGAAAGGACTCTTGTTTTCGAACGATTCGGCACTGCTTCACAGAGTGGTTTTACCCGGTGAGTACACTCCCTTCATGTCTCGGAATCCGGTCCGGCAAATGGAGTTGGGTGAGTACAGCGGAAAGACCGTCCGTCGTCTGCGAATCCAGAACCTACTTCTGACCGAAAATCGGTTCCCTTCCAACCTTCGCATTGGTCAACACTCCCATATCTATCCCCACTTCACCATCGTTCTAAAGGGCGGGTTCGTCGAACAGTACGGCGAGCACAAGTTTGTGTGCAATGCGGGATCGGTGTTGCTCGTACCCCAGGACCAAAGCCACTGCGACATCATGGGTCCCGACGGCACCCACAGCCTCAGCATCGAAATATCTCGAAGCCTAGAACGGTTTCTGTCTAGTGAATCAGACTTATTGACCCACCCACGCGTCCTACGTAGTTCGGACCTGTCCGCCGCTATTGCAAATCTTAAGCGCCACTTTCTAACTTCCGCTCCCTCTTCGTCCTTCGAAATTCACTGCGCGGCTATGCAGGTTATTCTCGCCGTTTTGAGAAGCGACACTCGACCGAGCGACGGCCCCACGTGGCTTGCCATGGTCTGCAATCGACTAGAGGAGGACTTGAGTCAAAACCAATCATTGTCGGAGTTGGCTAGCCTGGCCGGAGTCTCAATCGCCCACCTTTGTCGAGCGTTTCACCGTAACAAAGGGATGACGATCGGCGACTATGTGCGACGCCGCCGGTTATGCGCCGCCGCCGAACGCTTAAGCCAATCCACTGACAGCATTGCGTTGATAGCCGCTGAGACAGGTTTTGCCGATCAGGCACATCTTTCGCGGACGTTTAGGCAGGCTTACGGGCTTTCGCCTCGAGCCTATCGGAGCCAGGCAAATTAGATACAAAACATCAACGATATTCAATGTTCAGTCGAGTTCCTAGTGACAGACTGATGTCGTGATTCTTGCCGCCACAATCTTCCTCCGGTCGGTCTTCTCAATCGACCTAAACCTTGCTGTCCGTTACTTTCAGGAGGCATCGTGGGCATCCCAGGATGACGCAGGAGCTTTGTGGGGAGCAAAACTGTATGGACCAACTCTCTTTGTTGATCCCCAAACCGGCGATATTGTCGCGAACCAGGCCGACCAGAAGGGCGCACTTACATCTGCCGGGACTGTATTCGTGGGCAAGGTTCCCCTCAGTTTTGCGGCTGCGAATACGGCGATGGACTGGAATGGCGTCAAGTGGTCGGTCATCATGTGGCCACTACCAGAGCGTCCAGTTGACCGGTCCCGACTTATCATGCACGAGTCCTGGCACCGCATTCAGTCAGACATCGGTCTGCCTCCAGCCATCACCCACAACGAACACCTTGACTCAAAGGAAGGTCGAATCTGGCTGCTGATGGAGTACCGAGCACTAGCGAAAGCTCTCCCGGCTTGGGGAGACGAACGGAAGACTGCCCTTTCCGATGCTCTAACCTTCCGAACATATCGTCGCTCGCTGTTTCCTAGCGCGGCAGAAAATGAGGACCGGATGGAAGTGCACGAGGGAATGGCCGAATACACCGGCATCTGTTGCTCGGGCCGAACCAATTCGGAAGGAAGGTACTACATGGCCGGACGACTCAAACTCAATTCCCTCAAGCCTTCGCTGACCTACGCATTTGCCTACGAAACGGGACCTGCTTACGGCCTCCTGTTGGATCAATACGACGAACACTGGCGAAAGGGTCTAAACCCAAAATCTAGTCTATCGGAACTGCTTGCTTCCGCCGCTCATATCGCGGTTGGCAAAGTAGACCACGCTGAGGCAATAAAGAGGGCCCAAGCTTATGACGGCAACTCCCTGATCAAGCAAGAGACAAAGCGAGACGAAGAACGGACCAAGCAGCTAAAGGAGTTTCGGCAGACCCTAATCGAGGGGCCACGCCTACATCTCCCTTCTACGGGCAACTTCACCTTCGATCCGAATGCTGTGTACCCAATGCCTCCGACCGGAACCGTCTATCTCGGCAGCAAACTGTCCGAAGAGTGGGGCGTACTCGAAACGACTGGACCAGTCTTGGTCGACAGCCAATACAAGAATTCGTGGGTCCAAGCCGCCACAGGAACCGATCCTTCCAAAGGAATGACCTGGAAACTGACCCTAAACCCAGGATGGAAACTTGTACCGGGACCAAGAAAAGGCGATTGGGAAGTCGCCAAGGGATGATTTTGAAGCAACTGAGATCACAAGCAGACCGGGTTGACCAATCTACGAACCGCCAGGAGTCAAAAGCGCCTGCAGTTTTGAGAACAGCTCGTTGACGCGCGCCGGGGTGCGGGAGCCGTCCTTGGTCAGGATGATGTACGTCGGAGTCTCGTCGATCTTGAGCCGCTTCGCAAGCGCGATGTCGCGCTGAACCTTGGCGGTTGCTTTGGCCAGCAAAGCCTTGTCGTGAATCGCGTTGGCTTCAAACGGGTGGTCCTTCGTGGAACCGTAAATGTTCGAAACGAAGGTCCAAAATTCCTGGTCCGACTTGCTTCCTTCCGAAATCACGGCCAACTGCTCGGAAAGCTGGTGGCCAGGTAGGAAGGTCAACGGCAAATGATGGAACACCAGCCGCACGGATGGGTACCGCTGGACCAATTCCACGAGCTTCGCATGCATTTCCTTGCAGGACTCGCACGACAGATCGGCAAACTCAACCAGCGTGATGCTTGCGGTCGGCAAACCCATCACGCGATCATCGCTCGCAACGAGGTCCGCCTGAGGAATCGCCCGCAAAGCGGCCAGATCAATGCTGACCGGCGTCGGCTTGGCGAGTGTCCGGGTGGTGGCGAAAAGGCCAAGAATGACGAGAACCAAACTCAAAGCCGGAAGAAGGACTGTCATCTTGCCGGGCGCAAGAGACACGACCTTTCGACGCAACAAGGCCATGTGGCAGACGAAGAGGATGGCCATCGTCGCCGCCGATGCCAGGCACCAGGTGCAGAGGGCGCCGATGTCCACCACCGAATGGCGCGTAAGACCGACACTTACGACCAGACCGATGAGCGATGTGAAGAACCCAAGCTGAGTCGATCGCCTTACCGCAATTCCCATCGACCGAAGGACCGCCAGCAGAGTCAGAATAGCGTAGCCGACCAGACCAAAAGCCGAAACGGGAACGCCCATCCACTCCGACGAGGGATCAGCGGCCACCTTTTCGCATCCGTTAGACGCTCCGCAAGGCAAAAGCCCATGGAGGTAGTGGGCGGCTGTCAGCGAGCCGGCAATGTACAGGCCGACAAAGCCAAGCACGATAGAGAGGTTGTTATGATTTCTTGCAGAGCGGGCCTCTGCATCCGTCCAGGTTTGAGAGCTCACGCGCTTAGAAGAGACCGTTAACCTTGATCGATCCAATGAGATAGACGGCGATGTACCCGATGGTGCCGATGCGCATGGCCTTGAGAATCAGGTTCGGGTGCTTTTGGCGCAAGAATTCGAGGATCACGATGGGGACGAGGAATGAACTGAGTTTGAGAGCGAGGAATGCCCAGTTGGAAATCTCAATGCTTTTGGCTAAAACAGGATTGGTTTCCCGCCCAATTCCCATTCGGACGAGGATGAGCGTCCAATAGGTATCGAACGCGCAAAGCAAGGTCAGGATCACCGTCTCAGCCAGAACTTTTTGCTTCAGTAGCCTCGCAACCATTTGCCGTCCCGAACACAGCATATGATGGAAGAGACGGAAATAAAAGCCTTTGGGACTTATTGCACCGGAATTTGTCGCCATTTTCTCTTCATAAGGCTTGCGTTAGCCCTATGAAGATTTTCGGCGTGACTCGCCGGAACAAGAGGGCGAACCTAGTTTTCTGGCGGGGTCGGATCGTCGCTGACCATCAGGCGAAGCACATCTTTGCCGTGCCTGATTTTCACGAAGTACTGACCGAATTCCACGACTCGATAGCCGTCGTCGAATAGCTCATTCTTCCCAACCACAAATGTCTTAGCGCCGATGTGGACGATAGCCACGGCATTCGTGCCAGAGATAATCCCGCTGACCGAAATGGAGGGCGCAGGCGTTTGCTCCTCGGCCGGATTCGGCAGCGTGCCCTGCATCGGCAAGTACTGACCTGGGTCGGCCGGTGGCAATTCGTCTGGTTCGACCGGTGTTCGCCGCCTAGTTCGGACCTTTTTGGCCGGCTTCGATTTTGCTTTTACCACGGCCTTTGTGGCTTTGGGAATGACTTCGCGGAACGGGTCGACATCGCTTTGGGCAAACAAGACCGCAGGCTCGATATCGGCAAACTCCTCCGACTCGTCTGGCCCTGCCATCGCCATCAGCACGTCGTCATTCGACTTCTTGGCCCGGACATTCTTGGACATGGTTTGCTTTCGGGCTTGAAGTTTGATGCCGCTGTCGCCTTGCTGGCCAATGAACAGCTTAATGATCGTCTTTTCGCGCTTCAGCACCACGCTGTCCCTCGTGATCGCGTTCACAATGTAGCCGTTGCCGAAAGTCTGGCCCACGCGGACCACATAGGACTGAGAGCCAATCTGCACAATGGCCAGCGGCTTCGGTCCACCCACAAGCCCGCTGAGGAGGAGGGTCTCCGGCTGTTCGGCCTGTATTGGCGTATCGCCTAAGGGCAGCGGCGGAATCTCGCTCTGCTTCGGCGTCACCGTATTCACCGGTGCAGACGGCGTAACTATTGGCTTTGGCGTATTTGAGACAACCGACTGGAAGGGATCGGCCGCGGGTGGGATGATGCGATCGTTTAGGTCGATCTGGGGGTCCGCCTCGACCGGTTCGTTGCTCGCCGTCGCGACCAGCGGAGCCGCATTTGCCGTTAGATCGATCGGAGCAGGCGCGATCGCGGTCGTCGGGGCCAAGATTCCAGAAACGCGCCAAAACACGAAGGCAAAGACGAGCACAATGCCTACCACGAGGCCGACTAGTTTCTTGCGATCATCGGTGTTCATGGCTACTTATCCGGGGATTTGGGGTCGTCCGAGACCATGTGGGGCGTAATGCTAACAATGATATCGGTTCGGCTATGGCTGCTCGTTCGTCGCTTGAAAAGTTCGCCGATGATCGGCAGTTTCGACAGGAACGGAACCTCTTGGATCGTCTTGACATCGGAATCCCGAATCAGGCCGCCCAAGACGATTGTCTCACCACTTTTCACGATGACGGTCGTGTCCGCCTCGCGAACGCTGGTCTGCGGAACGTTATTGTCGCCAATGGACGTCACGGCGCTCACGATCGGATTGACGTGAAGGGTGATATTGCCGTCCGAGTTGACGCGAGGAGCGATCAGGAGAATGATTCCGACCGGAAACTCCTGAATCTGTACGTTCTGGGCACCCAACTGTCCTTGCGTGGTCACCAGCGCCCGGATCGTGTCTCCAATGAATACCGAGCCGTTGCCGTTATCGACGACATCGATCTTGGGGCGAGCCAGAATCTTCGCTGTCTTATTCGTCACCATCGCGCTGAGGATGGCCCGGAAGCTCGAAGGTACTCGGCTGAATTGCCCGAAACCGGCGGGTCTCGTGGTAACTGAATCGACAGGTGCTTGGCCACCTGGGTCATGAAGTAACGTCGTACCCGGCGGTACTTCGACAAAATCGAAGGGCGACCAGTTATACAGCATTCCGGTGTCCTGATTCGTCTCAGGCGTCGTCTCGATTACGTTGACCTCGACCACAATCTGCTTTGGCTTCTTGTCCAACTCGGCGATGAGCTTCAGGCTGTCTTCGACCGATGACGCACGCCCCTTCAAGACGATGCTTTTCGCACGGTCGCCGACCTTGATCGGCAACTCATTCGGGTTATTCCCGCCATTCTGTTGACTGCTTTGTTGGCTTCCCTGCTGGTTTCCGCTGTTGCCCCCGATTAGGCTCGTGCTCGAACCGCTATTCAAAAGAGCCGAGATTGGATTAAAGACCGCCCGGCGCGGAATATACGACTCAGGACCGGTAAACACTTCGACGTCCGGCATCGCCGCCTTCAGGAATTCTGAAATCGAAGGTCCACTGGTGTATTTCAGTTCATAAACTCGATAGACGACCGCATTCGGTCCTGCCGACCGGCCAGCATCGAGCTTGGTGATCGTCTGCTTGGCCATATCGACCATGCCCTTCGGACCGGAGAGGCCCAGCGCGCCCGCTTCCTTATCCGACTTCGTCGCCGAAAACTTCACGTCGGGATACAAGCCTTCCAACAGGGGTTGCATCTCCGTGGCACTCATATTGTCGAGCAGCACGACATCGGTGACTTCTTGACGGGCGATGATATCAGCTTGGTACTCGTCGATCTCGCTTCGAGCTTGCGACAGGTCTTCGGGAAGCCCCTTGACCTGGATCTTGGCTCCCTTGAGGGTTACCGTCGCAAATGGAAGATGATCCTGAAGCTTGGGAGAAATGTCCGCGGCCTTCCCTACTTTGAGCGTATACAGGGCGGTCTCGCAATAAGGCTCTAACGCCTGGCGCATGTTCGACGGCGAAGCAACCACGAACATCGTTCCGACCTTTCGGTAGGCAAGTCCCGCCGAGGAAGCCACGCTCTGGATAGCTTCTTCCGTCGTCTTGACCTTGACGGACAAGGAAACCGTGACCTTGTCCTTCCCGGCCACATAGATGATATTGGCTCCGGTACGCAGTCCAAGTGCCTTCAGAACGACCCCGACCTCGGTATTGGAGAACACCATCGAAATGGAGTCGGAAGATTGCGTTTGGGCCCCAGAAAGGGCCGCAGCCACAGCAAGTAAGGATGTTAGCTTTGATTTCATGGCATAGATGCCTCGGTTTGAGTCTTGGGAGTTTGTGCCGCCCGTGCTTCGGGAGCGACATACCGCGAAAGCGAGAAGGTCAACTGGTTGGCGCTCTTGTCCGACCGATTCCAGTTGATGTTATGCAGGGCAAACAGTCGGTCTGAACTAGTCAGGCCGGCAATGAACTGTCGAAGGGCTGAGTACTCTCCGCCAACGGTGAGGTCGCAGTCGACTCGGGTGATTCCCTTCAGAAGGGCGGCGTTCTCGCCTCCCGCCAGATCGGGTTGGCCATTGGCGTTCACTCCGTAGCTCTGCACCTTCGAGGTCCACTGCATGAGCACGACACCCGTCGAGTGCATCCGCTCCCGCAAGTCGTTCAAGAATTGCGTCTCCTCGTTGGAGTTTGCCGGAACCGACGCATACCATTGGTCAGGCAGCTTCTGGTCCAACTCGGTCTTGCGAGTCCGCGCCGACTGAAGCTTTAGACTGGCGGAATCTAGTTCGCTCTGCTTGGCGGTGAACGCCGCATGCTTCGAAAAGATGATGAAAGTCGCAATCGCGAAGCAGATCGCTGGCACGATCCATCCAAGAATTCGATACGGCTCGGGTCTCATCAGTTGGCCTCCTTCGGCATCTTGATTCGGTCCATCGAGACCGTCTGCCCGCTTAACTGAAATTGGATACCGTTGCCGACTTGGTTCTCGATACGAGAGAAGGAATTGATCATCAGTCCCTTGAGGACCGGACTCCTTTGTAGATTCTGAGTAGTCTTGATGACCGACGCCTCGTCGACAGCTTCACCAGAAATAACCACTTTGAGGTCGGAGCCCACGGTTACCGACTTAAGGCCGACTCCACTTTGCAGACTCCCAACGATGTAGTCCATCATTGCGCCGATCGGCACTCCTTCCTTTCGCAAGGCTCGGTACTGCCTTGTGTGGAGCGCCCGTTCTTCCATCGTTTGGTCGATCTGCGCCTCGATCGCCGCCGTCTGGGCGTTGGTCGAGCCAATCACGCCCTCCACGCGAGAAATCTGCATGTTGTACATCACAAAGCCGAGTACTCCGAGCGCGATGCCCAGAGCCGAAACGACGATGGAACCCGCGAAGTTACGTTTCGTCGCCTCGTAGACCTGGGCGGTCCGCTGAGTCGAGAACAAGTCCAACTTCGGAACTTTGCTTCCCGGCATCATCGCGTTGTACAAAGCCAGGCCATAGGCGGTTGAATATCGAATTCCGCCCACCCCGGACATTTCGGCCTGCGCGGTCGAAGAATCTTGCGGTGATGTCGGAACCATGACGAGCGAGGTTTCGATTCCGAATTGTCGTGAGAGAACTCTCGCGAGCGGCTCCATCGGCTGAAAATCGGTGATGAGCTGAATTCGATCCAACACAGCGAAATCAGCAAACTCTCGCTGAAGATATTCGATGGTTCGTCGAGTTTCCAGGGCCAAGCGATCTACCGCCCCCTCATGGAGCCCTTCTAGGGGGTCGGAGACGGCCGTAGCGGCAGAATCGGCCACCACTACCTCACGATGCCGCACGACCGGCATCATCATGATCGAGCCCACGTCCAACCGCCGATAAGCGGCCAACCCTCCGTCGATCCAAAAGATCGCGTCCGTAAATTCCCGGCCGACGATCAGCGTAAAGGCCGTTCCGCTGGCTGGCGTCGCCGCCGCTACGGTCCGAAGCATGGAAAGTGCGCTTGGTTCGAGCGCAACGACTTCAACGTTGGCCCGCTCGGCGACTTCGCGAAGTTGGGACGTCAACTCGTCATCCACCGCCATCACGGTCACCTGTTGGGATCCGGTAGAGGCGGTCCGGTTGGGCGGCAGAAGCCGAATAAAGCCAAAAGCGCCGCCCCTGCTCTGCAACAGTCCAAAATGCTCGACCTCTCCGGCGACGACTGCGGCTAGCTCTGAATCTGGAACCGGCGGAATCGCAATGTTTCGAATCGCAAGTCGGTCACTGCTGACACTCAGCACCGCTCGAGAAGTCGCGCGCCCAAAACCGGACGACTCCAAGAGGCGCTTAAGGGCCAAAGAAAGCGCTCCGATGTGCTTGACTCGACCATCCTGAAAGGCGTTCTCAGGAATTGGCACCCAAGCCGCCTTAACCACTGCCGGTTTGCCGTTTCGGGTGCGAAGCTGGACGGCACGAATCTCGTGCTCACTTATGTCGATTCCTATGTGTTCCGTTTCGCGCGCCATTGAAATTTAGCCTAGCAAATTTACCCGTTTTTAACACAAATCCAAGACTCTAGAGACGTTTTGGACTGTTCCTCAGCCGAACAATCGTCGAATACGTTCCCACGAATCCGCTCCTCGTAATCGTAGCCTGGATTTTGACCGCCACAAGGTTCGGTCCTGACAACGATCCAGGCGCTGTTGCCGTCATCGAAGTCGCATTGTAAGAGTTCGACGAATAGTACGTAATGTTCAGACTTGCGTCCGTGTAGAGGGTCGTAGAGGTCCCTCCGACAGTTTTCGTGAAAGAACCGTTCGTAATGCCGTAAGCCGTCTGGACTAGCGTGGAAGACGGACGCGTGTAGATCGTGACGCCACTTGCCGAAAAGCTCGATACGGCCGAGTTCAACGTACAGCCAGAGTCGGTCGAAGTGCACAGCGACGAACGGCGGAATGCACCCGCCAAAAGATTGGCCATCTGCCGAGCATCTTCCTGAATCGTCGGATTCTTGGCGCTGAATTCCCTTTCCTTGACCAGGTTTACCACGGCCTGGAAGACACCTGCGGATAGAACCGACATGATGACAACCGCGGCCAAAACCTGGATCAGCGACGTTCCTCTTCGACTCATATTCCCCCTCGAACCAGATTGGTGCCCTGTGTAAAGAGAATCTGGCTGTCGGATATCCGACGAACCGTGATAACGGCAGCCCGCTTGCTAGTGACGGTAAAGGCGTAAGACGTGTTGGCTAGATTCGGCCGCACGTCCGAGTCGGTGATCGTCATCTGAGCCGAAAACTTGACGCCCGCCGCGGTCGAACTGGCCACCGGCGTACCGGTTAAATCGTAGTAAGCGGTTCCACCCGAGCTCCAGGCTCCGGACGACGAGATGTAGGACCCCGTCCATGTCCCAAGTTGGGTATTGGTATCGTAGGATCCTACGGGGAGGTTATCGGCGCCATAGACTTTGGCCCGCTCCAACTCACCCCGACCGATTTGGGCGGCCTGCACTGCCTCCCGGGTCGAGTAGTATCGCCAGTCGATGGCGTTCCAACCGGCAAACATTCCGGCAATGGCGAGCGCCATGATCAGCGCCGCGACAATCCCTTCGATGATCGTGAATCCAAGCCGCGTTCTGCGCCGACTACCCGCCATCGTTGTAGCCACCCGAAATGATTCCCGCTCCAACTGGATCGGAAGGATTAGACGCAGGATTGTAGACGATCTTACAATTGCCGTTGAAATTGACCGAGTCGGCCAGAAGCGATCCGGTGAGGACAATCCGCGGACTGCCAGTCGCAGTGGGGCCGTCGAAGATGATCGTCGATCCGCTTGACGCATCGCCTGGGGCGTTGCAGACCGCGTAAACACCTCCGTAGACGTTGAAGTCCCCGGTCAGCGCGGTTCCGAGGTAGTCCACTGGATTCGATGGTCGAGAGAATTGGAAGGTCTTCCCTTTCTTCCCGACGTAAATTCGGAAAAGACTAGGGTCGGTCAATCCACCCGCAACGTTCACCTGCAACTGAATATTGTCGTTTTGTGCGCCGCCCGATGTGTCGTTGATCCAAAAGCGCACCTGTCCCGGAGTTCCGCCGCTCGCCAAGGCGTTCGGGTCAATATAGAGGTCCGTCTGCGAGTTATACGGCAGGCTAATGTTATTAAAGTAGTAGTCGCCTGGTTCAAAGATGAGCGTGCGAACACCGATGGAAACCGAACCGGAGTTATTGGAATACGAGGCTCCGTTAGGGAACGTCGAACCGGTCAGCGTAAAGTGAATCTTGTTATTAGCGCCATTTCCCGTTCCATCGTTGGTGAGCGTAATCGCCCATGTACCGTTGGCCGCGGTGTCGATCCCGTTCGTACCAGAAACGCCAGAAATCGTCACGGTTCGACCGGTCGGGAAGAGTCCGGTCCCCTGATTCGATTGAAGGGTAATTTCGATCAGACTGCTCCCTGATGCTTTCGAAACATTCGTGATCGTGAAGGAGGACTTTCGCGACGTGCCAGCGTTGGCCCAACTGCCCAAATTTCCGCCCGAATTGGAAAGGGTTGTGCTGACCCCACCCGACATCGCCTGGCAGTTGGACGTATTGATCGCCGGCGGCGACCCCGTCGCATTTGAGCGAAACGTATAGACACCCGTGGCATTGCTGGAGTGACCTGAGATGTACGTCCACGGATCGGTGCCGGTGCTAAGCCCAAAGGTACGGCTGAGAACACTAGAAGTTAACGGATAGGTGACCGGTGTGTTCTGAACGTATATGGCGCCCGCGTTCGCGTCGGTAAGGTTGGTGTTGGAAAAGCCGGTTCCGGTCTGGACGCTTCGATTCGCGTTGATTCCGTTGTCGAGCTTGAAAGAAGGGTAACTCGAGTTATTCGAAATGATGCCGTTGGTACCTGCGGTCCCGACGACGATGACATCGGAGCTTTGAAGCGAGATCGCCGGGGAACTGTTGCCATAGTTCGCAAGGGCGAAAACGGCGTACAGGCTGAAGATCGAAGAATTCGTGACTTGAGCCTGAACCTTGCGCCACGACCCACGCACGTAAGACCTTGCTGTAATCCAAAATCCCGAAGTTTTGCCGTCCCATCCGGTCGTGCCCGCCTGGTCTTGGCTGGTGTAGACCCAAAAGTTTCCGTCGGTTCCGCTGATCGAGCCTTTGCGGCCTTTGATGATGGAACCTTCTCCGGGATAGATGGCCGTTTCGCCGTTTGCCGCCACCGGTTGCGATGAAATCGATGTGATGCTGGAGTTGCCGATGTTCTTTGAAATGAACGTCAGTTCGTCGTTGATGCCGCCTTCTGCCAAGAGAAGCGCTGACTCTGAACGGGCCTCCGAAAATCCAAGCGAGTAGTGTTGGGCTGAAAGCATCAGCGTGGCCGCGACAATCATCGACGAAACGATGACGATCACCAAGACCGTGACCAGAACACCGCCAAAATTGCGCTTGCTTCTCCGCATATTTCCAGACCGCAGGAGTTAAACCCGAAAAATAATTCATGGTTTGACCGGGCAATTACCCGGTCAAACCATCTGTTTGAGAGTGTAGACGAGATCCTGATTAAGGATTGATCTTGACGGTGATTGCGGTGATCGCGTTGCAGTTGGTCGCAACCGGAGTGATCGTAGCCGACGTTGCGGTCGGAACGTAGCCCCAGTCAGCGGCAAGTGCAGTTCCCGTGCACGGATTGGTAGGAATGGCTCCACCAAGATCGGCAAGGAACGTAGCGTCCGTGAAGTCAGCCGGGTAAGCGCCGGTTCGAACAGCAATCTGCTGAGCCGCAGTTGCGATGATCCGAGCGTTGGTGACGGCAGTCTTCGTTCGAGCATCCTTGATGGAGCTCATGTAGGCCGGCAAAGCGACCGCGGTGATGATACCCAGGATTAAAACGACGACCAGAAGCTCAATAAGCGTGAACCCCTTCTTAATAGACTTTTTCATTTGTTTTGTATCTCTCCAATGCAGAGCCCGCTTGTTCGGCAGACGACGAACGCGCAGGTTATGTATGGCCAATGAAGACCGTTGCACATTATATGCCAATTTCAATATAGAGAAGTATATGTGCGCAAAAATTTCGATAACTTTCTCTATACACTGGCAACCTTACGATGTTGCCAAAGTCTGTTCATAGTGGCTGACAAAGACAACCGACATTACTCTTCTATTGTCGACAATATTCAAATAAATATTATCACTATTCCGAGAATTTCGCGCAGTGATATATCCGTACATCGCGCCTACATCCAAATATAGGGGCCACGGTAAATCTTAGTCAGAAAGTTGTAGCCACAAAGCAATACCTACTTTCCGTTACAGGGAGTCTTGAATCGGAGGTTTTGGCAGTGTGGGCGGGCCAACCCAGGCTTCCGACTCGACAAGTTACTTTAGCGCCGAATTTTGAACGGCTTTTCCGAGACTAAAGATTGGCATGTAGAGAGCCAAGAGTACGACCAGAACAATGCCACCAACTAAAATAGTCATAACCGGCTCGATCATCCGAGTAAAGTTGTTCACCGCATACTCGACATCTTGCTCGTAAAACTTATTTATCTCTTCGAGCATGGTATCTAGGTTGCCAGTGGCTTCGCCTGCTGCCACAAGGCGGGTAACCATCAAAGGAAACTCGCCGGATTTCTGGAGTTCTTCCGAAATCGTCGATCCATCTCGCACATTCTTGGCCGAGTCATTTACGGCCCGTTCGATGACGGCGTTACCCGCCGTCGAACCGGCAATAGTCAAACTTTGGAGAACCGGAACGCCGCCTTTGAGCGCACCCGCCAGGGTCTGAACGAACCGCGCTATGGAAATCTTGCGCAGTACTACACCTAAAACCGGAATCTTCATCAGCGCAACATCGACGACAATCTTTCCGTTCTGCGTTGTCCGGTATCGCTTGAACCCGTAGGAGAGCACTCCGACGATCAGAACGGCGGCCCACCAATAGTGCACAAAGACTTCGCTAACCTTGATGAGCGTAGTGGTTGCCGTCGGCAACTGCGCGTGGAGGGACTGGTAAACCTCGGCAAAGACGGGGACAACGACAGTCAGCATGACCGCAATCGTACCAATACAAGCGGCCACTACGAGCTTAGGGTAAACCGTTGCCGCGCGAACTTTTCGTCGAAGGTCGGCTTCCCTTTCCAATTGCATGGCGGCAATTTCTAAGGTCTGATCGAGGGTTCCCGCGAGTTCTCCAGCCTCGACCAATGAAACCATTAAGGGAGTAAAGAGCTTCGGGTGGCTACGCATCCCGGTTGAGAGCATGTTTCCTTCTGATACAGCCCGTTCGAGATCGACAAACGCGCTTGCCAAAGCCGGCTTATTAGTTTGAGAACCGACGAGTTCTAGCGCCTGAACCAACGGCAGGCCTGCCCGGACCGTCGTTCCAAGCTGCCGCATAGCGATCACCAAATCTTGAAGGCTAGGCTTTCGGTCGAAAATACTAGGTGAATGCCCTCCGCGTCCCGCCGACGAAACCGACTGGGTCGCACCTTTTAAGTGGTTTGACGACTTGACCAAAAACAAGTCGTTCATCCTTAGCGCCTTACGCAGTTCAGTTTCGCTTTCGACGTCCATTACTCCCGTAACGGACTTCCCACTCGCATCGCGAGCCGCGTATTTGAAGGTCGGCATGGATTAATCCTCTTGTGAAAACACGCGATGAAGTTCCGACAGCGACACTTGCAAGTCAAGTGCCTTATTGATCGCGGCTTCTCGCATCGTTACCATACCTTCTCGACGCGCCAGATCGTATAGCTCATTTGCCGATGCTTCCTTAAGAACTAACTTTCGCATCTCATCGGTCATTCCAAAGATTTCCATTGCTGCGGTTCGGCCTCGACTACCACGGTTATCGCACCGACGGCACCCGACTGGGTTCGCCAAATGAGGCATCGATTCTCCCGATCCAATCGGAAGCTGAGCCGACATCATTTCGTCGATGGTAGGCGTGTAGGTCTCTCGGCAATAGGGACACAAAACTCTCAACAGGCGTTGGCCCACTACGCCGATTACCGCCGAACTGATGAGGAACGGCTCGATCCCCATGTTCTGAAGGCGAACGAGCGCGCTGGGCGCGTCATTCGTGTGCAGAGTGCTCAGCACCAGGTGTCCCGTTAGGGCCGCTTGGATAGCGATCTCCGCTGTGTCACGGTCGCGGATTTCTCCAACCAGAATCACGTCGGGGTCTTGGCGCACCAGCGTTCGCAAGCCAGTCGCAAAGGTGACGCCCGTCTTGACGTCCACCTGCATCTGGTTGATTCCGGCAATTTTGTATTCGACCGGATCCTCGATCGTGTTGATGTTCTTGCTGGAATCGTTGATGCTCTGCAGCGCCGTATAAAGCGTGGTCGATTTACCCGATCCCGTCGGCCCGGTAACCAGCACGAGGCCATGTGGCCGACGAACGAACTGCTCAAACTTGGCCTTTTGGTCCGACATAAAGCCGAGCTTGTCCATCTTGGCGATGGAGTTCGACTTTTCCAGCAACCGCATACACGCCTTCTCGCCGTAAACGGTAGGCATAATGCTAAGGCGAACATCGAACCGATTGTCCAAGTCATCCTTGATGGTAAATCTTCCGTCCTGAGGTCGTCGTCTCTCGGCGATGTTCAGCCCGGACATGACCTTCAGTCGCGAAACAAAGGCCGCCAGGTGACTTGTGGGGATCGTCATCTGGTCGTAAAGAACACCATCGACTCGAAACCGCACCCGGACATTGCCTTCCTGAGGCTCGACATGGATGTCGCTAGCGCCCGCACTAGAAGCGGCTAGCAGAACGCTCGAAACCAAGCGGACTAGGGGAGCTTCCTCCACCTGATCGATCAATTCGTCGATTTGGCTCGTTTGGACTCCGCGGTCGATTTGGATTTCGTCGAGGACCGATCGCGTCTTTTGTCGGACGTCGAACGCCCGCTTGATCGCAAACTCGAGGTCTTGCGTAAGTGCCAAATATGGCACGACTGGTCGTCCCAAGGACGCTCGAATCTCGTCAACCAGCGAAAGGTTGAGCGGATCGGCCATCGCTACGTGAATACTGCCATTCTTTTCTCGAAATGGAAGGACGAGGTTCGAAACCACAAAATGCTCGGGAAGCTGGGTGGAAAGGTCTCGGTCGATATCGACCTCCGAGATGTCCACGAAAGGAAAACCGGTGATCTCTTCCAGGTGTCCGCGAAGTTGGCTGGGAGTGATGGCGCCAAGCGAAACCAGCAGTTCGCCGAGAAAGCCGCCACTGCTCTGCTGAAGTTCCAAAGCCTGCCGCAGAGTCTCGTCCGCGATCGCGCCTTCGGCTAGCAGACGCTCGCCGAGTCTGCCAAGAATCCGTCTCCGATTCAGAGATTCATTAAGTATCAAGCCGACACCTTATTCAACTCAGTTCCCACACGCAATTAATAAGCACAGAACGTACCAATTCGTTCCAAGTTCTATTTTGACGAAAGCCCCATGTTAGAAGTTTCAATTCTGCACCTGCTTCAGGGCCAATTCGGTTCGGGAAGCGAGAGGATCGTTGACGAGTTTTTGAAGCTCGAGCAGCCGCATAAGCGATTGCCGCACAGCATCCTTATTCTCCGTGATGGTGGCAAGATCGACCGCCGCCTTGATCACCATCATTTCTCCATACACGTATCGCATTTTGGCCGCCGCCTGCCCGGCGCTTTCGGCCAAAGATTGAGCCTCCTCCAACCGTCCCCCTGCTGTCAAAGCCCGACACATTTCGGCCGCAACTTCGACGCCCACAAGGCGGAATTGCGATTCCAACGTAATCGTCTGGGCTTCCTGCAAAGTGGAGAGGGCCGACTTGTGGTCTCCTAAATCCAGGTCCATCCGGCCACGAAACAAGAACAGAAGACAAAGATGCTCGTGAGAGCCGGATCGGAGCACCCACTCTGCCGCTCGGTCGAGCCTTCTGCGAGCATCCGACAAATGGCTTCGCCTCCGGTCGATCTCGGCCAAAGCCAGTTCGGCTCTCGACTTGTCGTCTTGATAAAGTGCGACTTTGGCCTCGTTGTTCGCCGCGGCCTCGGCGTCGTCGAGGCTATTCGCCAAAAGGTGTAGATGAGCCGCCGATATCGGAAAATCTGCCATTCGATCCGGCACTCGCCCCGATTCGCCCAACAAATACCGAGCCGCGCGGCGTGTCGTTTCGTTCGCATCGTCACGCAGGGCTTCAAGGTGTCCATTGGCGATGCGAATGTAGCGATTTTGGGGCCGCCATTTCAGTGCCTCCTCAAAGTCCCCAAAGGCCCGCAGGCAATAGTACATCCCGCTGGGGTCGGGGCACGTCTCAAAGGCGGAGAGGATTCGAAAGGTGCGCGTATATTCGCCCAAGTTGACGTTGAGATGCTCGTTTCCACCCATTCGGTAGCGATAGATTTCCAGTGCGTCCGCCATGCGATTGGCTCGAATCGCATGGTGAATAAGCTCTTCCAGCAGGTCGAGCGACTCTTTCTCTGTCGGCAGACCAATACCGGGCCGAGTCGACAACGAAAGCAGATGGTCGCTGATAGCGCCGTGAATTTCCGTGGTGTCTCGAAAAAGCCGGTAGAAGTGGTCGCGGACGGCCGGGTGGACGCTGAACTTTCCGCTAGGTTCTCGGCTGCATAAGTGGACCCTCGTCAGCACCATGACAACCTGCTCAAGTTCCGAATGGGAACACTCCGCGAGGCTGCCAGCAGCCGCCACATTCGTGAGGAAGATGTCCTCAAGGCTCTCAAGTGTGACCCCAAAGCGGAAAACGCAGAGCCGACTCATGAGGTCGAGCTCTCTTTGCGACAAGAGGCTCTGGTATAGATTCAAGACCCCTGCAAGTCTCGCGACCGAGGTATCCGTCGAATCCTCGATCTTCATCGCCAAAACCTGAGTCGGATCACCATTGAAAAAGTGAGAGATCGCGGCTCCAAGTAGGTCGATCGTCAGGGCATGCCGCCCAAATTGACTGGTGATCTGTTGAAGGACCTGATCGTCGGCGGATACGCCGTGAACCGTTCGCAGTATATGAAACGCCGCGCTGGAGTCGAGCTGGTCGATGTCCAGCGAATCGTATCCGCGTCGATTCCATCGATCCAGGTCCGACACCGGGAATCGACTGGTCAAGATTGCTTGGCTTTGGCTAGAACTCGAAAGCAGGCGGAGCAAGAACCCGCGTAACAGCGCGTCTTCCAACTCGCCGTAAATGCCCTGCGCATCCGTAAACGATCGCTGAACTCTTTCCAGCCCGTCTAGAACGAACAAATAGCGAGCCCCATCTTCAAGGGATTGCTTGAGCGCGTGAAACCACCCGCTTCCACTGGCGTCCAGCGAAACCTGGCCCGAAACGTACTCGACGGCGGCCCGAAGGAATGCGTTCGTGTCTGGGTCGTCGTAAAAGCTCCAAACCAGGATGCCGTCATAGGTATTGGATTCGAGCGTCTCGTCGAGGAACCTCTTCAAAACCGCCGTCTTGCCCGCGCCGCCGATACCTACAAGGGAGAAAACGCCACCCGGAGTCTTTCGAAACTCACGAAGCTGCTCTAGCTCCTCGGTACGCCCCACAAACTTAGGTGCGCCAGGTAATTCATGAACGATCGCCGGCTCTTTGCGCTGACGAAGCCGCGGACTTTGATTAGACGTATCGCTCATGGATCGAGTACCCGTTTTGACTCAGTCCTTGACGCAAAGGTTCACCGTCCACCCGGGTTTGCGAGAGGATACACCAAGAGCCCCGTATGGCCGCCATTAGCGGCATCTTGTCAAGCACAAAATATAAACGATTCTGGCAAAAATAAGTAACAGAACGAGAGAAAAAGCCTATGGCGAAATGTTGGTTTCAGGCATTTATAGAGACGGCCAAAACTGGCCAGATCACCCTGGGATTGTTATTCGAACTGGTTCGTAGCGCTTCTGAATCGAACAAAGCCCGTTGAAACAAAGAAGCCCTCTTCCGAGGGCTAATTGAACTTATTTCTAATGGTGGACCGTGTAGGGCTCGAACCTACGACCCGCTGATTAAAAGTTAGTTCTAGGGCCTTTCGCTATTGTTCGCAACTGTTCATTTGAACCTATTTCTAGTGTATGATAGTTCGTGAATGATCGCAAAACAATGCCAATGTTCGTGTTCTTTGGTGTCAAAAGTGGTGTCAACTTTTCGGCCCATTTTAGGTTCAACAATGAATGCATTTGGGCTTCTCGGTGGGGTGAATAATGGCAAGTAAGAGAAGAGCGGACGGATACAGCGTCTCCCAACGATCCGACGGCCGATGGATGGCTCGAGTTTCGATGGGCTATGTTGATGGAAAGCTAGCTCGGAAGAGCTTCTATGCAAAGACCAGAGCCGAAGCTGTTTCCCTTGCACAAGACTTCCTCCACGCTTTCAAAAAGGGAGGCTTTGCGCCTGTCTCCAAAGATTGCACGGTTGGAGAATGGCTGGATAAGTGGCTCGAAGTCTTTGTGACAACTCCACCTCTCGCCCCCAAGACAGTGAAATCGTATAAGGAGCAAGTCAACAACCACCTTAAGCCTGGACTTGGCCGGATCACTCTCCGCAAGCTAACGGGGCAGGAAGTTCAGAAGTTCATGACGACCAAGCTTCACGAAGGCCTCTCGAGTACATCAGTAAATGGGATTCATCGAGTTCTGCGCGCTTCCCTTTCTCAGGCTCAGCGAGAGCGGTTAGTTGCAGACAACGTTGCAAAGTTTACGAAGCCTCCAAGAGTCGAGACTCGGTCGGAAACCTTCTTCACACAGCCAGAATTGCGCAAACTGTTTGCGATCACCGAAGGTCATCACCTACGAAATCTAATCCTGTTGGCTCCATACACGGGCATGCGGATAGGTGAACTCACAGGACTCAGGTGGACAGATGTCGACTTCAAAGCAAATACCATCACCGTGCGCAATCAACTCCAATGGGTGGATGGAAAGCCGGTGTTGCTTCCCCCAAAGAGCAAGTCAAGCAAAAGAATCTTGCCCCTCGATGAGGATGTTATGAAGCTCCTTGCGGACCAAAAAATGATCTTCTCGATCAATGGATTCGAAAACAAGATGGACCTGGTCTTTGTAAGTTCGAAAGGTCATCCTCTAGATCCAAAGCTTGCAAACAAACACCTCAAGGACCTTTGCGAAAAGGCGGAAATACGGCAGCTGAGCTTCCATAGCTTCCGGCATACGGCGGCCACGCTTATGCTATCAGCCGGAGAAGAAGCGTCCGAGGTTATGAACTTCTTGGGGCACAGTCAAATCGCTTTGACGGTGAACACGTACGGTGGCGTCATGAGAGAGGCTCAACGCCGCGCATCAAGTCGACTCAAAAGGGCCATCAACGAAGGGGTTGAGTGAGTTCGTCGGGCGGCCCTGTCAACTTTTGTAAACTCTGCTGACTTGTAAATTTTTCAAAGTTTACGCTTGAATGCTCAGTGGTACCGTTCAACATATGCTCGGCAAGTCTCGCTTGTGCTTCATTTGATTCCTTTACGATCCTACACAACTCCTCGTTGAGCGAGTATTCAGATGGGTTAGCACGCGCTTTCCTGACTCTAGGCCCAAATTCTTCGGGAGCAATGTACTCCAGGAGCTTCAGTGCGTCAGATGTCGAACGAATCTTTCGTCGAGCAATTTTAAGCACGTCGACGATCGCTTGAGACTTAGCACGCTCAATTTCGTGCAGAAAATGCAGAAAAATCCACTCTTCTCTTGGGACTTGCTTAATGTCGTCGAGAAACTCGACAGAGATCCGTTCACCTCGCTGACGCCATGAATAAGCTGTCCGCCGTGGAATTCCCAGTGATTCCGCTGCAATCGGAAACCTCACTCCAATTTCTAATAGCTGGGCAATTTTTTGAACAAGTTGATTGGAAAGCTGACTGCTTCCTTTCGGTCTTCCCCTTTTTTGAACAAGTAAACTTTCGCAACTGTTTACAGAAAGTTTACGTGTTCGCGACGCTTGGTCTTCCTTTTTCACATTCCCTTCCTATAAGGCATAAACTACTTAGTCTTCTTACTGGAGGTTCGATTGAACCTAAGTTTGCAAACGGGTGGCATAAACTTCCTTGAACGGACAGGCATATACAGTGTTCTCGCCTTGGATCGGGGCTCACCTTCAGCTACGACACGAATAAACTTCGCATCAATCAGGTACTGAAGAGCTTGGTAAAGTCTTCTGCCCTTCCATCCAAAAATGATTGCAGAACAATCGGATGTGCTTAGAAAGAAGTTCCTTCGAGGGCTCAGCGAAGCAAGGTACCAACATACTGACAAGACCAGGATGGTGTCGCCGGGAATCGTGATTGATGGATCTAGGCGCACTGGATAGGCATTGGCCATTCGGAATGCCCAACCCAATGGTTGCTCGTTTAAGGCGAATATTGCGACCTGCCATGAAGTTATAACTTCCATCTCGAGAGCGTTGTCATCAAACCAATGCTCCATTTGACACAATTCGATAATTCCCTCTTGCTCAAGATGATCTCGATAAACATGGACCAAAGGCAACCAAGACCTCACATCTGCTTGCTCCCCCAAGCGTGCCTTCAAAAGTCTCACCAGGTCAAAAATGATCAAGTGTTCCTTTCCGCCTAAGCCGGAACTCCTAATTTCCGCAACTTTGTTTTCAGCAAGTCCATGAACTTCGACAAACAAGCTTCCAAGCTGTGGATCCAGTGCAAGATGCGGATAAGAAGCTCGGAAACGGGCAAGCTGAGCTGTTTCGGAGTTGGCAAACGGGCGAGAATTCATTTTCATCCCAAGGTCTTTATCCATGCAATCAAACCCTCGCGAGGTATACGCCGACATCGCGTGCCTGGAACTTTGCACGAAGGAATCGTGCCCTCCAAGACAAGGCGGTAAGTGACAGTTCGTCCCAGCCCCAGAACAGTTGCCACTTCAGGGACAGAAAGCAGAGCTTTGGCTGGGATCACGTCGAGTTGTGGAGATTCGATTTCGTTCATCGTCGGTTGTTTTACATCTGGTGTCACGATCGGAATCGTAAAATGCATCAATGGACGGGTACGACAAGATCAGGGGCAGTTTAGGAGAACTGCAGCCGAAGCTGACTTACGAGGAGTATCAATTCTTGTTCAATCAAGGTTATCTACTTGATAGTTCAGATCTTGAGGATATGGTGGAATTGACAGAGCTAATATCCTCTGCGAGGGCGACGTTTACACGGCCATTTGCATCGCCCAAGTTTGCTCAAGGCTCAAACTCCGAAGTTCGAGATCGAGCGATTGCTTTGCTGGCTTGCAACATGGCATCGAAGGACGATGATGTAATTGCGATGCGACGAGAAATTGAAACATTTCCCATCACCGCAGATCAAGCGAAATCATGGTTTGAGAACATTGGATTGAAGTCGGATATAGATCCTTATCTTCAAGAACAAGAAAGCGGCTCACTCGCAGTCAAATATATCGACTGGCAAGACGTTTTGATTTTGGAATACAAAATTCCCAACGCTCTAGCTGACGGAATATCTCAACTGGCATCACGGCTCATGGCACGCTACCAATTCACGTGGCACTACGAGGTGGTAGCGTGGATCATCGGTGACGAGATTCCAACAGTTCACTCTTGTACTTTCCAACTAATACCACGATCAAAATATGCTTGCCTCGGCCGAATATCCATGACACTTGACCCTACCATGACCCCCAAGCAAGTGGCACAGTGCTTTGCGTCAGCCAAGAAGAAATTCTTCAATGGGCGACATCGAAATGTTTCTGAGCGCAACTTGGCCACGTTTGCATTTCACGTGTCAGAGGGACAATTTCTTCCACCGAAAGATGCCATCAAAAAACTGCGTGAAAGTGGTGGGCCAAGCTTTAATTCGACGAGCTCATATGGTCGAGCCGTACGCTATACGTTGGAAAGATTGACCCGATTTGAGCAAACTTAGCCAGCCACTGCGATTCTGCGGAACCGAGGTGCAACTATTTGGAGGATTCATCGACTTTGGTCTTCGGCTCAATGGATGCAAGCAGAACGAAGAAGTCCACTACATTTTGTTGGTCTGGTGTTAACTTGATAGAAGGCCTTTGATCATCCGAGCTACGCTTAGGATGATTCGAAAGGCATTCTTCACGCTCAATATTGTCCACGTCGACAAAGTTACCGTAAATTAGCCTTCGAAGACAGCAAGTCTTATAAGGTCGGCAGGCGACTTTTGCAAGACCTCAGCAATTCTTATCAGCTCGATAACGGATATGGCTCGTTCACCTCTTTCGATCTTTCCAATAGTCATCGGATGAAGGCCCAGAAGCTCGGATAATTGACGCTGGGAGACTCGACTTTCCTCTCGAATTTTTGCTATGCCAAGCCGGAGGCGATTCTCTTCCTCGGTCAAAGGTTGCTTTCGATGCTGCCCTGCCACTGACTACAAGAATGAATATTGGGATGATCACATATCGTGATCATTTTAGATACAATGAGAGTGTAATGCTGATGGTTTGCAGTTCGTGCGGAAGCCAAATCTCTGAAGCCGCGGTCAAATGTCCCAAGTGTGGACATCCGAATCAAGTCCATGAGTCTCGAAATCGACTTCGTAGTGGACTCACAATGTTTGGACTTGGAATTCTCATGTGCGGTGCAGCAATATTTTTGCTAATCGCTGATTCGAATTCTCGCGGCATGTCGATTTACCCGGAGCGTCTCTTCCCGACTTCCGCCAATGTTGGGCCCATGCAGCTACTCTTCACCCCGGGACTACTTTTGATTCTGTTCGGCCTTGGCCGCACCCTAGTAAGTCTGGCAAAAAGATCTCACTAGCTGTGTCAACTTCTTTTATCACTTTCAGCGACCGTTATCTCTTAATTTTTCTTTGGCCAAGTGTAGAATATCCGCGGTCGTGCAGGGAAGCTTGTATTCGTCCGAGCTCTCCCGAAACGCAATTGGCTCGCCCGACCGTAGAGACTAAAAACCATGGCGCAGGCAAACATGAAAGAGCATTTAACCGTCCCCCAAATGGAGCAATGGCTTTGGGACGCTGCGTGCGCTATACGAGGCGGCACCGACGCGCCAAAGTTCAAAGATTTCATTTTGCCCCTGGTCTTCTACAAGAGACTCAGCGATGTTTTCGACGACGAGTTCCAAGAGCAACGAGAGATCTGGGGAGAAGAAGAAGCGTACAAAGTAGTTGAGGAAGACCATTCCGATGCCCTGAAATCGGGCCGAGCTCCACTCGTTCGCTTTTACATTCCCTCTCACTGCACTTGGAGGCATCTTCGTAATCATGCAGCCGATGGAACGCTTGGCCAGTTTGTGACCGATTGCATGCGCGAGGTCGCTCGTCTCAATGCTCCTCTTGATGGCGTGTTGAACGTGGTTGACTACGCCGCCACACAAGCCGGCCATCGAATTCTGGACGATCACCGCCTCGAGGCTCTCATTGAAGTTCTGAGTCGCCATGCGATCGGACTCGATGAGACGAGCCCAGATGTTCTTGGCCATGCGTACGAATATTTACTTAGAAAATTTGCGGAAGGTCAAGGGCAAAGCGCAGGCGAGTTCTTCACACCCATGGAAGTGGGCCACATGATGGGTTTGATCTTAGACCCTAAACCCCAGAGCACAATTTATGATCCAACGATGGGTTCGGCAGGTCTTCTGATCAAGGCGGTAGATGCTTATAAAGAAAAACATGGATCAAAGGGGCTCCCTCGGCTCAACGGCCAGGAACTTAATCCGACCACTTGGGCTATGGCCATGATGAACGCCATCCTCCACGGTTATGAGGGTCAACGGTTCCTTACAGGGGACACTTTCCGAAATCCGCGGCACTCGACGGCGGGCGGAGGCCTCATGCAGTTCGACCGGGTCATTGCTAATCCAATGTGGAATCAGAAGGGCTATCCAGAGGAGTTTTTCGAGAACGACTCGTACCAGCGGTTTAAGCTCGGATATCCGCCAAGTAGCAGTGCGGACTGGGCATGGGCTCAGCACATGGTGGCGAGCTTAAACGACACAGGTATTGCGGCCATGGTTATCGATACTGGAGCGGCCTCTCGAGGCTCTGGTGGTGATAGCAACAATAAAGAAAAGACTGTTCGAGCTGCTTTCATCGAGAAGGATCTGATTGAAGCGGTCATCCTTCTGCCAGAGAACCTGTTTTACAACACCACGGCTGCTGGTCTGGTGATGGTCTTCCGGAGAGGCAAACCAGAAACAAGAAGGAACCAGGTTCTGGTGATCAACGCCAGCACGCTGTTCGTGAAGGGGCGTCCGAAAAACATCTTCACTGACGAGGGCGTATCGGCGGTAGCCGAGGTCTACCATGCGTGGGAAGAGCGGGAGAAGTTTAGTCGCATTCTCTCTAGCGAAGAAATTTGTGGCAATGACTACAACTTATCTCCATCGGCCTACATCCAAGTCGGCGATAAGGCTACGCATCGAGACCTGGCCGACATTCTCGTCGATCTAGGAGAAGCTCGTCTAGCACGAGAAAATGCGGATCGGGAACTTGAATCTATTCTGAATAAGTTGGGACTCGGAGGACTTCATGCTGCTGAGTGACCTCCAAAAATTGATGCCCACCGCCAATAGTCTTCCTCATCTAGCCGGGATTTACGACGGTCTCGCTGAGGCGATTGAGTATTCACGAGCAGGAAAAGACCATTTCTTAACTTCTCGTGAAAACCAAGCTGCGATTATGTACCGTCTGCTTTGCGCTGGTGAATCTGCCAAACAATTCTGCGACGAGAATCTGACGGCAAAGCGTCCTCGTGGAACAAGAAGGATTGAACAAGCTAATCCTGATGTTTCAAAGGTCGGACTGACTGAAGCCGATTGGGAGCAACTCTTCGAAATTCGCGACCACCTCGCTCATGAACTTCAGACTCTAGACAAGGAGCGAGTTTGGTCCCTGGTGGAAAAGAAGAGCATTATCTATCGTGATTCAGTGTTCGAAGCCTTAAAGCATTGTTCTTCCGGATGGCTCTCCTCGCCACCTAACTCAACTGGCCAAGGCGACTCGGTCGCAAGAGCCAAACGGGACTTGAACGATGATTTCATGACACAAGTTCGCAATATCATGTCCCAGTTCAATACGCCCGCGAGCTTCATTGCCGACCGGGCAGTTGATTCTATGTTTTCAGAAATTCGTCAGCAAATCAGAGATGTTTCTCGAGCATATTTGGATCAGATCAACGAGGACATCCGGAGAAGCTGCAAGCAATGAATTTAGTTGAGATTAGTGAGAAATGTAGCGACCACTCGAAACCGACAGGTCGCCGACAAATCCAAGCTAACGAAGTTGAGTTTATTGGGCAACGATTCGAGTCAGTCGAAGATGCAATGCGCTGCTTGGGTTTTTGTGAAGCAAATATGGTTCAGATTGGAGAACATTCTCTCTTGCTCATCTCTGCATCGCTCATCAAGGTTGCTCCAATCTCTGTGAAATGGTTTGGGCAGGTTCCCAAAGTTGTGTTCGACTTTGGGCGAATCGTCGGTGAGATCAATGGATCTGAATTAAGTGTAGGCAAACTCGGACGTCTGATCCGAATGGCAAAAATAGCAAGAAGATCGTCCTTTCGCAGGTGCCCCCAGTGTCGAAGATTAACGCCTCCCGAGTATCGAATAGTTAAGCAGTGTCACACGTGCTTTGAGAAATCAGGAGGAGCTTTTTGAATAGCCTCCTCAGAAACGTCTACAGCATGGAGTTCATGAGAAAGTATTCTCTCTTGACTAATGCAATTGAGGATTACCAAATTGGAAAGACCGTTACCTTGCTCCCTAAGAGTTGTCCGGACCTTACTTGTCGAAAGGTCGTCATGGTAATTAAATCCCTACAATTTCCATATTGGAGATGCGACCTCGTTCCTCCAAATACGAGGAATGATTTGTTCTTGCTAGTTGGCTTTCAAAGGTAAGAAATATGAACAATCCCGAAAAACTTGATTATTCCGAAGACCTGAGGGTTTTTGTAATTACATCTGGATCAAACGATGATCAAATGCACTTCGAAAAGACTGGATGGCCCCGTGCTCCCGTAGGTACGACTTATCTGGATAATATTCGACAAGCTGCTGCAGAAGTTATTGAGTCTGACGTCGAAAGTCGAATTTTTTATGAGCAGTCAGATACCGCCGTCATCAAGATGATGACGGTCAATGATTTGACCAGAGATATCACGGCATACAGATTAGAAAGACATACGATAAAGGTTAACTGGGCAAAAGCTATTCCGACTGTTGCGAAAGCTGCTGCAGCTGTCGGATCCTTTTCCCTCGGTTGGCTCGGCTTCCTTGGCGTGGCAATTTTTCTCTATAATTTTCTCAAAGAAAGCGGCGTTAAATTAACTAATGCTGAAGCAGCAGTTTTCACTGCCGTTTATACACATCGGAATGAGCACAAGCTTTTGCCAGAAAGTGACCTTGCTGAGAAAGTGCAAATAGTCGCTAAAGATTCTCGCGTACTTCCGCCAACAGGTCCCCAGATCAATGAAGCATTGAATACCCTTATTGATCTTGGAATTCTAAAGCTTGACGATGGAAACATCATTCTTTTGGATGAATGGGTGATTCATGGAAGTTGGCGATAAGTGAAGCACGAACCACAGGATCGAGGCAATGCTCTCACGTATGTCAGATTCGGCGACTTAGCCCTGTCGTACGCCAATGGCGGGACCCCGCCGAGTTCAAAACCTGAATGCTGGAATGGAGATATTGGTTTCATCTCGACGGCCTGGATTGCAGAGGACCAAATCGAAGTCTCATCATCACCAAGAACAATCACAAAACTTGGTGTTGAGAGTTGCTCAACGAGAGTCGTCGAACCAAACGCACTTCTGGTAGGCACAAGAGTTGGGGTTGGAAAGGCTGCGGTGAATCGTATTCCGATAGCAATAAGCCAAGACATTACTGCGGTCCGACTTAAGCCGACCATTGACCCGATTTTTGCAGCCTTCGCATTGAAGATTGAGTCAGCTCAGGCGCACTTTCGTGGCCGGATGCGCGGAGCAACCATCCAAGGGGTATCGCGTGGTGACCTTCAGGATCTGTTAATCCCTCTTCATTCCGAGGAGTTCCAACGTGGGATCGTCTCAACACTCGAAGCCATCCAGATCGCGCGACTGTCGCGGCTGAAGGAGATTGAGTTGGAGCGAGAGCGGAAGGCCGCCCTCATGGCTCACCTTTTCACCTACGGCACCCAAAATGAACCCCGCCGCGATACCTCCATCGGCCCCTTGCCCGAAAGTTGGGAAGTATCTGAGATTGGCGAGTTAGCACCAGGAAAGGGAGGCATTCAGACGGGCCCATTCGGAAGTCAGTTGCACACTTATGACTACGTGGAAGTTGGAATTCCTGTGGTTAACCCGACACACATGGGGTTTAACACGATCTTTGAAGATAAGTTGCCAAAGGTTACACCTGAAAAGGCTCAAGAGCTGGCTCGACATGCACTTCAAGAGGGAGATATTTTGATCGCACGTCGAGGAGACTTTGGAAAGTTTTGTATGGCCACTGAAAGGCACAAGGATTGGCTTTGCGGAACGGGCTGTTTCCGAATCCGAGTCAAGAAAGAGCTTGTCAGGCCCAGGTTCTTAGCCTTGTGGATATCAACCGAGTTTTGCCAGGTCCACCTGGCAAAAAACGCAATCGGAGTCACGATGCCTAACCTTAACCAGAACGTTATTGGTACGACTCCGGTAGGGTTGCCTCCAGCCGACGAGCAAGACGATATATGCGATGCAGTATACGGAACGGAGCGCAAACTAAAAGCTCTCGAGGCCGAAGCAAACCTCTTCGAAGAACTCTTTCGTGCCATGCTCGAAGAGCTGATGTCAGGCCGCCTATCCGTCTCCCCGCTTTTTGGTGAGGTGGTGGTATGAGTGCATTCGGCATTTTCGAATGGCGCGATACCCGTTACCCTGCCTTGTTGTCCAGTGCAGATTACATTTTCGACCTTTGGAATCAGACTCAAGGTCTCAGGTTCTCAGCGGTAGAACCGCCAGTTGCTGAAGTCGTCTTTGAGTCCTGTGCTGACCTGTTCCTGACACAGCTAGCAGGATTTGTCGCAAAGCACGGACGTGACCTACAAGTCCTTTTAGTTATGGCTCATGGTGATCGAGAAGGGTTGATGCAGACGGTCGCAGCGGAGCAGCACGTTACCTACTTAGAGCTTTGGGAAACCATTTCTGAAACCTGTCAGCGGCTTTGGCAGTGCCCCGGCCCGGCGATTGTAAATCCTGTTGTTGCCGAGGGAAGAACTTTTAACGCAGTTGCGGAAGATATCGGCAATGGAGCCGGGCATGGCCTTATCGTCCTGTTTGGGGCATGTCATGCGATGGGGAGTGGAGAATCGTGGATAAGTACGCCCGAGTGGATAGGTCCCGTTGTTGGCTATTCTGATGAACCGAACAAGAGAATAGTCGAAAAGCTTTTCGTAGGCTTAAGCCTGAACCACGTAGAGAACTTTCAGGTGGCAGTCGGTGCATTTAGGAGTGCATGGGCGGGAGGAGAATCAGGATTGTCTGTATTGGCGGATTCCTTGAATCGCGTTCTTGCGCTTGAGAAGCAGCTGTCGATTGATTCCGCTGATCCTCACGACGGCCATACTGATCCCCCTGAGGGAGAACTCCGGATATGGTACTCCGACTTGAAAGATCCTGTGGTCTTAAACCTTACAAGGAGGTCCACCCCTTGATTGGATGTGTTTTCTTTCGTTGCCTTCGAGCGGCATCAAGCTATTTTAAGGGTGAAGTCGATTGAGCAACGTGGGGCATGACGCCTACGGAAAGTCCGTGGTGCGCACTGCGGCAGCCCATGTTGGTGTTTCCTTCCAGGAATACGGAACGGGGCACCCGATCACGTCAAGAATGAACTGCTCGATCGATGCAGTTGTTGCGGGAAAAATCGCCGTCGAAATCGAGAGCCGGACGCCGAAGCAGGTTCGTGGTGCCGTCCTCGATGTTTTCTGGCACCCAGCTCCTCTTAAACTAATCATTCTATTGCCTGCCTATGTGGGTAACGCGAAGAACACCGTGGAAATGTGCGAGTGCCTTGCTGAGCGGCTTTATCCAAGTGTTCCGTTCCGATGTCTCGCACTCTCAGGCAAAGGCGACAACCATCAAATTGAAGCCGATACGGCTCTGGTCGCGAATGTCATAAAGGAGATGCTGGAATGACTATCATTGACCAAGTTTCATTGTTTGAGGAAGCGGAAGCTCGATCACTAATTGATCAGCTTCTTGACGATTCCAGGCTTTACACGACCACACAGTCGTATATGGAGCTTCTTAGTTTCACTTCGAAGCTAAAGAGCTTTGCACCATTTAATGCCATGTTGCTTCACATGCAAAAACCTGGACTGTCGTTTGCCGCATCGGCTTACGATTGGAAGTTTAAATTCGGTCGACATCCTAAACCCGGGGCTCGGCCGTTGATGATCCTCTGGCCATTTGGCCCGGTTGCCTTCGTGTACGATGTTCAAGATACTGAAGGCTCGGATCTACCGTCTGACGTAACGGCATTTTGGGCAAGAGGAGAAATTACTGCTGCCGAAATTGCGAAAATGTCGCTGAACCTTACACATAAGAGCATCAGAGTCGCGTTTTTTGACGGTGGAGACAATTCGGCTGGAAGTATTCAAGTCACCGGCCGAGAGGAAAAGCCAAAGCCACGTGGCTTTTACAGAATGATGGTTAACCGGAATCACGCGCCAGCGACGCAGCTTGTAACGATCGCACATGAATTGGGCCATTTATTCCTAGGACACCTGGGGAATGATTCAGAACTAAAGGTGCCAAACCGAACTGGCTTATCGCATGCGCAAATTGAACTTGAGGCGGAGTCGGTGGCTTATTTGGTCGCATCGCGAACCGGAATCGAGTCGAAATCGGAGAAATACCTTAGTAACTATGTGAAGGATCGAGAAATCGTCGGATCACTGGATTTGTACAATGTGGTGAGAGCAGCGGGACAAGTCGAAACAATTCTTGGACTGCATCGAGGAACATCATTCGGGCCAAAACCCACAAGGAGTAAGAAGATACAAAATGGCTAGGGGTTATTCAATTCGACTTTTTCTTCCGGATGGCGAGCCGGAAGGGTTGAAACTGATCGAAAAAACTAATTGGAGCGGTCTCGGGGTTGTGTGTCCGCGTTCACTGTTCGGTGCCAAGAGAAATCGCCCTGAGTTTGAGCGAACCGGCGTCTATTTGCTTGTTGGTGAGGGTGATGGGGTCGTGCCAGATCTTTACATAGGCGAAGCTGACGAAATTCGAACCCGCCTAAATTCGCATGGCAAGGAATCGAAGTTTGATTGGCAACAAGTGGTGTTCTTTGTTAGCAAAGATAACAATCTCAACAAGGCTCACGGAAGATATTTGGAATGGAGACTTATCGATCTGTCGACAAAAGCCAATCGAGCAAAACTTCACAATGGCAACGCAGGAAGCCAGCCGAGCCTGTCCGAGGCGGACATTGCCGAAGCTGAAGGTTTTCTGGATGAAATGCGACTTTGCTTCCCGCTGGTTGGACTTGACTACTTTGAAACGCCTCCTCCAATTAAGAAAGCCGTTTCTGGTTCTCTCCTCAAGATTGTTGCCAAAGGGCTGACCTCGCATGGCTACGAAGCAGGAAGCGAATTTGTTGTTAAGAAAGGTTCACAGGCTAGCCAGAAAGAAGCATCTTCATTTCCAAGTGGTCACAAGCAACGACGTCAATCCCTTGTCGACTCAAAGGTGCTGTTGGTCGAAGGGGATCATCTTGTCTTCGCGCAAGACTACGCTTTCTCTTCACCCTCAACCGCCGCTTCGGTGGTGTTGGGTCGTAATGCTAATGGCCGCACGGAATGGGTTGACGAGAAAGGCAGGACTTTGAAGTCCATCCAGGAGGCATCCGAATGAGCGCAAACCTACTAGAGCTGTTACGGGAGGGGCTCAAGAATGCAAACGCAAGTTTTCACTCGGGCCAGGAAGAAGCCATAAGGGCTGTGATTGAGCCACCGTATCGTGCACTTGTCGTTCAGGCAACAGGGTGGGGCAAAAGCATGGTTTATTTCATTGCAACGCGCGTTCTGAGAGACGCCGGTCGAGGTCCAACCCTTGTAGTCTCTCCATTGCTTTCCTTGATGCGGAACCAAGTCGTAGCAGCGCAGAATCTTGGCATCAGGGCAGAGCACTACACTAGCTCGAACCCCGAAAAGTGGGAATCGATCGAGCAAAAGCTACTTGCAAACGAGATTGACCTTCTCCTCATCAGTCCGGAACGGTTCGCCAATGAAGATTTTCAGCAATTTGTGGCTTCATCGAGCCTTGCAAAAGTTGGACTCTTGGTTATTGACGAGGCCCATTGTATCTCTGACTGGGGGCACGACTTCCGGCCAGACTATCAGCGACTTGGGCGGCTCATTCGCAATCTGCCTCCCACAACTTCCGTTCTGGCAACTACAGCCACTGCAAACGATCGAGTTGTCGAAGACGTTCTTCGACAAATTGGAAATTCGACTCCACTCATTCGAGGCTCCCTTGCACGGCGAAGCTTGAAAATACAGGTTATCAACGGCTTCAATGCGGCGGAAAGACTAGCCTGGTTGAGTGATCATCTTGATGACCTTGACGGAAGTGGCATAATTTACACCCTCACCAAGCGTGATGCGGATCGAGTAACAAAATGGCTTCAAGTGAGGGGGCATCGGGTCGAGGCATATCATGCAGATCTTGGCCCCGATCCGGAAGAGTCTAATAAGCTTCGAATCGAACGTGAGGCTATGTTGCTCAACAATGATGTTAAGGCACTCGTCTCGACTGTAGCTCTTGGAATGGGATTTGACAAGCCCGATTTGGGCTTTGTAGTTCACTACCAGAGCCCCGGCAACCTTGTCGCGTATTACCAGCAAATCGGGAGGGCGGGTCGCGCAATAGATTCTGCGACAGCGGTACTTTTCCTTGGACAAGAAGACGAGTCCATTCACGAATACTTCATAGAGCGGGCGGCCCCCTCGGCGGAAGAAATTGATCTAATCCTGACTACACTTGATGAATCTGAAAGCGGATTGAGCGTTCCCAATATCATGGCTGCAGTGGACTTAAGGAAGGGCGAAGTGGACAAGGTCCTCAAATGCCTGGTTATTCTCGAGCCGTCTCCTATTTTGAAGCTAGGGTCAACTTGGTCGAGAACCCCTCAGGCATTCACTTACGACAAAGAGCGTGATCGGCAACTCAAAGAAAGACGTGAGGAAGAGCGGGCAAGGTTCGTTGCTTTTGCTTCAAGCTCCGATTGCTTCATGGAGCAAGTCCGCTTTGAGCTCAATGACGAAACAGCCGAGCCATGTGGACAGTGTTCCAATTGTATCGGTGGAGAAGTCATTCCGACTGGCTATACGGATGCCTCACTGATCGAGGCTCAGCGGTTCCTAAATGAGTCCGAGTTCTTGTTTGAACCTAGGAAACGCTGGGAATCCGGAGCACTATCACAATATGGTTTCTCAGGCAACATCAAGCCAGAGTTTCGATGCGAACAAGGTTTATGCCTTTCATACTTCGGCGATCCAGGAATCGGAACCTGGACTAGAGAGGATAAGCATGCTGGCAAGTTTCGTGACGACCTCGTGATTGCGGCGATTGAAGGACTTGAAAGAACAGGTGTTGCGAGTCGAGTTGCGTGGATTACGTCGGTACCTTCACTAAGAAGCCCGACCGTCCCAGACTTCTCACAACGTTTAGCTGCTAAACTAGGTGTGCCGTATCTCCAAGCGGTTGAAAAAATCAAGGAGACACCTCCTCAGAAGAGTCAACGGAATTCACACCATCAATCCTCAAACTTGGATGGAGCTTTTGCTATCAGCGAGGTTCTTGAGGGTACTGTACTGTTGGTTGACGACATGGTTGATTCGCGCTGGACATTTACGATTGTGGGTGCTCTGCTTCGACAGGCTGGTGTCGAAGCAGTGATTCCATTCGCACTAACCTCGGCTACACATCGGGGAGACGATGAGTAGCCTGACCCCGTTCACGCAGTTAGTTATCCTTTTAACCGGCCGATGGGCTGTCAACGGCTCGAAGCCGCTGTCTAATGCTGAGTTGCTCGATCTTCGAAGAACTCTAAACTCTGCTCCAGGTGGTATCGAAGCACTCCTAGAAGGTCGGTTTGACCTTTCCCTCATTCCACTCGATCACCATCGACTCTCAGGCTTACTTAATCGTGGATTGGGAGTATTTCAGTCAGTAGATAAATGGCTGTCTGCTGGCATTTGGATAGTGTCCTGGGCAGATCCAGATTATCCATCTCGGTTCAAACAACTCAAACACCGAGCTCCAGCCCTACTTTTCGGCTATGGCAGTCCAAACGCTTTTAGCGAGCGTGCCTTGGCTATTGTCGGCTCTAGAAATGCTAGCGATGCGCGCCTGAATAGTGCCGCAGAAATTGGAAGAGCCTGTTCGGACAATCAAATCACAGTTGTTTCTGGTGGAGCCCGCGGTGTGGATTCCTATGCCATGTTAGCTGGCATTGTAGGAAGCGGAACCGTCGTAGGAGTGCTTGCTGATTCTTTACTCAAAGAATCCGGGAAAAAACCTTATCGAGATGCCATTCGAGAGGGCCGGATGTGCCTAATGTCTGAGGTTCATCCAGAGGCGAGATTTGACGTTGGTAATGCAATGGCACGAAACCGCCTTGCCTATGCCTGCGCTGACGCTGCATTGGTTGTTGAATGTGAACCGAAACGAGGAGGAACGTGGGCCGGAGCCTTAGAAGCCTTGAAAGAAGGAAAGACTGTTTACGTCCTCAAAGGTGCTCGAGCAGATCGGGAACTCGTAGAACGTGGAGCAATTAGGATAGACATGTCCTTTGCGCACCAGCCGCAGAAATTGATTCGTTCGGAACGGCCAATTGAAGACATTCCAGAAACTTCGCAAACTACGCTGACACTTCGGCGATTGTTAGGCAACCCATTGCGCCCGACTGAAGAAATCTTAACTGTTCTTCGAGATTGCCCAGAAGCATTTTTGAATGAATTAACGCAGGCCGCATTGTTGGACGGAATTGTTGATCCTCAGCCCTTGCAAAGTGAACTGGCGATATCTGTTCCTGAAAAGGCGAAAAAGTCACGAAAGAAGAAGCCGGAAGATGCCAGCCTGTTTGAATCGCCGGACCATAACACAGAAATTGGCGAGGCCAATAAAGGCTGATGTTAAGCGGTAGTCGCGAATTGCCCGAGCGCATTTTCTGCATTAAAATCAACGTGGTCAGCCACTCGGGTTTAGGATCATAACCAAATGAGTGAGCTCTCTGCCGTCCAAATGCCCCTGTGGAATTATGCCGACGAAGTTGGCTGGGAGAAGATCGGCCCCGAAGATGCGATCGCTCTGAGAGGCGACGTGTCCGGACTTTTCTTTACGGAGACTCTGATCGAGCGACTGATTGCTTTCAACGCGACCTTTATGACACGAGAGCTGGCTTTTGAGGTGTTACGAAGGTTACGGCTCGCACATCCAAGTATCCAGGGGAACAGAGAGCTGTTGCGTTGGATGCGCGGCGAAATGAGCATCTTCGTGCCCGCTGAGAGCCGAGAGCGAAACGTCCGGGTTATCGACTTCGAGAACGTTGCGACCAACCGATTCCATTCCACGATCGAATGGCGACATAAGGCGACGGTGTACACCAATCGCGCTGATGTGGTGTTCCTCATCAACGGCATCCCGGTTGCGATTGCAGAGGCAAAGAACGCCGGGAAGCCCGATGGTCTTGGCGAAGGAATTGAGCAGCTCAGAAGATATCATCGCGAAACGCCCGAGATGCTTGTCGCCCCTCAAGTGTTTGAAGTCACACAACTTCTCGATTTCTATTACGGTGCCACATGGGCGACAAGCCGGAAAAACGTCTTTAACTGGAAGGATGAGCAAGACGGCAACTTCGAGATCAAAGTTAAGGCATTCTTTGATCCGACTCGATTCCTCAGAGTATTGCGCGACTATATCGTCTTTCTCGAAAAGGACGACCAGGTCAGCAAGCTGATATTAAGACAACATCAAACTCGTGCAGTCGAGAAAGTCGTTGAGCGAGTACGCGAACCACACAAGCAACGCGGTTTGGTTTGGCACACGCAAGGGTCAGGGAAGACCCTCACGATGATCACGATCGCGGCTCGGTTGCTGCGTGAGACCGGAAAGGAGAAGCCGACCGTGATCATGTTGGTCGACCGGAACGAGCTTGAATCTCAGCTCTTTTCGAATGTGAGTGCTTATGGAATTGGGTCATTCCAAGTCACGCAAAGCAAGGATCACTTGCGACGTCTCTTGAAGGAGGACTTCCGCGGTCTGATCGTGACAATGATCCACAAGTTCGACGACATACCCGCGGACATCAACACTCGAGAAGCGATTATAGTATTGGCTGACGAAGCACATCGCTCAACAGGTGGAGATTTAGGAAACTATCTCTTCGCGGCTTTGCCTAATGCAACGTTAATAGGTTTCACTGGCACTCCCATTGATCGATTGAGTAGAGGGAAAGGCACATTCAAGATATTCGGTATCGATGACGAACGTGGATACCTGGATAAGTACAATATCGCCGAATCGATTAGAGACGGCACGACTCTTCCGCTCCACTATGCCCTTTCCCCTTCGGAACTCCTGGTTGATAGGGAAACTCTCGAAAAGCAGTTCCTTTCATTGACCGAGGCTGAGGGGGTGGCAGACGTCGAGGAGCTCAACGCTCTTCTCGATAAAGCTGTTGAGCTCAAGGAACTCATGAAGTCCCCTGAGCGCGTCGAGGCTGTCGCAGCCTATGTGGCTAACCACTTCACAACCAACGTTCAGCCAATGGGTTTCAAGGCGTTCTTGGTAGCCGTGGACCGCGAAGCATGTGCTTTCTACAAGAAGGCACTTGACAAGCATCTACCACCGGAGGCATCGGCTGTGGTCATGTCCGCCGGGCATAACGATCCGGAACATCTGAAGGAATTCCACCTTCTTGAAGATCAAGAGAAGGCAATCCGGAAGTCGTTCATCGCCAAGTCGGGTGATCCTCAGATTCTTATTGTTACTGAAAAACTGCTCACCGGGTTTGACGCTCCGATTCTGTACTGTCTTTACCTTGATAAGCCAATGCGTGATCACGTGCTGTTGCAGACGATTGCGAGAGTTAATCGGCCCTACGAAGATGCTGACGGTTTGGTTAAACCTCTAGGATTTGTTCTTGATTTCGTGGGCATCTTCGAGAAACTCGAACGCGCATTGTCGTTCGATTCTGATGTGGTCGCTTCGGTCATTCAGAACCTTGATGTTTTGAGGCAGAGGTTCGAGAAGTTAATGGATGAGGACGCTTCTGGCTATCTTGGCCACACCAAAGGTTGGACTGACAAAGATAAGGAACGAGCGATAGCAGCCTTCGAAGATAAAGAATCGAGGGTCCAATTTTTCGAGTTTTACAAGGAGCTGCAAACACTGTACGATATCCTCTCTCCCGACGCATTCCTCCGGCCATACATTGTCAGTTTCCAAGCTCTCACTGCACTTTACGCTTTGATTCGAGAAGCATATTCGCCGAGGATCTACGTTGATCGAGAATTGACCGACAAAACGAAACGCCTGGTCCGAGAAACGACATCACTGTATAAAATTGAAGAGCCAACCAAAGTTCATACGCTAGGGGCTGATCAGCTATTGGCCCTGCGACGGGGAGATACTTCCGACATATCGAAAGTATTGAATCTGAATAAGTTGATCGTTCAGGCAGCAGATCTAGATGGAGATAGCAAGCCCTTCCTCATTTCGATTGCTGAGCGTGCAGAGTCTGCCCGGCAAGCCCTTGAAGATCGTAAGATCACGACTCAGCAAGCCCTAGTCGAATTTGAGCAACTGGCCGAAGATTATGTCAGGGCTGATGAGGAACGACAAGAGCTCGGACTAACAGAAAACGCGTACGGCGTTTTTATAGTGGTGCGCCAATACACAGATGGCATAACTCCAGAACAGGCCAAGCAAATCGACGACGTTGTTGAACGACATCCTGAGTTTGGTTGGGACCTGGATCAGCAACGGAGCCTTCGCAACGAGCTTTACAAGTTAGTACGGCCATGGGTCGGATCAAAGATGGTCGAGCTGGTCAACAAGATCATGGGATTGGTGCGGTTGTGATTGTATCGATCAGCCTTACCTCTTCGTCTGGACTTAGCCAGATCGGCACCCGAAGATTCGCCGCGGATTCGTTATCATTAAATTCCAGCGCTTCTTCAAGCACCTCTTTGAGGAACACCTCGTTAACATGGGCAACGGCTGAGATCAATGTGGCTCGGTCGAACCATCTTTTAACTAGCATAACGAGAATATTCAAGCCTGATCGTCTCTGACAACTCACTCACTAATGACTGACAAACCTCTGACATGAGAAAAACTTACATTTACCTCCTTAGCGAATTTCCGATAAAGCTTGGAATTCATGATGGAGAATGCCTCAAGCTTAAAGAAGCTCCGCCACTTACGACGGCACCAGGTGCTTTGATTTTGGCCATGCTGGCAAAAGGCAAGGCGGATAGAAGGTTTCTTGAGCGTGCATTTTTTTCGAGGACAATTGGGATTAACGAAAATGGAGTCGCCAAGTTAGCTCAGAGAACTGGAGAACTGATGAGGCAATACTTTGGGCCAGGTAAGTGGGTCAGGCAGTCACAATTAGATATTTTTTTTGAAGGAGGGCAACATTACTGTGATGTAATCAATGGGCCATATAGTGACAGCGTGACACGCCTCGGACTTGAGAGGGTGGAGAGACTTAAGGCTGCCAGAAATAACCTTGACTCGTTCTCGAGCAGCTACGGATGGATTAAAGAATACAAAAGGTGGCTCTGCATGATTGGAGATGAAACTGAACTGATCTATGGTGAATCTGAACAATGCAAAGTTGCCAGGGAGAAGATGCTTGCCAGTATCGAGAGCCAGACCAATAAAAGAAGCGACCATTCACAGCAAGACGACATGACTTTGCTAGCATTCGTCGACATCGATGGCACTTCAAACATCTTGAACAGGATCGACTCACCAATAATGCTCGATCGAGCTTTGGAGCGTGCGTCTAAAGTTATCGAGTCTCGACTTCAAAAAACTATTCCGCAGTATTGTCACAAAGTTATCACTGTCCAGAGATGGGGGTATGACGCATTCAGTATTTTGATTGCTTCAAAACAACTTGTGAGGATTGGCCTCTTTGTTTCGATTGTAGAGGCCGCGATAGTTGAAACCATAAATGAATTCACAGAAAGTTGGGTTAACGTGTCGTTCGGCCTTCACTCGCTGTCGGGAGCCACTGCCGCGCAAGAGCTAGCTGCGTCAATATTTGGATGCAGAGAGTCAAAGAAGCGGAAGCGATTATATACAGTTACAAAACCGCTCCATGCCTCGTCGATCGGATGGGCAGAGGTCCAACATACCACCAATGGAGTGGAACAAACATTAGGTAGTACATTCAGTGATACCGTACCTGTTTTGTCCCATGACCTCCCGGTTACGCGAACCAATACATCCGGCAGACTACCAGGTGATATCAAGGTTCCCAATGAATCGAATGACGAACCAAACCACGAGTCAATTGATCTAGAAAATCTCGCTTGGATGCACGAACTGAAATTTCAATCCGACTCATTATTTAGGGAAAGTGCTTACGAAACTTATCCTAGGAGACTTGCAGGAGATACTACAAATTTCTATATTTCCACGATTCCATTTGAAACAAGGCGGCTATCAGAGGGCGATGCTAAGACGTTTGTTAGGGAGTCTAGCTCATGATAAATCATTGGCTGAGCCCAGCAGAACTTCGGTGGACCGCTCGTAATTGGGCGACAAAGATGGGTTTAGAAGTATCGGGCATTAGAATACTGCCCCTGAAGAAGAAATGGGGATCAATGAGCAGACGAGGATGGATGACCTTGAATTCGGAGCTTCTAGATTTACCTAAGGAGCTTGGCGAGTATGTGATTGTTCATGAGCTCGTTCATCAGCTTGCCCCTAACCATGGTCGAATATTCAAGGCATTTCTCAAAAGCTATATGCCAGATTGGGAGGAAAGACACGCGCTCCTGCAATCGCATTCATTCACCGCTAAAGAAACTGCATCCAGTGCTTAGATTCATTCCAATCTAGCGGTATTCGAGGACAAGCCAACAAATTTAAGTCCCACGAATCATAACAGACACATTCCAAATCATTCATTTGTCGAATCTCTTTGGTGTCAAAAGTGGTGTCAACTTCACTATACTGGAAATAAAATAGCCCTCTTTCGAGGGCTAATTGAACTTATTTCTAATGGTGGACCGTGTAGGGCTCGAACCTACGACCCGCTGATTAAGAGTCAGCTGCTCTACCAACTGAGCTAACGATCCAGGACTTAGATTATTTCTGATCCGACCCTGAAATTGCAAGGGATGGCCGATTCGAAGCAAAATGAGGAGGTGGATTCTCCGATTCGCCTGGCAACCGAGGCCGACGCCGATGCCATCAACGATGTGTACAACTATTACGTGCACCATTCAACCTGCACGTTCCACCTCGAACCGGTGACCCGAGAAGAACGCGTTGAGTGGTTGAACGGCCATTCGGAGAAGCATCCCGTGCTCGTCTACGAAGTCGATAACAAGGTAGTCGGTTGGGCTTCCCTATCCGTCCACCGCCCTCGCCCGGCGTACGGTAACACCGTCGAAACGTCGGTCTACATCGACCATCGCTTTCATGGACGCGGGATTGGCAAAGCTCTTTTGGCCGAGCTTATTCGCCTGGCCAAGGAGCATGGCCACCACACAATGCTCGGCGGCATGGAAGCGTCCCAAATCGCCAGCATCCGGCTCCACGAGTCATTTGGATTCGAGAAGGTCGCCCACTACCGAGAAATCGGCTACAAATTTGGCCAGTGGCTGGACACGGTGTTCTACCAGCTCATGCTGTAGCTCAGCCATAATATCTAGGTGACGACCACACTCACGATCCGCCTTGCTACCCGCGCCGACGAGCCCGGAATTCAGCACGTGATTCGCACCGTTTACGAGGAGTACGGGTGGCCGTGGGACCCCGAGGACTATCACAAGGACCTCTACGACATCCAAACCTACTACTTTGACCACGGTGGTCAGTTCTGGGTGGCGGAACTCGATGGTAAGGTCGTCGGCACGGCAGCCCTGGAGGTCTTCTCTGCCTTTCCCAATGGCGATGCGACCGTTATGGTAGACGGCTTTGTGCGCGGCGCTGGGTGCGACTGCTCGATCGAGAGGCTCTACGTCCTCGCCGAAACGCGCGGTAAAGGCGTTGGCTCGGGGCTCTGGCGCACGGTCATCGACGCAGCTAAGGCTAGATGGTGCAAGCGCATGGAAATCTGGTCGGATAAGCGCCTAGAAGAAGCCCATCGATTGTATGAAAAGACCGGTGCCCAAAGAATTGGTGAGCGACTGTGCCACGATCCAGATCAAAGCCCAGAATGGGGCATGGTCTTGAACCTATAGGCGTACACTAGACTCAATCGTCATCCAACGCCCAACGCGCGACGAGATCGCCGAATACCGAGTTCCCAAGGGTTGCTACGCCGCCTTCTGGATTCCGATTACGCTGCTAGGGGTAACGGCGTTCATCGCCTTTACGGTCACGGACTACGGTTTTGGCGCGGTCGTCTCTGCAATTACGACCTTGTTCGCCCTAGCCTTCTCAGCTTGGTTTTATGTCGCCGACGAGGGAGTCTTTGTCGATGACGAAGCGATCAACCTGAGATTTCGCTTCCTGAAGCGACGTATCCCGATCAAGGACATGGACGAAATGTTCGAACTCACGCTCGGCGAAGGAGTCGACAACACCGTCATCCTCCACCTAACCGACGGAAGCCACCTTTTTCTTCCCGAAAGACTAGGACTCGCCGACTATATGCGCCGGGTGAGTCTGTACCACCAAATCAAGATGACGAGGACGACCCGGCAATACTTTCCCAATCGCAAAAGAAAATCCCCGCCATAGGCGGGGATCGTAATTTCTTTTACCGAAGCCGAGGCTTAGGCTTGAGGAGGAGGCGTACCGCCCTTCTTGTTGCCTTTGCCCTTACCAGCTGCGCCAGCGCCAGGACCGCCTGCGCCGCCTCGCATCTTGGCTCGCATTTCCTTGATGCCCTTCTCGTAGTCCGCGAACTGCGTCGGCGTCAGAATCTTCTTCAGACCAGCTTGGTAGCCCTCGGTGATAGCCTTGAACTTCTCTCGCATTTCGGGAGACATCTTCGGTCGCTCGCCCGGCTTAGGAGCTTCACCCTTGTTGGCGGCAGCCATGCTCTTTCGGAGCTCTTCACCCTTCTTCTGGGTTTCGGCCTTCAGAGCCTTGACCTTCTTCTGCTGATCGGCCGTCAGCTTCAGCTTGTCGAGGATCGGTTGGTCGAAGTTGAGGATGCCACCTCGGCGCATTCCGCCGGGACCGCCAGGGCCACCGGGTCCGCCAGCACGCTGGCCTCCCTTAGCGCCACCGGCAGGGCCGGCGCCTTGGGCAAAAGCGGAAACAGCCATCACACTCATGGCTGCAGTGGCGATTAAAAGTTTAAGTACGTTCTTCATGTTCGATTTGCGTTCCAACTGTCAGTAGAAGGTCTAAACGACTCGTATAGTACCAAGTTCACTAGAATTTGGTGAGGGTTTTTGCTTGGGACTTTTCGACTACTTCGCGAATGGCCGGATGATCGGATTCAAGGAACTCTTCTGGGGTGCCCAAGAAGACGATTTCGCCCTTGTGCAGGAACGCAACTCGATCGACGGTCCGCTGGACACTGATAAGGTCGTGGCTGACGAGGACACTGGTCATGCCGAGCGTCTGCCGAAGTTCGGCGACGAGTTCGTCGATCTGATAAGTCGTAATCGGGTCGAGGCCGGTCGTCGGCTCGTCGTACAGCAGGACCTTGGGATTGAGCGCGATGGCCCGCGCCATACCTACTCGCTTGCGCATCCCTCCGCTCAGCTCGGACGGCTCCAGGTTCTCGCTTCCCACAAGGCCAACACGATTCAGCGTGTCTTTGAGCAAGCTAGCTTCTTCGGTCTTCGAAAGCCGCAAATGACGTCGAACTCCGAACAACACATTCTGCTCGACGTTAAGGTAGTCGAACAGCGCCGCACCCTGAAAGACCATGCCCATCCGCAACCGGGCTTCTTCGGGATTCGCCTTTACGTCGACGCCATCCACCGTGATCTTCCCTTGAGTGGGATTGATCAGCCCAGAAATGCATCGCAAGAGCGTCGTCTTGCCGCCGCCGCTACTTCCCATCACACCGAGGATTTCGCCCTCGGCAACAAACAGCGAGATGTCCTTCAGGACCTGAGTCTTACCGAACGAGTGCGACAGGTCCTTGACTTCGATCATAGACCGCGGACCTTTTTGAACTCTGACGGGCTGGTGCCAAAGCGTTGCGTAAACGCCCGGCTAAAGCTAGCCAGGCCGGAAAACCCAACGGCGTTAGCAATCTCGGAGACGCTTCCCTGCCCACTCTCGAGCATCACCTTCGCCTTCTCCAAACGCGTCGCGATCAGGTATTGATGGAACGGCTTGCCCACCGCCTGCTTAAACAGATAGCGGAAGTGCGAAGTGCTGAGGCCAACCTGGTTAGCCACCACGTCGTCCGAGATATTCGCTGCGAAGTGACGATCCACCACCGACAGCGCCTTCTCCACAATCCTCGGCTGAACCTCGTCCGTGTTCAACCAATCGCCGACGATCCGGTGGATCATTTCGGTTGACATTGCTTCGATCTCCTCGACCGACTGGCACTTGTCAAATCCTCGGGCGGCTTCCAATTGAATCTTGTGGAGCGACCTGGACCCGCCGGCCTCCAGCATTCCCGCCGTCACGATGGCTAAAAACGTCAACGCCTCGCTCCGCACTTCATCCAAGTCCGCCGACTTCTCGAAAGCCGCATGCACCTGCTGCATCGCCTTCTGAAACCGCACTCGATCACGCAATCGCACGATGGCACCAAGCTCAGACAAGGGAATGCCGTGGCTGGAGGAATGGAACGGGCACTTATTGGCTCTCGGACACTCGAACGCGACGTCGTAAATGACGAACGACGACGCCAACCCAAGGTCCTTAAACACGATCTGGTCGAACGAAATTTCCGGCGGAGCTTCGACGGTCAAAATATCCAGCCTCACCCGCGTAGAGTCCAAAAACACACATCCCACCGTCTCAATCGAACTTCCGTCCCCAAAAAAGTTCTCCAGTAGCTCGGATTCGTGAGCGTCACGATAATGTCGGTTGCGGATCAACTCGATCGTATGGACAGCCGTGCTGCCTTTGAAAAACTGGATGACGGCGCCCCGACCGCCTTTAGGGTCGCCGTTCGAGAAAAGAGCGAAGACCCCAAGAAAGTGAATCTTGGTAACGAATCGATCCTTTGGGACCGCGATCGTCAGCGACGACGGAAGTCCGCGGCAAGGGTGCTTGTCGGTCGCCCCTCCCTGGCTCTGCCAGCCGGTATCGCTACCAAACGGGATCGAAAGAGGTCGAAGATGCATATCCCTCGGGACTCCAGCCCGAGGGAATTTAGCCAGTATCAGTTCCGAACCGCTGTCGGGATCCATCATTGGACGCTAGTAGTCGTATGCGGAAGGTGTCCGAAAGCGGACTCTCGAATACCGGACACGCGATCGCTGATCAGTTCGGCATCCTTCTGGAAGTAGATCGGCACGAACGGAGCGTCCTGAAGCACCATGTCCTCGGCCTTGGCGTAAAGCTCGGCGCGCTTGGCGTCGTCGAAGCTCGTATCCGCTTCGCGGCAAAGGGCGTCATACGCCGGGTTATGATAGTTCAGCTTGTTTTCGTTGCCATAGCTAGCCAGCAGGAGCGAGAGGAAGTTCTCGGGGTCCAGATAGTCAGCCGCCCATCGCATGTGGTAGATCGGCATCGTCTTCGTGTTGTACTTTTGCAGGTACGCACCCCATTCGATCTTCTTCGGGTGCAGGTTGATGCCCAGGTTCTGGCGAAGTTGCTGCTGAATGGCCTGCGCGACGATTTCGACGTCCGGTCGGCCGTCTCGGTAGCAGAAGTCAAGGTCCGGGAAGCCTTTGCCGTCCGGGAAGCCAGCCTGAGCCAGCAGTGTCTTTGCTTTCGTGATGTCGAACGGCAGCATGGCCGTCTTTTCACGGTAGTACTTCACACCGGGAGGAATGATCGAATCCGCCCGGCGGTTGATGCCGCCCAGCACCTCGTTGACAATCTTATCTCGATCCAGAGCCATGGCGATGGCCTGTCGAACGCGTCGATCCTTCAGGGCCGGAACCGTCGAACAGTTCATGCCGAGGTAGTACATCGCGGGTCGATCAAAGAACTTGAGCTGTTTACTGAGGACGGGGTCTTTCTGAATCGCCGGAAGGTCTTCGCGCTCTAGCGGGCAAAGATCGATCTCGCCCGTCTTGTACTTATTCAGGCGGCTCTGCGCATCCTTGATGATCGGTCGCTCGATCCGCTCAAGCTTCGGCGCGCCGTCGTGATAGTCCTTGTTGGCCACCAGCGTCACGATCTGCTCGGGGATAACCGTATCCATCTTGAAGGGGCCCGTGCCAATCATCTGTTCCGGCGTGGCCATGTCCTTCAGTGGATCAGGAAGTGCTTCCTTGGCGAAAACGTAGGTACAGGCGTATGTGAGCTTGTCCAGGAAGTACGGACGCGGCTTGTCGATGGTGACTTCCAGCGTATAGTCGTCCTTCGCCGTCACGCCCGAAAGCGCGGGGGCGTCGCCGTCGCCCTTAAAATTCAGGCGGTCGTTCACGCCCATAATGTCGGCCATGTAGGTGCCGGCAGTGGGACTCGTGAACTTCGGATTGGTCGTGCGCTCCCAGCACCACTTGAAGTCTTCGGCCTTCACTTCCCGGCCATTGCTGAACTTGATGCCATGCTTCAGGTGGAACGTGTAGGTCTTCTTATCCGCGCTCAGGTCATAGCTTTCGGCAAGGTTGGGAACGGCGCGGTTGTTCTCGTCCCATTTCATGAGTCCTTCGAAGACTTGCTGAACGACATCGATGGTGTCGCCGTCCTGCACCTTCGAAGGGTCGAGGGAGGTGGGAGTGGTAGGAAGCGGATATCGGAAGACTCCAGCCTTGGCGTCGGCCTTACGACTTGAGAAGCCTCCGCTGCCGCCCGAGCATCCGATGAGGGTGAGCAACGCCGCTCCGATGGCTAAAACTGGTCCAATACGCATGATTTCTCCAAGATTTTACATTAAGATTCGGTTCGCAGGGAAGCAAGTAGGTGTTGGCGCGCCGGAAGGGGCACCTCGCAAACGTATTCCCAAAACGATTGTAAGGCAACGAGGCATTCAAAGCAAAACTTTAAGTTAGTCGGCGGACGGTCGAGATCGACCAATGCGGCGAGTCCGTACAGCACTTCTGCCCGCACCTGGTACCGGTCGGTGAGGCCCGCCGCATGCTCGCTCACCACGTATCCTCCCGAAGACGGAGAAAAGAACCCGTAGGACTCCAAAATTCGGCTCCCGGTGACGACACATCGGTTAAACGACGGCAAGAAGCCGCTGAGTTCCAATAGCTTCACTTCGCCCCAAGCGAGAGCCGCCATCGGCGAAGGCGACGACTCGAGGTGGCCCAGCGTATCCAAGCAAAGTTCGAACGCCTCCTCAAACGGGTCTTCGTAGGGCAATATCTGTCCGAGTATCTCCCCCCAGCTGAGGCCGAGGTTCAGCCGGTCAAAGTCCAGCCGTAAGCCCGGAAAAGCGCTCCGAGGCTGAGCCGAGGTCACAAAGCGTTGCTTCTTACCGTCGGCATACGTGAAGATTCCGACGTTCAACGGCTCAGAAACGCCGCGCAGGCGTGAAGTTGGCTTCCGAGCGCCCTTGGCAACGACGTCGATTTTTCCCAACTCCCGAGAGAAGATGGTGAGTCGCCGATCCGACTCACCACTGTCTCGTCGTCGGAGCACGATGGCTTCGACTGTCGTTTCCATACGCTCTTTCTACGACCCTACTGCCGCAGGATGATCTTTTGGAAGAACTCGATCCAGATGAAGTACATGCGGTCGATGACGAGCGTGAAGCGCATCATAACCGTCGTACCAAAGATCGCGCCGAAACCGATCATCAGCAGGTAGCGGCCCATCATGTTGACCTTGAGGATCGCCTTGTTCTTCACGTCGAAGCTGAACAGGAAGTAGCTCAGGACGCTGACCAAGGTGAACATGAACAGGAAGTTCGAGATCGCCGTCGAGATATAGACGTGCGCTCCGACGATGGAGGGATCGATTCCGCTGTCCGGCGCCGGCACCAAGAACTGGCCCGTTGTCGGGAAGATCGGTTTCATCCCCGCGCGAACCTGCGGTCCGTAGGTGTCGAAGTACGACTGAATCTGCTGACCCGACCAAATGCCGAGAATAATTCCCAGCGGGATGCGGCTCATCCAGTTGTGCTTCTTGCTGAACACCGTGTAGCTCATGAAGCCGATGGGCAGCAGGATCGCATAGATCCACAAGCCCGCCGTCGCCCCTTGCTTGGAGGTCTCGTCGATGGTGCCCATCATCTTGTCCCACCAAACGCTGGAAAGCGTTTCCGTCCAGATGGCCACTAGCGCCCATCCGGCAGCAAGGCCAAGGAAGAGGTGCTCGCAGAAGCGGAAGAACTTGTTCTCCTTGTACAGAACGCTGAAGAGACCGATGGTAACGATGACCCCGGCGCCTTTTTCGAGTGTTTGAAAGAGTCCGAGATCCATTACTTACCTGCCACCTTTCGAGCCTTGATCATCTCGAAGTTGCCAATCACGATCAGCACGATCATGAGGATCAGCGTCGCGTGAAGGGTTGGGTAGTACTTCGTACCGTTGCCGACGTTCTTACCCGTATGCTGAGGATCGGGGAATCCCTCGATCTTATCTGACACCTTCACCGAAGGATTGGCGATCTTGCCGTTGGCGTCGGGGACGTTCAGGCCGTTGTCCATCATCGACTCCAGGTCAAACACGCCCTTCAGTCCACCCAGGAATCCAGCGATCTGCCCGGAGTTGTAGTACACCTGTGTCTCGGGAACCATAACACCGGTCACCGCAAACATGAGCGGGACGTGCTTGCCCGATACGAACTGCACGTGATAATCCGACGTCTTGCTGGCTGTCATATCTAGCACCAACTTAAAGTCCTCGACCTTTGTGATGTTTTGCAAGACAGGCGATTCGAATACGGGTCGAAGCTGACCGGAAGTATCCGTGTCGCGCTTCCCGGCAAAGGCCTTCCGAACGTCGTTGGCGACGTTATTGATCGCCACGTCCGAACTCGGATAGAAGCCACACTGCACCCAGTCCTGCCAACGAACGTAGGGTGTGCCGCCTTCCTTCTTGATCATCTCGTTGACCTCAGCAATGGTGTCCTGAGCGACACGAGGCGCCTGCGGGTCGGCAGTCGACCAAAGAGCGATCTTCACATGCTTTCGCATGAGAATCTTCAACACTGCGATCATTTGAGCTTTACTCTCGCCGCGCGTCGAACCGGTCCAGTCCGATCCCAGCAAGATCGTGTCGCCTTCGTTCAGCGACATGATGTGCTTAAAGAAGTCGGCCGAACTGTCGGTCGGTTTGCCCGGCACCTTGATGTTGAAGAACAACGGCACCGTGGCGCAAACGATGAGCAGAAGATAGACGATATGTTTTGGAATTCCCGTGGCTTTCACGACTTGCCTCCTCGCTCAAGACCGAGCCAGATTCGGAGCGCCATACTCAGCGTTCCGAGACCGATACCGAACTTAATGCCGGTAATCGAGGGTGTTTGGAAAGTGTTCTTGATCCAGTTCGCAATCTCCGTGACCTTAAAGTTCAACAGGAAGTTGCTGGCTGGGCCCTTACCGGCGATAGCAGCCACCGAATCATCCCATCCGGCGGCAACGGCTCCCATCAAGCTGATGATGACCAGGAGCGCGGTACCGAGGAGGATCGTCGCTTCGATCGACCTCGCTCGGAACGCTCGGTAAGCGGCCGAGAGGATAAAGAACGCGATGATCGAGAACATCGCCGCGTCCATCTGCTGAAGCAGGCCTTCGAAAAGGAAGTCCCGCATCATGTTCACGCCGCCCCAATTCGACGGGTTATCGAAGTCCGTGGTTCGCAGGTTCGTGCGAATGTGGAAGTCCCAAAAGCCGAACACGATCATGAGGACCATGGCTGTCAGCAGCACTAGGCTGAATCCCCAGTCCTTTTGCTGTTTGGCGATCTTGGTACCGTGGATGCGGAGGATACTAAAGATTCCCAGACCGAGCATGAATGCTGCTAGAACCTGAGAAATCGTTCCAAAGACGCTTGTCGCGTCGTTTAATCCGCTTCCAACGCTCTCAACCATATTCGAGGGAAGCTGAGTGGCCTTGTCGAAGCTGATCGGCTGCGGCCAGTATTGGAAGAGGACGAACACGCCGCCCGAAATGAAAGTCAGAATCCACGTGATCGGCTTGCGACCCTGCGTGGGGAGCTTAGAGAGAGCGAAGACGATACCGAATCCGATCAAAACGGTCAGCAAGACCATCATGGTCAGCTTCCCTTGGGTCGGGTCGATGCTCCAGAAGGAGAGCTTTTTAGGATCCATTAATTGCTACCTCCTGCAGCAGGAGCGGGGGTCGGAGCCGGGGCGTCCGGATTAGCGGTGCGCGACTTCTTGACCTCTTCCTTCACGTCGTCGGGCACGTCGTCAGGTCGGAAGAGCTTGGAGAAGGCAAAGACCTTTTTCTCGTCCTCTTTGACCTTGGCCAGGTTCGCTTTCTTGGCGTCTTCCGAGCCAGCCGCCTGAGCGACTGCGTTTTCGACGTTCTTGGCATGTCCGCAAGAGACGATCGACTGCGAGAGAGCGCCGCAGAGGATACAGCCGATAGCGAAGACCTTTGCCCAGTCCTGGCCGATCAGACTTCCCACCAGCACCGGTTCGCGGGTCAGGTAGGCCGATGCAGCGTAGAACTCGTCGCCGATGAGAACATAGTCGCAAGCGGCGATGAAGAACGGCGTCTGGGTGGCTTCGGTGGAGGAGGCAACCTGAATCGCGCCGATCGAGTTGGCGGTTTCGGCAAAAATGAGCGACTCGGCGTAGAATTCGCCGAGGAAGAAGGCGGCTGCCGTCTGCTCGCGGTGGATAATGCCCGAAACGCCGGCAGCAAAAGCGAACTGGCGGTCAGAGATGAATCGCACGGAGTCTGGATCGTATCGCTCTGGCACGCCCTCCTCTTGGTAGACGTCGCGGATAACCTCCTGAGCGAGGGTGTACATCGACGCCGAGTAGGCGCACATCAGAATCGGGTTCGAAAATTTTGCCGCGGTCCGCGTGACGTAGGCGCAGATGTTGATCGCCTGCACCGCGATGGCGTTGACCGGATCCGAAAGACCGGGCACCATCAAGATAGGTCGGCCCATTTCCGTGGCGCGTCCCACCGCTTCGTCGATCGCGTTCAGGCCGGGAATTCTTCGTATAAAGAGTTCCTTCTTCGACCTTGCCCGCACGATGTTCACCACAATGAACACCATGAAAATGAGCGTGAACAGCTGAGCAAACCAACCCGTGTCCCAGTTCTGGGCGCCTAGGGCGGTGCTTGCGTTGCTCCATATTTTGTCTGGCATAATTCCTCCTCCGTTGTTTTGCCGGACTCAGACGCCTCCGGCGTCTCTGGATCCGGCGGCTCCTCCAGCATGCAGATAAGCCGTTCGACATTATCCCGCTTTTGAAGCAAATTGCTATAGTCATTAATGAAATCGAAGCCGAAGAGGGGCACCAGGAAGGGAGCAGTGGCCAGACCGGCGTGCGCGAAGACATTCGCGATGGGCTTGTGCATCTCCAGGAAAGCGATAGCAGGAGCCTCCAATTTGCGACGACGAATCTCTGCCGCGCACTTGCCCAGCAGCTTGTCCGTCTCTTCGGCGGTCAGATCATTCTCCCAAAAATTGAACATCTTGACCGACGTGCTCCCGTATGAATTCCAAAACGTTTTCCTTTGAGACGTTCTGAATGCTTAATTTGACCCCTCGAAATGCATCGAGCTTCGATTCCTTGCTAAAAGGGGAAAGGTAAATCTCTTCGCTTCGGACGTGAACCGAGCGAACGGCACCCCAAGCGATCTCGTTGGGACCCGACTTGGCGACAGTCTGAGTGAGGGCAAACTTACGACCCCCGAAAAACTCATATGTAGAAGCGACCAGCACCACCAAACAGACGACGGGCAAGACCAGGTTTTTTGTTGCAAAAGCCGCGATAATTGCAAAAAGAATCGCCAAGCCATAGATCATCTTGAGCTTGTCGAACTTATCCGGGTCCGTTACAGAACGCTTCAGCACCCAAGTCATTTCGGCTTGTTTCCCCTCCCCATCGCTCACGTGTCTTAATCCGTTGTCGTTATCCCCAAGGACCGAATAGCTCGCTGACCGACTCATCGTTGTGGATGCGCTTGATCGCGCTGGCGATGAGCGGGGCCGCGCTCAAAACGGTCAGTTTGGGAAATTCTTTGTCTTTGGGCAAGTACACCGTGTCGAGCACCACCACTTCGCTGATACAGCTATTCTGCAGTCGCTCGCAGGCCGGATCGCTCAGAATCGCGTGGGTACAGCAGGCGATGATCTCTTTTGCCCCCCGGTCCAGCAGAGCCTGCGCGCCGCTGGCAATGGAACCGCCGGTGTCGATCATGTCATCGATCATCACGCAGCGCTTACCCGTGAAATCACCCACAATCTCCACGACTTCGACCGTGTTCGGAGCCGGACGCCGCTTGGCGATAACGATGAACGGACACTCAAGCATGTCGGCCAGTTTCTTGGCTCGGCCAACACCGCCGACGTCGGGTGCCACAACGCAGACGTCGGGGCGTCCTTTCAGGCCGTTCTGGATGAAGTATTCGCCGAGGATCGGACCGCCGTACAGGTGATCGACTGGAATGTTGAAGAAACCCTGAATCTGGTCGGCGTGAAGATCGAGCGTGACCACGCGATTCGCGCCGCACATTTCCACCATGTCTGCCACCAAGCGGGCCGTGATCGGCTCACGCGGCTTAATCTTCTTGTCCTGCCGAGCGTAGCCGTAGTACGGCATCACGACCGTGATGCGCTTGGCCGAGGCTCGGCGGAAGGCATCAAGGAGGATGAACAACTCCATCAAGTTGTCGTTCGTGGGTGCACAGGTGGGTTGGAGAATAAAGACGTCGGCGCCACGGGCGGACTCCTGAATCTCGATTCGAATCTCACCGTCGGCGAACTTGGAGGCCCGGAGATTTCCGAGTTCGACTCCGAGTTCGGCGGCAACCCGGGCGGCCAGCGTCGGGTTTGCGTTCCCGGCAAAGAGCTTCAACCCGTTCGTAAATGTTTCGCTGGAAGTAGTCATTAGCGCTTGTTCAACCATTCCTTTTTTTCTCCCGCCACCTTGCGGCCCACCCTTCCTTATTCTCCTGGCGCGCTCTACCGAACGCTCCGCTCCCAGCCGGAACGTCTTGGGTGATGACGCTGCCGGCGGCAACAATGACTCCGTCCCCGATTACAACCGGGGCAACCAGGGTCGAGTTCGAACCAATGAACGCGTCGGACCCGATTTGGGTTCGACTCTTGATGAATCCGTCAAAATTGCACGTGATCGTTCCCGCGCCGATATTGGTTTCCGCACCAATTTCGGCGTCGCCGATGTACGTAAGGTGGCTAGCTTTGACGCCCTCGTGGAGGGTGGAGCGATTGATTTCGACGAAGTTGCCGATTCGCACGCCGTCCTCCAGTGTACTCTTCGGACGGATGTTCGCGTAGGGACCGATCTTCACATCCGACCCGATCACGGCGGTGTCGGCGTTGCTCAAAAAGATCAATGTCCCACTGCCGACCTGAACATTCACCAGGCGAGTGTTAGGGCCGATGGTTGTCTTCGAGCCAATCTTCGTATCGCCGATCAGATGCGTTCCCGGCTCGATGATCGTATCCTGCTCGATCTGAACGTAGGGGCCAATGTACGTGTTATTCGGATCGACGATCGTGACTCCCGCCAGCATATGCTTTTCAAGGATCGATTTGCGAAGGATGCCGTTGGCTTCCGCGAGCTGCTTCCGGTCATTAACCCCCATCAGGATCGCCGGGTCCTTAGAAATAAAAGCATTGACGGGTCGGTTGGTCGCGTCAAAGTAGGCGACAATATCGGTCAGGTAGTACTCGCCCTGGGCATTGTCGTTCTTTAGGGTCGCCAGCGCTTCGGACAAAGCCGGGCCTTCTACGCAGTACATCCCCGCATTGGCCGTGCTGATTTGCTTCTCGGCGTCATTGGCGTCCTTTTGCTCGATGATCCGCTTTGCATCGCCGCCCGAAATCTCAACCCGTCCATAGCCGTGAGCATCCGGCAGCTTCGCCACCGAAAGCGAACAAACCCGTTCGGAGTTGATGTGCCCACACAGAAACTCGCGGAAGTATTCGGAAGAAATGAGCGGTGTGTCGCCGCAGACGATCATAACCGTTCCGTCGATCGGTCCAACTTCGGCTAGAGCGCATTGAACCGCGTGACCGGTGCCGTGCTGTTCGCGTTGCCAAGCGTACTGATAGCCGGTGCCAAGGCTCTTGACGATCTCTTCTCCGCCGTGTCCAACCACGATCACGATTTCGTCCGCGCCCGCGGCTTGGAGTGAATCGGCCACCAATTTGACCATCGGAACGCCGCAAACCTGGTGCAGACACTTCGGAAGATCGGACTTCATGCGCGTGCCTTTTCCAGCCGCTAAGATCAATCCGGTGACTCTGCGTTTGCTCATTACGTTAAGAGAAATGTAATTCTGAACCTTTTTGAGCCCTCATGACAAGTTGAAACTTGTCTATTCGACGCGGGACAATAGAAATATGCCGGTTACCGTCGTCGACCACCCGCTCGCTCAACACTATCTTTCGCAGTTGCGGGATCAAGAAACCCAGCCCGAGCGCTTCCGCCGGGTGGCCAACCATTTGACTACGCTCTTGGTCATCGAGGCGACCAAAGGCCTGGCCCAAACCTGTGCGACGGTCACCACCCCGCTCACGCAATGCGAGACCAAGGTTTTGGGCGAAGGCATCGCCGCCGTGCCGATCCTCCGCGCCGGACTTTCGATGCTGGAGCCGGTGCTCCAACTCTTCCCGGATGTGAAGGTGGGTTACGTCGGCCTGGAGCGGCACGAGGATACCGCCATCGCACGAAGCTACTACATGAAACTCCCTTCGCTCGAAGGACGATTTACCCTGTGCCTCGACCCCATGCTTGCCACCGGCGGCTCAGCCGCTCAAGCTATCGGCCAACTCAAGGTCGCTGGAGCGAAGGAAGTAGTGATGGTTTCCGTGATCTCTGCCCCCGAAGGCATCGAATTCCTCCAGTCCCAGCACCCCGAGGTCCCAATCTTCACGGCATCAGTCGATGAGCGACTGAATGACAAAAAGTACATCGTCCCCGGCCTCGGCGACTTCGGCGATCGCCTTTACGGAACGATGTAGCAAACAACGGGAGGCTCACTTCCCTCTCCAGATTCTCCATGGGATATCTGGAGGGTCCGCAGTTTGAACTGCCACAAAGGCGGTTCCAACGTGGAAGGGTGTCATCTGACTCATGTCAGGTGACGGGAGGGGAAAATCCATCATGAAAATTCGTAACGCTTAACCACGATTCCTGCTTTGAAGGCAGTTCCAGCACGGGTAAGTGTCCTTGACTTGAGTCAGGAAACGGGGCCGTGCTCTTGGGCTAGATTTCCTCCCCTTTTAGAGCCTGTCGCATCGCAAGCGAAAACCTGATCCCGGAGGGATCACAGATGGTAGCCGGGCGGTCGGAGCGAGGTACGAGCGTAGACCCCCGGACGACTTCTAACCTGAAATGGTCCGAGGAGTCCCGACATTCGGGACGACCCCGCCATTATGGCGGCGACAAATGAGGCGTCAAAAGTTTAGAAAAACTGCTGTGCGACAGGCTCTCCCAGGAGAGGATGTTGCCGCGACGTCAGGAGCTTGTCGTTGGACCCCGCCAAAGGGCAATGAACGAAGTGAATCGGGGGCAACTGGTGAGGTAGAGAACTGCTTGCCGTAGCAGGACAAATTTACGGAACCTTAAAACCCCTAATCTCATGACCCTCGGTCCCCTCCAAATCCAAAACCGTAATCGTATTTCTTCCCTTCCTCAGCCAGACACCGGGGCAAAAGAGACGGAACTGCGGACCGATGCTCCAGTATCGGCCAAGGTTGTGCCCATTCACCCAAACTACCCCTTTGCCGTATTCCCGCATATCCAGATAGGTATCGGCGGTTGACGGCAACTCGAAGGTTCCACGGAAAAACTGCCCCTTGCCCGAAGTCGTTCCTCGGGTCGATCCCAGTCGATCAATCATCCGCGAGTCCAGCGGGATCGGATACATCGTCCAGTCAGTTAACGGTTGGCCGTTCAACTTCGGCGAAAAAATGCCCTTTCGATCCGTCTCCATCGCCGCCGAGAAGTTGATGCGACCCATTCCTTCGACCACAATTTCCAATGTCTGGTCATGATCGCTTGCCGGTAACTCCATCTCTTTCTGGCCAAGGCGTCGGTCCAGGCTGCCGACGTACCGTCTGTTCACAAAAACCAAACCGTAGTCGCATACTTTATCAAAAGAGAGACTAGATATATCACCTCTCTTTATCTTCGTCTCATACACGACCAAGCCCTGGTTCTGCCCAAGCTCGGCAAAGGTTTTAGGTTCAACCGACGTCTGCTTTCGTGCCAAAACGTGCCAAATATCCGAGATCGGCATCATGTCGATTGCCGGAATCTCCATCGCGGGGATCGGCTTCGGCACCGCCGGAACAAGCTCGCTCGGTAGGTAGCTTGCAATAAGATTTCGATACTCGAAATACTCCTTCGTCGGGTTCCCTTGCTCGTTGATCGGACATCCATAGTCGTAGCTGGTCAGGTCGGGCTCGAACCCCTTCCCACCGCTATTCGCACCGGTTGTGAAGCCGAAGTTGGTACCCCCGTGCACCAGGTATAGGTTGAACGACTTCTTGGTGTCCATGTAGAACTTCAGCTCTTTGGACACGTTGGATGGCTCCCAATTTTTCTCCCCCCAGTGCCGCAACCAGCCCGGGTAGGTCTCACCGGAGAAGACGGGCACACCTGGATTGATGCGCCGAGCGAGCGTCCAGTCGGCCTCGCTCAAACCACTATCGAGTCCGACGGCTGCGCCGGGCAGGCTAGAATCCTTCAGGTTATACTCAGCCGGGCCATCCGAGGTTGAAAACGGACCGTTGACGCCTTCCTTTTTCCACGTTGCCTCTAGCCACGCCATATGGCTTCGGTCGTGCCGAGGGTAGCTGCCGTATTCGTTTTCGATCTGGACCATCACGATTGGCCCACCTCGGTCGATCATCCTCGGTTTGACGACCTTTGCGAGTTCGTGCAGGTACTTTGCGACGGCGTCCATGTACTTCGGATCGTCGTTCGACCGAATCTTGAGCTTGGGGTCCTTCCAAAGGAACCAGGGCAGCCCACCGCCATCCCACTCGCCGCAGACATATGGGCCCGGGCGCAAGAGCACCCACATCCCTTCCTCACGGCAGATATCGATGAACCGGCCGATGTTTCGTGAGCCGGATTTGAAGTCGAACTTCCCTTCCGTCTGCTCGTGATCGTTCCAGAAAATGTACGGCGCGATGGTATTCAGACCCATCGCCTTCGCCATCTGGATTCGATGCCGCCAGTATTCGGCGGGAATCCGCCCGGGGTCGATCTCACCAGACCGAATCTGAAACGGCTTACCATCCAGAAGGAATTCGCTGTTGTTCGGCCCACCAAACGTAAAAGTGTGCTTCGCTTGGGCAAACGACAGGGCGGAAAAGCACGCGACACCGACCAGGGAGAGGGTCTTCATGGCACTACCGCCCATCGTACCTATGGGTTACCGAAACAGGTTCGGATTGTTCACGAATGTCTAAGACTTCTTATGCGTTCAAAACGATCTGGACGAAACCGAGTGCTAGACAGAACACGAATTGCAGAAAAGCAAGGAAGAACAACATCAAGTACTCACGACTTCGCTGAGATAGCCACATAAGAAGAGTTACCAACGCGAACATCGGGAGTGCTGCAACGATGCAAAGTAATGGCAACATCGCAATGCCCCGGTCATTTCCATGTCGTGTTGTCATAGACAAGGCTAGGCAGACCATGAAAGCCAGGGTGGGGGAGAAATACAACCCCCACTGCCATTTTGATTTCACCATTTGGATTCAACCGAATACGTCACTTTCTTCGTCTCACCTGCGGCAAGGCGAACCTCGAAAACGATCGTACTCGCGTCATCCTTAATATAGTCCTGCGACTTTTCGACCACACGCCAATCGCCTGATTCGTGCTCGTATAGGTACACCGTCACTGGCTCTTCCTTGTGGTTGCGAACCTCCAGCTCGTACGAGATGCGGGCGGCATTGGTGTTGTTCTTCGAGTCCCGTCCCAGCTTCACGTAATTGGTCGGCTTTCGATCGATACGGACGTCGAAAGCGGTTCCGACCTCCAACGAAATCTTCTCGTCCTTCGGCGTGTGGTTGATCATGTCCTCGCCGAGGAACTGCACCGAGCCCTTGCTGTCGCGTTGGTACAGCCGCATCTTGCCCGCCGGCATCGGCATTCCAAGGTTGCTCTTCTTGTCGTTGATGAACTTGATGCGAACCTGAGCCGCCTCATTCTTGGATTCATCCTCGTTGCCGCCCATGTTCGCATAGCCTTCGTAATACAGGACCTTTTGCACCGGAATGTTGAATCCCTCCAGCAGGCTCAGTTGTTTGGTCTCCTTGTTCTTCACCGTCGCCGGGCGGTCCAGGGTGTAAAGGTGGTACTCGAAGAGACTCTCTTCTGACATCGGGGCTTTGGCCGCTGGTGCGGCCTTGATGGCAATGCCATCTGCGGCAAGAGGGAGTGCATTTTGAACCACATTCACATCTCCCGCCAAAAGTTTCAGCGTTGCATTGTCAAACGACACACCCGACTGGTTATCCAATGTCACCCAGCCTTGCAGGTCGGCGGACCCACTGTCGCCCATGGTCAGAACGTAGTTAGCGCTCCACTTCATCCCTTGCGTCAAATAGCTCAACTCCATCTTCGCGTCCTGATCGCGGTCGCTGTCGACCTGCCACAACAGGGACGGTTTCGAGATCAACCCTTCAGGCATTTCGAGAACGTCGATCTCCCCTTCCGGCGAGAGCAGAATTCGCCCGTCGTCGGTGCGGATAACGAGACCGTTGTACTGCATCGTCGGGCCATCGCCATTGTTCACAACGGACGTTGGCGAATTCAGGAGCACGCCTTCGACGGATTCCTTTTGGGTTCCCATTGTCCGTGTGAAGCGAATGCGTTTGCCGACCGATTTCTGGAGGATCGCTTCGGGCGAGATCAGATCGTACTGGTAGTTCTGTTCCAGTATCGAGACCGAGCCAGGGTTGTTCAAACATTTGAACCCGACGCTCGTCGCGTCGATCATCTGGGCGACATCTTCGACGACGATGTTCTGCGTCCCCTTTCGGAGCTTAAGGGTTCGAACGTCTTTGATAAAGCCGAGGCCCTGGTTATAGACCGTGACTTCGGTTGAGCCCGGCTGAAGAAGGGCGTGAATGGCAAGGAGAGTTCCAATCATGTTTGTGTTCCTAAGGGTTGGCGGCTACCACTTGGCTTCCACCGAAAAGCGAACTTCTTTGACCTCGTTGGGCTTGAGGTCGAGGGCGAAAAGGACGGAGCGGGCATCGACTTTAGCGAACTTATCGCTGGCTTTCGAAATCTTCCAATCCGTGTAGCTAAAGGGCATGGCGTGCTCGTACAGGTGAATGTTTGCCGTCGAGTCTTTGCGATTGCGCACTTCCATCACGTAGTCGATGCGGGCCGATCGCGATGACAGCTTTGTGTAGCCAATCTTCTTGCGGCTGGCCCGAACGTCGAAGGCGTTTCCGACTGTGAGGTCGAGCTTCTCATCGCGGGGCGTGTGCTTGATCGCATCTTCGCCGATGAATTGCAGAGAGCCTTTCTGATCTCGCTGGAAGAATCGAATCTTCCCGGCAGGCATCGGCATTCCCAGGTGCGACTTTTTGTCGTTGGTAAAGAGCAGGTGTACCGATCCGGCGAAATCCTGTGTTTCGCCAGTCACATTGGCTCGCGGGTCGTTTTCATATGAATCGACCCGGATGACTTTTTGCATGGGGATGTCGGTGGCTTCAAGGAGGCCAAGCTGTTTGGTCTGATTGTTGAGGACGGTTGCCGGTCGCTGGAGAGTGTAAAGGTGGTACTCGAACAGGCCCTCCTCGACCATCGGCGAACCATTAATCGTGTTGATTCCAGATCTACCGCTGAAGACTGTCCCTCGGGTGTAACGTCTCTCAGTTCGATGAACGTCACCCGCCAAAAGCTTTAGCGTCGCGTCTCGGAAGTTGTAGCCCGACTGGTTATCGAGCGTCACCCAGCCTTGAAGGTCACCCACATTGCTTTTGCCAAGGGTCATCACATAGCTGGCAGACCACTTGATGCCTTCCGTGAGGTAGCTCAACTCGACCTTAGCACGCTGGTCCTTGGCGCTGTCCACCTGCCACAAAAGCGATGGCTTGGAGATCAGACCTTCGGGCATTTGGAGGACGTCGATCTCGCCGTTGGGCGAGAGGAGAATTCGCCCATCGTCGGTGCGGATGACCAACCCGTTGTACTGATAGCTGGCACCGTCGCCGTTGTTGACCACTGCCGTAGGTGAACTGAGAAGCACTCCCTCGACCGATTCCTTCTTGCCGCCAACGGTGCGTGTAAACCGGATGCGCTTACCCAACGACTTCTGCAGGATGGCTTCCGGTGAAACCAAGTCGTAGCGGTAGTTCTGCTCCAACACCGAAAATGAGCCAGGATCGCTGAGGCATTTGAATCCGACGCTTGTCGCGTCGATTTTCTCGGCCACATCGTCGATGACCACGGGTTGAACGCCCGCCTTGAGATCGAGTTCGCGCACGTCCTTCACGAAACCGTAGCCGCCGTTGTAGACGGTGACCTCGGTTGAGTTGGCTTGAAGGACGGCATGGGACGCAAGCAACAGCGAAATCATCTTAATGCCTCCTTCACTGTCGACTGCAAACTGCCGACTGCTAACTTCTTCACCGCTTGATCTCCACCGTGTACTTCAGGGTCTTGACCTGGTCGGCGGCGAGTTTGACTTCAAACACGGCCGTCCCAGCATCGTCCTTTACGAACGGTTCGGAGTGGGACAGAATCTTCCACTCTCCGTCGAGGTTCTCGTAGATGTAGACCGTCTGCGGTTCGGTTTTGCGGTTTCGCACCTCGACCTCGATGTCCATTCGCACCACGTTCTTCGAAATCTTCTTCCAACTCGCCCGCTTATGGGTCGCTTTGATGTCGAACGATTTACCCACGGTCAACGAGACCTTCTCGTCTTTCGGCGTGTGGTTGATGGTGTCCTCGCCCAGGAACTGCACCGATCCTTTGCTATCGCGCTGATAGAGCCGAATCTTGCCCGCGGGCAGGGGCATGCCTAGGTGCGACTTCTTGTCATTAACGAACTTGATGCGGACTTCTGAATCGATGTCGTGGGTTTGCGGACCATCGTCATCGACGTAGGAACTGAAGGCGATAACCTTCTGAAGCGGAATATTGAACCCTTCGAGGAGGCTGAGTTGCTTGGACTCATTGTTGTTGACCGTCGCCGGGCGCTCAAGGGTGTAGAGGTGATATTCGAATAGGTTTTCTTCCTTGAGAGTTGGGTGATTTCGCATCGCCGCTCCATACGCGTAGCGAGGTTTAGGATCACCGGTCGCTCGGGTCAAAAAAACATTCACATCTCCGGCCAGAAGTTTGAGGGTCGCATCCTGAAACGAGACGCCTGACTTGTTGTCGAGCGTGACCCAACCCTGGAGGTCGCCTGAAGCCTCACTATCCATCGTTAGGACATAGTTGGCGGTCCATTTCATACCCTGGGTCAGGTAGCTCAGTTCCATCTTCGCCTGCTGAGCCCGGTCGCTATCGACTTGCCAAAGCAGCGATGGCTTGGAGATCAATCCTTCGGGAATTTCCGTCACCTCGATCTCGCCTTCGGGAGAGAGGACGATGCGGCCATCGTCGGCCCGGATCACGAGACCGTTGTAGCGATACTCGCCACCGTTACCAGTGTTGACAACCGAGGTCGGAGAGCTGACGAGGACGCCTTCCAGCGTCTCCTTTTTGTTTCCCATTGTGCGGGTGAAGCGAACACGCTTGCCGACCGACTTTTGCAGAATCGCCTCGGGCGAAATGAGGTCGTACCGATAGTTCTGCTCCAAAATCGAAACCGAACCCGGATTGTTGAGGCACTTGAATCCAACACTGGTGGCATCGATCAGTTGGGCGACGTCCTCGATCATGACGTCCTGCGTGCCTTTGGTGAGGTTGACGGTTCGAATATCCTTGATGAATCCGAGACCTTGGCTGTAAACGGTGACTTCGGTAGAACCGGGCACGAGTATCGCCCCGATCGCGAATAATGCGGTAATCATCCTTTCCCTATCACGCCCGCCATTGGGCGTACCCACCTAGTCAGTGTACGAAAGGATTGGCACGGTTCAACAAAAAAGTCAAAGCCAGGAGCTATTTGGCTCATGGCTTTGACTTGGAGTGGGTTACCAGGTCGTATCGACCGTGTAAGTGATCGTTTTGACTTCGTTTGGCTTCAGGTTCACCTCGAAGACCATCGTGTTCGCGTCTTCCTTCGTGAAGTTGTCCGACTTCTGGGTCACCTTCCAATCGCCCCAATGCCGTTCGTAGACGTACACCGGTGTGGACTCTTCCTTACGGTTCCGAACCTCGATCTGGAAGGTTTCGCGAATCTGTCGGTCGCCCAGGCGCTTGAAGTCGGTTCGCTTTCGGCTTCCTCGAACATCGAACGATCGTCCAACGTTGAGCGTAACCTGCTCATCGTGTGGCGTGTGGTTGATCTGGTCTTCGCCGATGAACTGGAGCGAGCCCTTGCTGTCGCGTTGATACAGGCGAACCTTTCCGGCGGGCATCGGCATACCCAGGTGCGAGGCGGTGTTGTTGGTGAACTTGATCTTCACCAGCGGGCTTAGATCGCCCACGCCTACTTCACCCTCGCTGGGGTAGTAGTTGTTGTAGCCGCCCATCGAATCGAAGACGATCTGCTTCTTGTAGGGAATATCCGAGCCTTCCAAAAGGCTGAGTTGCTTGGTTTCCTTGTTTCGAACCGTGGCCGGGCGGTCCAACGTGTACAGGTGGTATTCGAACAATCCTTCCTCCTGAAATCCGCCACGGCCACCGGCTGCCTTGACTGCGTCGGCCGCTCCATATCGAGCCTGGTTGCGCACCACGTTGACGTCACCAGCCAAGAGCTTAAGGCTTGCGTCGGCAAAGCTGAGGCCCGACTGATTGGTGAGGGTCACCCATCCTTGCATATCGCCGGTTCCCTTCGGATCGAGGGTGAAAACGTAATTGGCCGTCCAACTGATGCCCTGAGTCAGGTAGCTCAGCTCCATCTTGGCGTCCTGCGCCTTATCGCTGTCGATCTGCCAAAGCAGAGACGGCTTGGAGATCAGGCCCTCCGGCATTTCCATGACGTCGATTTCGCCTTGCGGCGACAAGATGATCCGTCCGTCGTCGGCTTTGATGACCAAGCCGTTGTAGCTGTACTGCGGCCCGTTGCCGGTGTTCACTACCGAGGTCGGCGAACTCAAAAGAGTCCCCTCGACGACCTCTTTGCTGGTGCCCATCGTTCGGGTAAAGCGAACGCGTTTGCCGACCGACTTCTCCAAAATGGCCTGTGGTGAAATCAAATCGTACTGGTAGTTCTGCTCCAGCACCGAGATTGAACCCGGGTTATTGAGGCACTTGAACCCCACGCTGGTGGCGTCGATCAATTGGGCGACGTCTTCGACGACGACGTCCTGAACGCCTTTCTTCAGGCTGACGGTGCGAACGTCCTTCACGAAGCCAAGACCCTGGTTGTAAACCGTGATTTCGGTCGTGCCGGGGGCGAGCGCGGCGGCGAGTGCGATTAAGGGGGCTAACATAACATCCTCTGCCTCTCTAGACGAGACACTTTGCCATTAGTTACCTCATCGCCAACGAAGCGTTCATGCCTTTTGGGCACTGGGTCCTTCGGTGAGTCGGTAAACTTTCGCGCAAACCCTATGAAAGTGCTTGTTCCCATCAAGCGGGTCGTGGACCCCTATGCGAAGGTCCGACCCCTTGCCGACGGAAGCGGAGTCGATACGACCGGCGCAAAATTCGAAATCAATCCCTTTGACGAAATCGCGGTCGAGGAGGCCGTACGATTGAAGGAAAAGGGCGCGGCCACCGAAGTGGTAGTGGTGAGCATCGGCAAAGCCGAATGTGAAGACCAACTCCGAAAGGCACTGGCGATCGGTGCCGATCGAGCGATCTTGGTGGAAACCGACGCGGTTCTCGACTCGCCCGCCGTCGCTTCCCTGCTCCGCGAAGTCGTAGCATCGGAGAATCCGAGCCTAGTGCTGATGGGCAAGCAGGCGACGGACGACGACTGCAACCAAGCCGGACAGATGCTGGCCGCTAAGCTGGATTGGCCCCAGGCGACCTTCGCGGCGAAGATCGAGGTTCACGGGAGCGACCTCCATGTCACGCGTGAGACCGACTCCGGGGAGCAGATTCTTTCTCTTCCAATGCCCTGCCTCGTCACCACCGATTTGCGATTGAACGAGCCTCGCTACGTAGCCCTACCCGGCATCATCAAGGCCCGAAGCAAGCCGCTCGAGAAGCGAGCCGCTTCGTCCGTACAGTCTCCCAAAACCCGATTGGTTGGCGTCGAACTTCCTCCGGCCAGACCGTCGGGGAGAAAGGTCGGCTCGGTGGCCGAACTCGCCTCCGCGATCAAAGAGCGAGGGGTGCTGTAAATGGCCAAGCTCCTTGTGATCGCTTTCGACGAAGCCGACGCACAGTCGAGCGCGGGTTTCGCCAAAGCTCTCGGACTTCCCTACGATGTCATTTTGTTAAGCGGTGACTTTGTTCCGGCTGGTGCCGAGCAAATGATGCGCGTGAACCTCGGAAGCATCCCCGCCGCCGACGGTCTGGCCAAGGCCCTTGTGGATGTGGTGGGCGGTTACTCGCACATTGCATCGCCTTCGAGCATGCGAAGCAAGGACGTGCTGGCTTACCTTGCCGGTCTCTTGGACGCCGGAATGGTGACCGATGCGATTGCCGTCGTTTCTCCCACCGAGTTCAAACGACCGATCTACGCCGGGGCCATGACGGCAACCGTCAAGACCGATAGCGATCCGTTGGTCATCACTTTCCGACCGAGCAACTTTGGCAAAGTCGAAGGTGGCGCGAACGGATCGGAAACCTCAGTTTCTCTCAACATCGAGGGAACCGCAATCATCCTCTCGGAATCTAGTCGTGGGACTTCGAGGCCAGACCTCAGTCAGGCAAAGATCGTCGTTTCCGGCGGACGTCCGCTCAAGACGGCAGAGATGTTCGAGTCGGTCATCGGAGGCTTCGCCGATTCTCTCGGCGCGGCCGTTGGTGCGACCCGAGCCGCCGTCGACTCCGGCATTGCGCCGAACGAACTTCAGGTTGGCCAGACGGGTAAAGTCGTCGCCCCCGACCTCTATATCGCCGCCGGAATCAGCGGATCCACCCAGCACATGGCGGGCATCAAGGATTCAAAGGTCATCGTCGCCATCAATACCGATGCCAACGCCCCGATCTTCGACGCTGCCGACTTGGGAATCGTTGGCGATCTATATCAGGTCCTACCGGAACTTCAGGGACTACTAAAACAATAGAATTAGCAGACCCATCCATTCGTCTGAACCGTCAGAGTTAGTTATGAGTATCACCGCCTTCGCCCTTTGTTCTTTTGCGCTTGCGGCCCAAGGGGCCGAACCCGTGGCCACCATCAACGGAGAGGCCATCTCTAGCCAGTACTACTACCGGCGAATGGAGTTCCTACCGGGTCTAGGGCGCATGTCGGTGACCGGTCAGTTTGTGGAAGTCATGCCCGCAATCGCGACCCTCGATACGCTCGTGACGGAAACGCTGATTCTTCAGCTTGCGAAGACCAAGAATTTGACGCCGACTGAAACCGAAATTGACGCCGAGATTTCCTATCGGCTTCGGAGCAATCCCAACTTCGTGAAGGATTGGCAGGCGACCGGTCGCACGATGCCCGAGCTCCGCCAACAAATCAAGGTCGAGCGGGCACACTTCAAGCTCCAAACCGACGGCATTGTCGTGACTGATGCCGAGATTCAGAAGAACTACGAGGCGGCCAAGTCGTCTCGGTACACCGTTCCGGCGCGGGTGAAGCTGCGAGTGATCACGGTTCGCGACGAGGCGACGAAGAAGAGGGTGGACGACGGCCTGCAGTCGGGCAAGTCTTTCGAGGATATGGCCAAGCAGTACAGCTCGGACGCCAGCAAGACGATCGGCGGAGACTTTGGCGTGGTACCGATCGACCTATTGGGCGACCAGGTGAAGAACGCCATCAAACCCCTGAAGAAGGGAGACCGAACGTCGTGGCTGTCTTCTGATAACGTTTTTGCGAAGTTTCAAGTCGAAGAGCTTCTTCCCGAAGCGATCGTTCCGCTGGACGCCTCGGTGAAGGAAGACTTGCGGCGAGAGATGATGCTTCGAGCCGGAGCGCAGAAAAACGACATCGCGAAGCTGATCCAAGACGCTCGTCAGAAAGCCAATATTTCGATCAAGTCGCCAGAGATCGCAAAGGCTTACAAGGACTTCATCAGTCTAGAAAAGCCCTCGAAGTCCGGCGGCCAATGATCGTCCTCGATATTGGCCCCGATACCGACGTAGTGGCCCTGAAGGCGGCCAATATGGGTCTGCCTTGCTATCACGCGAATCCCCTGTGCTCGACTTTTACGCTCTACGGCGACGCTCAGCCTTATCCGGGTTCGGCCAAGGTCGAGCAGAATGCGGTGATCCTGGTTCCAGTTAGTGAACCGTACACCAAGCTGAGCGTCATCATGGACCTCTTGCTTGGCCCCTTTGGGTGTCCGTGGGACCGGGAGCAGTCGCATGAGACGTTGAAGAAGTACCTTTTGGAAGAGGCGTACGAGACCCTGGATGCAGTTGATCGGAAGGATTTTGATGCGTTGGCCGAGGAGTTGGGCGACTTGACCTTGCAACCGGTTTTTCATGCCCGTCTGGCCGAACGCGACGGCGAGTTTCCGTTCGATGCTCCTTTGCGGCATATCTGCGACAAGCTCTTGCGGCGCCACCCTCACGTGTTCGGCGAAGTCGTAGTGGAGGATGCCAACGAAGTGCTTCGAAACTGGGACGCGATCAAAAAGAAGGAGAAATCCGAAGATCGGTCGATCCTGGAAGGCGTACCGAAGTCGATGCCCGCGCTAGCACGAGCCCATGAAATCAGCAAACGGGCCGTTCGTGCTGGGTTCGAATGGCCCGATTTTGGTGGTGTTCTCGACAAAGTCCGCGAGGAGATTGGGGAGCTTGAAGAAGCAATACAAGAAGGAGATTCAGCCCATATCAAGGCCGAACTCGGCGACCTGATGTTCACCCTCGTCAATGTGGCGCGTTGGCAGAAGGTCGACGCCGAGGACGCCCTGCGCATGATGCTCGACCGATTCCAAAGCCGCTTCCAGTACATGGAGGCCCACGCCCGCAAGCCCCTCCACGAGCTCAGCTTCGAGGAGTGGGACGACTTATGGAATCAGGCGAAAGGCCAGAGTCATAATAGTTAAGCAGTGAGAAAAGCATCGGGAAGGGGCATCGGGCAACTGCTGGGCCCAGAGCGCGACGCGGTGTCGCGCGAGGTCGGCATCGACGACATCATCCCGAATAAACGTCAGCCACGGCGGCATTTCGAGCCTGATGCGCTAGAAGAACTGGCCGAATCGATTCGAGTTCACGGCATTTTGTCGCCTATCTTGGTGCGGCCGCTTTCAGCCGGAAAGTTTGAAATCATCGCCGGAGAGCGGCGATGGCGGTCGGCCAAGCTCGCGGGCCTCAAGAATGTGCCGGTCACCATTCGCTCGGTCGCGGGTCAAGAATCCCTGGAATTAGCGATCATCGAAAATGTCCAGCGCGAAGACATCTCTGCCTACGAAGCGGCGATGGCCTACAAACAGTTGGTCGATGAGTTCGGCCTGACGCAGGAAGACGTCGCTCTCCGAGTGGGCAAGACGCGGACGGGCATCTCGAACACGCTTCGCCTGTTGCGATTGCCGGAGCAGATTCTGCTGGGCCTGCAGGAAGGACTTATTTCCGAAGGGCATGCGCGGGCTCTGCTCGCCCTTGGCTCCGAACAAAAGCAACTTGCGGTTTTCGAACAGATTTTGAAGGACGGTCTTTCGGTGCGCGACGTCGAAAAGCTGAGCGCCACCCAGAAAGAAGACAAGCCCAAGCCAACCGTCACCCGTGTCGAAAAAGATGTTCACACGCGCCAACTTGAAAGCGCAATCAGTGAACGGCTCGGTCTGCCGTCGAAGATCAATCGCAAGGGAGATCAGGGCACGGTCGAGATCACGGTGTTCTCGGACGACGACCTGCAGAAAATCCTCGATATCTTCGGTGTCGAACTTTGACGGTTGAGATTGTTCCTCTCCAGCCGAAGCACTTTCGGGTAGCCATCGAGCTTCAGCGGTTGGCTTTTCCGCCTCCGTTCGACGAGAATCTGTTGTGGCGCGAAGAAAACCTAGCCGACCATCTTCGCAAGTTTCCCGAAGGGCAGTTTGTCGCCTTGGCCGATGGCCAGTTCGCCGGGTCTTGTAGCAACACTCGCATTTCGAGAGCGCATTATGAGAAGCATCTTTCGTGGGATGAGACGGTTGGTGGTTTCTCGTTCGAGACATTCGATCCTTGTGGCGAGGTCATCTACGGCGCGGACATCAGCGTCCACCCCTCTTTCCGCCGCGTCGGCATTGGACGAGCATTTTACGATGCACGCAAGGCTCTTGCCGAGTCGCTAGGTGTGCTCTACGCCACCGCCTGTCGCCTACCGGATTTTCAGTCGAGTGGAGTGGGCACTCCGGCAGAATACTGCCAACTCGTAGCGGACGGACGACTTACCGATCGAACCCTAACGCCGCTTTTGCGCTATGATCTGATCTTAACCGACGTTTTACAAAACTATATGGATGACCCTGAATCTGGAAACGCGGCCGCCCTCTTGGAGTGGAGACCTTGACGGTCCGCGTTGCGGCGGTGAATTGGAAGCTCCGTGCGATTCGGTCGGACGGAGAGTTCTGGAACCACGCCTACGAGTTCTTGGAGCAAGCCGACGATCACGGCGCTCAGTTGGTCGTCCTGCCTGAGCTTTTTTCCCTAGAGCTTTTGTCTATCGAGCCACATCTGTACGAACATGACAGCCCGAAGTACCTGGTGCAGTATTGGGAGGACATCGTGAATTGGTTGAGCCGGATGGCCCAAAACAGCGGGATGGCCATCGTGGGTGGCTCTCATTTCTTTGAGGCAGAGGACGGATTCAAGAACATCTGCCCGATTGCCTTCCCTGACGGGCACGTCTACCTGCAGGAGAAGAACAAGCTGACGGTTTACGAACGGTCGGACTGGTCGATTTTGGCTGGATACGGCGTGACGCCTCTGCCCGGTAGGTTGGGCGTCAGCGTCTGCTACGACTGCGAGTTTCCCGAAGGGGTTCGTGTACTAGCTGAGAATGGAATGCTGATGCATGCGGTGCCGGCCTGGACCGAGACGCGGCGAGGATTTCAGCGCGTACGGTGGAGTTGCCTCGCTCGAGCCGTGGAGAATCAGATATTCGTCGTCCACTCCTCGCTAGTCGGCGACATCGGCAAGGAACCGGTGCCGGAGAGCTATGGTACGTCGGCGATCATTGCGCCTAGCATTGCCCCTTTTCCAATGGAAGCCGTGCTGGCGGAATCTAAGCTGAACGAGGACGACGTGATCGTGGCGGGCCTGGATATCGACGCACTGTTTGCTTCTCGAAACGAAGGCGAAGTGTCGAATTGGCAGGACCGAGACTGCGGCTCATGGGAACTGATCGACGTTCCGAACGGCGTTGCGCCGTGGGTCATCTGACCAGACAAGCTACCTAGCCCCTCGGGTGAGCGTTTCGGTACCGGTTCTTCACCTCATCGTTCTGCAACTCAGTATAGACTTGGGTCGTGGCGACGGATTCGTGCCCTAGCAATTCCTGGACGGCGCGCAGGTCCGCACCGCCTTTCAACAAGTGCACTGCGTAGGTGTGCCTCAGCGTATGCGGCCCGATGGGACCCTTGATTCCTGCCTCCGCGGCAAGTTTTGAAACCAGAGAATAGACCGCCTGGCGCGATAATGCTCGCCCTCGCGACGACAGAAAAACCAGACCAGTCGGTGCTTTCACAAATGTAGCGCGGACCTCCCCGACGTACCTCTTGAGGGCTTCCCGGGTTTGCTCGGGAAGCGGAACAAGCCTCGTTTTGTTTCTTTTTCCTGTAACCCGAATCGCACTCGAAGCAAAATCAATTTGACTCATATCAAGATTAAGCAGTTCTGAAACTCGCAGACCTGCTCCATAAAGCAGTTCGAGAATGGCTAGGTTCCGCAAATGGACATTGCCATCGTGTTCGATCTCAAGAAGATGGCCGACGGCAGTCGATTCGATGGCTTTGGGGAGTCGCTTTCCGACCTTGAAACCGCCCGTCGAAGGCAGATCGACGCGGAATTCAACTCCGTTCCTTTTCAGGAATTTGAGGAAGCTACGGAACGAACTGGCTTTCCGCTGGGCAGATCGCTTCGAAGGGACCTTGGCGAGGAAGAGATCGAAGCGCTGGAGGTGAGCGTAGGTCAGCTCTGCCCAGTCATAGAGGCTCTCCCAAAGAATTTCGATGACCTCGTCGAGGTCGCGCGAATAGGCTTCCAGCGTGTTCGGCGACGCGCCTTTCTCAACCTTCAGATAGTCCAAGAACCACTCTACGGACTCGCGGAGGTGGTCTTTCGTTTCCATACAAGCACGTGGGGGCGAACGTATTCCATATCCTCGACCATGGGGGCATGGAAGGGGTCATTGTCCAGGACCTTGTCGTAGTCCTTGGTCAGTTCGGTCATGAATTCAGTGTAGCGGGAGGCGTAGAGGCTCTCGAGGTCGGTCTTGTTCTGAACCTGCGCCATTCGCATGAAAGGAACGTACTCGAACGATGTGAAGGAAACGTAGTCGGGCTTCATTTCGGTGAGCAAGCGAACGTCCCATTCGTACCGCTCGCGCGGGTCCTCGGGCAGGTATCGCAGAACCTTTGGCTTCTCCCAACTGGTCCAAAGCTCGATAAGACGCCTTGGGCCGATCATACGGGTGACGTCCGCGTCAGGATTCACAGTTGGACTCCAAAACCATGGATCGTCGACGAGACCGACCGTCACATTGCCATTATCGATCAAATATTTGCCCGCGATGTCGCGTGGATCGGGAAGCATCATCTGCACCGTGAGCGAGCCAGCCTGAACCAGGCCGCCGCGGTCGATGCCGCCAATGACCAGGAGTCCCAGGGCGATTCCCGCTTTTTCTTTGCCCGATTCTTTGATGCGCTCAACGATGTAGCCAACCCCAAGCGCGAGGATTGGAATCAGCGGCAGGATGTAACGCATGAACTTGATCTGCCCACCCGCAACAGCCACGTAGTAGACCAGGAAGAAGGCTCCCACGATCATCGCCCACGGCTGCTTCTTGACTACGGCCCAAACTAGTCCAGCAAAGCCAAGCAGAACGGTGAGGATGCTGGCCCCCGAACTGAGGTTGCCGATGTGATAGAGGAACGCGGGCGGCGTCGCCATGAACACGACGCCATGCCCTTCTTTCGAGTGGTTCAACTCGAAGAGAAAGTCGCGCATGAAGGCTTCTCGATCGAGAACGCACCCTGGCGTTGAAATGACAAAGGCCGCTACGGAGGCGAGGATGGCAAATAGGATCGTCTTCGGCTGTTTAACAATGAACGCCGCCACCACCACTGCCCCGACCGCCACCAAGCCAACATATTTGGTGCCCGCACTGAGACCGGCAAAGGCGCCGCCCCAAATGGCCCACTTGGTCACGGCCGCTTCAGGTTCGATCATTCGCACTGCCGCATAAACGGCGGCAATGGCGAGAAGCGTCGCCAGCATATCGACAGTCTGGAATCGCGAATGGACCAGCAGGGCCGGAGCAATGCCAACGATTCCGGCTGAAATCCATGCTCCGGTCTTGCCGATGGTCCGACTGCCGATTGCAAAAGTGAGAGACGCCAAACCCGCTCCGAATAGGCAGTTGACCAGGCGGCCCGCCAAGTGAATCTGACCCATTGCCGCCGGGGCGATATTCCCCGCCTGATCCATCCCACCCGCGTAGGTCAGCACGATATCGGAGAGAATGCGCAGGAGCGAGAGGTACAGCGTTCCGTAGTTGTAGGCGCCAGGCGTGAAGTGAAGCTGAGTTGGGATGATCTGCCGCGCATACAGCAGGTTAACCTGCTCGTCTGGGTGCAGGCTGTAGTTGCGTATTTCGTTCGGCAAGCCCCATCGAACGCCGAGCACCCGCACCAGGAGCGCGCCGACAAAGATCCAGAAGATCGGAAGCTTATAGAACTTCTCTTTCACTGAAGGGAAACGAGCTCCTTAAGCGAGTTCACCACTTTGGGGTCGTACTGAATTCCCGACTGCCGGTCGATCACAGTCAGCGCGCGGCTGTCGCCGTACACCCGCTTATAGCGCACGTAGTCGGCGGCTACCCCGATGATACGGGACGTGATCGGCGTTCGGGGTTCGACCTCGAACTTTGTGTGGTGGTGCTGCACAACCGTTGAGTATTTCCGAAGGATGGCAGATTGTCGCACGATCGAGGCGCCAATTTCTGTGTGGCGGTCAAAAAGCGCCTGTTCTTCTGGAGTCCACTCCTCGGTTTTCTGAAGAATTGCGCTGGGAACACTGCAGAGGCCAATATCGCAGAGCAGGGCCGCGACTTTGGCGTTTCTGGCCGTTTGCCGGTCGAGGCCCATCTGGAGCGATAGCTGTTCGGACAGATCGCCGATCTCGTCGAACATGCCCTCGAGGAATGGACTTCGACACTCGACGGCGGAAGCGATGGCCCGTCCGATCTGGTCCATTCTTGACCGGCGGACGGTCGGCAGATGGAAAATGGCAAACAGGACGCACAGCAGGCAGAAGCCGAGACTGATGCTGAGGGCGATCATCGCAATTTCTCCTTCCGCTCGCGGATCACGCGCGTAAAGTGCTTCACAATTCGAGGATCGAACTGAGTTCCGCTACAGCGCTTCAACTCGCCCAGGGCTTCTTCTGAGCTAACTGGATCGCGATAGAGGCGGCGATGGCCGTCGGCGCTATGGCCCGTCATCGCGTCGTACGCGTCGATCACGCTAATGACGTGGCTCTCGATAGGAATCTTCTTGTGATCCAAGCGATCCGGGTATCCGGTTCCATCGTAACGCTCGTGATGGTGCCGAATCCATTCACCGATGACTTTTAGGTCGGTGAGGTTTGAAACTATTTTCTCCCCCGTGGCTGGGTGCCGCTTGATTTGGGCAAATTCGTCGTCCGTCAGCCGCCCTGGTTTCTCAAGAATTTTTTCGCTAATGGCGATCTTGCCGATGTCGTGCAAGAGCGCCGCATGAACGAGATAGTCGAGCTTCCACTCGGGAATACGGAGCCGACGACCAGTTTCGCGGGCCAGGTAGGCGACTCTGCGCGAGTGGCTGCCCGTGTAGACATGCGAGTAGTTCAGGAGGTTGCTGAGGGCGACCACGCCTTTGCCATACTCGTCCTGGGCGCGCTGGTACAGGTAGAGCGTAAAGGTCCAGAAGATCGAAACCAGGCTTAAGGTCAGCCACAGGATCTGGGTCACTTCAGTCTTTTCGAAGTAGAAAACGGCAGTTGCAGTGGAGACGAACACCAGGGTCGAAACGAACGCCCACGTTCCCGAGATCGCGCCCGTGTCGAGCGGGAGGCCGGTGCGGGCGGCAATAAGCATCGAGAAGGCGGTGCGAACCGACAAGTAGGCGAAACCTGCAAGGAGCCACAGGTCGGGCGTGACACGCGGCAACAGCAGGGCCACGACCGAATAGGCGATAAGCTCCGAAGCGAGAATCACGGCTAGACGCCGGACGTTCACATGCGCCGCAATGACCGTGAAGATGCTGTAAACGGCGAAGTAAGCCACGCCTAACCACGGCTGCTTAACGGCGCAGACGATCAGGAACGGAATTTGAACTACAAACGACCGTGTCAGGAGTCGCCCTTGCATGAAGCAAACGAAGCAGAAAATGCCGGATAGGCCGACCCAAGCAATCGTTCCGGTAGCGAGATTCGCCCCGGTCATGAGGATGATCGTCAGGGTAATCGCCAACGCGACTTCGAGGCTTCTCTCGGAGAACCCCTCGTGGCGCGCAAGCGGCTTCGTTTGTGGAGGCAATCCCACTTAACTTAGGACGCAAGAGAATCCAAAATGGATTCTCCCTTGGCGGTTATCGCCCGCCTTTGCCGCCCTTTCCCTTCTTCTCTGGCACCGTGGTCGCGCCGCCCATGCTGTGGCCGTCCATCTTGACCGTCGTGCGGCCATGGAATCGACCTTCGAGAAGGCCCTGCTCGGCACCCTTTGCGTTGACCGAGTAGCTTCCCTTCGATTCGGCAAAAGCCTTGATCATGTGCAAAGTTTTTGGGTCGAGGTCGAAACGGATCGTCCCTTCGAAGGTGAGCGGGACCGACTTGAGGTACGAACTGGCCTTCGAACCCCCAACGATCTGCTGAGCGTAGTCGGTGAGGTCCGTGTCGAGCTTCACCTTGGCTTCGACTCGCTGAATATCTTTGCCTTCGCTATCCTTCATCGGGCCGAGATACGTGTAGGTATAGTCGATGCGCTGGACAGCCAGCTTGCCTTCCGAGCCCTTCAGCTTTTGCGGCGAATAGCCAACGGTCGCCTTCCAAGTGTCGCCAACCTTCACTTCGTCGATCGGCAATTCGGGGGCGATATCCAAGCCAGAATCGACGGGGCCAACGAAGAACGCCAGTCGCTCGATGTCGCCAAGGTAGTTGATGAGAAGGCCAATAGCAACCTGGTCGGCTTGCGAACCTTGACGCATGACCTTGCTGACAACCTTTCGGTTCAGACCGCCGCCATCGTCATCGTCGTCCTTCTTCGGGTTCAAATCCTTCTGCGAAACGATCTTGTTGATCGAACTGATGCCCAACAGCATTTTGATGTCGAGCTTCTCGGTCATGGTCTTTGCCGCTGACTCGGCCGTATCGCCCATTGTGATGCTCATGTTGGGTCGCTGATACAGAATCTCAGCGATGCCCGCCTTCACCTTTTGGACCGACATCGAATAGTGGTAGCTGATCTCTTGATCGTGCGGGATGAAGGTCTGCAGAATTCCCTGACGCTGTTCGTCGGTGAATTGGGCGCGGGCAAAATAACTCAGCTTCTCACCTTCGCTGAATTTGCGGGTGAGTTCGACAGGCTGTGCCTGCACGGCAGGCCCGTGCAACAAAACGGCGAGAGCCAAAATGGACGACATTATTTTATTATTACTTCAGAACCTGCTTGGCGATGACTAATCTTTGAATTTCTGAGCATCCTTCGCCGATCTCCGTCAGTTTTGCATCGCGCCAAAGCTTTTCGACCAAGAATTCGTGGGTCATGCCTCGTCCGCCGTGAATCTGAATCGCACGGTTGGTGACCCGATTAGCCGTCTCGCTGGCATAGAGTTTGGCGTAAGAACTCTCCTTGATCGCAGGCTGTCCTGCATCGAATACAGCGGCACCTTTCTGAAGCAAAAGCGTGGCGGCTTCGATTTCCATCGCGCTGTCGGCGATCATGTTCTGCACGGACTGCATGTCGGCAAGGCGGCGGTTGAACTGCTCTCTCTGCTTGCTGTACTCGACGGTCAGTTCGAATGCCTTTTCGGCAATACCGAGCGCCATCGCGCCGATGGCAAGGCGTCCACGGTACAGCAGACCGATAGCCTGTTCGAAGGTACAAGGTGTGTGCCATCCGATGGCGTCGTTGAGGGCAAACTGAACCGTGTTCGACGCCGAAACGCCAACGGTGTGGATTCGCTTTTCGAGTTTGAATCCAGGCTGATTCGTTTCGACGAAGAAGGCCGAAAGCTCGGTATCCGATGTGCGGGCGATGAGGACGATCAGGTCGGCTTTGCCGCCGTTCGTAATGAACATTTTGCGACCATTGATCTTGTAAAAGCCTTCTTTGTCGGAGGGCTCAGCCTTGGTTTTGACGCGGCGAGCGTCGGAGCCTGCGTCGGGCTCGGTCAGACCCCAAGCCAACTTGATTTGGCCGGACATTACACCCGCGAGGTACTTATCGCACTGCCCTTGCGTGGCGAAACGGTCAAAGTGGGCGATGCACAGCGCGTTGATGGCAGAAACGTTCATCGCCAGAGCGGGATCGCCCTTGGCGATCTCTTTGCAGACCTGCGTGAAGGCCGAGCAACTGAGGCCCGAGCCACCCTTTTCTTTCGGCATCGTCATACTCAGGAGCCCAAGCGAACCCAATCGCGGCCAGATTTCGTCCGGGAATGCGGTGTTTTTCTCCCACTCGCGAGTGTTGGGGAGAACCTCATCGGCAACGAACTTCTTGACGGTCTCGATGAATGCGGTTTCTTCGGGGCTGAGCTGGAAAAGCATATTCTTGATTTAATCCTCGGTGACTAATCGCTTCTACGCAACGTTGGGTGGAAGCAGAACCCTGATTTTGACAGATTTGGGGTCTGTGAGTCTTGCCCTAGCCGACTACAGGCTCGAAGGTTCAGTTATGAAAGGTAGGTTGGGATCGGCCGTTAGCCGATCTCGGTCCTCGACGGAAGTCACTCGTATCCAGTCGTAGGTTGCGTTACAGCCGCTGTTCGGACCGCCGACAATCAATCGAATTCGGAAAGTGTAAGTGCCGGAGAACATGTGCTCTCCTAAGTTGATCGAACAAACTCCAGGTGCTTGCAGAGTATTCGACCTCAATTGAACGAGGAGCTTATCTTTCTCATCGAGCACATCGACATCGAGGTGAGCGTATCCACTCAGCCTGGTGACGTTCGCGACAAGCACCGGGTGATGAAGGACCTCGATGGTGGACGTCTTCGTCACTCCCGACCATTGATATTGGTAGGGCCAATCAAACGGGACGCGGGTGAGCGCTAAGCCGAGCAATCCTGGCTTCGACCAATCTAAATTCGGCTTATTGGCGACGCCAAGATGCTTCCATTCGTATGGCCGATCAAACTCGTCGTGCCAACCCACATGCACGGGCGCCTTGGCGGGTTGCTGAGCGCGAACGGAAATGGCGGCTAATAGGCTGGACAGGAACGTCATAGTAAGGAAAACGACAAAAGGGTGCAACCCTCGTGGATCACACCCTTTTCAATGTCTGACTTTGCTTAGAGTCCCTTGCGGGCTTCTTCAACAACCGCCTTGAAGGCGTTGATATCCGAGATCGCCAGTTCGCTGAGCATCTTTCGATTGATTTGGATGCCTTGCGAGTTGAGGCCGTGGATGAGCTGGCTGTACTTGATGTCGCTCTGGCTGCACGCCGCGGTGATACGGGCGATCCAAAGGCGTCGAAAGTCTCGCTTCTTGGCTCGTCGGTCACGGAAGGCATACTGCCCCGACTTCATGACCTGCTCGTGGGCTCGCTTAAAGACGTTCTTCTTACGTCCGAAATAGCCCTTGGCCTTTCCGATGATCTTCTTGTGGCGCTTGTGGCGCATCAAGCCACGCTTAATTCTTGCCATTTTGTTTCCTTGTTCTTAAATTTCCACCGGTTCCCAGCTTCTTTCGAGCGGTAGCGGTAAAGGGGTCGGGGGCGGCTCGCTGAATGGAACCGCCAAAAAATTACATCACGAGAAGGCGCTTAATGCGCTTGTTCTCGCCCTTGAACAGTACCGGTTCGGCTTCCAAAGCGCGGCGAGTGCTCTTGCGCTTGCAGAGGAACTGGTGGTTATTGTGGGAGCGTCGACGAGTGATCTTGCCGGTACCGGTGACCTTAAACCTCTTCGCTGCCGTCTTGTACGTTCGAATTTTTGGCATCTTTAACCCTTGCTCCTGGTTTGGGGTTCAGAATCATGATCATCTGTCGCCCGTCCAATTGCGGTTGTCGTTCCACGATGGCGCAGTCTTCTAGTCCGGCGGCAAACGCGTCAAGTCGCTTCTTCCCGTTTTCGGGGTGAGTCAACTCACGTTGCCGGAACATGCACGTCACTTTGACCTTGTCTCCGTGTTCCAGGAACTTCCGCGCGTTACGCGACAGAAACTCCATATCGTGCTCTGCGATACGTGGACTTATCTTTATACCCTTTGTTTCCTGTCCTTTGGGCTTTTTGTCGCGACCTTGTTTGCCTTCTAAGTATTTGTGCTTGCCGTAGTCCGCAATTTTTGCGACGGGCGGGGCGGCTTGGGCGGCCACAAGAATCAGGTCCATCCCTTCTTCGCGAGCCTGATTAAGGGCATCTCGGGATGAGATGACACCTAATTGGGAGCCATCAGAGCCGATTACTCGGAGCTCTGGAAATCTGAGCAGTCTTCCGTTGATTTCAGGACTCGGTTCCTGGCGAACCGGTCGACGACCTCTAAAGCCAGCTATGGGCGCTTACCTCTCTCATATTCTTCTCTATTGTAGCGGATGCTCCATTATTTTCGGTATTTATACCTAGCATTTGAGGGTTGATTTACCATAGGTATCCTTTTCGGAGTCAGTATGAATGAAATGGGAATGTCGCGACGTCTGACCGACGGGAAAAAAGTGTGCGTGATCGGGGCCGGAACGATGGGAAGCGGCATCGCGGCGCACTTGGCGAATCTGGGATTTCAGGTGAGCCTTCTCGACGTCTCCGATGAGGCTGTTCGCGAGGCTTTTTCAAAAGCAAAAAATGTTCGCCCGCCCCACTTTTTTATCCGTCAAACAGCCGAAAACATTCGCCTGGGCTCCATCGAGAAGAATCTCGAATGGGTGAGCGAAGCCGACTGGGTTTGCGAAGCGATTGTCGAAAAATTGGATCTTAAAAAGGCCCTCTTCGCCAGGCTCGATCCTTTGCTGGCACCCGATGCCCTCATCTCAACCAACACCAGCGGACTAGAGCTTGGACTCCTGCTCGAGGACCGCTCGGATTCGTTCAAAAGCCGCTTCTTCGGCACCCATTTCTTCAATCCGCCGCGGTACCTCAAACTTCTTGAACTGATCGATACTCCCGCCACCGATCCCGCCCTTCTTCCCGTCGTAACGGAATTCCTCGAAAAGCGGGTGGGCAAGCGAGTGGTTCGGGCCAAGGATACACCGGGCTTCATCGCCAACCGATTTGGAATGTGGAGCATGTTCCATGCGATTCACATCGCCGAAAAGCTACAGCTTTCCATCGAATTGGTTGACGAAATTACTGGACCATTTCTCGGAAGACCCAAGTCGGCCTCTTTTCGGCTCAATGACATGGTCGGCCTCGACATCATGGAGGATATCGCCTCCAACCAAATGGCTCGATGTCCAAACGATCCTTACATCGGCACCCTGGCGACTCCGAAGTCGATGCAATACCTGCGCAGCGAGGGGCACATGGGCAACAAAGCTGGCAAGGGCTACTACCAGCGTGTTGGGCAGGAGCTATTGGTTTTCGACCTGCAAACCAACGCCTACCGGCCGCAATTCAAGGAGGAGCACAAAACTCTGGCTGAGAACGCCCGCAAGCCGATCGGCGAGCGTATCCGCACCGCCTTGGCCGCCAAAGACGAGGTTGGCGAATTCCTACGCCTCTACCTCTTGCCCACTCTTCGCTACGCGGACTATCTGAAGAAGGAAATCTCCTATTCGGTCGCCGATTTCGATCACGTGATGCAGTGGGGGTTCGGTTGGGAACTGGGTCCGTTTGGTCTCACCGATGCCATCGGAAGCGACCTCGTTCTGCCCGCACCCAAGCAGTTCTACATTGGTTCCGAGCAATTGCGAGTGGACGAGTCGGGTCTGGAGCCGGTGCCGTCGCAACCTGAATACCGATCCCTGTCCGAGTACCCAGTGACAGAAGAGCATGGATCGCTCCTGCTTCGGGACCTCGGCGACGGCGTGTCCTCTATCGAATTCTCAAGCAAAATGGGCGTGGTGACAACGCACGGTGTTGAGGATCTTCACCGATTCCTCGATGAAGGTCGACCAGGACCATTCGTGTTGTCCAACTCGGGTCGCGCGTTTTCCGTCGGCTTTGATTTGCACTTCTTCCTGGAGGCCATCGAAACCGGCAACTGGCGCGGCATCGAGAATTCTCTGAAGCGCTTACAAGGGCTTGGTGAAAAGCTTTCACACTCGCCAGTGGTGGCCGCTGTTCATGGCTACGCCCTCGGCGGCGGCTTCGAATTGGCAATGAACTGCCGCCGCGTTGTGGCTTTGTCGGATGCGACCATCGGTCTGCCCGAAGCAAAAGTCGGACTCCTGCCCGGCGGTCGGGGCGTCACGCTGATGCGTCTGCGAAGTCAGCATTCTCCTCAAATCGCAAAGGAGGCGGCCCTGAATCTCATCGAGGGAACCACCTTCTCCAACGCGGTTGAGGCAAAAGTAAACGGCTACCTGACGGAAGACGACGTCGTCTGCTTCCATCCCGACCTGCTCATCACGAAGGCGAAAGAACTAGCCATGACCGCGGCCCCGCGCGAAGAGATCGCCTTCAAATCGTTGGCTCCGTTCGTGAACGGCATGATCGAGGAGGAAGTCAATAAGAAGCTGAAAGATGGAACGCTGACAACCTATGACGACTTCGTCGGCAACCATATTCGCTTCATCTTCGCAAAGAGCATGTCGTACGAGGACCTTCCTCGGCTCGAAGTCGAGCGGTTCCTTCAGTTGTGCCAGCGGCCAGAGACGAAGGCGCGAATTACGCATATGCTGGAATTCGGCAAGCCGCTGAGAAATTAGAGTTCGCGTTAAAAGGTCTACTCTCCCGGTTCGAGATACACGACCAACAACAGATGTCTCTCTGGCGAGAGAGACCGGTAAGCCAGTAATGGCGATCCGAGAGAGTCGTTACGCCGACGGCGATTGTCCATCGGCGTAACTGATGAACCTAACCTAGCGATTTGATGATCGCTAGTGCGGCATCGCAGGTCTTCTTTTCGCTGTCGTCGAGTTCGACTAGCGGCAGCCGCATGCTCTCACAGTCAAACCCCATCTTGGTCAGCATGTACTTGACCGGACCCGGATTGGGGGCGCAGAAGCAGGCTTTGACGACTGGCATGATTTGGTGATGGATCGCCGACGCTTTCGCCGGATTCGAGGCGAAAGCCGAAACCATCTCTTTGATCTGCTTGCCGACCACGTGGCCCGCCACGCTGACCACTCCATGACCACCAACGCTCAGGATTGGGACTGTGAGTCCGTCGTCGCCGCTATAGATTCGGAAACCGGACGGCGCGCTCCCGCACACATCGGAAATCTGGGAGATATTGCCGCTCGCCTCCTTCACCGCCACGATATTGGGAATCTTGGCAAGCTCCAGCAAGGTCAGCGTGTCGAGGTTGATCGAACTTCGAGGAATGATGTTGTACAACAACACCGGAAGCTCGGTCGCCTCGGCGCACGCCTTGTAGTGCGCATACAGACCGCGCTGGCCCGGCTTGTTGTAATAGGGGCTCACGATCATGATTCCGTGAACGCCGCGCGCCGTCGCCTCTTTGGTCATATGGACCGACTCGGCGGTGTTATAGGTGCCGCACCCGGCGACGATGGCGGCTCGGTCGCCGACCTCGTCCAGCAGTTCTTCGATGAGTTTCAGTTTTTCTGCTTCGGTGGTTGTTGGACTCTCGCCGGTCGTGCCGTTCACAACGATCCCATCGTTTTTCTGCTCGTCCACCAAAAAGGCGGCGATTCGCCGCGCTTCTTTGAAGTTCACGGCCCCATCGGAATTGTAAGGCGTGATCATCGCGGTGAGCAGAGTGCCCCAGTCTCGGGGTGCAAAATAACTTCCCATTTTGTTTCTCGGGTGTGCCTAAAACTTGGTTAGACAACGACCTAAAGGTTACCCGGAGAGCTTCTTTTTCAGGAGGTCGGCGATGATCTCTGCGACCTCATTCGGCGTATGTTCAGCCGACTCCACCACGCAGGCGTCGGGCGCGACGGTCAGCGGGCTGTCTTCCCGACTGATGTCGCGGTGGTCGCGCATGAGAATCTGGGTGCGGACATCGATGAACGAGCTATCCATGCCCTTCTCTTTGAACTCGCCGAGGCGTCGTTTCGCGCGCTCTTCGAGGCTCGCGGTCAAATAAACCTTGAGAGTCGCATTCGGGGCAACGACGGTGGTGACATCTCGACCTTCGAGGATCACTCCACCTTCGGCGACCAGCTTCTTTTGACGTTCGACCATGCGCTGGCGAACCGGAGTGTGCTGGCTGATAGCGCTGGCGGCTTCTCCAATTTCGGCGGTACGGATTTCGGCGGTGACATCGGTGCCGTCCACAAAGACCGGCTGGGGCTCGCCGATGCCAAAGTCGATGTCGGTTTCGTCGAGCAGTTTGGCCGCGGCTTCACCCTGGTCCGTTGTCAAGCCATTGCGCAGCGCCTTCCAGGCGATGGCGCGGTACATTGCACCGGTGTCCAGGTAACGGATGCCCAGCGACTTTGAGAGAATTTTGCTGACGGTCGATTTTCCGGCTCCGGCCGGTCCGTCAATGGCGATGACGACTTTGCTCGTGTCCATTAGGAGATTGCCAACCTATTGAGTTCTTCGACGAAATTGGGGAAGCTGGTGCGAATGCTGTCGGCCCCGACGATCTCGGTGGTGCCATCGGCGATGCACCCGGCGATGGCGAATGACATCGCGATTCGATGGTCGAGCTTGGAATCGACCGTCACACCTTTGAGCGGAGTCGGACCCGAAATTGCCATTCCATCTTCAAACGTCTCGACCTTCGCGCCCATTCGCCGCAGATTGTCGGCGACCAATTCGATACGGTCGCTTTCCTTCACGCGCATCTCTTTTGCATCACGAATGACCGTGGTCCCCTCGCACTGAGTGGCCAGGACGGCAAGGACCGGAATCTCGTCGATCAGCCTCGGGACGAGGTCGCCTTCGATCTTGAACGGTCGCAGAATTGGGGCGGTGCCAACCGTCACATCGGCGACCGGCTCGCCAAGCTCTTCCCTTTCGTTCGTCAACTCGAACGGCACGCCTGCTTGCCGGAGGACGTCGAGAATTCCGGTGCGAGACGGGTTCACGCCGAGGCTCGTCGCCGTGATCTGACTGCCGTTGAGCAGAGCGGCGGCAACCAAGAAGAACGCGGCGCTACTGATGTCACCAGGTACGTCGAACTCAAAGGCGGAGGCATTTTGTCCACCTTTGACCGAAACCTTCAGTCCATCTCGGACCACTTGAACCCCCATCCCGGCCAGCATCCGCTCGGTGTGGTCGCGGCTGAGGCTCGGTTCGGTCACGCTTGTCGTTCCATCGGCAAGAAGTCCAGCCAGAAGGGTGCAACTCTTCACCTGCGCACTGGCAACCGGCGAGACATAGTCGATTGCCTTGAGGTTGCCTCCTCGAATTCGGATCGGTGGAGTGTCGCCCTCAAAGTTGGCCCCCATCAGTCGCAACGGCTCTGCGATGCGCTTCATCGGGCGCTTATTCAGGCTGGCGTCGCCCGTCATCGTCACATCCAGCGGGCGGGAGGCGACAAGACCAGAAAGAAGGCGAATGGTAGTTCCACTATTGCCGCAATCCAGAGGGCGACTTGGTTGGGTCCACTCGCGGCACGGGATGAGACGAAACTCGGTTGGGCTCAACTGTTCATGGCGGAGCCCCAACTCGATCATGCAATTGCGGGTGTTTTCGCAGTCCTCGCCTCTCAGCGGATTACGCACGACGCTCGGACCATCGGCGAAGGCGGCAAACATGTAGGATCGGTGGGTTAGCGACTTATCGCTCGGCGGACGAAACTCGCCCTGCATGGCCGCTATCCTTGAGAAACTAAGATTCATTCTGCTTCGCCTTCCACTTCACAATGTCCTTCAGCCAGGAATTCAAAGCCTCTCGGTCGCCCTGCTCAAGCATTTCTTGGACGCCGCTCAGGTTCGACGAAAAGTCAGCCAAAACTTTGACCAGCTCTTGCCGATTCGACATCAGAATGTCCGTCCATAAACCCGGATCGACGCCGGCAACTCTCGTGAGGTCCTTCCATGATCCGCCGCTGACGTCGGCCTTCGGAACGCTGTTGCGCGACTCGATGAGCAACGCCGCAACCACATGGGGAAGGTGGCTGAGGATGCCGACCTGCTGGTCGTGGGTATCGGGCGGAATGCAGACGGGAGTCGCCTCCATTTCCTTAACTAACTCCTTGATGACGGAGACCGCGTGCTTGTCGGTCTGAGCGTTGGGCGTGAGAATCCACTTTGCCCCCCGGAAAAGCCAGTTGGTGGCGTAGGCCGGACCGCTTTTCTCGTGGCCCGCCATCGGATGACCGGGAACGAACATCGGCTTATCCTTCGCCCAGGCCGCCACTTCGGTTTTAGTCGAACCGCAATCGGTGAAAATCGTCAATTCGCCCCGTTGCGCGTATGCCTCCTCGGCGATCGGCACGAGCAAGCTGGGGGAAATGCACATAAACACCACATCGAGCTGAGAAATCTCGGCAAGGTCGGCCGCTTGGTCGATCGCGTTGCGGCGAAGCGCGGTGCTGATGTGCTCAGAATTGGTGTCGAGGCCGAAGACCTGGTGGCCTTGCGTCTTGAGCGCCATGCCGACGGACGCACCGATGAGACCGGTGCCAACGATGCCTATTCGCATGGGGACACACCTTCTCGCAAGCTCATCGGGAACATAAAATGATAGCATTTAATTAGGACCACAGACCTGCTCTCAACGGATCGTCTTAATCGTCCGTATACACAGCAGAGGCAACAAAACCAAATGTCTGAAGGAACTCGAAATATCCTCAAGCTGATCGGAGTCATTCTTTTGATCTACGTCGGCTACAAGCTTGTGCTGATCGCAACGCACATGGTCCTGAGCTTGCTGATCCCAGTCGCAATACTGGGCGGCATCGGCTACGTGATCTACCGCGCGGCAGGCGGCAAACCCCTAATGGGTGGGCGAAAGACGCTTCCGTAATTTAGAGCAAGTGCTAGAAAGCAGTGCGAGAAACTAATCCTTCTCGCACTGCTCTAGGCCATATTGCCAAATCTTAACTTGCTCTTGCACTGTTCTCCCGCACTGTCGAGCCACTGGCTTGAAATGTGCGGTACCTTAACCGTGGTCTCGGTTATGGATTTCAAGAACGTTTTAGTCGTTGGCGGCGCAGGATATATCGGAAGCCACACCTGCAAAGAACTTAAACTCTCGGGATTTAACCCAGTCGTCCTCGACAACCTCTCCGAAGGCCACGATTGGGCCGTCAAGTTCGGCCCCATCGAGCAAGGCGACGCTGGCGACTACGATTTCGTGTCGGGGGTCCTGAAGAAGCACGCGATCGGAAGCATCCTGCACTTTGCGGCCAACGCCTATGTCGGCGAGTCGGTCGCCAATCCCCGAAAGTACATCAAGAACAACGTAACGGCCATGGATCAACTCCTCGGTGCGTGCATCGACAGCGGCGTCAAGAAGGTCATTTTCTCCAGCAGTTGCGCCACCTACGGCGTTCCGCAGTATGTTCCGCTCGACGAAAAGCACCCGCAGGCACCGATCTCCCCCTATGGCGACACGAAGTACATGGGCGAGCGAATCCTTCACTGGTACTCGGGCGCGTACGACCTCTCTTATGTAGCGCTTCGCTACTTTAACGCCAGTGGTGCCGACCCCGATGGAGAAATCGGTGAGGTCCATGATCCTGAGACCCACCTTATCCCGATCATTCTTCAAGCCATCCTCGGCAAACGTCCGCACATCGGCGTCTTTGGCACCGACTACGAAACTCCCGACGGAACCGCTATTCGAGACTATGTTCACGTAAAGGACCTGGCTAGCGGACACGTCAAAGCTCTGGAATATCTCATCAACGGGGGCGAAAGCACGAAGGTCAACCTCGGCTCCGGTAAGGGCTACTCGGTTCAGGAAGTCATCGATATGGCGGCAAAAGTGACGGGCCGCGAGGTCCCCGTCCAGTACCAAGAGCGCCGCGCGGGAGACCCACCTGCGCTGTACGCCAATCCTGAACTCGCCAATTCCCTGCTCGATTGGACGCCGAAGTACAGCGATCTCGAAACGATCCTACGCACCGCGTGGACCTGGGAAAACAAGCGCGCAGAGTTGGGGGTCTAACGAGTGCGGATCATTATCGCCAACGATAACGCGGTGGTCAGCGGAGGCGCAACTAAATGCGCTCTTCTGCAGGCCGAAGGGCTCGCCAAACTCGGGCACGAAGTCCACTTCTTCTCCGGCTTTGCCGAGGTGGACCCCTATTTTGCGAGTGTCCCGGGCATTCAGTTCCATAACTGCGGCGAGACGAAGACGCGGATGGACATTCCGCGACTGATCGAGATGTCGTATCTGCAAAAGGCGTACGACAAGCTGACCGAGATCATCAAGCTTGGCGACCCGAAGCAGACCATCGTTCACACCCACCTATGGAAGACCGGTATCTCGCCGAGTGTCGTCAATGCCGCGCTCGATAGCGGAGCCCACCTCCTATCGTCCTTCCACGATTACCATGTCGCCTGTCCGCAAGGGCAGTTCTTCAACAAGCAGACCAACCGCATTTGCACCCTGACGCCGGGAAGTGTGAAATGCCTTTGCACCCACTGCACGGACACTCGCACGATCCTACCGAAGTGGGCAGAAGTGTATCGTTGGCGAGTGCAGCGAGGCAAAGCGGGCATGCCGGGCAAGGTTCGGCACTTCGGAGTGTTCAGCCAAAAGAGCGTCGACGCCTTCGGCCAATACCTGCCTCAGGGAGCGAAGCTGCACATGATGCACTATCCGATTCAGGCGGTCCATGAGCCTCGCGTCGATGTAACCAAGAATCGAGCCATCGTCTTCTCTGGACGGCTTTCCATCGAGAAGGATCCGAGGATTTTTGTCGAGGCGGCGAAGAAAATCGGCGCCGAGGTGCGGATTCTCGGCGACGGACCATTGATGCAGGCAGTCAAGGACATCGGTTACGACAAGGCCACTTTCCTTGGATGGCTCAGCGGCGACCAGGTTTTGGCCGAAATGAAAAACGCCCGCGCCATGGCGATCACATCGATTTGGTATGAAGTTAATCCACTGGCTCCGATCGAGGCTCTTGGACGGGGGATTCCCGTCATCGCCTCGGACTGTACATCGACGAAGTATGAGATCGTCGAAGGAGAAACTGGCTTCGCCTTTCAAGCTCACAATGTGGATGACCTTGCTGACAAAATGAAGCGGCTTCTGGATGATGAGACGGCGGATCGAATGAGCCGAGCCGCATACGATCGATTCTGGGCCAATCCTCCGACGATGGAGAATCACGTCAAACGTCTGATCGAGATTTACGAAGAGATGCTGGCTGAATAGGGGCCGCCACGTCTTAGGGCAAGGGCTCGCTTCGCTAGGGCAATTTCTCTTGTTTCTGAAGCCTGAAAGCTGAAGCCAGAAGCCTGGTGTTGAGTTAAACTACCAGCATGCTTGCATCCATCGCCGCGTGCCTGACCCTCTGGCAAAGCCCTCTCGAACGCGACCGGTACGGCGTCCCCATCATCCACGCGAAAACCGTCGACGAGGCGATGATGTGGGCCGGTTACGCGACCGCCCAGGACCGGATGTGGCAGATGGAGATGAGCCGCCGTAGCTCTCGGAGCCGCCTCAGCGAGGCATTTGGCAAGCAGTACCTCGAGGCCGATAAGAAGCAGTTTCAACAGTTCTACACGCCGAAAGAGATTCAAGCGCAGTTCGACCGACTGCCAAAGAACATCAAGCAGTGGTTTCAGTCGTACTCGGACGGCGTGAACAAGTACCTGAAAGAGGGTGATCTGCCGCCGGAGTACGCACAAAATGGCCTGAAGCCTGAGCCTTGGACGGTCCTCGACTCCGCCGCCATCACCATCAACCTCGTCCAGCTTTTTGGCCGCGGCGGAGCCGGTGAACTACGAAACTTTGCGATGTTCAAGTACCTCGAGCTTCAGCCCAAAATCGGCAAGAAAGCTCTCGATGTCTTCGACGATTTCGCCTGGCAGAACGATCCCAAAGCGATCCCGACCTGCTACCCCGAAGACGACCCGGTCAAGAAGCCGCCGACCTTCCCGAATCCGACCGCGGTCGAGACGCTGAAGCACCTCACCAAGCTCCCTGACCTTGGCATTTTCGAGCTTCTGCCTGGCGTGCGAGTGGTGTCGCTTGAAGAGAATAAGCGCGAGTGGGAGCGGCTGGCAACACCCTTCAAAACCGGCAGCTACTGCGCCGTCGTCAACAAATCGATGTCGGCGACCGGCAATGCGCTTTTGCTGAGCGGTCCGCAGATGGGCTTCACCATCCCGTCCATCGTCCATGAAACCTCGATCCATGCACCGGGCCTCGACGTCGTGGGTATGGACGTACCCGGCATTCCGGGAGTGTTGATCGGTGCGACGCCCGACGCGGCCTGGGGCCTCACGACTGGCGTGGCCGACACCGAGGACATCTACGTCCTCCGCACCAGTGACCAGGGTTACACCGTCGATGGGAAGAACAAGAAGATCGTGAACACGGAGTACGACCTTCCCGTCAAAGGCGAAGCGAATTCGAAGGTAGTGCGCCAAGACACCGACTACGGGCCGATCGTTTACGAGGTCAAGAACAAGTTCACGGCCTTTGCCCGCAAGCGAGCGTACGAAGGTCACGAGCTTCAGTCCTACGAGGCGGTTGCCGGACTTTGGAACACCAAAACCAAGAGCGATTTCGACAAAACCACCAAGCGGGCGACGATGAACTTCAACTGCTTCATCGCTCTCAAGTCGGGCGATATCGGGTGGCGCTACCTCGGCTGGGTGCCCAAGCGGGCCGACGGCTACGACCCTCGGTTCCCTTTGCCCGCGACCAAGGATGCCGAATGGCAAGGCATGATCTCGTTCGACGACATGCCGCACGTTTGGAACCCCAAGCGCGGCTGGGTGTGCAACTGGAACAACAAGCCGGTTTCCTGGTGGCCAAACCTCGACACCCCGGCGTGGGGAGAGGCGTTTCGCAACAATGTCCTCGTCGACTTCCTAACCCCATCCGGCAAGAAGACCACGCAGGACCTCGAGCAAGCCGTCATCCGTTTGGCGACGCATAGCTCGACCTGGAACACGTTTGGCCCGTTCCTGCAGGACGAAAAGGCGTTTGACACATTCCACGGCGCGATGATGGCGGGCTCGAAAGATGCGCTGGTCTACAACGCCTTTATCTCTGCGCTTCGAAACGAACTGTTCTTGCCGACAACCGGAAACTTCGCTGGCAATGACAACTTTGCGTTGGTGGCCCAGCCGGACGTGATGGCTCGCGCCCTGAGAGGTGAAACAAAGTTCAACTATCTGAATGGACGAACGGCCAAGCAGGTCATCGAAGCGGCTATCCAAAAAGCCGAGGACACCATTCCCGGCAAGGGCTTTGTGGCATCGACGATTCCGGTTCCTCCCGGTTCGGGTCTTGACCCTGTGCTCTACCGCGACCGCGGAACCTATATCCAAATCATCCAACTTGGCGACAGGCCGGTGGGCGAGAATGTGGTGACGCCCGGCGTGGCCACAACTGGGCCCCATTCTTTCGACCAAGTCGAGTTTGCCCGGGACTTTCGATACAAACCGATGAGGATTCTCCCGTAAAGTGTAATCATGGTCTCCCGGTTTGCGATTCTTGTCGGCGCTTTGATCATTACCGCCGGGTGCGGCGGGGGAGGCGGATCGCTCGCCTCGAACGCGACCGGCAACTACAGCGGAACGGTGGCCCAAAGCTCTACTAACTCGACCATTGTCGACTTTCAAATCGCCGCTGACGGCACCGTGACCGGCCATTGCGCGATGGTGAGCACCACATCAGCGGCCATCATCGCGCGGGCAACCGTGACTGGCAAACTAAACGTTGGTGCGGGGACCTTTACGATTTCCGGCTACTACACCGTCTTTGTTCCGCCGCCGCCCGGCACGTCGATCGGCGGCTTGGTAACAATCTTTGGCGGCATTCCCGACAAGAGTTCCGATACGCCCATTGACCTGACCAACGACGGAACGACCTACCACGGCGTGGTCGCTTCGGTCGATTAGCCTTCTCATTCGGGTTAATATAATGTAGACTAGTGTCTACATTATGACTCTATTCACTTTTGACGAAAAAGTCGTTGCGCCGCCGGAGGGGTTGGTGTATCTGCCAGATTTTATGTCCGAGGCTGAGGAATTGGAGGTCGTTCAGTGGATCGATTCTCAGCCATGGGACCGTGGCTATGCACGGCGTCGACAGTTCTACGGCCAATCGTATCGAGATCCTTCGCATTATTGCGAGGTGCCGCCGATCCTCAAGGCTTTCGCTCAACGCCTGTTCGATCTCGGCTTGGTGCTGGTGGTGCCCGACCACGTGCTGATCAACGAGTACAAGCCAGGGCAAGGCATCGCCGCGCATGTAGACGAGATGCCCGATCCTGAAAGTCAGGTGGTCACCATTTCTCTTCTCGACTGCTATCCAATGGAGTTTGCCCATATCGAGTCGAGTGCAAAGTTCGAGCAATGGCTAGAGCCAAGAAGTGTGGCGGTGATGTCGGGTCCAAGCCGAACTGAATGGACCCATGAGATTTACAAACGTCAAAGCGACGTGGTGCAGGGCGGCGGGCGGCGGATGCGAAAACGCCGAATCTCGATTACGTACCGGACGAAGCTTTAGGTGTCGGTGGAAACTTGATCCCAATCGTCTTCGTTATCGTAGCAAGTCATCCAGTTGATCGCTTTATGCCATTCCATCACGATTTCCCAATCCGCAAAAGCCTGCCCCTTCTTGGGAGGGCTTCGCAGTGCCCAGTGAAGACGGTATAAGAAGTCGGACACGTTTAGCAGTTCCGTTGTACTCCGCACGCGCAACGCCGACTGTAACTCGCCCTCTTCTTCAATCTCTTGCGGTAATAGGTCTGCAATCGGTTCAATCGAGGACTGCCGTTGAGGAAAAGTGAGGGTGTCGATCAGTCCACCACACCACGATAGCAAGATGAAGGCTTCGGTCCCCCAAGTAAAGTTGACAATGTCCCTTTCTTTGCGGTCGTCGTTGTAGAAAAACTCTTGCTCCCTTTTGGACAACCAATCGACAATTCTGTGTTCATCAACATACTCTCTGAAGAATGGCCCATCCGGATGGTGGGCACTTCCAGTCACCAAGAATAAGGCGATCATCCGTTTGTAGAGTTCATCACTAGATCGGATTCGAACCTCACCTTCGCTTTCGATAGCGGGAAGCCGTGGGTTCACCTGAAATCCTAAGCCTTTGAGAGCTTTTTCGCAAAGCTCCTTGCGATCGAATTGATCGCGCGGACTTAGGGCTTGAATAGATTTGAGGACCACATTTGGATCGGTTCTTTTTCGAAAGAGCATTGATCTCCGAATTCTAACCGAATCGGGTATCTTTATGTCTCGCTTGCTCCGGTCGTCTAGCGGTTCAGGACATCGCCCTCTCACGGCGAAGATCGCGGGTTCGAATCCCGTCCGGAGTACCAAACTGAAAACCCTTACGCTCTTTGGCGTAGGGGTTTTTGGTTTGGAGATTGGGCTGGTGAGAACTCTGCCTGCGGGCGGAGCCTGCGACGTGCCGAGTATCGGCATTCGAATCCCGTCCGGAGTACCAAAATGTGAAAGGCATCCCTTAAGGATGTCTTTTGCATTTTTGCATAGCCGCTGGGTGAGAACTTGCCAATCGCACCGGTACTTGGGGTTCGCTAGCGAGGTAGCGCAAACAAAGTGAAGCAGCCAACATGCCTACTTGGCTCAAAAGGCTATATTCCGTAGGTTCAAAGCCGTAGCGAGCCAGATGCAATAGTACATCATGTCGCACAGCTTTCTCACCGTCTTCAGGTTGACTAAGCAAGCACTTGGAACGGTTTCGTTGTGAGCCGGAAGTCTAGAGGTTGTTTGTGCCCTAGAGAGGTTCATTTGATGACGAAAGTAAAGGCATTTTTCAGGAGATGAAGTTGTTCAAGGTTTCGCAAAGTCAGTTCTTCTAGAAGGCTTTCGCCTCTCGCTGTAAGAAATAGCCGGACATACCTGCGATCTTGCATTGAAGCTTCTTTTCGGATCAGCCCAGCAGTCTGACATCTATTCGCCAGGCCAACAGCAGAATTGTGTTTCAGTTGCAGTTCGTCCGCAATTTCCGATACCGTCGCCCAATCTCTCCTCTGTTGCCCCTTGATGGCGAGCAATAGTTGGTGTTGCTGAGGCGTAATGCCAACGGCATGAGCGCCTTCGTCGACGAAGCGGATGTACTTCCGGATTGCAGACCGGAGTTGAAGCAAAGTTTCATAGCCATTCTTATCGAGGGGCATAGGACTCCTTCTAATATATCCCATTAGGATATATTAGAAGGAGTGGACGTTCAAAAAGACCTGAGCCCCGATCACAAAGATCCTCGACCCAATGTGACCAAAGAAGAGTCCCGTACCTCTCAGGACCGTGTCGTCTTTCTATGTTCAATTGCCGTTCTGATTTCCCTATTGACGGTGGTTGTGGCGAAGCTATTGGTGCTCCTCATCAACTTTGTTACGAACCTTGTATTTCTTCACCATTTTTCAGTTGCCGATGCAACACCTTCCCAGGCTCTAAGTCCGCTATGGTTTGTCCTTGCCCCGCCGCTTGGAGGACTCATCGTGGGGTTTTTGGCTCGATATGGGTCGGCGGCCATCCGTGGTCATGGTATTCCTGAGGCGATGGAGCAAGTGCTTACGAACTGTAGTCGCATTCCTCCGCGGGTCACGATCCTCAAGCCCCTGTCATCCGCCATCGCCATAGGAACGGGAGGCCCGTTTGGAGCAGAAGGTCCGATTATTGCGACGGGAGGAGCACTTGGGTCACTACTGGGCCAAATATTAAGAACAACCGGATCAGAACGAAAAGTATTGCTGGCTGCAGGTGCTGCTTCCGGCATGACGGCGATTTTCGGGACGCCTATTTCGGCTGTGGTATTGGCTATAGAGCTTCTCCTCTTTGAGTTTCGATCACGGTCGCTTGCGCCAATAGCCCTAGCCTGCGCAGTTGCAGCTGGGGCAAGGTCACTCCTCTTCCATTCAGGTCCAGTATTTGCCATGCCGAACGTACAAGTGCCAAGCAAAGAAGCATTAATCGCTTATCTGGTAATTGGTGCAGTTATCGGACTTGTGGCAGTGGTTGTCACGAAACTCGTCTATGCCATCGAGGATATCTTTGAGCGCCTTCCGATACATTGGATGTGGTGGCCAGCAATTGGGGGAGTCGCCGTGGGTCTTATAGGGCTAGCTTCTCCATCAACCCTAGGCGTCGGTTATGACAACATTGTTTCGCTACTTGGCGGAAAGATCGTGGGCGGAGCCCTGGTTTTACTGACGTTTACCAAATTGGCATCATGGCTCATCGCCCTAGGGAGTGGAACTTCCGGAGGAACGCTTGCGCCGCTCTTTACAATTGGTGGAGGAATTGGGGCATTGCTAGGGCTAACGTTTCAGACATACGTTCCAGCCGTTGGAACCGACATACGGCTTTGCGCACTAGTAGGGATGGCGGCAATGTTCACAGGCGCTTCACGTGCCATGCTGACGTCTGTAATTTTCGCATTTGAAGCTACGCTACAGCCCGTTGGCATCTTCCCATTGCTCGGTAGCTGCACAATCGCATATCTGGTCTCTCTGACTATGATGCGCAATACCATCATGACTGAAAAGATCGTTCGACGGGGTGTTGTCGTCCCGAGTGATTATGAGGCAGACTATTTGTCCCGACAGCTTGTTGCCTCGTGCGGCGTTAAGGCTGTGACTTGCATAAATGACACGGATTTAATTGGGAAAGTAAGAACGGAAACATCGTTTTCGCACGGTTCAAAAGGACACCACGGTTACCCAGTCATCAACTCCGAGGGGAGGCTTGCCGGTGTAATCACTCGAAAGGAGATTTTCGACCCTTTAGTGCCAAATGAGGCAACTGCGGGCTCTCTTATCAAGCAACTACCGATAAGGGCTTTTGATGACAATACGTTACGAGAGGCGGCGGACTTGATGGTGAGGTGTAACGTAGGGAGATTGCCCGTTGTTTCCCAACAACATCCCGATATTGTAATTGGCATTATCACGAGAAGCGATTTACTGCAGGCTCACACTTCTCGTATCGCAGAAGAAGAAGAGGCTGGACGACATATCCGAATTCGTAAGTCCATTAACTTCAGGCCTAAAGGCAATCGAGAATGCTGATTTGTGGGTACAGCGATCAGTCACCGAAGCACACAGAACCAAGTGCATTCGAGAAATTATAAGCGCATTCCTGTTGTACGAATTGGCAGTATTCGCACCAATATGACGCTTATTTTGATGCCTGTTTTAGTAACGGCACCCCATCGTTCGGCACCGAACAACAGGAGCTTGAAGAACGATATGTGGTTCAGCGTCGACGCTAGTCCATCTCGCTCACAGTAGTTTGTGGCGAATGGAGATGGAACGTATCAGGGGCCTCACCTGACCAAACTACCCTCGACTATTCGCCATTGTTGCCTCAAGAAGGTAGATGGGGCCCCTTCACGTCGGAAAGGACATGCTCTGCCGACGTCTATCGGGTTCGTCCGGACAGAAGTGGCCAGCGTCTAATCGCAGATAATAAATGGGAAGCCGGGCCACCTGCATGGATTAAGCAAGCTCCTTGACCACGGTTTCTCGATAAGAGACGGATTTGCAAATCTTTTGATGTGGCCCCTGGTTTCTGCCCCTGGACTCACAAAGGTAACCTGGCCAAAGTCACTCGACTGATGCCACGAAAATGAGCACAGAAGAACAAATCGAAGGCTACATCAGTAGCCAGCCGGAGCCCAAACAGACGGAATTGCGAACCCTCCACGAATTGGTTCTCAAATTGTCCGCCGGTCGTCAGCTTTGGTTTACAGACGGAAAGGACGCCGACGGAAAGGTCGTGGCCAACCCCAACATCGGATACGGCTGTTACACCATCAAGTACGCGGACGGGTCGAGCAAGGAGTTCTATCGCATTGGCCTTAGCGCCAACACCGCCGGAATCTCGGTCTACATCCTTGGTCTCGAAGACAAGACGTACCTTGCCAACACCTACGGAGAAGCCTTGGGCAAGGCGAAGGTCACCGGGTACTGCATCAAGTTCAAATCGCTCAAGGACATCGACCTCGACGTCCTCCAAGCAGCGATTCAATTCGGCCTTGATGCACCCAGTGCCTGACCCAAACCCTTAGTAGCCAGGCAGGTTCTGCACCTGAATTTCGCTTCGCAACTGAGCCACGAGCGCATCGATGTCTGTCTGAAGAGCCGCCAGCTTGGAATCGACTTCGGCTTGGCTCTGACCGTCGACTCTCCAGTTGTAAGGTGTCCAGTATCCCGGGAAGTAAGCCTTATTGGCCCCGATGCGAACCAGATTGGCCCCTTGCTGTTCGCCAAAGAATCGATCGTAGACGCCGTTGATCTGCAGATCGCCATTGATGTCCACTTGAGGATTGTAAATGTCCAGCACACCCGAGTGGCCAGTGAAAGCCGACCCCTTGAATGTCCACGGAACTTGGTTGGGATGCGAAATCTTCAGGCCAGTCGCGCCCGTTTCGTCCACGGTAATCCCGATGGCGATGTACTTGAACGTCACGACATAGCCGGATGCGAAGGTTCGCGTCGCCTCCACAACGTCGAGCGTGAAGTTGTGATTTCCTGGATCGAGAGGCAAAACCTTCGATGCCTTGCCCAGCGACACTCGTCCGCCGCCGCTCACATCGAATACTTCGCACTGAACGGTCAGGTCGCCAACCGTCGAGGGGGTCGTCGAGAGCGTTACCACGCTCTTGTCGCTATCAAACTCCAGCTTGTCGTAAACGACTCCGTCATCCAAGACCATGAGATTGCTACCAGAACCTTTCCAATGGTAGAGAAGAGTCGCTCCCGTCGACGGAGCGTGAGCCGAGAGAACGACCTGCCCACCCGGCGTGTAAGTGTCGCTCGTGGCCGAAATCGACACCGTCGGCTTGAACACCAACCCGGTCCAAAGATTTGCTTCGTTGCCGCTGGTCGTGTCCTTGGCAATGGCGAGGATATCGGCTAGTTCGATAATTCCAAGCGCAACCAACGCCACCAACGCCGCCCGAGCAACAACCAGCCGTGGACCCAAGAATGCGTTGCGAACGGCATTCGCGGCGAGGTCGCCTTTGATTTTCAGGGTCAAGGTTTCCAACAGCGGAAGCTCGGCGTAAAAGATCTCTTCAAAGGTCATTTTCGACGCCAGTTCTCCAATGACCTGACCATAGAACACGTTGCCAAGGTAGGCGGCAGACATGGCACTGCGAATGACTTGGGTGGAGGTGAGCAATCCGGCGATCGCCCCTTGAACGGCGGAATACGACATCGCCGCGCCGCCCAAGCCAAGAATCTCAAGCACAACCTCCATGAAGCCGCCCAGCATCACCGACTGTCGCAATTGGCCGCATTCGTCCTTCCACTTCTCGATCTCGCCCGCATACCTCGTGTCTGAGTAAATCGGCGGCGTCGATGCGCCAAAGACCGGGCTGAGGGCAATCATCTCATACTTAGTCTGCTTGTCCTGACCAATGATCTTGAGCGGAACGGAACTCGACGTGACTTGTGACCATCCCTGGCCGGAGGAATTCAGCAACCCGACCGTTAGTGGAATATCCAGTGGCGAACCCACGATGCTCGGCGGAGTTTCTGCCGTCTCCACGTCGTTCTCATCGACGTGACCGGTGACGTAGGTCAGCACTCGGCCAAACCTCCGCTTCGTGTTCTGCACTTGATAGCCAAGCGGGCTCGAAGTTTGAACGAAAGTCAGCCCATCCACTTCGCTTCCAGGTTGGAGCAGTAGCAAGGTCGTGTCTGCCTGAGTGCTCTGCGATAGCTTCCCTGCTCTCCTTTCGCCGGCCCGCACCGCCGAGTTGGATGCCCCACCGCTAAAGCTGTCAACGGCAGTCTTGATTGCATCCTTCAAGGTTTGAGGAGCGTTAGCAACCGCAAACGGGTCGCTTGCCAGTTCGTTCTCCAGAACCGTCGTAAGAGTGGCGAGTTCGGGGCTCGCTAGTATCCGCTCCATTAGCGACCTTCGGTCGTCCGTATTCAACTCAATTCCGCCCACTCCAAGGAACATCAAAGCCGCCGCCGTGCTCGCCGCATCCAGACGCTTGTTGGCCGAACCCGAATCGATGATGCCCATCAACAGGATGCGCTGACCGACCGAATCCCAAATCATCGTCAAACTGGGAATCTGAGTCTGGACGTTAACCGAGAAAGACGAAGCAGTCAAGGTACCAAAGCCACCACCACCCACGACTTGCAGACTAGTCAGATCGACCCCCGACGGTAGGGCCACTTGCCCAGCAACCGTCGCCATATTGTTCGCCGATCCGCTGCTTCCAAAGAGGAAACCGCCGCAACCGCTCAGCACGAGCCCCGACCCGCCTACGAGCGTCATCGCTTTCAAATTGAAGTCGCGGCGTGTCATTTTTCGAGAGGCGGTGTGTTTCATCTTCTTCGGTACCTTCCCGTCGGTTAGCCGGGCAACTCAATGGTGACCACCTGCCGTTATCAACGCGTTATCAGGGCTTCACCCTATGAGAGCAAGGTGTGGGATAAACTGGTCGAAGATTGTCCGGCCCAATCCGCATCAATGTTCTAGGCGACTTTTCCGTTTTCCGGGCCGACGGGGATCCCGCTCGTTTTCGCACCAATCGAGCCAGCGAAGTCATCGCTCTTTTAGTCCTGCGAGAGTCGCGCCGAATGCTGCGCGAGGAACTTGCTTTCGATATTTGGCCGGACGCCGACCGTTCCTCGCGACTTGCCAATCTTCGGCCCGCGCTTTCGTACGCTCGCCAAGCCATCGGTGATGCAAACATCCTCCTGCAGGAAGGCGAGATGATTTCGCTCAGTTCCGACGCGAAATCGGATTGGGAGGATATCGACATGCTTGAGGGGCGCGCACAGTCCGCCGAGGGGCGGGACCACCAGTTAATTGCCCTCTACGCGCTCAACGACGCCTTACGAGACCCGCTCTTACGTGGGTGGAATTCGGAGTGGATCGATCGATACCGCGATTATCACGGTCGACGACAGACGGCGGCTTTGCGCCAGCTAGCCGAAACCTGTGCCACGCTTGGCGACTGGACTTCGGCCCTGGAGCACGCGCAGAGGCTCTCAGAAGCTGACCCCTACGACGAAGACGGCGTTCGGTTGAAGTTACAGGCATTCGGTGCATTGGGGCGACTTTCCGAGGCCCAAATTGAATACGCCCGATACTCCAAGCGGATGATTTCTGAGCTCGGATTGAAGCCGTCGCCAGGATTGCGACAGTTAGCCGACACCGTGGTTTCCGGGCGCTATCAAGCCCGTGGAACCAAAGCGACAACCGCCCAGAAAGACCTTGTCTGGCAGATTCTGGACATGCTGGTCGAGGAGGACGCCGAACGAGTCCTGCCGCTGCTCTCCACTTCCAAGTTGAATTGGTCGATCGCCACATCGGGACCCGATCTACGAACGCTGATCGAAAGGGTGATGCGTGAAACCAACGGTTGGTCGCCAGATCGTCGCGGAGTGGCCAAGCGCCTTTTGCAGATTTACGCACAGGACCTTGAGTGTCAGCTCTCTATCGACTTGGCGAGGGACCTGCTCGACCATTCCGAACCATCGGATCGGATTCCGGCACTGAATTTCTTGGCGATCGCCGAGCAGATGCAGGGAAACGCAGATCTGGCGGAGTCTCATCTCCAAGAGGCCATTTCAGCGGCCGACGAAGGAAAGCAACCCTACTTCGGGGCCGTCTCCAAAGCCAATCTCGCCGTGCTTCACATGAGACAATTGAAGCTAGACAAAGCCGACGCCGAAATGACTGAGGCGCTCACAGGCTTGACTGAAGCGAGTGAACCAAACGCTTTGCTTAGTCTTGGTTTTGCCAAGTCTAACCACGCCCTCATTGCGTGGATGACAGGAGACCATCGACGAGCCAAGGAACTCATCGACGATTGGTCTCAGTTCTGCGGAGCCAACGGCATGATCAGCTTCGATTCGATGGGCAAAGGCATCTTCGCCCTTATTTCGGCCAGCAGCGATATTCGCCAAGCAAGAGCGGCTCTTCTATCTGCGGTTCACGGTGCCATGGCCGAACGCAATCTTGCTACTCAACTAGGCATCCTTCCAGTCCTGGTGGCGGCCATTCGCATTGCTTTCTCATCCGACGAAGCCGATCGCTTGGCCACCATGACCGAGGCCATCTACAGATCCAGGCAATACACCATCTTGCCCGCAACTCGACGCTTGCTTGGGACAACCCAGTCTAGCGGCAACGAAACATTGAGTCCGTTCGACGTTTACGTTCGAATACGAACGCTCGTTCTTCGGTGACGAAGATCGGTTAAACTCCCAGCCAGCCGCCATGAAAATGCTCCTTACCTCCGCGGGTATCAAAAACCCAAGCATCAACCGAGCCTTGTTGGACCTGCTGGAAAAGCCCATCGATGAATGTAGCGCTCTTTGCATTCCGACCTCCGGCTATGCCAACCCAGGCGGACTCGGGCGGGCTTGGAATTTCATCAGTGGCAACGAACCCCAATGCCCAATGTGTGAGCTTGGCTGGAAATCGATGGGAGTACTTGAATTGACCGCGCTCCCGAGTCTGAAAGAAGACATTTGGGTACCAACCGTGCGCGAGACCGACGTGATTCTCGTCAACGGCGGCGATCCGCTATACCTCTACTACTGGATGCGGCAGTCCGGCATGGCCGACCTTCTACCTACGCTCGAAAACACGGTTTGGGTTGGGCTCAGCGCTGGAAGCATGATCATGGCGCCGAGAATTGGCGAGGAATTCGTTGGTTGGACTCCGCCCTCTGGCGACGAAGACGACACGACGCTCGGCATCGTCGATTTTGCCATCTTCCCCCATCTCGACAATCCAGGATTGCCACATAACCACATGGCCAACGCCGAAAAGTGGGCCGCCAAGCTATCGTGTCCGGCCTATACCGTGGATGACGATACAGCGTTCATGGTGGTCGATGGCTCGGTAGAAGTCATCTCCGAAGGCCAGTGGAGACTCATTCACTCATAAATAATTGCCCTTCTTGTCTGTTCCCATACTTCCCGTTCGTTGAGGAAGTAACGAACGGGAATGGATAGCCCAACCCCGGCAAACTGAAAGGAAACGAATTGAAAATGAGAAAGATAATCGTCGCAGAAATGATCACACTGGACGGGGTGATGCAAGCCCCGGGCGGACCGGAAGAAGACCAATCTGGCAATTTTGAGTTTGGTGGATGGGCCGCGCCGTTCGGCGACAAGGTCGGATTGGAAGCCCTCAAGCGACAGCTTCAGCCTGCCGACTACCTTTTGGGCCGAAAGACGTTTGAAATTTGGGAGCCCTACTGGCCGACCAACGCCGGTGACTTTTGGCCTGCGATCAACGAAGGCACGAAGTACGTCTACTCCTCGACCCGCGACAGCTCGGACTGGAACAAAACCGAATTCATCGGTAGCGTGGCCGAGATCGAGCGAATCAAGGCGACCGAGGGGAGAGACCTCCAGGTTTGGGGCAGCGCTCAACTTGTCCAGCTCCTCCTCAGCCACGACTTGGTCGACGAGCTTTGGCTCAAGTTCTACCCCCAAGTCCTGGGGTCCGGAAAGAAGCTATTCGCCGACGGTGCAGTCCCCGCCTCCTTCGTGTTAACCGAGAGTACAGTCACGACGAAAGGCGTAATCATGGCCAACTACCAACGCGATGGCGGCGCGAAGACCGGCGCGATCGGTAGTAAATAGAACGCTTACGGATTCATTCCCGCACCCACCAACAGTTCGCAAGGTCCGACGAAACCCGCCGGACCTTCGTATACCTCCATGGCATCCTCGATCTCTTGCCAGGTGTCAGCCTGTTCCGCCTCCGAAAGCGATGCCAGCATCTGGTGCAGAGCCCCAAACGACTCTCGCGCAAACCGCAAGTAGTCGGCGGCCGTCGCCATTCGTACCGGCGCACTAACTTTGCGCACTTCGATATTCGAGTATCCGGCCCGTTTCAGAACATCTGCCAACGTCCCGTCCTGCCCCAGACTAAACGGGCCAGGTTGGCCGGGCAAAGGTGCGGGAAGGTTGGCCCGACGCCGGACAATACCAATCGGTACTGAGAAGAACTCATTCATATCGGCGGTCGAATACGTGACAGTGGCAAACTTGCCTCCCGGTCGCAGACTACTACGAATACCCAAGAGGGCTTTGACTTGATCGGGAAAATAGATCAGTCCAACCCGCGAAATCGCGGCGTCGAAATCTGGCGGAAATGAGAGCGTTTCGCCGTCCGCTTGGAATATTTCCACGTTATCGAGACCCACTTCTCTTGCCGAAGACTGAGCGTAGTGCAAGATTTCCAGGCTAATGTCGGTGGCCAAAACCGATCCCGTCGATCCGACCCTTTGCGCGGCAGCGATGGTCTGTCCGCCAGCCCCAGCGGCGACGTCCAGCACCCGGCTAGCGATACCGACCGCCGCTAGGTCAAGCATCATCTCAGTCGCATCACCCAGCCATTCCTCAAGCGTCGGCCCCCACCGATGCCAAGCTTCGGCGGCGCTGTCCCATTGTTTGTGGGTAGTCGCTTTATAGGCGGCCGGGTCAAAACCGCTTGATGAGGTCATGCCCCATTCTAGCTTCTCCCATTGCTGTCCGACAAATCAGAGCGTGTCCCAATATATGACCTTAGTCCTTGCACATAAACTGCGGTGGGCGCATAATGCCAGCTAGTCACGCTGATTTCAATTGGGGAACCATCATGCGCTTTACTGGCCCAAAACTCACATTGTTTCTCTTCGCTCTCATTTCCACTACGGGTATCGCGAACGCACAAGTCCAGGTCTCGTATAACGGAGACTTTCGCGGCGGAGATTCGAACGTTACCCAAGCCGATACCCTGAGCGACATGATGGTCTTCGACGACATTCAGGTCACAGGCTCACATGTGACCTCGATTTGGGGCAACTTCCTCATCTATCAGCAATACACCAGTTCGTCGCTTGGCTTACGGTACGAAATCCGAACCGGCGTCTCGGCTGGACACGGAGGAACGCTACTGAAGAGTGGATTCGTCTCCAACCTTCAGCAGATTGGCACCGGCCGATCCACCCAGAACACGGCCTATCGAGAAATCCAACTCGGCGGCACCGTCGACTTCGACCTAGCTCCCGGCACGTACTGGTTGGGGCTCCAAAACAACGAAGGCGCCAATCCTCCCGCCCAATGGACGTCGTTTCTCGCGAAGACGCTGGGGGCGGACAACGGCCCCGCTAACGACCCAAATCCAGCACCCCAGAATTCAATTTTGGATGGTAGCGCTTTTGCCACCGGCACGGAGCTTGGCGACTGGATTCAGCAGGGCGCCGACTATAGCGTGGGCGTTACAACCGTTCCCGAGCCCGGTGCGATCGTGACCATCACCTGCGGCGTCATCGGCCTTTATGCAAAGCTTCGCCGCCGTCGCTAGTTGTCCGCCGTCTCGTGCCCCATGAGGTGTCTGACCGAGTACATCTGACCGGTGTGGTACGCCACGTGGAAGCCCTGATAGATCAGCACATAGCCGTAAGTCCAACCCTCGCGGTGCAGGCTTGGATCGTCAAACTCGTGTGGCTCGGCGGCAAACGCCGCTTTGCAAGCCTCATGGACCCGCTTCACTTCCTCGTAAACCGCTTCCGCGCTCATCGGTAGGGAAAACGGTTCCGGTTCGTTGGCGGTGTAGTAGCGCGCAACCTGCACCGAAAGCGGGCTCTCAAAGTCTTTACCGATGAAGGACATCGCCTCCCAATAAGCCGTATGCGCCGCCAGCTCACCGACGCTCAAGAGCCTCGGATCGGGCCGGGTCCATACATCTTCGTCCTTCAACCCTTTGAAGGCTTCACTCATTTCCCAGATCGCCGAGTCCAGCGCTTTCCACAATAAATCGACACTTGCCATGCGGGCATTCTATCACAAATAACCAGACATATGTATAGTATTAATTCTTCAGCAAGGCAAATCGGTCCTTAGCCCACTCTTCAAGTACGAAACCGCCAAGCCCCCTATTCATGAAGCTCCAGGAATGGATCACGCAGTACAGGTCGCAGACGGCATGCTCGTCTTCGCTCAAGCCCCAAAGACGGCGCAGTTCACTCCCGTAAAACGATGCCTGCGGACCGATGTCCAGCACCACCGTCGTCTCGGCCAGGCTCAGCCAGTACAGCGCGTCCCCGTAGCAGACCTCGTCGAGGTCCACGATTCCTTGCAGTTCACCGTCTTCGATGATCACGTTCTTAACCGTCAGGTCGTCCAGAAAGCAAGTTGGCTGGACTTCGTCGAAATAGGGCTTCCAACGCGCCACTTCGGCAAGAACGAAGTCTGGACAGCCCTTCGAGTCGCGCTCGATCACGTCCGTCCAACTCGCGAAGAGTCCCGGAATCTTCATCGGGGTCCAGCCGAATCCTTCACCGTTCGGTAACGAGGTCGCTTTCCTTTCGATGTCGACGATCTGAGCGGCAAGCCCCGACATCTGCTCTGACGACATCTCGCCCAAGACATGCCCCAGATCACGACCAGGAATCTTGGCGAGCAGAAGGTAGTCGAAATCATCGGTCCTCCCTCGTTTCAGCACCGTCGGAACCGGGATATCCGAGGCCCGAAGGACGTCGATGTGGTGCTCCGTGTGGTCGAAAGCGCCAACCTCCGTGCGGGTTTTCAGGATGAAGTCGCCACTATCAGCGCGAACCTCGAAGGTCAGACCCGCGTGACCATAAGGCTGATGCACCACCTCTCGGACCGATCCCACCAGTTCCTTGGCCAACTGCCACACCGCCTGCGTACGCTGTTCCAGCACCTCACACCTCGACAGTGGCGACGACGACATCGCCGACTTTCACGCCTTCGGCTTTCTGGACGACGACCTTGACGGGCACCAGATAGATGCCGTCTTTGGGAAACAGCGACGTTGTGTACTCGGTCTCACCGATGGTCACCGTGACAGGAATGCACCCCCAGCCATAGGTCACCTGCGAGGAGATCGACTTGATCTCGGCGGACTCCTTGGCCGGTATAGGCAGGAAGACGAACGGCGCGGGACCGCGCCACCAAATCGCCTCCGCTTCGAACTCTAAAGTCATCGATTCCTTGTGGTAGCCTGTCGCCACACCAGTGCCAGAATACACCGTCAAACCCTTGGATTCCTCTACTTGGCCCGACTTCGCCTCACTGGTCGAGCGACATAACGGCGTGTGGGGCGGATGCTGGTGCATCGGTTTTCATCAAAGAGGTACGGGGAGCTACGACGGCAACCGCTCGATCAAGGAAACGATGGTTCGCGAGGGCAAAACGCACGCATCCCTTGTGTACGATGGCGATCTTGCGATTGGATGGTGCCAGTTCGGACCCGCCGCAAGCCTGCCCCGTATCAAGCACCGGAAGAAAATCGAAAGCGAGCCGATGGATGCTCCCAACTGGCGCATCACCTGCTTCTTTGTCGACAAACAATACCGAAGCAAAGGCGTCAGCGCCGTCGCCCTGGCGGGCGCCCTCGATCTCATTGCCGAGGCAGGTGGAGGAGTGGTCGAGAGCTATCCCGAGAACGTCGAAGGACGAAAGACGGCGGGGGCCTTCCTCTACAACTCTTCCCTTTCCACCTTCGAACGCCAAGGCTTCGAACGAATCCGACAGATCGGCAAGCATCATTGGCTGGTGCGAAAGACGGTACATGCTAAGCTAGCAACATGAAACGCGTGGCGCTCGCCATCCTTTTCGCATGTGCAAGCATCGTCTCCTACGCCCAGGAACGTCTGACCGACCAGATTTACATGAAGAGCGGCGGGGCCGCGTTCACGCTCGATGTCTTCAAGGTGGCCAAGCCGAATGCGCCCTGCGTCATCTGGCTTTGCAGTGGTGGCTGGGTTTCCGACCATAAAGACATCAATCCGATCCTGGCCAAAGCCTTTAACGACCAGGGCATGACCGTCGTCGAGGTGGTGCACGGCGCTCAGCCGCGGTACAACCTAAACGACATCGTTCCGATGATCAAGCGGGCCGTGCGCTATGTTCACGCCAACGCCACTCGCTTTGGCATCGATCCGAACCGAATTGGAATCTCGGGTGGTAGCGCTGGTGGTCACCTTTCGCTGATGATCGGAGGAATTGGCGATGCGGGCGACCCGAACGCCAAGGACCCGGTCGATAAGGAACCTTGCACCGTCAATGCAGTGGGAGTTTTCATGCCGCCAACCGACTTTCTGAACTGGGGCAAGCCGGACTACATGCCTTTTGAGGAGCAAAAGATGGCGGTCTTTATGCCCGCTTTCGGGGTAACCAAGGACACGCCAAAAGACAAGGTGATGGCGATTGGCAAGCTGATGTCGCCGATCCAATACGTTTCGGCCAAGTTCCCGCCAACGCTGATTATCCATGGCGACAAGGACGACCTGGTCCCGATTCAGCAGTCCAAACTGATGGACGAAGCTCTCGGCAAAGTCGGTGTTGACCACACGCTGATCGTCATCGAAGGCGGGGGCCATGACGCGAAAACGCTCTTGGGCGGATTCCCGCGCCTAGTGCAGTGGTTCAAGGACAAGCTGAAGGCCTAATTCAAGTATCCTTGGACGACTTTGTACGCCGAGCTCTGGAACCGCTTCTCGTCTGACCACCGCCAGAACTGCCTTGCCTGGACTCACGGCGAGGAACCGATTCTGCCGCCCAGCGGCGACGGATGGCAGTCGGTTTGGACCGCTAATCCCGACTTCCTCAACTTCAACGGACGCCTGCTCCTGTACTACCGGGGCAATGGACCGATGCCCGGTCGAGAAGGTGATCATGACCGCATCGCGGTTGCAGAAGTGCGTTGCTTCGATCCGAGTGGACTGGAGATCGAGCTCCTCAACGACGGCGTACCCGTCGTCGACGTCGGCGAGCCGGACGAGTTTGACGGTATCGATGCGCTGGACCCGGCCAGCGTGGTTTTCCAGGGCAAAGTGTTTCTCTACTATTCAGCCATTGGTCCGGGAGAGGATAGCGTCGGTCTCGCGGTCAGCGAAGACGGTGTCCATTTTGAGAAATTCGGTCGAGTGATGACGGGTCGAGCCCCGGACGTTCTCGAATACCAAGGCAAGCTCCGCATGGTCTACCAAAAAGCCGATGCGAACGGCAACTATCAGGTCTATCTAGCCGAAAGCGAAGACGGCTACACGTTTATGGATATCCTCGACCACCCGGTTTTGCGGCCAACCGCCAACAGTTGGGATTGCCTCTCCATCGCCACCGTGCGGTTAGGAATGGAGGACGGAACCATCTATGCGATGTACGGCGGGAGTTCCTACCTGGCCGACGAGCCGGACTATTTTGGGCTCGCCCGTTCGAAGAATATGACCGACTGGGAGTTTCATCCTGGGAATCCGGTCTTTGGTTGCGGCCCCAAAGGTGCGCCAGATGGGGGCGCAATGTGGTTTCCCGCTCTTCACCAAAGCGGAAATTCGGTCGTCATGCTCTTCGAAGGTAGTCCAGGCAAGTACGCATGGGACCTGAATTCTGCGATCTGCATGGCGTCAATCGACGTCTAGACGGTAAATGCGCCTCTTTTCCGACCTTCGGAGCTCCCTTTGGATTCATGTCAAAGGGTGGCTGTTCCTCGTCATTGTGGTACTCGCCGGAGGTGCTCTCCTTCTCCAAATTCCGTCCTGGCAGAATGCCGCACTGTTGCTAATTGCGCTTTGGGCGGTGAGCCGGTGGTACTACTATGCGTTCTATGTTGTCGAGAAGTACGTCGATCCTTCGTACCGATACGCTGGTCTGGGCCACCTCATCCGCTACTTGTTAACCAGAAAATCCAATCCTTGAGGTAAACCGCCGAATCATGAGAAGCGATTATTGGAATGTGGATGACGCCCAAGTCGTCGAGAAGACGGGCCACCCGTTGGCTCATTGGAAGCAAGTCTTGGACGAATTTGGCGCAGTTGACAAGAAGTCGAACGATGTCGTGGCTCACCTTCAGACCTTCGGTGTCCCGCGATACTGGGCGCGAACACTCACGACGAATTACTTGAAAGCCGTGTCGGAGCCCTAGGCGTACAATAGGCAGGACATGGCGAAGTTGCACATCGGCCTTTCGGGCTACGACTACAAGGAGTGGCAAGGCGAGGGACTCTTCTACGCGCCAACGGTTAAGAAGGCGAACTACCTGTCGGCTTACGCCGAGCAACTGAACTCACTAGAGGCCAATGGAACCTTTCAGAGGATGCCGAGCGAGGCGAGTGTCGCCAAATGGATCACCAGTACGCCGCCAACCTTCACCATTTCGCCCAAGATGGTGCAGAACGTCACCCACTTCAAGCGCCTCAATCCCGAAGCTATCGACATCGCAAAGGAGTTCATCGATGTGCTCAAACCTCTGGACAAGGCAGGCAAACTCGGTCCGATCCTCCTCCAGCTTCCACCAAACTTCAAGCGAGACGATGAAAAGCTTTCGAAGTTCTTGGATTCATTTACTGGTGTCCGGTGGGCGGTCGAGTTCCGAAACTCGTCATGGAACACGCCCGAAGTCGCCGATCTGCTGAGGTCGCGCGGCGCGGCGTTTGCCTCGGTCGAAACCGATGAGGAAGAGGCCCAGACCTTCGACACAGCGCCGTATTTCTTCGCTCGTCTGCGCAGGCTGGAATACACCGACGAGCAACTGATGGTATGGGGGCAGGTTCTCAAGAAGCACCTTGCCAACGGCAAGGATTGCTTCGTCTATTGTCGGCACAAGGACACGGTCGAGCCATGGAAATGGGCGTTTCGACTGCGTGACGTAGTCGGCTAGGCGGGCCACTGAAGGCATATGCCGTACCCATCGGGATCCGAAAAATAGCATTGCTTCATGCCATACGGAGCCACTTCGGGAGTGTTGGCCTTGATGCCGACAGCCACCAGATGACCGTAGGCCGCGTCAATGTCAGAGCAACCGATGTACAGCGTCAAATCGCGATGCCACTTGATCCGAGTCGCGTCCGGCGCTTCCGGCGCATCTCCGGGGTTGTACATCGTGTTCAGCATCAGATCAAGCCCGTTACCCTTCAACCAAGCCCAGCCAAGGCCCTTGTCATTTCCAGCTTGCTGATGCACCTCAAAGCCGAGCGCCGATCGGTAGAACTCAATCGACCGGTCGATGTCAAACACCTCGATCAGCGTCGTCATTCCTTCCAGATTCATTTCTTCTTCTTACCTTTCTCGCGCGCAATCTGCTCGTTTTCGTCGTAGCGAGCGCGGACAATCGCGCGGACCAACGGCTCTGGCAAAGGGCTAGCCGGGTCGAATTGAATCGTCCCCTTTGACAGCTTGTATCCTTCCAATTGCTTCGAGAAATCAGCCACGGTGTGCCCAGGGAAGAGCGAGCAGTGCTTCTTGAACGCGGCAAAGCCGACCACCATTCCGTGGTGCTTGTACATCGGCATTCCGTAGCTGATAACCTCCTCTGCGTCGGGAATTTCCGCTCGAATCACGGAACGAAGGCCCTCAAGCGCCGAGCGGGCCGCATCCGAGGGAACCGATTCTAGATAGTCGTCAACATTGTCGACCGTCACGCCTCTCATGACGGGTATTTAATCAGGATTTGGCGAGGAATGCCAGTGGCTAAGCTTTACGTCGAGCGATAGTCCCGTAGTAAAGCGGAATCCCAGCCAAGACGAGACCCAGGGTGATGACAGTTGGCATGCGCGAATTCGCGTCGAGTAGCGAGTTCACCAGCAGGTAGACCGCCGAAGCGATGAACAACGCAGGCACGATCGGATAGAGCGGAACATGGACCTCGGGACTATAGGCGTGAGGATGCGTCTCTAAATGCCCGGGTTCGACCGGATCGACGAGCGAATCATCGGTCTCGTCCATAGCGGCTTTCCGCTTGATCTCGCGTCGCCGAAACACAAAGACCGACGCTACGGACAGGGCGTAGAACGGGACAATGCCGATCACAAACGCGTCCGTCAGAGCGCCAAACGCCTTCGATCCGCTCATCATCGTCGCAAGGACGATGTACAGAACACCGAGCGCCCCACAGAGAATGACGGAGACGTAAGGCGTTTTATAGGTCGGGTGGACGGCGGCAATCTTGGGAAAGAACAGCCGGTCTTCAGACATGGCAAAGAAAATGCGCGGACTAGTAAGAACCGACCCGTTTAACGTGCCGAAGGTCGAGATCATGACGGTTGCCGAAATGAACGCGACGCCCCACGGGCCGACCAGCTTCTGCATGGCGTCGGCCGCAATACCTGAACTCTTCGAAATGTCCTGAACCGAAAACACGCAAAGATAGGCGAGGTTGGCGAGGATATAGACGCCGATAATGATCAGCGTTCCAAAGAGAATCGCCCTCGGAAGGTTCTTCCTGGCATCGACCATTTCGCCGCCCACGTACGAGCCGTCCGCCCAACCATCGTAAGCCCACAACGTCGAGACCAGCGCAAGTCCAAACAGCGAAACCGAGAAACTGCCCTCCGGCATCGCGGGCGTAAAGTGCGCCTCGTGGTGAGACATGCCCACCCCAAACGCGATGAGGATCAGCACCAGCAATCCCGCCGTTTTGGCGATCGTCGTAAGGTCCTGAATCCCCGTCCCGAACTTAACCCCGATGACGTTCGCGATCGTCACGACCACGACCGCGACGATGGCGAGCCCGGCTGACCACGTTACGAAACGCGGGTCAGAATCGGTGATTCCAAACAGCCGCAATGCGTAATTGCCGAACACCACCGCCACCGCTCCGATGCTGGCTGGACGCAGAAGCACCAGTTGCGTCCAGCCAAAGACGAACGCCACCACCCGGCCAAAGGCTTCCCGTATGTACACGTACAGGCCGCCAGAATAGGGGTAAGCGCCGCCAACCTCCGCCAGCGTCAGGGCCCCGCATAGCACAAGTAGGCCGCCGACAAGCCAGGCGAGGAGCATCGGAACCGGACCGGGCAAATTGCCGGCGATGTCCGACGGACTTCGAAAGATTCCCGAACCGATGGTACTGCCGACCACAACCGCGATGCCGCTTCCCAATCCGATCTGTCGGATGAGATGTGGAGAGCTAGAATCTTTCATCTGATGTCGGTTGGGACGGTTTGAGAGCGCCTTTCGGCGCACCCAAGGACGACTTTATTCCCGTTCGACGTCGGGCAGCGGCATTCGATCCTGGACGTCAAGAAGCGGGGGCAAGGGGCGGCTCGGCAGAATCTGGTACCAGTAAGCCGTCGACGAGAAGTCATGGGAGAGCGCGTTCGCCTCTCCGTGCTCGATCGAGACGCGAATCGACTTTTCAAATCGGATCGGGTCTTCGATGTGGTAGCGGTACATCGAGTTCTTCCCTCTCCATCGCCATTCTGGGTCACCCGAATTGAGGTGGATACCGTGGTAGGGCGCGCAACACTCCTGTGCCGGACCGAATGCGGTGTTGAAATAGTCTTCTGTGCCGGTGCCATGCAGTCGCGGCGGCCATGGCTCGCCGTCAATTACAAACATGTCGTCGCCCTCTCCGTACCAATCGTTCCCTAGTCGTACTCGGCAGTCGATGTTGAGATGGCAACCAACGAAGATACCGCTCCCCTCTGCTTCCAAGATCAGATAGTTGTCTCGGTCCGATAGGTTAGGATGTTCGTCCCAAATTCGCAGATAGTTCTCAGGATTGAGGTTCTCTTTGAGCCACCCTTCGGTCGGGTTTTCTCGGTTCCAAAAGGCGCAGAAGCGGGCGACTTCGGGCTCTTGGGGCTGGGCATACTCTTCGTAGTCGATATAGAAATACAAATGAATCTTGGGCTTCTCGCCTTGATATTCGATGGTCACCCGCGCCTTGTCGAACGGCATCGCCCACCAGCAGTTCATCCCACGCCCGTCTTCCGGGCTCATCTGGAGGGGCGCACTGACGAAATTCTTGAAGATGCCGTGTCCGATTCCAAAGAAATCGCCTAATGGAACCTCGACGGCGGGGTGGGACTGGTCGTCCCAATACATACGGATCACGGCTTTGCGGCAGTATTCGTCGTCCTCCCCCACCGTCATCCAAATGTGTTTGATGCACCCGGGTCGGGCCGACTCCATGACCGTCGTCTCGACGCCGGAAGGGATGACCCACCAGTCCCGGTTGCCGCCGGTGGTCTCGTATGAGCTCGCGCGCATTGAGCGGTAAGACCGCAGACGCGGCAAGGATGAAAGTGTCGAACGACCGAGCATGTTGGGCCATTCTACCGAGCTATGGTGACCGCGAATTCACCGGACTCGGACTGTTCGTCGGAGCAGCATACGGAGGTTGGATGAAGCGTTAGCATCGACCTGAAGTAATCTGACGGGGTGGCATCGCCAGACACTCGGGAAATCATTGGGGCTGTTTGCAGTGGCTTTGGCATTGAACTAACCCGTCTAGAACCCGTTGAAGGTGGCTTGGACGCGCAGGCAGTCGCCTTCCGAGGATCTTCGGCGAACGGAGACTTCTTCGTCAAATGGCGCAAAAACCTTCCTCCTGGTCTTCGCTTGGTCGCTGACCTCGACATACCAGAAGTGCTCTCACCGCTAAAATCCGTCACAGGGGAGCCTTGGGTTACCGTGTCTGACGGTGCTCTGCTCATCTATCCGTACGTCGAGGGCAAGAATGGTTTTGAGCTGCGGTTAGAGCCAGAGCATTGGCGGTCGGTTGGACGGACGCTTCGGCGAGTTCACGAATTCAAAGAAGCCCAAGAGGTTCCAAATGAAACGTTTACCGTCGAGGGCATCGATGAATTCCGGGCAACCGCAATCCAAACTCCTGCTCAAGAGATCCTTTGTCTTTACTCCGAGGCCGTCGAAACGTGCCTTCAGCGAGTAGTCGAGTTGGGTGCGCGGTGCCGGGCGAAGGAATGGCACCTTGTGCCCTGTCATGCGGATATTCACGTCGGAAACATTCTCGTTCGCGAAGACGGACCTCCCCTTCTCGTCGACTGGGACGCGCCAAAGTTGGCTCCAAAAGAGTGCGATCTGATGTTTTTCTGCGGTCCCGGAATTACCGGCCACGAGCCTGAGGTGGAAGGATGGTTCTTCGAAGGATACGGACAATGCCAGATAGATCCGCTTGCCCTCGCTTACTATCGACATGTTCGCGCCGTCGAAGACATCGTGTCATTCACGCGCGAGTCGTGCGACCCAAGCCGCACGGACGAGAGCCTTCGATTCTTAAGCGGCATCTTCAAGCCGAGGCAGATTGTCCAAACCGCCGACGAATCGTACCGATTACTCAGCCGGTGAACCAGCGATCACAGCCACCAAGCAGATCAGACCAATCAGCGCAAAGCCCACTTGCCGCGCCAGACTGGCCGACTTCGTTCGCCTCGCGACCATAATCGCCAATACGCATTGGAAGGCATAGTAGAGGGCAAACGCGCGCGATGCAAGAGCGATGACCTGAAAGGGGTCGGTCAACCACACCACTGCAATCGAGAGAGCCGCACCGATGGCGTACCCCGATGGGATCGTAAGCTTTCGCTTGGACGCCTCCACCGCAATCCCTGCCGCTCCGATCGAATCGGCAACCGACGCACTAAGCTGGCTCATCACCGCTCCGAGAAGCACCATCCCGCCGAAGAATGGGGCGATCGACTTCATAATGTCGAGGATGCCCGCCACGCCCTGCGTCATCGATGCTTCGGTCAGATATGGAGTCAAAAGAATGAGGAAAACGGCGTAGATGCCTGCCGAAATCCATTGGGCCAACAGCATTGTTCGCACCCGCGTCTCCCGGTCATATGCCTCTCCCAAATACCGGGAGGTCTCGAATCCCTGAACCGTGATCAGCAAGCCCAGCAAGATGAAGATGTTTCGCGGACTCACCACTCCGGGTGGCACGGTAAATGGCCGACCGATGTTCACGACCCAGTGCACGGCCAACGCCGCCAGCAGACCAGCAATGACGCCCAACTTGATGGACACCGTGGCATGAGCCAGGTGCTCCACTCGCCGCAGTCCGCCAGAGAACGAAAGCGCCACACAGACGAGAATGATCGCCGTCACGAGCATGTTCGAACGAATGACACTCTCGTTCTCGGCACCCCGAAGTACAAACGCCGCTAACAACTTGAGGTAGTACGCGACCGAAACCGCATAGGCCAGTGACAGCACGCCCTGAGAGATCCGGGCGAGCACCACGACCGGCCCATGCTTCGCACCATCTTCCAGGCAGGGCTCGACATGATGGATATTGAAGCGAATGACGGCACCAACCAGATAGGCGATGACGAGGAGAACGCCCATCGCCGGAGCGGCGAACGCGCCAAACTCTTTGGCGAGTAAGGGGGCACACACCAGAAATCCGCTTCCGATGATCGATGCCAGCGGCGTAACCGTAGCCGTCCAAAAGTCGCTTCGGGAAAAGTTACTGAAGGCAAATACCAGCGTCACCAGCACCGCGATGAGGACAGCCAACAGCACGATCATCGGCTAGGCTCCGGAGGGCGGCAAGTGGCACCGAGCGCACAAGCGCACCGGCTAGCTGGATCGGCCATTCCGACAGCTTACTTAGTTTTGATTTCGAAGTAACGCGGCCAAAAGCGCCACGTCTTATCGTTGTCGGAGGGAATTTTATGGGGTTCAGACACCGATTCGCCACATTTTTCGTCGTCCTTGCCACCTTATCTGCGCAGGCCGTCTTTGCCCAGGAAGGTGTATCCAATGCGGGAGCGGCGCGAACCCGTTACCTCGGTTCACTAGGAGTCATTCCTGCGCCCGGCGACGTCATCGTCGAAGATTTCATCAACTACCATCGGCACGAGATTGCCCGTCCCAAAGCCAACCAGGCGGTTGGACTGGACGTTCGGTGGGGCAATGATGTCGTGTCATCCGATCAAACCGCGGTCTTGCAGGTGGGTCTCAGCACGGCTCTGGTTCATGATCGCAAGAACCTTCGACCGCTTAATCTGTCGGTTGTCATCGACAAAAGCGGATCGATGTCCAGCGCCAACAAGATGACGCGCGTGAAGGACGCGATGAGGACCTTTGTTTCGCAGCTTCGCCCGGTCGATACGCTCTCTATCGTGGTCTTCGACGACAATGCCTCGGTCCTCATGCCTGCGCAGAAGGTTTCTAACCCTCAAGACGTTGAGCGGGTCATCGACTCGATCCAAACCGGAAGCTCCACAAACCTCGAAGCCGGAATGAAACTCGGCTACGAGGAAGTGCTAAAGAACTACTGCAAGGATTCCACCAATCGAGTCATTCTCCTCACCGACGGCATCGCCAACCGGGGAATCACCTCGCCCGACGAAATGGCCGCCGAATCGCTCGGTTACAACGACCGTGGCGTCGACCTATCCACCATCGGAGTTGGCGAAGACATCAATCGCAGCCTCCTGCAAAGTCTCTCTCACCAGGGACGAGGACTCTTCCACTTTGTCGCCGATACCGAGGATGTTCGAAAGGTCTTTCAGGATGAAATGCAGAGTCTTGTTTCGCCGGTCGCTACCGACCCAAGCGTTGAAATCACCTACGGAAATGGGCTCAAACTTGCCAAGATTTACGGCTACCAGCCCAAGCGCAACGGAAGTCAACTCACCGTCAACGTGGCCAACCTCAACAACGGCGCAACCGAAGTCGTCATGTTAGGGTTCACATCTCGACGAGCACCCGGGTTACAGGAAGTCCCAGTCAAGGTCAAGCTAAGCTACTACGATTTAGAAGCGAAGAAGACCGTCACGACAACGCAAGAAACAACGGTGAAGATCTTGCCGTCCGAGGGAGGCGACGCCTTCAAAGACGACTCGGTCGCCAAGAATTACACGATTGCCGAGTTAGCCCAGTCCATCCACGATATGGCCTCGGCCTGCCAATACAAGCAGTACGGGCAGGCGCTGAGCGCTCTTGATTGGTCGACTTCGGAAGCCAGAAAGCGGTACCCGAGCCTCGATGATCCTGATATCAAGCGGACGTTCGATATTGCTGAGAATTACCGAACCGTGCTCCAGAAATATAACGACGACAATCCTCAGCCAATTCGCGACCTTCCTGATCCCCGTTCAAAGAATCTCATATTTAACGGCGACTTCGCGTTCGGAAACCAGGGCTTTACCTCGCCGGTTCTGCCTTACACGCCTCCGGCCGACAACTGCCTGTGGGGGATGTTCTACACGGTCGCACCGGCCTTCAATTCACCTCAACTTCACCGTCTGATTCAAGCATCACCCTTCTCGGCGGCTAAAAGCGCCACCGGCAACGAACAGGCCCTATTTGCCAATGCGGGCGGTACCGACTCGATGGTGATCCTCACGACGACCGTCGAATGCAAGCCGAACACCCAGTATCGGCTGAGCTTCCAGGGCATCAGTCTGACGCCAGGAGTGGAATGGGTGCCGACCTACGAGATTCGCGTGAACGGAGAGCGAAGCGATGCCCAAGCGGCTGGTCAACTTTGCTACCAGGAAGTCAGCATGAAGTGGAGTTCGAAGAGCGCTACCCATGCCACCATCAGCATCGTCCGAATGCCGATCCCTCACGGTGGTGGCATCATCGGAATCAGCAACCTCGAGATGGTCGAAAATCACCATTAGCTGTTCGGCCAGAACTTCTGGCCGAACAAACTGTCAAAGGCAAAAAGTCTCTTCTTGAGCAAAGCGATCTTGGAGGCGAGGACAGCGTCGGTCTTTGCCTGATCCAGGACAAATTTGGGATCGACGATGAGATGTGCATAAAGCTCCGCCTTGTCTTCTTCCATAGCGGAGGTGCCATACATCGTGATGAATCCAGGAATCTCCTTGGTTAGATTGCCCACACCACTAGTTCGCATTTTCGCTCCACCAGAACCGTATTGAAATTCGGGTGGGTTCATTGCGACCCATTCTCGGTCCACCTCGGACCTCCCCATTTGGTAATCCATCATGTGAAAGAATTCGTGGTGAATGACCGATTTCTGATAACTCGGGGAGTAGGCGCCCAGGGCCGGATCGTAGTACATCGCGTCGAGGCCGTAGGCCGGAACCGCGGCTCGTATTTGTTGGCCAAGAGCCAACTTCTCGCAGAAGACGATCTTGGTTACCTTGGCCTTGCGCATCACATCGGCGGTGTAGCGACTCCACTCGGTCACGAACAGCGGGACGTACTTCGCCATCGCGGCATCGGTAGCCTGATCGCCATTAACCTTATAGTCCTTGCCCGCATCGGAAAACGGCGCGGAGCGGACATCGATGGAGACGGCCAGCCGCTCGCCCAGCTTAGCGAGATCGGGTGGGGCTTGAAACAACGCGATTGCGACGATCGACGCGATCATTTCTCAATAAGACGTTTGACCACCACCGGAGAGTTCTTGGTCTGATGCTCAAAAGTGTCGGCGTCTTGTAGAATGGGCATGGGACTGGTAGAAATGGAATTGGAATCGAAATTGGACGAGGCGCTTATGGAGAGCTTTCCCGCGAGCGATGCACCGGCATCTCTATCTGAAATAGAGCCCGACGACGTGTCGGCTCGCAAGGTGGCGGTCATCATCGGCAGTCTTCGACGCGGAGCTTACAGCCGGATGGCCGCCAATGCCCTAATTGCGATGGCTCCGCAGGGCCTCCATCTGGAAATCGTCGAAATTCTCGATTTGACGCTGTTTAACCAAGACCTCGAAGACGATCCGCCCGTCGCGTGGACTGTGTTTCGGGACCGGGTACGTGAGTTCGACGCCGTCATTTTTATGGCTCCGGAATACAACCGTTCCATGCCCGCACCCCTTAAGAACGCGGTGGATATCGGCTCCCGCCCGCCGGGTCAGAACCTGTGGGATGGCGTTCCGGCTGGCGTAGTGAGTACGTCGCCGGGTGCACTGGGGGGTATCTCGTCGAACAACCACCTTCGGCAAACCCTTACCAACGTCAATATGTTTGTCTTGCCTCAGCCGAACGTCAGCATCGGGCGGGTGGACACCCTCTTCGATGAGAACGGAAACCTGACTAATGAAGGAACGAAGAAGTATCTGGCATCCTTCCTGGATTCTTTCGCCAAGTGGATCGAAAAATTCGTTTGATGGAGTTACCCAAGATTGCTAAACCGGCAGTTCGGGCTTTGAACAGTGTGGGAGTGACCACGCTTGAACAGCTTCAGAACTTCACTGAACCTGAGATCAAGGCCCTGCATGGCATGGGGCCGAACGCACTTGGCAAGCTGAAGACGGCAATGGCTGAGAAAGGATTGAATTTTAAGGAAGCGTAACGCCTTCGGCCTTGAGTCTTGCTCGGTGGGCGTCAACGCCACCAGGCATGTGACGACTCAACTTGCCGTCTTTCAGGACTCGCCACCACGGTAAAGGCTCGCCACCTTCTTCTTCGGCGGCAAACGCCATCCATTTCCAATAGCCGTTGACCTTCGCCGGACAGGCAGTGTCGGCGTTGCCCTTGACCGCCAGAATCTTCCTTAGCTCGACGATGGTCTTCGTCTTTCCGGCAGGAATGGCGTTGATGGCTTCGCGCACATCGGCTACCGACGGAATGTAGAGCGTCTTTGCGTTCATCCGCTTTGCCTTTTCCGGGTCGAGGACATGGAAAGACGCCGGATCGGCACACTCAATCTTGGCCGTGTACTTCATTTCTTGGGAGCATACACCTCGAAGCTGAAGAGCGAAACCCCGTACTTGGTTCCGCGCTTCTTGGCAAAGAGGCGGACGTAGCGGGCGGTGACGGGTTTGAACGAGATGGGGTCGATGCCGCCAAACCCAGCGTCTGTTGAGAAGACATCGTTCCAAGCCAGTCCATCGTCACTGACCTGAACTGCGTATTCGGATGCGAAAGCGGCCTCCCACTTGATCGTCACATGGTCAATCAAGGTTGGTTGACCGAGGTCAACCGCGATCCACTGATTGTCGGCAAAGTCTGAGGCCCATCGCGTTTGGTCGTTGCCATCGACCGCGTTCTTCGCTTCTACATCGATGTGATTTTCTGTGCTGGACGCCGTCACCGGCTTCCCTTTGGCCAGGTCCGGTTCGGTAGCGGCCTTCGGGGCGGTCTGCTCGCTCATGAACGGAATCGATTCGGTGAAGTCTGAACCTAAAGTGACGGTTGCCCGCTGGCGAATATCGCGCGAGGAAGCGCCAATCTCAAGCTCGTAGCGTCCGGCGTCGGCCTTCCATTGCTTGCCGGGTACGTCGCAATAGGCAAAAGCCCGAGGCGGTACGGTTAGGTGCACGGTCTTAGTTTCACCTGGCTCCAGCATCACTTTTTGGAATGCTTTCAGTTCCTGGATCGGGCGGTCGATCTTCGGGGCAAGATCGTGAATGTAAAGTTGAACCACCTCGGCGCCGGCTCGCTTGCCGGTATTGGTCACGTTTAGGCTGACCGTTCGGTTTCCGAGGTCATCGGGCTCCGAGACGCTTGCTTTGCCGTACCCAAAGCTTGTATAGCTCAAGCCGAATCCGAACGGAAAGAGTGGAGCGATCTTTTCCTTGTCGAAGTGCCGGTAGCCAACGTAGATACCTTCGGCATAGTTCACCGTCCCTTTCGTTCCCGGGAAGTTGCCAAAGTCGGGGTAGTCCTCGCGACGCTTGGCAAGGGTGTCTGGTAGTTTGCCCGACGGGTTCACTTCGCCAAAAAGGATTGCACCAAGGGCGGCACCGCCCTCTTGCCCGGGGAACCAAGTTTCCACCAGTCCGGGAACCTTGTCCACCCATTGCGACATGTCGACCGGCGTGCCGTTGTTCATGACGACGATCGTACGTTTGTTAGCCTTCATGACGGCTTGTATCAGTTCGTCTTGATTGGCAGGAAGCTCCATCGACGGGCGATCGTTGCCTTCGCCCTCTTGACCGTTAGTGCCAATGCAGACGATGGCGACATCAGCTTGCTTGGCCGCCGCGACGGCATCTTGGAAGGCCTCGGTCTGTGGTGGCGTCCAGTTCAGTTTGGCTACCGCCAGACCGCCTGCCTGGTAGTATTCGACCTTCAGATCGTGTGGTTCACCCGCCACCAAATCGACTTTCGTCGAAATCGGGGTCTCCCCGCTGTCTACCCAGTGGTCGATAAGAAGTCTGCCATCGAGGAACAGACGGCATCCGTCGTCACAACTCAGGACTAAGTTATAGGTGCCGGTCTTCGGGGCGGTCAGCTTGCCGGTCCAGCGGACGCTGAAGTCGGACTTGCCTACCCCGTTTGCAGGCGAGCCGTCCCAGGTGAAGGAGATCGTTTGGTCCGTTCGGGTGGCGACCGGCGTTCCGCTCAGGGTCTTATTCGAAAAGTATTCAGCGTGGAGACCAGGCTGGCCGTCGGACGATTTGAGGGCGGAACTCGGGATCGTCTCGCCGAGGTTGGAGGCTGGAACGTAGGTGATCTTCGTGTTTGGGTCGGCATACTTCTTGATGCCTTCCAGAGGCTGAATTTTGTAGAACGGAGTCACCGTCGGACTTCCGTTCGCGCCAACCTGAACATCACTTGCGGGACGACCAATGACGGCGATGGACTTAATTCGCTTGGCCTGAAGGGGCAGAATGCCGCCTTCGTTTTTGAGGAGCACGATTCCTTTGGTCGCGGCTTCGAACGTCAGTTTCTGATGCGCTGCCGAGTTGACGACGTCGTGGTCAGGCGTCTTCGCTCCATCGAGGAGGCCCACGCGAACAATGGTTCGCAAAATTCGACGGACGTTGTCGTCGAGTTGAGCCTGGGTGATGAGACCGCGCTTCATCGCCTTTTCGATCTGCTCTTGGCGTAGGAGTCCAGGACCGGGCATTTCGAGGTCGTTGCCTGCATTGACGGTTCGTACGGTCTCGTGGACGCCACCCCAGTCGGACATGACCATTCCATCGTAACCCCATCCCTTCTTGAGAACATCGGTGAGGAGATATTTGTTGGCACTGGCGTGGTAGCCGTTGATCATGTTGTAGGACGACATTACGGTCCAAACATGGGCTTCCTTCACCGCTGCTTCAAATGCGGGCATGTAGATTTCTCGGAGCGCACGTTCGCTGACTTGAACGTCCACGTAGTCGCGATCGACCTCCTCATTGTTGGCGATGTAGTGCTTGGCGCAAGCGGCACAGCCAGTGCTCTGCATCCCTTCGATGTAGCCGACCGCCATTCGGGAAGCGAGGAACGGGTCTTCGCTGAAGTATTCGCCGTTGCGTCCGCCGAGCGGCGAGCGGTGGATGTTGATAGCAGGTCCGAGGAGGACCTGGACGCCAGTGCCTTTGTTGAGCGCTTCTTCGCCGATAGCCTTGCCGATTCGGCCAACTAACTCTGGGTCCCACGTAGAGGCCATTGCCACGCCAGACGGAAAGGCGGTCGCTGGTCCCTCGGTGCTTGGCATTCCGCCGCGAACGCCTTGACCGGCGTCGGCCATCGCCATTGGTGGGACGCCGAGGCGAGGAATCGGGCGAGTGGTGAACCCGGTGCCAGTCAGAATGTCCATCTTCTCTTCCTGCGTCATTCGACTGAAAAGATCGTTGACTCGCGCTTCGACAGGTGCCTGCGGGTCGCGATAGAGGGGAACCTTTGGAGGTCGAGACACAGAAGCCGCAAGGAAAATCAGCGCTGAAGTGAGCATGGGTCTAGCCCTATTTCACCCCAAGCCAGGTTCAAAAATGGCACGTTTTGGCACAGGAATAGGGCCTCTTTGCCCTGATTCGCATGATTTCACCTGCAATCATCGAATGTTCATGATTAATTTATTAAATATCATAAGACCATCTGTCGACTTGACGGAGTCGATCGGGGCTTCGTCGATCGGGACCTCTACTTTCACTCCCCACTTGGTGAGAATTTGGTAAGATGCGGAGCGAAGCATGTACCACAAGACCTTTTCGTCGGGTGTGCGATAGGTGATGACCACGGATGAGTCGCTGAGGTATTTCTGGACGAGTCTTATGTTTTGGTCGGACTTGAATCCTGAGAGTAAGTTGAGGCCCTCGAAGCGCATAAAGGTTTGGCAAGACTGATCATAGGCGGCGAGTCCCTTTCGCTGTTTTTCGTGCTCGTCGGCTGGGGGCACAAACGTCTTTGGGTCGTCAATCATGCGATGGGCCAAGGATTCGAGCGCCGGACAATCGGGGAGGATAAAGTCAACGATCCCTCTCGACGGACTGATGAACATGGGTACGAACGACATGATGGACTTTGTTTTGACCGGCGCGGGATTCGCGGCTACGTATTCTTTCAGTCGCTTCACGATCGCGTCTTGGGTCGACAGAACCTTGTAGTCCATCGTCAGTTCGTTCCAATCGGTGTGAATAACCCATGAAGGGTCGGGATGGGACTGAGGATCATAAGGCAGAATTCGGGCTACCCAAACTGGTGCCGCCTTGGCTTGAATCTGCTTCAGGTTCGCATACGTTTCCGTTGTATAGCCAACGAAGCTAATCGACGACTCTGGGTTGCCCTTTAGAACGTGGCTCACCTTTACGGTGATGGTGAAATTCGTGTAGCCTTGTCCGAACTCGGTCCGTTCTTCGCTCAGGCTCTCGATGGTGCCAACGCAAATCGCGTCGGCTCGCGCAACTTTGGATTCGAGTGAGGAGACGACGGGTCGGACTTGAGCGAACGAGGTCGCGGCGAGAACCAGCGATAACCAAGCAAACGACAGAACCTTTCCCATGTAGTTTTGACGCCCAGATGGTGTCGGCGGTTATTGTCTTGTTAAGGTGCCGCGGCCCTCCAGGCCGCATGAATTTTTGGACCCTGTTACCAGGCCCTCAGCCTTCGCTAGAAACTACGGTCCTTCGGACCTTAGGCGGCGAAAAACGGAGTGTTCGTAGTTACACGGATAGGCGCGCTGTTCAACTGGCGTTCACAAAGACTCGGTTGCGCCTATCCGTGGCACCCTGATTGGCATTCATTTGACTCGCATGTATCCGGAAATGATTCAATGGTTCTTCGAATAGCTTTTTGGACTCTTTGGTTGGCTGTCTCCTCCCCACCGGCTCGCTTCGCTTGCCGACTCCCCCCAGGGAGTAGCGGAGCTGGTCCACAAGACTTAGGTTCAATGTGTCAGGAGGTTATGGGTTGTTTTTCTTTTCTTGCGCCTGAAGCTCGATGAGGAACTGGTCGAGGCGGTCGAAGCTCTCGTCCCAGAACTTTCGGTACGACTCAATATACTCCTGTGCCTCCTTCAATCTGGTGGCGTCCAGCGTTCGTGGGCGCAGTTGAGCCTGCTTATCCGCACGGATCAGTCCCGCTCGCTCCAAGACCTTCAGGTGCTTCGTGATCGCCGGACCGCTGATCGAGAATTTCTTCGCGATTTCGCCCATGGCCAACGGCCCGTGGGTCAACTGCTCCAGAATCGAGCGACGGGTCGGGTCGGCGAGGGCGGAAAAGACGGTGCTCAGAGTATCAGTGGCCATTGTTCCTATTCTTATTTAACCACTTGGTTGTATTCCTAAGTTTCGTTAGGGAGCGAAGAAGTGATATTTCACCACGCAACCGATCCGAGGGGGCTCGGGTAAAAAGGCTTTAATGACTCCACTTCCCTTCTTCGCCCTTTTGGCGGCAGGTCGGCAATCGGCGTTTGACCCGGGACCCAACCCACTCTTGATGCAACACCCGACGATGAATGCGACAACCATCGTGTTCAGCTTTGCGGGCGACCTGTGGTCGGTGCCACGAACTGGCGGCGACGCCAAACGGCTTACGAGCGCTCCAGGTATCGAAACCTACCCATACTTCTCGCCGGATGGCTCGACCATCGCGTTTACGGGCCAGTACAACGGCAACACCGACGTCTTCACGGTCCCGGTCGAGGGCGGAGTGCCCAAACGACTGACCTATCATCCAGGCGGCGAGCAAGTTCAAGGCTGGACACCGGACGGCAAATCAATCATCTTTGCTTCGAACATGCTTTCGAACACCGATGCTCCTCAGCTTTTCACCATCTCGAAGGACGGCGGCGTGCCCCAAATGCTCCCGTTCCCGATGGGGACGATGGCGTCGTTCTCGGAAGACGGCAAGCAACTGGCCTACGTTCCGGGCTTCAAGTGGCAAGACGCCTGGAAGCGATACCGAGGCGGCCAGGCATACTCGATTTGGATCGGCCAAATGTCGGACTCGAAAGTGTATGAGATTCCGCGCAAGGGGTGGAACGACTTCCAGCCGATGTGGATTGGCGATAAGGTGTACTTCCTGACCGATCCAAAGGGCCCGGTGGGCCTCAGCAGTTTCGATCTCAAGAGCAAACGCGTCACGGATGAGATTCCGGGCGAGGGCTTCGATATCAAGTCCGCCTCGGCCGGTCCCGGCGCGATCGTCTACGAAAAGCTCGGCTCGCTGAACCTTTTCGACTTGAAGACGAAGCAGACCACACGGCTGAACATCAACATTCGAGGCGACTTCCCCGAGGTTCGGTCTCAATTTAAGGACCTTCGTGGCGACATGACGGGCGGAAGCATCTCGCCCAGTGGCAAGCGGGCGGTGTTGGCCGCCCGCGGATGGGTGATGACGGTTCCGGCGAGCAAGGGCGACATCCACCAGATTGACGATAAGCAGGGCGTTCATCGCCGAGATCCAGCCTGGTCGCCGGACGGCAAGACGATTTCCTACATCTCAGATGAGAGCGGCCACCAGCAGATGGCGTTCTACGATGCGGCAACGGAAAAGGTCAAACTCGTGGACCTCGGCGATTCGCCGGCTTATTACTACGGATCGGGCGCTTCGTACTGGTCGCCGGATTCGAAGAAGATCGCCTATTACGACAACCGCAACAAGCTCTGGATTCTAGATGTCGAATCTGGAAAGAGCACGTTCGTCGACCAGACGACATATACCGACCCGAATGTGAATTTGGTCGCCCGATGGTCGCCCGATTCCAAGTGGATCACCTGGGCGCGAGACCTCGATAGCCACATGCAAGCGGTGTTTGTTTTCAGTCTCGATTCGGGCAAGAAGACGCAGATTACAGACGGCCTCAGCATGGCAAAGAGCCCGATTTTCGACCGAGACGGCAAGCATTTGTACTTCTTTGCCAGTACGAACGCGGGTCCGGGAACCAGTTGGCTGGACATGTCAAGCATGACCAGCCCAGTGCTTCTGAGCTCGATGTACTGCGTGGTGCTCCGCAACGACCTGCCGAACCCGCTTCAGCCTGAGAGCGACGAGGAGGTCGTGAAGACTCCCCCGCCACCCGCCGACGGGGATAAGAAAGATGAAAAGCCAGCCAAACCGGAGTTCACCATCGATCTCGACAACATTGAGCGGCGAATCATCTCGCTCCCGATGCCGACGATGGAGTACCAAGGCTTAGAACCAGGACCGGCCGGTTCGTTCTTTGCCTTGGCCACGCCGCCGCATGTGAATCCACAGGCAGGAAGTCCGATCTCTACGATCACCAAGTGGTCGTTTGCGGACCGCAAGGCAACCCCATTTGGGTCAGGTCGAACGATGACAACGACCCCAGACGGTTCGAAAGCACTGGTCATGGGGCTCGGCGGCGCATCAATCGTCAGCACGGCAGCTCCGATGCAGCCTGGCGCAGGAACCTTGGACCTCGACGACATGAAAGTGAAAATCGATCCGAAGGCTGAATGGAAATCGATCTTCAATGAGATATGGACGAACGAGCCGATCCTGTTTTATGCGGCGAACCTGCATGGAATCAACGCGGAGCAGATGCGAGCGCGCTATGCTCCGTTCGTTGAAAACGTGGCTTCGAGAGCCGACTTGAACTACCTGTTCACAGATATGCTCGGCGAAATCTCCATCGGCCATATGTGGGCCCGCGGCGGTGACATTCCTGGCGTTTCTGGCACCCCCGGCGGCCTCTTGGGCGCCGACTTTGTGTTTGAAGACGGCAAGTACCGCATCAAACGCGTCTACGACGGCGAGCGATGGAACCCGGGCCTATATGCGCCGCTGGCCCAGCCGGGCGTCAACGCAAAGGCGGGTGAATATGTGCTGGCCATCGATGGCAAGGATCTGCAGGATTCGAACGACATCTACGAAATGCTGGAGGGCAAGGCCGGAAAGCAAGTGAAGGTCAAGATCGGGCCCAACCCGAACGGGGATGGATCGCGCGAGGTGACGGTTGTCCCGGTGGCAAGCGAATTCGCGCTCCGAAGCCGAGCCTGGGAAGAAGACAACCGGCGATACGTTGAGAAGATGACCAAGGGCCGGGCTGGTTACGTCCACGTGCCGGATACGGGCAGCGGCGGTTGGACCTCGTTCATCCGCTACTACTACGCTCAATCGGACAAGGACGGAATCGTCGTGGACGAGCGGTTCAACCACGGTGGACTCATCGCCGACTACCTGGTCTATGAGATGGCGAAAGAGTTGGACGGCGCATTCACACCCCGAGACGGCAAGGACTGGCCGACGCCAGGATCGACGATCTACGGCCCCAAGGTCATGCTCGCCAACCAGTTCTCTGGCTCGGGCGGCGACATGTTCCCGTGGCTGTTCAAGCATAAGAAGATCGGTCCCTTGGTTGGCAAACGCACCTGGGGCGGCCTTGTCGCGGCGTTTGGCTTCCCCACCGTCGATGGGGGCGAGATCAACTCGCCGAACTGCGCATTCTACAACGTGGCGGAGAATCGTTGGGACGTGGAAGGTCACGGCGTCGATCCTGATTTCGACGTCGAACTCGATCCATACCTGTGGCGGCAAGGAAAAGATGCTCAGCTAGAAAAGGCGATCGAGGAGATCAATAAGGCGCTGGCTAAGTACCAGCGGCCGATTCTCCACCGACCGCCGAATCCGGACAAGAGCAAGATCGGGAATTAGTGGTTACCTTACAACTGGATTGACTGCTTAAGACACGGATGGGCATCGCTCAGCTACGCCCAGAGAAGCTCATCCGTGCCAACTCCCTATCTCATATTTATTTGCTGGGTAAGGGAGTCAATATTCCAGAGACTAGATTTGCACCGTTTGGTCGTCTGCCTCCTCCCCACCGCTTCGCTTCGCTCAGCGACTCCCCCCGTGGAGTAGCGTAGTTATTCTTCATGACTTATGTTCAAGGGCTCGTGGAGCCGCACAAATCTCAAAAAGTATGACTGCGCGGAAAAGCATTGTTCGTCGCCTGGCGACGCTTTTAGGACCCCAGAATCGAGCCGAGAAGAGAGCGGTCTTCGCCGTCAGGGTGACAGGCCATGTCGATCACGACAGTACACGCGAGGATGAGCACGTCGTCTTCGCCGGGAGCGATGTCGACGCCGTAGCTGTCGGTCCACGAGAACCAGCTTTTCGAGACTCCGGCGACTACGCGACCTTGGCGAATGAAGCGGTATTCGTGGTCAGTGAAGTTCCCTTCCGCTACGAGATCGTCCGGCCCGGGAACGTCAATGAAGAAGGTGCAGTGGAGGAACGTGAAGAGCTTTTTCGTCACGGTTGCGAAGTGTTGTCCGTTGCGGAAGATGTCGTACTTTGGGCCCCAACTGAGCAGCTCTTGCCGGATGAACGCTAGCTCCTGCCGGTTCATGGTTTGAAACGAGAGCTGCTTCCCGATGGAAAACACTCGTCCATCAACGAAGAATCGGTCCTGCCCGTATTCGTCGCGGATAACGAAATCGTCGCCCCACGAGAACAGCTTCTGGCGCATCTGATATCGCATGCTTCTATTCCGGGGTACGCGAATCTGGCCGCTTAGGTTTCGGCGGGTTCGGGCGGGACACGCCGGATCAGGAACGGCATCGTGATTCCCTGAACGACAACGGAGAACGCCACGACGCCAAACGCAACCGCCGCCACTTCTTCCCGCAAGGGGAAGGTTTCGGGCAGGCCGATGGCGAGCGCCAGCGAGAGTGCGCCGCGCAAGCCGCCCCACACCAGCACATGCTGGTGCATGCCGGAGATTCGATGCTTGGACCTTCCGAAGAGGGCAGAAACACCGTAGACGGAGATGGCGCGACCGATGAGCGACGCGCCGATGCCAAGGCCAATGAGACCGGCATGGCCGAGGAGATCGGAACCGAGGGCGTGTTCCCTCACCCCTATCAGGAGGAAGACGATCGAGTTGGCCACGAAGGCGGCGAACTCCCAAAAGGCTCCGACGGCTTCTCGTCCGGCGTCGGTGATCGAGCCGATGCTCCCCAGATTGCCGATCATGAGGCCAGAAACGAGGACAGCCAACACGCCCGAGCAGTGGAAATGCTCGGCCAAGACAAATGAGCCGAAAGCCGAAACGGTGGTGAAGCTGAGTTCGATCAGGTGTTCGTCAGTTCGACCGGCGAGGAACAGCGATGCTCCGGCGACGAGTCCGCCGCAAAGGATTCCGCCGCCAACCTCTTGCAGGAGAGATTTCACGGCAAGGCTAGGGGTGAGGGTCGTGCCAGTGGCGACTAGGACAGCGAGGGTGAAAACTACGGCGGCGGCGCCGTCGTTGAACAGACTTTCGGATTCGACCAAGAGGCGCAGGCGGCCCTCGACTTTGAGTTCCTTGAACATGGCGATGACCGACACCGGGTCGGTCGCAGCGATGAGGGATCCGAAAACAAACGCAACCGGCCACGGCCAGCCTCCCAGCAAGGCCATCGCCGAGGCGACGACTCCGCCCGACACGATCACGCCGACGGTGGCTAGGGTCAACACCGGAGCAAAGTTCTTTCGGAGGTCGGACCAACGAATGAAGAAGGCGGCCTCAAAGATAAGCGGGGGAAGCAGGGCGCGGAAGATTAGGTCCTTGGTGAATGGGTAGCCCTCAAGAAGGCCCATCGAGGCGAGAATGCTTCCGGCGAAGACCAGTCCGACCGTGTATGGCAGACGTAGCCGCTTAGCAAGGAGCGCCACCAGCGCGGCGATGAAGAGTAGGAGCTCGACGTTGTCGAAAGACAGGTTCACTCCGGCGACGCTCCGTCTCCAGCTTCCGCGTTGTTCGAATCGGTTCCGAGCGCGTTATTGGCGTCCGCGGGCGGCTCGTTGTTGCTGTCGCTCGGAGGCTCGTTGTTCGCGTCGTTGGCCGCATTGGTGTCCGTTTGGGGCACGTGGGAGTCGGGCACGAGCGGAGTGATCTCAGTCGTCGTGTCGCTTGCGGTGGATTGGACGTCCTCGATCGGCGTTGCCTTCGGTTCGATCACATGGAGATAGCCTTCGACCGTCGTTTCCTTGGTGAGCTGAGATCGAACGTGGAGTTCGGTCGGACGGCCAGCAACCGTTGGCAGTAGGTCCTGCAAAATCTTGGTCTGCTCGGGCGTGATCGAGTTTGGCGCGCGCACGAGCGCGACCACTACCGACTTTTTGTCGATGGTTCGGAACCGGGTTTCGGCGAGGTATGCGCCCGGGATGGACACCAAGCCGCGTTCAAGCTGAATCTTGACGTCTTCCTCGAATCGCTGTTCCCGAACCGTACTGCCCAACTGCACGTAAAGGAATACGGACAGACCCAGGAATAAGGCTGCATCGATTACCAGGCGGCGGACAAAGCCGGTGTCGCCGGGGTCACGATGCGTGACTTTGTGGTATCCGAAGGCGAACAGCACGACCGATGACGCAACCTGGATGGCGACGAGGTTGGTGAGAAAGAGGATGAAGGCACCGGCAGCGAGGTCGTACAGGCTGCGCGAGACGCAGATTCCGCAGACGGCGAGGGGCGGCACGAGGGCGGTGGAAATCGCCACGCCGACTAGGCCGACGCTCACGCGTGGCGAGACGGTCGCATAGGCACCCGCAGCTCCTCCAGCCAGAGCGACAGCGAGATCGAGCAAGTTCGGCTTCGTGCGCGCGAGGATTTCTTCGGTAATAGGAAGGTCGCCGTGGATATGCCCAATAACGTAACCCAGGATCAGAACCATTCCGACGCCGACGACCTCGGCAATGACCGCGTTTTTGAGCAGAAGCGTGTCGCCATCCACCAGGGCCAAGGCCAGACCCATGATCGGCCCCAATAGCATCGCAATGATCATCGCGCCGATCACCACGGCCGTGCTGTTGGCGAGCAAACCGTAGGCAGCCACGACGGTGGCCAGCGCGTTCATGATCAAGTACGGGGAACTGAGCATCGCCCCGGTCGCGATCGTTCGCCGGATTTGGGCTTGATGCTTGCTAAGACCACCAGGTTCGGGAGCCTGAAGGATTTCACTTTGGATGGGGGAGGCGTCCATAGGGTATAATTTAGGTAAGTCGAGTCCGGTGATCACACCGGAGCGGGGGAACCACCTAACTTAGGGGTTAATCCACACAGGAAGAGTAACTTTCGGCTCTAACCCGGCAGCTAACCTCGTAGACACATCGAAAGAGAATGTACCACCATTCTCCCCGACCGATTGCATAAGGAGGTGTTCTATGCAGTTACTGAATCGCGCAGAGCGGTCTTTTAAGTCTGCTCTCATCAAAGATACAAGTACGCTCATTAGGAGCGCTAGGCCGGTATCCGAGAAGCTCATGGAGCTTCAGGCTATGGTGGCCTGGCACGGACATCGGCTGGAAGCCCTGATTCGGCTTTCCGAGAAAAACCGATCCGACGAAGCCCGTTTTGCGAAGTTGAAAACGCTTATCGCCATGCGGGAAAAAGCCGTCGGATACCTGTGGGCTACGGCCAAGTACTTGGTCCACAAGGAAAATCACCCGTTAACGTTGCGGCAGAAACCAACGTTCTTTGCAGCTCCCAGTTGGAGACATGGCGACGTGGCCAAAATCACTGGTGAGTCAACTGACGTTCCATTTATGGAATTTTCTTCGTAGGCTCGTACCGATTCTTTGGCCGCCTCTGTCCTTTCTTTAGGCAGAGGACCGGCTTTATTTCTGTTCGCTCGTCGGCTTGGCGTCCTTCGGCTTTCGGTACTGCATGAGGAGCCCGAGCACCAGGATCAGAACGGAGAGTGCGAGGATCCACGGCATGATTGCCTCCACCTTTTTGAAGGCTTCGCCGCCTGCCCAAAACAGGATCACTCCCAGCGTCATCCACATGCCTATGATGACAAGTTTGTTGAAAGGCTTTTTACCTTCGGCCATGTCGCTCATCCTACCTTACGCTACGATCCCGTCGATCACTTGGCCATAAACATCCGTCAGCCGGAAGTCCCGACCCGCGTGGCGATAGGTCAGCTTGGTGTGGTCGAAGCCGAGGAGGTATAGGATCGTCGCGTGGAGGTCGTGGACGTGGACCGGGTTGTCTTGAGCACGGAAGCCGAATTCGTCGGTCGCGCCGTAGACGGTTCCCTTTTTGACGCCGCCGCCCGCTAGCCAATAGGTGAAGCCGTAGTGGTTGTGGTCGCGGCCGTTGATCTTGCCGGCATTTGAGCCGGGTGTTGGGAGTTCGACGGTCGGAGTTCGGCCAAATTCACCGCCCCAAATGACGAGCGTGTCATCGAGCATGCCGCGCTGTTTGAGGTCGGTGAGCAGGGCTCCGATAGCTTGGTCGGCTTCGTGAGCCAGTCGACGGTGGTTGACCTCGAGGTCGTCGTGGCTGTCCCACGGCTGACCGGCGCCGTGGTAGAGCTGGATGAAGCGCACGCCGTGTTCGGCGAGGCGACGGGCGATGAGGCACTGCCGGGCGAAGTGCCCTGGGCCGTACATGTCGCGGATGGCTTGGGGCTCTTTATCGACATCGAAGACGTCGGTGGCTTCGCTTTGCATGCGGTAGGCGAGTTCGAACGACTGGACTCGTGCTTCGAGAGCGGCGTCGTTTTCTCGCCGGGCAAGGTGCTCGTGGTTCAGTTTTTGGACCAGGTCGAGTTGGGCGCGCTGTTCAGACGGGACGGTGTAGTGGTTACGGATGTTCTCGACGATTTTGTCGATGTCGGTCTGATTCGGGTCGATGTAGGTTCCAGCGAGGACGCCGGGGAGGAAGCCCGCCTGCCAGTTTTGCGTTTCTTGAATGGGGAGCCCACCTGGGCACATCGAGATGAAGCCAGGGAGGTTTTGATTTTCGGTGCCGAGGCCGTAGAGGACCCAGGAGCCCATCGAAGGGCGGATCTGGCGGGCGTCGCCGCAGTTCATCAGCATCAGCGACGGCTCGTGGTTAGGCACGTCGGCGTGCATGGATCGGATGACGCACATGTCGTCCACATGCTTGGCGACGTTCGGGAAGATTTCGCTGACTTCGATGCCGGACTGACCGTACTTTTGGAAGCTGTAAGGCGAGGCGAACGCGGCGCCGGTTTTGCGCTCGGTCGGCAGGTGAAGCGGAATCACTTGTCCGGCGTACTTTGTGAGCGACGGCTTGGGGTCGAAGGTGTCCACTTGCGACGGTCCGCCGTTCATGAACAGGAAAATCACGCGCTTGGCTCTGGCCTTGAGCGGAGGCAGTTTGGGCGCGAGCGGGTTGTAGGCGGTCCCAGTTTCTCCTCCCATCGCGAACGCAGACTCGCCGAGGAGTGTCATAAGTCCGAGCGCGGCGAACCCATTTCCCATCCGGCCGATCAGCTCTCGGCGGGTGAGAAAGTAGTCGCGGACGTGGCTATCGTGATCGTATTGGGACATGGTTCTCCTAGTCGATAAACATGAATTCGTTGGTCATCATCAGGGCTTGGGCGTAGAGGGCCAGGCGGGAAAGCGGCTCGGGCGGGGGCGGGCCGAACTCGGTTCGAGAGGCCCATTTCGAGCCGCCGTCGGTTCGAAGGATGGTCGGCGACCATTCGAAAGAATCGAACCCGTCGTTGCCGATTGGGTCGAGGATGAAGTCGATGGTGTCGCCCTTTTGGACCGTCGCGGACGCGACGGCGGCGTTGACACTGTTATTGTGGGACGTCCATTCGCCGAGAAGACCTTCGCGGCTGGAGACGATGCGGCCCCTCACTCCGTCGCCCTGGGCTTGGCGGTGGGTGATGTTGCCGGTGATGTGAATGGTCATCGAATCGGGTGCAACCCATCGCCGGATGACGGCGTGCTGTTGGTCTCGACCGGGGTGGCCACCGAACTGGTTGAGGTCGATGTAGCCGAGGTTCGGGTCGGGGAATTGATCGCCGACGTGGTACCCCTTGTCGTCGAAGACTTTGAGGCTTATGAACGGGCCGGTTCGTGCCCGTACGGCATCGAATGAGCCGTAGCCGTATTGCCAGATTCCTTCGGGGGATTCCATCGGCACTTGACTTCCCTGCTTCAGGTATTGGCGACCGATGGCCTCTTCGTCGGCACTTGGAAGGCGGTCGAAAAGGAGGAGATAGAGCCGCCGAACTCGCTGGCCATCGTCTTTGGCGTCAGCGATTTCCGGTCGCGTGCTGACCAGTTTGGCTTGCTCGACGCTGAACGGCGAGTTCATGAAGAAGAGCGCTTGTTGGGGGACAGTGGTTTCGAACCGCTTGGGACTGCTGACGTCGGGCGTGGCGAAATCGAAGGTGCGGAAGACGCCGGGCAGGTTTTGGCGCTCGATAAAGCCGTAGACGGAGCGACGGCCCGAGAAGGGCCGCGACCAAATATCGACGGACTTGCCACCGATGTCTTTCAGGTCGATTTTGCCGGAGGCGGACAGGAAGGTGTCGCGCATCTGCTCCATGTCCAGGCGGCGGCGGCTCATGTGGCTGAGGTAGCGGTTATCTGGATCGTTTTGGAAGGTCTTGGCGGTGACATCGGAGACTTGCCGGTAGGTTGCGGACATGACGATCAGCTTTTGGAGCTTCTTGATCGACCATCCGTCGTTCATGAACGTTTCCGCGAGGAAGTCCAACAGTTCAGGGTGGGTCGGTTTGTCGCCCTGGTTACCGAAGTCCGACGCGGTACGGACGAGGCCGTTGCCGAAGTGGTTTTGCCAGACGCGGTTGACAAAGACGCGAGCAGTCAGCGGATTGTCTTTGCTGGCAATGGCTTTAGCCAGGTCCAGGCGGCCACTGCCGTCGGTCCAGTGCGGACGCTCTTGGCCCGGCTTTGAGAGAGCGAGGAGGAATCGACGGGGCGCGGCATCGCCGTGGTTACCAGGATTGCCGCGCTTGAACACGACGCCATCATGGGGATTCGGTCCGTCCATCATCGCCATCGCGAATTCAGGTCGGTTGGGCTGGGCTTTCTCGGTCGAGGACAGATCGCCTTGCAACTCGCGGTACTTGTCCTGGGCGGGCTTCTCGAAGGACTCGAATAGCTTCTTCAGGTTATCGCCCTCGGGCGCGACGTTCTCGCGGATGCCTTGGAGGGTTTGCTTGACGGCGGCGGGGATGTTGGCGGCGGTGTCGGGAGTTTTGAGCATCTCACGCAAGCGGGCGGTTTGGGAGAGTGTCAGCTTGCGCATCTCGTCTTGAAGGCCATCGACTTTCTGCTCGTAGGCATTCCAAGCAGTTCGACTGGTGCGGTCGCCGATCGGGGCTTCTTTCTCGACCGATGATGAGAACACGGCGTATAGCGAATAGTAGTCCTGCGTCGGGATTGGGTCGAACTTGTGGTCGTGGCACCGGGCGCACTCGACCGTGAAACCTTGGAAGCCGCGCATGGTGACGTCGATTCGGTCGTCGATGATGTCGGGCTGGCTGTTGAGGAATCGCCGTCCGACCCGCAGGAATCCTAAGGCGGCGAGGTCATGGTTATCGTCGGCGTCAGTCATGCCGGGCAGACGGTCGGCGGCGAGTTGGTCGATGATGAATTGGTCGTACGGCAGGTCGCGGTTGAAGGCGTTGATGACCCAATCGCGGTAGGTGTAGGCGTTGGGGTAGTTGCGGTCTTCGTCAAACACGTAGCCTTTGGTGTCGGCGTAGCGGGCGACATCGAGCCAGAGCCGTCCCCATCGCTCGCCGTAGTGGGGCGAAGCCAGCAGACGATCCACAACTTTCTCGTACGCAGTTGGCGACTTGTCGGCCAAGAAGGCCTCAGTCTCGGCATCGGAGGGCGGGAGGCCGATGAGGTCGTAGGTTACGCGGCGGAGCAGCGTGCGTTTGTCAGTGGGAGCGGAGAGCGTCATTCCCGCGGATTCCAGCTTGGCAAGGACGAAAGCATCGATTGGATTTGCGACCAGCTTAGCGTTCTTGACCTTGGGAATTGACGGCATTCGCACCGGTTGGAGCGACCACAGCGGTCCTTTGCCGCTGGTGGTCGGTGCTTTGTCTTCGGGCCAGGGAGCACCCATTTTGACCCAATCGACGAGGACCTGAACTTCGGCGGGTTTGAGCTTGCCCCCGGCGGGCATCTTGACCGGACCAACCTGGCGTACGGAGTCGATGAGGAGGCTCTTGTCGGGATTGCCCGGTACCAGAGCAGGACCGGAGGAGCCGCCCTTCAGAAGGCTGGCTAGGTTATCGACGCGAAGACCGGCGGTTTGGGTGTCCTTTCCGTGGCAGGAATAGCAGTTTTCGACCAGGATCGGGCGAACTTTGTCCTCGAAGAACTTAGCCTGCTCGGCGGTAGGGGTTGGGGCGGGGGTTTGGGCCTGAACGGGCCCGACGCGCGAGGGCAGGAAGAAACTGAGCCCGGGAAGGGCGATCAGAATCCACCGAGCAAAAGTCCTTGGCGCGGGTCGGAAAACTTCCTTCATTTCCAGTTGGGGACGATCCTAGAATAACACACCCTACGAGGGCTGGTTTTGGTTCACGAAAGGTGAAACGAAGATTCTCGCGGAAAGTCGAAAAAATCGGTACCAAAATAACGAAGCGTTTTGTTAGAATCGGAAGGACTGTGCGCCTTTTGGAGCGCACCGTCTTCTTGGGGAATCATGAATAAACCATTGATCGTTTTGTCGCTCGGCCTCATGGCTGCCACCTCACTCGCGGCGGGCACCGTGCCGAAGGTCATTAAGGCCCGTTATACTGCTCTCGAGGGCACTATTCGCAAGCTCGACATTAAGTCCTTCGAGATGTCGTTCTCAAGCGATTATGTCTGCGTGGACCCTCAGGGCAAGAGCCAGAGCCGCGAGGACTTCTTTGCCGAAGTTGAGAAGCTGTTTGCGGACGCTAAGTCGGCGACGGTTAAGATCAAATTCTTCGATTCCAAGTCGCACGACGGCATGGTCGATGTGTCGTTCGACTTCACAACGAAGATCTCGAGCAAATTGCCAAAGACTCCGAAAACGGTCGTTCACGAGGTCGGCACCGACACATGGAAGCAGGTTGACGGGCAATGGGTGATGGTCAAGACCGTCGATACCAAGATGGACGTTACCACCGAGAAAAAGAAGAAGAAGGGATAAGCTCTCCTTCTCGATGGATTCTTTCGTCATTCGCGATGCCAAGCCTGGCGACGGGCTTGGCATCGCCACGGTTCAGGTTCAAACTTGGCGTGACGCCTATGCTGGGATCGTGGACCAGACGGTTTTGGACTCGCTTTCCATCGAGGAGGCAGGCATTCGGACCGAAGAGCGGATCGCCGTGTCGTCGTTTTTTCGGTTGGTCGCCACGGTTGGGGATACGATCGTTGGCTTTGCGGTTTATGGTTGGAAGCCGGAAAAGCCGTTTGAGTGCGAGTGGTTTTTGTTTGCGCTGTATGTTTTGCCCGAGTACCAGGGTGTCGGGATTGGGCGGGGTTTGCTGGATCGAGTGAAAGCTTTCGGTCGGGAAGCGGGGGCCGCTCGCCTGGTGTTGGGAGTCTTGTCGGCGAATGAGCCGTCGAAGGAGTTTTACCGTCGTCAGGGTGCGGTGTTTGTGGCGAACCATGGGTACCCCATCGGAGGGATGATGTATCCGACGGATTATTGCGAGATCGTTTTGCGATGAGGGGGGACCATTCGTTTCTGTTTTCCAGCTGAAAGGAGAACTGTTTCGAGCCACTTTCGGCAGTCGTTACTCACCCTCGCTCTGCTCGGAGGGGTCGCTTCCACCTTCGCTAAAGCTTCGGCGGACAAGCCGCTCCTCGGACTTTTTCTCGTGCCGGGACTTTCCTGGGGTGCAAGCACTCCAGGCTAAGGTCTGGGACACCTCCGGGGTCCGACCTTGGAGCAACAGGACCGCCTAAAAGGGTCAGCCGAACCTAGGGTCTATTGTGAGGGCTCAGTAACCTGTCAATGTCTGGGTTACCAGTCGGAACTTCGACCGTCGACCGGTCCGCACCTGCCTCGATCAGGGTTCGAACGATCTCTAAATGGTTAGGTTTTGGCTCGTTCATGGCTGACCAGACGGCGCAGCTCAATGCTGTTCCAAGGTAGGTATTGACTGATTCCAGGTCGGCATGGCGGCTTATCAAGAGGCGAACGGCTTCCAGTTGCCCGCGATTTGCCGCCCAATGAATGGCGTTCATCCCAGTCAGGTTTCCATCCTCGGGTCGGACGCCATGGTGGAGCAGGTACTCCGCTACTTGGCATCGACCATTGAAGCAGGCACACGAAAGCGCCTCATTCAACTCTGCTTGGTGGTCATCGAAACGGCCTTGTTTATGCCACTCGATGATGGAAGGTCCATCGAAGACCGAATCGAGAAGCGAGAAGTCGCCCTTCCGTAAGTGCTTTAGAACTGCGTCGAAACTCATGAACCTGACCGGTGATCGCTGACGACCAGCGTCAATGATCCTTCGAAAGTCGGTTGGATGGATAGCTCGCCGACAACTTCGGACCACCTTCCTGTGCGCAGATCATCGGCCAGCTTTGCGAGTCCTCGATCGATGGCTTTTGGTTCGACGAAGGTCCAAGCCGACTGCGAACGCCTGACGTTTTCGTCGAGGAATTTCTCGGGGCGGGCGTAGAAGGCTTCGGTGAAGCCGTCAGTGCAGTCGATGGGGATCGGAACCGGTCGGACCGAGACTTTGCCACCAAGGAGTTGAGACAAGTGGGCGATCTTTGGGTAGCGCTTGCGCTCGGCTTCCATGAGTTCGGGGACGTACTGAGCCAGCCAAAATCGGTCGAGGAGGTCACCGTCGAAGGTCAGAATTACAATCGGCCCGCATGTGACGCGCTTCAGTTCAGAGATTCCTTTTTCCAGATCGGACCACTGGTGGACTGTGACGGACGCCATAGTGGCATCGACCGATTGGTCGTCGAGCGGAAGGCTCTCTGCATAGGCGTCTATGGCGGGCGCGAGGTGGAGCGGACGCTGGCTTCGCATGGTCGCGGAGGGCTCGACGGCGATGACGACCCGGTCCTCGGGCTCGTATGAGCCGGTTCCGGCCCCAACGTTGAGAACGGTTTGGGCCGGACCGAGTGCCTCGTGGATCATGGCCGCGATTCGCGGATCGGGTTGGCGTTGGGCGGCGTAGCCGATTCCATGAACCGAGTAGTCGACATCTCCCCCGACCCGCGACGAAGCCATATCGTAGGTTTTACCCTTCGAGAGTCGCTTCGACGGAAATCTTAGCCTTGAGGACCTGGCTGACCGGACAGTTGAGCTCGGCGTCCTTCACGCAGGCATCGAAAACATCTTGACCAATGCCGGGGACTTTGGCCTTCAGCACCAAATGCGACTCCGTGATTTGGCCATTTTCAAACGTCACGAAGGACGTGGTTTCCAGAGATTCAGGGGTGAAACCAGCTTCACCAAGCACGAAACTGAGCTTCATGGTGAAACAGCCGGCGTGAGCGGCAGCGATCAGTTCTTCGGGGTTGGTGCCAACGCCTTCGGCAAAACGCGAGTTGAACGAATATTGGGTCTGATCGAGGGTGGTGCTTTGGGTGGTGAGGTGGCCCGATCCTTCTTTTCCGGATCCGTTCCAGACGGCGGTTGCGTGTCGTTTCATTGTTGAATCTCCTGCCGGTTACGGCAGGAGTATCTACGTTTAAAAGGGTTCGAGAGTCGCAGGATATTCCCTCGTTTGAGAGTGCGGTTCGTTATCGAACCCATCGAGCCGCCTCGCATCTCTTCGGATTAGGCAAAGAGTAGGACGCCCCCTTTGGGGCTCATATTTGAAAGCGCCCAAGGGCATCTAGCTCGGCTGAGCATGCCACCCAAGATCAGTATTTCGCACACATGCCGCCCCTCTGGGCTGAGAGTGGATTTTCTCCTCCCGTCTCCTGACACAAGTCAGGAGACACCCTCCCCCACTTTCGCTTCGCGAGAAGTCGGAGAGGGACCTTGTCCTAATCCCTATCAGGATCTTTCTAGCCGCCAGCTTTGGACGGGTCGAAGGGCTTACCGTCCATTGTCATTTTCATCTCGCCCCACGACATGCTGGACATCTTCCATTCTTTGCCTACCATCGTGTAGGTGTCCGTGCTGGTGCCTTCCTGGGTCATTGAGTGCCACTTCTTATCCGGGCCCATCATTTTGCCGACCATCGTGTGCTTAACCGTGGCGGTGGCGGACTTTGCTTTCTGAGAGAAGCTGAGGATCTTCGAATCGGCCTTGGAGACCTTCATTTGCGGCGAAAAGCTTTGCTTCACCATCGCCAGCATTTGGTCGAGATTCATGGTTTGGCCACCTTCGATGTACTTGAAGTCTTTGGTCACTCCGGCTTTGACGATTTTCTCAAAACCCTTGTAGTCCTGTTTCACGATCGTCTTGCCGACCTTCTTATTCATTTCGGCAATTTGGTTCTTCAGCGAGTCCGCAGAGGCCATCGAAACAACCCCAAGAACGGCAATCGCCATTGTCAATGTCTTCATCGTCGCTATTCTACAGACACAGAGACAAAAATGCCATCGTCGGCGCTCCTTTCGCCCATAATCGGGGCATGGCAGAGTCGCTGGCGTCCGTGTACGACGGATGGGAAGGCTACAATCGAAGCCTCATGAACGCGGTGGAACCGCTCACGGAACAACAGTTGGCATTTCGGCTTCACCCGGAGATCCAGCCGGTGGGCGAGTTGGCGCTGCACATCGCCGACGGGCGGATCGTTTGGTTCGAGCGGCTACATGCTCCTTTAACCGAAGAGCTGCGAGCGAAGATGGACACGCGAGCGGCCAAGCCTTCAACCGGACCGGAGTTAGCGGCTTGGCTAGGCGAGACCTACCGGATTGTGGATGGACTGCTCACCAAGTGGTCGGTAGCGGACTTACCAGAAACCTACGAGCAGGCCTACCAAGGCAAGGTGTACGCGGTCTCGCGGCAATGGGTGATCTTTCGGATGCTGGCCCACGACATCCACCACGGCGGGCAACTTAGCGAGCTTTTGGGAGCTCAAGGCATCTTTCCGCAGGAACTGACTTGGCTGGGCGGCCACCTAACCGAGCCGCCGGTGATCCGATGAGAATCGTCGAGGTTTTGCGGGCGGATGCGGACTACGCGTTTGCGGAAGTCATGAAGTCGATCGAGGGTGTGACGGAGGCTCAGGCGTGGGCGGTTCTGCCCAACGTTGGCCCGGACTATCTGCATACCGACGGCACCATCCACGCCATCGTTCACCATCTGGCCGGGATGAAAAAGGTCCACGGGAGCGTCTGCTTCCGCAACGCCGAGTACCGATGGCGCGATCTGTACGAGGACACGGTCAAGATCGAGCCAAGCTGGGAGCCAGCGGTGGAGTTTTTGATGGAGGCGCAACGGTACTGGCTGGATTGTTGGGCCGATCTCGATGACGACCGGCTTGACGAAATCCGTCCAACGAATTGGAAACAGGATCGATCGGCCCTCGAAATCCTGCGCATCTGCACTCAACACGACTCATACCATGCAGGGCAAATCGCGGTTCTGCGCTACGGGGTGGACGAGAGTTCGACGCCACCACCCAGCGTGGCAGAGGACATCTTGAAGTACTGTCGCGAACTGCCTTACTGGTAGCGGAGCATGCCGCCGATAAGGCTGGCGAGCAGGGTCGTGAGCACGATCGACGTGATGAGGACGTAAAGGCGGTCCTTTTCCTTGACGAAGCCGATCAGGGAAACGGCGACGCGCAGGACGGGGGTGAGGACGAGGAGCAGAACGCCGACGAGCATGATCGACAAGAAATCGAAGTGCGAGGCTCCGCCGAGGATTTCGCCGACAGCGCGGTAACGCTCGGGCGAAGGGCTGAATTTCGAAAAGGATTCGGGGTCGTGGCCATGGGCGGCTAGGAAACCGATCCAGCCGATTCCACCCACCAGGGCGGCGGCGGCGACGCCCCCGCGTAGGACGACACTCACGACGTTCTGCATCGAACCTTCGGTATCGCGCGGCACTAGATGCCCCCTCCCGATCCCTTGATGATCATTTGAATAGCGATGATGACGACCACCACCGAAAAGACGGTGCGTAGGGTCTTGACCGGCGCGTGGGGGAGAATCTTCGCGCCCACAGTCGAGCCCGCGAGGACACCGGCCATGACGGGCATGACGATCTCGGGCCGAACAAAGCCCTTGCTGAGGTAGATTCCCGCGCTGGCAGCAGCAGTGACGCCGATCATAAAGTTGCTCGTTGCGGTCGAAACTTTGAACGGGAGGCGCATGAAGTGGTCCATGGCGATAACCTTTAGCGAACCCGAACCGATACCGAGCAGACCGGAGATCGTGCCCGCACCGAACATGACGGCGAAGCCCTGTTTGACGCCGTGGGCGTCGTAGGCGACGGGTCCGGCGGCCGTTTGGTAGGTCCCGGAAAGCTCCAGCTTTTGGCAAAGCGGATCGGGCGGTGAGTCACCGGTTTCCTCATGCTTGGGACGGCTAGTCTGCCAGGCGGCTTGGAGCAAAATGACGCCGAAAATGATGCTGAGGGCGGTGGTGGGCAAAATGCCGCCGAGAAAGGCACCGAGGAGCGCCCCAATGGTGGTGGCGACCTCCAGGAACATTCCAACGCGAATGTTCGAGAGGCCATCGCGCACATAGGCAGCCGCCGCGCCAGACGAGGTGGCGATGACGGAGATCAGGCTCGCGCCGATGGCGTACCGGATGTCGACGCCGAGGAACAGCGTGAGCGCGGGCGTGACCACGATTCCACCGCCCAAGCCGGTCAGCGAGCCGAGAAACCCAGCGAGCAAGGCGATGACGAAAACGATCAGGGAAAAGGTGAGGAACGTCACGAGTGAACGATCACCCGCGACTGTAACGAGTCGTCTGCTGGGGAGCCGACCATAGTACTAGAATACCCCTCTTCGGCGGTCGGCCAAAGAGGGGTTGGTCGTCACTAGCCGCCGGATAGGACCATCTTCTCGAAGGCCTTGGCGTCGTCGTGGAGCTTCTGCCGCGAGGACTTTTCGATGTACATCATGTGGCCGGCGGGATAGAACTGGAACGAGATCTGCTTGCGCGTCTCTTTGTCTAAGCCCATGTGGTTGACCGTATACACCGTCGCGTTGAGCGGGCAGGCGAGGTCGTAGTAACCGCAACAATACATCACGTGGAAGTGCGGATCGCGAAGAAGGAGGTGGCTCAGGTCGGTGGCGGTCTCGGAGTACACACCTTCGTCCTCCGACCAGGGCCGGACTCGGCCCGAGTTGAGGTACGTGAGGTCGGTCTTGATACCCAACTCTCGGTCGAGATAGTCGTTGATTGTGCTGGTGAACGGTGGAGTCGTGGCGTCGTCGCTTGGGTCGCCCAGACCACGGTCGCCGACCTTCGTCTCCTCGCGTCCGGTGAGGCGGCCATCGTAGCGGCCGATCATCAAGCCTTCCTTGCGAAGAAGCTCCTTGAAGAACGCGCCGACGTTAACGGAAAGATTCGCGCCAAGGCAGTACTCCTTGCTGATGCCGAGGAATTCGGACATCTTGGTCGCGATGTGGTCCTTCTCCTGGTCGGAAAGGCTGTCGCCGCGCTCGAGGGCCGAAACGTACTCGGTATCCACGAACTGCTGTGCTTCTTTCACGACCTGATCGACAGTCTTGAATCGCGGGGCGAGCTTGTGGTGGTACCAGGCGCACGCCGCCATCGAGGGGAAGAAGCCGATGTAGGGCGAGTCATTGCCGCGCATGCCGCGGATGGTCATGTAGCTGCTGGTGCCGGAGATGCTGATGAAGCCATTGACGCCGATTCCGGCATTGACCAAGCTGGCGCTGAGGCCGGAGCCGCGGATACCGCCGTAACTCTCGCCGGCGATGAAGAGCGGCGAAGTCCATCGGTGATGCTCCTTCAGCCAGCCGCGCACGAACTCGGTGAAGGCTTGGATGTCCTGGCGCACGCCGTAGTATTTGGAGGCCAACGATTGGTTTGCCAGGCGGCTGTAGCCGGTGCCGGGGGCGTCGATGACGACGACGTCGGTGAAGTCCAGCCATGTGTCGGGATTGTCGACGGCTGTGTAGGGAGCGGCGGGAAGCGAGCCATCGTCGGGCATGGGAGCGCGCTTGGGTCCGAGGGCGCCCATATGGAGCCACATCGTCGCGCTTCCGGGTCCGCCGTTGAAGGCAAACGTGACGGGCCGCTTGGAGATGTCCTCATCGTCCTTGGTGTAGGCCACGTAGAACATTCGGCACTCGACTTCCCCGCTGTCGTTTCGAAGCGGAATCTGTGCCGCCGTCGCGGTGTACTTCAGACTTCCGCTCGGCAGGCTGATGGTGTGGTGCGTCACCGAAGTGGGAATCTCGATCGAGGCATTCTTGGTCTGCTCGCCAGAGCTTTGGGCAGGCGGTTCCTGCTGGTTGCGCTGGAACCGCCCCTGGCCCGGTCCTCGCTGACCTGGGCCTTGCTCACTTTGGGCGAATGCAAACGAGATGGATAGAGCCGAAATGATTAGAAAAGTAGGTACCCGTCCCATAAGGGGCAGGCTACCCAATGCCTACGCCGGTTCTGGCTCCAAAAACGAGTCGTGGGCCAAGAACATCGCGTATCCGCGCACGCTCTCGGGCCATTCGCCCATCTCTTCAGAGAACTTGTCGCGATCCTTTCGGTATAGGGCGCGAGTCGCTTCTTCGAAGTTGGGCAGGTTGCCCGCCACTGCGGAGAGGAATCGGCAGCAGGCGTCTTGAGACTGCTTCACGCGTTCGCGTCCGGGGTTCTGCTTCATCGCCTTTTCGACCAGTTGCCTCAGATGGGCAGAAGCTCCGCCACGCTGGCCGTCGAGCCAATCCCAATGGCGGGGGAGAAGCGTCACTTCGCGGGCTTTAACGCCGAGCTTGGGCCGACCGGGACCGACTGGCTTAATTTCGTCTTGCGCGTCTTGGTAAGGTTGGGCGAGGTCAAAGTCGATCTGTTTGCCCGTCCAGTCTTCGAAGATGATCGCGCTGTCTTTGCCTTCCAGGCGCAACATCTCGTGCACTTCGCGCCGAGTTCCCTCGGCGATGATGTTCGTACCTTCGAAAGCCGTGTATCGATCCAGCCTTGGATTGAAGTTCGTCATGGTGAATTAATATTACCCGGATAATATTGTTCTTCGCTACGGGATTGGTAAAATCGGCCCGTGATCCTCGGTCTTCTCATGTCCACCCTGCAAAAGCCCATTCAGGAAATCGACTTGGACGGCGATACCGCCCGCCAGGTCGTGGTCGATCGGCAGGCAGGTCAGTACCTCGGGCATGTCTCCACAGTCCTGCTTGAGGACGGTAAGACGATCCTCTGCGTGTACCCAAAGGGTCACGGGAAGGGCGCGGTTCAACTTAAACGAAGCGAAGACGGAGGCAAGACCTGGAGTGAACGACTGCCCACGCCGAAGTCGTGGGAGACCAGCCTGGAGACGCCGACGATCCACCGGACCATCGATCTCAGGACGAAGAAGAAGCATTTGATTCTGTGGTCGGGTTTGTACCCGGCTCGGCTGGCGCATAGCGAGGATGACGGACGGACGTGGTCCGAGTTGGAGCCCGTTGGCGAGTGGGGCGGCATCGTGGTCATGGGCTTTGTCGAGCGGCTTCGGAACGGCGACTATATGGCGATGTTTCACGACGACGGTCGATTCTTCCAGAAAACGGCTCAGACCACGGGTCGGTTTACGCTGTACAAAACGCTGTCGCACGATGGCGGCCTGCATTGGGACTATCCGCAATCCGTGTACGCTTCGAACGACATGCTCCTTTGCGAACCGGGCTTGGTTCGATCGCCGGATGGTAAGACTCTGGCGGTTCTGCTCCGGAAGAACGCCCGAAAGTACCATTCGCAGATCATCTTCTCGCACGATGAGGGCAAGACGTGGTCGCTTCCTCGCGCGCTTCCGCTGACGCTCACGGGCGATCGGCACACGGCGCGCTACACAAAGGACGGCCGGTTGGTGGTGTGCTTCCGAGACATGCCGCCAGAGGGTCCGTGGAAGGGCGCCTTTGTTGCGTGGGTCGGCACCTGGGACGACTTGGTGAATGGTCACGACGGTCAATACCGGGTACGCCTGAAGGACAATTTGAGCAGTTGGGACTGCGGGTATCCCGGTGTCGAGGTCCTGCCGGATGGCACGGTGGTGGCCACGACGTACGGCCACTGGACCGAGGGCCAGGAGCCATACATCTTGTCGTTTCGCTTCAAGCCGTCCGAGCTCGACGCGATGGCGAAGCGCTAGTCTTTGCGCTTCGTGCCAATCGTTCGTTCGAAGAGATCGAAGATGCGGTTGTATTCGTCAGTCCAGCTTTCGGGTTTGGTGAAGGCATGGTTTTCGACCGGATACGGGGCGACCGACCAATTCTTTTTGCCAAGCTCGATCAGCTTCTCGACGACACGGACGGAGTCTTGGAACTGCACGTTGGTGTCCACCATGCCGTGGCAGATCAGTAGGTTCCCTTTCAGGCCGTCGACGAAGTTGATCGGCGAGCTGACCTTGTAGGCTTCGGGGTCCTCTTGGGGCGTGTTGAGGATCGGAGAAGTGTAGCCATGGTGGTAGTTGGCCCAGTCGCCGACGGGGCGCAGGGCCGCGCCGGACTTGAAAGTGTCGGGTGAAGTGAACATCGCCATGAGGGTGATGAAGCCGCCGTAGCTTCCACCGTAAACGCCCAGTCGGTCGGGCGCAGCGCCGAGTTCGTCCACCATGTACTTTGCGCCATCCACCACGTCGTTCAGGTCGGTGCCGCCCATGTGGCGGTAGATTGCGGTTCGCCACGCCTTACCGTAACCAGCGGAGGCGCGATAGTCGATGTCGAGAACGGCGTAACCGTGGTCCATCAGCAGGTGGTGGAACATGTATTCGCGGTAGTAGTAGCTCCAACCGTTGAACACGTTTTGCAGATAGCCGGCGCCATGGACGAAGACGACCGCGGGACCGCCTTTGCGCCAGTCCTTCGACTTGTACAGCTTGGCGGGAACCTTTACGCCGTCGCGGGCGGGAACCATGACGATGGGCGGATCGATCCACGGGCCCGAGAGCCATTCGGCGCTCGGCGTTTCGGTGATCTGCTTGCCGTTCAGGAATAGTTCGGCGGGATGGTCGGACTTGGATTTCACCACCGCGATCTTGGTTCCGTCGGGAGAGATGGCGAACTCGGAGTCGTCGCCAGCCGAGTAGTCGGCGAGCTTGCGGCGGGCACCACCATCGAACGAGACGGCGTCGATGTGCCGATCGAAGGGACTGCCTTCGCTAGAGACGAACACGAACCGGCCGCGGTCCTCGTCCATCTGCACGTTCGAAACTTCGAACTGCCCATCGGTGATGTCGGTCGCCTTTTCGTCGGTCGGGCGCATCGTCATCAGGTTGGCATAGCCGGAATTTTCGGAGAGAAAATAGAACTTGGAGCTATTTGGGAGCCAGCCGAGCGATCCGTCGAACGCGCCGCCTACCCAGGCGTTATCGTGCTCGTCGTACATCGTCGCGACTTTCTCGGAGGTTGTATCGAACTCGAACAGCCACGCGTCCTTGTGGTCTTCGGCGAAGCCCCACGCCACGCCGTACTTGCCGTCTGGCGACCACTGAATCTGCCGAACCGTGCCGGGTCGAGGAGTGCTGATGTCGAACGATTTGCCGTTGGCAAGGTTGTAGATTCGCACTTGGCTGTGTGACTGCGGCCCGCCGACGCGTGGATAGGTTTGGACTAGTTCGACATAGGAGCTGGAGTTGATGAAGCTCGCGACCTGGGCAGGCTGGTCGGCTGCGCCTCGCTCGAAGAGCGACACGGCTACGTGGGTGCCCGATGGCGACACCGTCGAGCCACCGGCCATGAAGTCCTTTGGCGGGTCGATGGTGACGGGAACGTCGGTCGAGTTCGTGTCCGACTTTGGCTGGGTGAGTTGGGTCGTCTTCTTATCGACCAGCGAGAGTCGGTACCAGTTTGGGCCCTTGCGGAAGACGATCGACTGCCCATCGCGGGCGTAGACCGGGCTAGATTCGCTCTCCTTCGAGTCGGTCAGATTCTTGTCCGACCCGTCGTTGAGGTTGTGGATGTAGATGTCGCCCAGCTTCTCATAGGCAACCTCGAACCCAAGCTTGCTCCCGCCTTCCCACGGCTTGCGCTCGGTCCTCGGCAGCGAATCCTCCTTCAGATTTGATCCGTCGGCATCGACCGTGTAATTCTTGTACGCCTCGTTTTGGGTTCCATCGGCCTTCGCCCACGAAAAGCCGACCTTGGTTCCATCCTCGGACCATCGCAGGCGGCGCGGCGAGTGGCCGACCAGCGCGTAACCGCGCATGATCGACTCGATGGTGAGTTCGAACTTCGGTGCAGGCGTGACCAATCCGGTCAATGCAAAAATCATTGCCAGACTTTATCCGATTTTCGGCGGCGAAACCCTAGATGATCTCCAAATAATCCTTGTCGGGGAGCTTGGGGAATGGGGCGGTAGGCAGGGTCTGATACCAGAACGCGACGCTCGCGATGTCGTCCTGGAGCGGTAGGTACCGATGCCCGCTTCGCCAGCCGAGAGCTTGGATGGTCACTCGAAGGTCCTCCTCGAACCGAACGGGATCCATGATGTGCCAGCGATAGAGGCCGAAACGGGTGTTGGCTTGGTACAGCCCATCGGGCCGTAGGACCTGGGGCAGACCGGCGTAAGGAGTAGTGAACTCGCGGTAGCCGCCGTTTTCCTTGCCGACATCGAAGTTGTATGAGCCGCAGAAATAGTCCTCGGTGCCGGTGCCGCAGATGGTTGGGAATTCGCCGTCGCCATCCATGAAGAACTTGATTTCGCCTTCGCCCCACCAACCGTTGTTGTTGACGCCCCACGCCATGTAGGTCCCGACGTAGTGGCCCTTGCCCTGCACGCCATCGAGAATGGTGTAGACCTCCTTGTACGGCAGGGGGTTGGTGCGGCGGAACTGGGCGTGGAAGTAGGCGCAGTCCTCGGGCACTTCGGTGAGAGTGTAGTTGACCTGGTAGTACAGCACCATCTGCTCGCTGTCAATGTTGGTGACCGTGATACGGCATCGCTTGCGGAACGGCATCTCCCAGTAGCAGTTGAAGGCGCTTCCGGGGTTGACGCATACGGCGAGCGAGGAGACTTGGGCATATTTGCCCCATCCGCAGGCGAAGAAGTCGCCGATCGGGCATTCGACGGATGGGTGCTCCTGGTCATCCCAATAGATGCGGAGAATGGTGTAACGCCAATTGCCGGTTGGGGTTAGCCAGATCTGCTGAATGGCACCGGGACCCTCAATGTCGGCCACCACGTGCTCTTCCCCGCCGGGGATTCTCACCAATGGCGAAAGTTTCCATCCTACGCCAAGGTCTCTGGCACAGTTCTTGGCCGGGCCGTCGGTAGACATCCCTCCCTTCCCTTTTTCGCCGGTGAAATTTTCTGGGCTGATCGAGCGCGTCTTCGCGTCGGAGAGCCGTGAGAGGTTGCCGAGGTGCAAACCTAGGCCATTGAAGGATGACATTCGGTAAATCTATCACATCGGCGATGCCGTCGGCACTCCCGCCGACAACGCTTCTTCGATCAATTCTTCCCAACTGGTTTGGGCCCCTTCAGACCAGTGGCGGTCGATGGCGTTTTGGGAAAGTTGGCCCCGGACGATCTCCATGGTTTTGTCGAGGTCGTTTTGTTCGTACACGGCCAGCGGGCGTGATTCGGCGTTGCGTGTTTCCACAGCTTTGCCAAACAGCCGAACTGCGGTTACGGGTTGACCGCACTTGGCGAGGGCTTCGCCCATTTTGAGGAAGATCCATTTGAGGGCGGCTTTGAATCCCACCTCCATGACGAGTTCGATGCTCCTCTGGAGGATCGGCACCGCGTCCTCGGGGCGGTTCATGTAGAGGAGGGCGTCGCCTTGTTGCCAACGGGTCAGTCCTTCGAGCTTGCTGCTATCGAGGATTTCGCAATGCTCCACGGCTTCGTCGAAGAGTTCGAGGGACTCTTCGGACCGCCCCTGGTGGGCCAATTCGGAGCCGACATCGAACAGGATTCGGATGAGTTGAGCGCGGTCGCCACCCTTACGCGCGTGCTTGAGGGCTTCCAGATGATAGTCGAGCGAGCGGACGTGCTCGCCCATGCAACAGGCGGTGAGGCCGGCGAGATAAAAGGCTCGGGCGCGTTCGTGGTGGGAAAGGTCATCGAAGTGGCCGATCGACCACTCTAAGTTCGTCATGGCCTCCTTATAACGACCGCGCGACTTGTATAGAGAAGCTAATTGCAACTTGGCCTGAGTTTCGAGTTTTAGGTTTCCGGCGACCTTGGGAAGTTGCGCTTGGGTGAGGGCGATGGACTGATCGAGGTCGTCGGTATTTGCCGACAGGTTCAGCGAAGCCATCACGACTTGGGCTCGAAGCGCCGGGTCGATTTCGTCGTTTGGCCACGTCAGGATAGCGGTCAAGACCGCGCCGAGTCGGTCGCCAAGAGAGTAGACGGCGGCGGCAGGCATGAGGTCGAGGGCCAAGCGGATTCCGATTGGGATCGAGGCTCGCGACTCGACGAAGAAGTCGAGGGCGGCGAAGTAATTGGCGAGTTGGCTCTGGTGTCGCCGCAGTCGCTCCTCATAGCGCAAATCGCCTTCTTCCACTTCCCTTGCCTTGTGCGCCATGCATACGAGGAAACGGGGTTGGAACTCGTTTCGATTCTCGACCAGGTTCGGAATGCAGGTACGAATTGTCTCAAGCATCGAGTAGCGGGCGACGTCCGACGACGTGTCGGCATTGATGACCGATGATCGTACCAGCGTTTCGAGAGCTTTCGTAAGATTGGTGTTGGGCAGGAGGGTTGCGACGTCGATCTCGGTGAACAGCCCGGCGAAGAGGCTGGAGGCGAGGGCGGCTCGCTTGGAATCGTCGTCGAGCAGGTCAAAGCTCCAAGCGATGGTTCGATCCAGACTACTGTGGCGATCTACTCCGTTAGTTTGGCGGGAATCAATCGCACTCATCGAACGCTGAATGCTGGCGAGAATCTGAGCGGGCGAATGAACCACGACCCGCGCGGCGGCAAGCTCGATGGCCAGCGGTAGGCCGTCGAGGCGGCGGCAAAGTTCGACCACGGATGGTGCATTGTCGCCGGTAACGGTGAATGAATCGTTGGCGGCTCGGGCTCGGTGCTCGAACACGGAAACGGCAGGCGAAAGGCGAACTTCCTCCAAGCTCGCTCCCATCTTCGGCAGGTCCAGCGGTCCAACGCGCTTGAGAATTTCGCCTCGGAGCCCTAGTTCGACGCGGCTCGTTACGAGAATTTGACCGTCTTTGGCAAGGGCCTCGACCATCGGGGTTGCGACGGCGGCCAACTGCTCGAAGTTATCAAGCACCATCAGACCCAGGTGCGACCGGAGGAACCGACCTATGGCGGGAACGGCCTCGCTCTGCTCGGCGTGAGGCAGGCCGAGGGCGGTCTGAATGGCACGGGCGGCTCCGGTTGCGGTGGTTTCGGGAGTCAGGTCAACAAACCACGTGGTCCCCTCGACCTCGTTCATGACCGCTCGGGCGAGCGACGTTTTGCCCGAGCCTCCAGGGCCGATCAGCGTCACCAGGTTAGCCTGCTTTAATGTGACGATCACATCGTCGATCAACCCTTCTCGACCCACGAGTTGGTGTCGCCACGAGGGACGGCTGATGCTGGCGGCTCGTGGTTGCGGTGCGGATTCGAGAACGTCGACGGCGGCTTGCGATGGCGGCTCGCCCCATAACTCGTTGAGCTGACGCTCCAACTCCTCGAACTGGGCGATGGCGAGGCTGGTTTGACCTCGGCGAACATAGGCCTGCATGAGCGCGACATGAATGTCCTCGCGACAGCCGACTACAGTCAGAATTCGCTTGGCCACCGACGCATTTTCTTCGCCGGGATCGTCGGCCAGCATTGAGACCGCGGCGGTCGCGATCATGTCGGTGAGGCGAAGGCGCTCCGGCACCACCCAGTCCTCTTCATGACCTTGGAGGAACAAACCCTGCACCAAATCGAGGGCTTCTCGGAATCGCTTTTCTCGCGTCAACTTCTCGAATAGGGCGACATCGACAGACACTCGCCCGGCATTCAGCCCGACACGGTCGCGGTCGGCTAGAACGGCGTCCTCGCCCAGGACGGAGCGGATATCGGAAATCGCCATTCGGAGGCTTTGGCGACTAGCATCGGAATCGGGCCAGCAAAGGGCGGCCAAAGACTCACGGCTCAATTGCTCGCCGGGGCGGATGACTAGGAGAGCCACCAGGCCCGCCGTTTTCCTGGTTCGGAACTTCGCAACGGCATCCTTCGATGTAACTTCGAAGGAACCGAAGGTTTTGATTGTCCAGGTCGGTGCCGCCATCCCAATTCAGTGTAACAAATACGCTTCCGATCCGCCCAGCCGGGCCAAGACCAGGTAAATATGAGCGAGTATGGTTTACAAGGGAGCAAAGTTGCTCCAAATTTCGATGCCGATGGGAGGGATCGGGGCCGGGTGTGTGTGCCTCAACGGGTACGGCGGCCTCCAAGATTTCTCGATTTACAATAAACCCGCGACGAGCGCTCAGGCCGATGGTCACGGCTTCCGCGATGCCGCCTTTGCGATGCTCCACGTAAAGGGGAGCGGGTCGGTCACTCGTCTCATCGAAGGTCCGATTCCGCCAGAAAAGCTTTACAATCAGGGGCTTCAGGGGCAGGGGTACCGGGGCGGTGGACATGAGGGCATACCGCGCTTTGAGTCTTGCGAATTTGAGAATCACTATCCGTTTGGTATCGTGCGTTTGGCCGACCCCAAAATTCCGGTGAAGGTCGAAATTCGAGGCTGGAGCCCATTTGTGCCCAACGACGAGAAGGTCTCGGGAATCCCCGCCGCGATCCTCACATACACCTTCGAGAACACATCGAAGTCGGCGGTCGAGCTTGAGTTTTCGTACCATTTGGCGCATCCGGCTCAGGGCAGCAAAGGCGAAGAAGGAACTCGAAATCGGCTCCTTTCTAACCATCAAGGCGTCGAGTTTTACAACACCGAGGAGCCAAACCACGAGACGTTCGGCAGTGCGGCGGTTGCGGTTTCGGCCCATGACGTTCGCCTGAAGGGTATGTGGTTCCGGGGTGGCTGGTTCGATTCGATTTCAGCGCTCCACCGCGAGGTTTCGTCGGGCGATTTTCGCGAGAATAACGGCTCGGCGAGCGACAAGGGACAGGGCGGGCGCAATGGCGGTTCTCTTCTGGTTCCAGTTTCACTTAAGCCAGGTGAGAAGCAGACTTTTTCGGTCGTGTTGACCTGGTACTTTCCGAACGTACCGTACAGTGTGGGGATTGCCAACAACGTCAAGATGACGTGGCACCCGTGGTACGCGACGCAGTGGAAGGACGCCGCAGATGTTTCCATCTATGTGCTGGACCACCTGGAGAGCCTACGGAGTCGCACCGAAGCGTTTGCCGACGCGATCCATGGCTCGACTCTGCCCAAGATCGTCACCGATGCCATTGCTTCCAATCTTGCCATTGTGAAGTCGCCGACAGTGCTTCGGCAGTCGAGCGGCAATATGTGGGCGTGGGAGGGATGTTTCGTCAATAGCGGCTGTTGCCATGGCAGTTGCACCCATGTTTGGAACTACGCACAGGCGTTTCCGCACCTCTTCCCTGCCCTCGAGCGCACCCTGCGTGAGCAGGAATATATCCGCTCGATGGACCCAAAGGGGCACATCAACTTCCGTAGCGCCTTGCCGGACAACCCCACCAGCCACGACTTCCACGCTGCCTCGGACGGGCAGTTGGGCGGCATCCTCAAGCTGTACCGCGACTGGCATATTTCGGGCGATACCGAGTGGATGAAGAAGCTGTATCCGCTGGCGAAGCGGAGCCTTGACTATTGCATCGAGACGTGGGACCCGGATCACCAGGGCGCGCTTTTCGAGCCACACCACAACACGTATGACATCGAGTTTTGGGGGCCCGACGGCATGTGCTCCAGCATCTATATCGGCGCTCTTTGTGCGATGGCGGAGATGGGCGAAGCGGCGGGAGATGGTTCGTCATCCGAATACCATGCTATCGCCGAGAAAGGAGCGAAGTACCTCGATTCGAACTTGTTTAACGGGGATTATTACGAGCACCACGTTCAGTGGGAGAATTTACGAGATAGCTCGTTTTCCGAACTACTTGCAAAGATCCCCAACGACACCGACGACGACGTGGATCGGTTGTTGAAAAAGGAAGGCCCGAAGTACCAGTACGGTACGGGATGCCTTTCAGACGGGGTTATCGGCGCTTGGATGGCTCGGCTGTACGGCGTAGAGACGCCCTTGAGTCAGAAGAATGTGCGTCATCACCTTTCCAGCATCTTCCGATTCAACTTCAAGAAGGATCTGTTCGAGCACGCCTGCCTCCAGCGGCCCGGCTATGCTCTTGGGCACGAGAGCGGGTTGTTGCTGTGCACGTGGCCGCGGGGTGGCAAGCCGACGCTTCCGTTCGTGTATTCGGACGAGGTTTGGACCGGCATCGAGTATCAGGTTGCTTCGCACTGCCTGTGCGAAGGGCTGATCGACGAGGGAATGCACATCGTGGAGGCGGCCAGGGGGCGGTATGACGGGCACGTTCGGAACCCGTTCAACGAATACGAATGCGGAAGTTACTACGCGCGGGCAATGGCGAGCTATGCGTTGCTTCAGGCCGTGACCGGCTTCTGGTATTCGGCGGTGACGGGCGAATTGCGGATCGACGCGAGCAAGCCGATGAGGACGTTCTTCAGCGCCGCGAGCGGGTTCGGGACGATTTCGGTCAAGGGCGGAAAGGTGACGGTTTCGATGATCGAAGGGAGTTTGGATGTCAAATCGGCGGTCGTCACGGCGAAGGATTCTCGGTCGAAGAAGTCGGTCAATGCCGTGGCGTCGGTAGGCTCGCCAATATCGATAAGCGTCTAGTGGCGCCCAAGGAACACGGTTGGGCGCCACTTTTCGAACCTAGTTCGAGTCGTCGGCTTTGACGGCTTTGGTCGGGTTCATTTGAGTTCGGGCCGGGTACCAGAACGGCACGTTTTCGGGTTCAAGCAGCCTCATGACGTCCTGCGTTCGGTTCACCCGAACGTCGGCGAACTTGGCATAGCCGACCAGCGCCTTATCCTTGAAGACGGGAATCTCGATCGTGATTCGGTCGGGCACCGGCGAACCGTCCTTTGGCCCGACATAACCCGTAAAGAACTGCCCGACCTTGTGGCCGTAGGTCCACGGCTGAACGATGGCGTACCGCCCGGAGAACGGCTCGCCTTCCTCAAAGGTCCCGATCTGGCGACCATTGATGTGCACTCCGTAGTTACACGGATAGGCATAGGTTGCGCCGGCCACCGCCGTCACGCTTCCTCGATCATCCGCCCAGACCTGATACAGTTCTACCGAGACGCCATCGACGATCTGAACCGGTCCGCCGCCTTCGATCGCCTTCTTCACCAAATCGCGCGAGGCGTCAATGTCGTACACCTGCGTGCCCGGAGGCATGTCGAGTTCGAAGATGCCGCTATCCGACGACGGATAGTCCCACTTCGAAATCGTTCGCGGCGAGCCGGTCACGTCGGATTGAACTTGGAGTGGTCGCTGAGTTCCAGGATCGGCCATGATCTCCATCTTGAGATGGAGCGTCTTGCCTTGCCCATCGACGAAGTCCTCGTCGACTTGGTAGCGGTCGGCCCTCAGGCCTTGCCATTCGATGCCGCGCTTCACTGACACCTGGTAGTCGTGCCCCTTGGTATTTGTCTCCAAGATGGTCCTTGCCGAAGCCGCCCAAGCGACTTCCTTCGACTGGCCCTGGGATACGATGGTGGCGTTTCCATCCTTTGGCAGGCTGGTCAGCCGCCCGTTCTTAAACAGATAGGTGCCGCCATATTGGTCGACGTACTTGGCGTCTTGGCCCTCGGCAAAAACCTCAAAGTACATCTTCAGCGTGCCGTCGGGTTGGACGGTGTAGTTACGAACGTGCCGAAGTACGCGGTCGCCATTCTCAGCGATGCGCATCAGGTCGGACGCCGACGCCTTCGAAGGGGCGCCAAGGAGAAGACCAAGGGCGACAACCGCGGTCGCACTGGCACCAACACCCCACGCTAGTCGCCATCGGGACCGGCTCCGGTTGAGCGCCACGCGCGATAGAATCGCGTCTTCGCCGCGGTCGAGGGCCTCCCGACTGATGGATGCTCTATGAGCCTCCATCACCGCCTGGTTCAGCCGTTCATTTGGATTTTGCAACATATTCATTCACCTCTTGCTCCGATTCGAGGAGGGCTTGGAGCCGCTTTCGGGCGGCGTGAAGACGAGACTTGACGGTTCCCACCGGAATCGACAGCACATCGGCCGCCTCTTCCATCGTGAGTTCTTGGATATCGCACAGCACGAACGCGGCTCGCTGATCCTCGGGCACGCACCTCAGCGCGCGCTCTAGGTCGATCGCCAGCAGGCTGTTTGCTTCAAAAAGCTGAGAGGTCGCCTCCTCTGGCAACGGGAGCGTCGGGCGCTCTCGTCGGCGTCGATGGGTGTACTCGTAAAAAGCGATGCGATGAAGCCAAGTGCGGAGACCGCTTTCACCTCGGAATCGGCGCAGGGAGCCCATCGCTTTCACAAAGGCTTCTTGCGTCAATTCTTCGGCATCGGCGGGATTGGCGCAGAGGGTGCTAAGGAAGCGCAGGACCGACGGGTAATACCGCCGAATCATCTCTCGCGCCGCTTCGCGATCTCCTTGCCGAACCTTCTCCACCAGGGTTGCGTCGTTCATTCCTTCTCTTCTGTCCGGAGACGAATCCATTGCGCCATCTCGCCCTCGTTTGGTTCGGATCATTTTCTATTTCTTTTGGAAACTGCGCGGGTTCCTTTCACAGTACTCTCCTTTCGTGACAGATTCGCTGACGGAAAGACGTGCGATCGAACTGAATGCGGCCGACATGGCCGACGTCGTGACACGGTGCTTTGAGGGATATATCATGCCTTTTCGGCTTGATGCACCGACCTTTGAGCGGCGATTTCGACCGGAGGGATTGGACTCGCAGGCAAGCATTCTGTTATTCGACGGCGACGCTCCGACCGGGGTCTGCCTGATCGCTCGGCAAGGTTGGACTTCACGAGTAGCAGCGATGGCGATCGCGCCTGACTTCCGCTCGCAGGGCGTGGGCAAACGACTGATGCAGAGGGTGATTCAGGAGGCGAAGGACCGGAAAGATCGGCGCTTGGTCCTCGAAGTGATCGAACAGAATCCGCCCGCCATCGGCCTTTATGAAAGCGTGGGATTTGCTAAAACCCGTCGGTTGGTCGGATATCGACGTGGGGCTCAAAGCGGCTCGCCGTTCGATCTTCGAGAAATGGATCCGGCCGATGTTGTTCGCTTGCAGTCGGTCGAATGCTCAACCGATTTGCCGTGGGATTTTCGGCCGGAGACGCTGACGCTCAAGACCAATACGGTCGGGATATCGCTTGTTGATCAAGCCTACGCTCTGATCACCGAAACGCCGGAGAGGGTCGTGTTGTGGAGTGTCTTTGCCCGGCGGGATCATCGACGAGCGGGCCTCGGACGCACGATCGTCGAGGCGATCGCCGGGCGCAGCCCTGGTGCCTCACTGATGACGCCGGTCGCATTGCCCGACGACCACTTTCCCGAATTCTTCGCCGCCCTCGGCTTCGAACATCACCCGATTTCTCAGTTCGAAATGGAACTGAAGTTCTAGCGGGTTGCCTGGCGATGCCGTAAACTCTCGGTGCCATGTCTGAATTGAAGAACGCCCTGCTGGATTCCTGGGATCGCCAGAACGCCATTCTCACGAACGTTGTCAATCTGATCGAACCGGATTGGCTCGGCTTCAAAATCGCTGATGGTGAGCTTTCTATTGTGAACCATCTCGGCCACATCCACCAGGTCCGTTCGTTCTTCCTTAGCAACATCGCGCCGAACCATATGGACGGGATTGAAAAGGTCGCGGCGGACGGTTGGTCGCCGAGCACGGATATCGACAAGATCAAGGAACAGCTTCCCATCAGCGCAAGGCAGATTCGAACGGCGATGAACGAACTCCTCGATGAGGGCAAGCCGGTGGGCTTCTATGACCACCCCGTGTTGTATCTCCAACACATGATGTGGCACGAGGGATGGCACGTCGGGGCGATCATGGCGGCCCTTAGGCTCAATGGGGATGACATGCCGGAAGAGTGGGAAGAACCGAACATTTGGGCTCATTGGCGAACCGAATCCTAAAGCAAGACCGTCCGCGGGTCGAGGGCGGTTGGTCCTGCTTTAAGAGCATTGTCCTACGGATGGGACCGCGGGTTCGCCGCGAGGTCATCCACGTCACATTGGAGGGCCGAACGAATCATGACTTTGTATCCAGTGACATCGGCAAGGCGGTACGCGAAGTAGTAACGGCACCGTAGGGCATCATTTGGCTCGCCGGGTCCTTTATTCACGTATTGGCCAAATGAACCGAATCGATCATCCTCACTGAAGACCCTTGAGGAATCTTTGAACACAGGTACCACATCAAGATCTCCAACGATGCCACGATTAGCGATATCGAACTCAACGAGCGTGTAAGGTTCCGGGTGGCGCGGCCACCATGGACTCTTTTCGAGGTCACCCTTCAGCGGCAGGGGCACTTCCTTGACGGTCGCTCGCGGGAGACTTGAGTCTGTCTGGCTCAGGGTGCCGAGTTCGTCGAAGTATCCATCAGAGATTCCAAATCCGACTTGGAATTTTTCGCAGTCTTCTTTTGGCAGACCGACGTAGCTGACGATGGTGTAGTAGCCGCTTTTGTGAGAGAGGATGCCACCGCCCGCGAATTCCATTTCACTTGGGCCCGGTGTTGAAGATCGTTCACTCGCGCTCCCAAGCCCCGCATTTGGCTCCATTTTGGTTGCGCTGTTTTCTGGAAATTGCAACACTATGTAGCGTATATGGTTGTCCAAAACGGTTAAAGGATGATATTGGTGCTTCAGACGATGCGCATCGTCCAAGGGAGTTCCATCCGGTTTCCATGCGACAATGTGACCATTTTCAAGCTGGCGGCTGATTTGCAGGACTTCCACTTGGCGACCATCCATCAGTTTTCCAACATAACCATTGCTGGCGCTCGCCGGAGTAGACAGCCCGCGCCGAACGTCGTCGTAATGCGAGGTCGGAACGGCTTTGCCGGTCTGAATGTAGGCCGAGGAGAGATACGCCATCACGGAGATCGTCGCGACGGCGACGATTTTGATCGGCCGTCCGATCGGCTTCCGCGCCGTTCGGCTGTTGAGAATCGACCGGATGCGCTCCTTCATCCCGGAGCGTCGGGCGAAGGTCGTCCAGACGGGCGACTGGCGCACTTTGCCCTGCTGTTTGGCGAAGTCCATCAGGTATTCGGCATAGCGACTGGGTTGGACGCCCCGCCGCAGAACAGCATTATCGGCGGCTCGCTCGGCGGCTTGTCGCATCACTGAGCGCAGAATCCAGGCGAACGGGATGAACCAGAACAGGATGCATGCGACTTCGGCGACGATCTGCCAGTTTGGGTCGCCGTTCTCAAGGTGAGCTTCTTCGTGAGCGATCACTGAGCGGAGGTCGTCATCCGACCACGATTCGGCCGAGGCTGGGAGAAAGATCGATGGACGGAACCCACCCAGCGCGATCGGCGATGTCAGACCTTCGACGACCCGAATGGATCGTGTACTCGATTGCAAGAGGCGAGTGGAGGCAAATTTCGCGCGCCGACGCAAGAAAGCGACGGAAAGGAAGCTTATGCCAAGTCTCAGGAGCAGAAGTCCCGAAACTACAGACAATAGACCCGTAAAAATGTTCGCCACGGCATTTGCTTGTCCGATACTCGGTCGTCTATCCGAACTGACGGCCTTCAATGGTGATTGTGGTGAGAATCCAACCTCAATGGCCGGCGTCGGGTTTGAATACACCACTAGTCGGGGGATTGTGGCCCCGTGAAAGTCTGGCCGCGCCGACTGAGGGATGAACGACGCGGCACTGAGCAGAACCACCAACAAAAGGCTGGCCGAAGCGATGAACTGCTTGCGCTCGGCCGAGGCTCGCCAAGCGAGCATCACCAGCAGACAGCCAAGCCCGAGCAATAGGAACGCGGGCAGGATCATCACTTGGTAAAAATTGAAAAGGTTCATCGCCCTTCCTCTTTGGCTTTGGCGATCAGGGCTTCGATTTCGGCCAGTTCGTCGTCGGTCAACGACGACTCGTTTTGGGAAATCAGCGATGCGACCGTTTGCGAGATGGAACCTTGGAAGAAGGTTTTGACCACGTTCGATAAGGCCGACTCCGCCGCCTGCTCTCTCGCCTCGGTTGGGCGAAAGACGAATGCTCCGTCGACGACGTCGTGGGAGACCACACCTTTCTGCTCCAGGATTCGAAGCTGGGTGCGAACCGACGAATTGCTGGGGCTGCCCGCGAGTTTCAACATCAGTTCGTTCGCGGTCATCGGCCCGTGGCTGAACAGGGATTCCATGATCTCCTGTTCGCGCTTGCTCAAGTAGTTCTTTCGACCTCTCATAGTTGGTGTTAATTTTATAACACACAAATGGCCGCATTGTGAGGTTAATTGCGATTTTTTTAACAAGCCATGATTTAGCTTTGCTTTTGGAGAGTAAAAACCGCGCTTCCGAAGGCGACTTCGTCGCCGGGATTGAGGGCGGTTGGGGCGGTCATCGGCAGGCGATTGACCCTTGTTCCGTTGGCGCTACCGGTATCGGCTACGACGACCTGGTCGTTCTCGACTGTCACGGTGGCGTGACGCCGGGAGACGGTGGTGTTGGAAGGAAGAAACACGGTATTCCCCGCGTCTCGCCCGACTGTGTTGACGCCTGGTGACAGCGGATACGGCTTCCCGCTGAGGTCGACCAGAGCGTAGGCGGCGATTGGCTCGGGTGCGACGACGGCGGTTAGACTCGCGGCGGGCACGGGCTGACTTTGCATCATCGGATCAGGGCCGGTGGCTACCGGTTGGGGCGGACCTGGCTGGGGAAAAGCGCCGGCAGGCATTCCGGGTTGGGGAATGCCTGGGTGCGGATAGCCAGATTGCGGGTATCCCTGGGGGTACTGGGGCATCATTTGCCGGGCGGGTCGTACCGCTCCACCACTGTGGAAGACCAGCGTGGCCTCGCCGATTTGAATCGTATCGCCGGGACCGAGTGACGCTTGGGTGACGGGCTGGCCATTCAGCAAGCCAGGAAAATGTTGGCAGTCGAGAATGAACTGGTTGCCTTGCCGAAAGATGCAAGCGTGGACCGGCTCGACGCCTTTGTAACCCCGAATGGGAATCTCGACTTCGCCCGAGCCAATTCGGTTGGCCTGATAGTCTAGGCTCCAATCTCGGAACTCGTTGCGACCGTGCACCAAGCGCAGCGAAGCGCGGCGCGAGGTTACGTCAGCAATTAGAACCGTCAAGCCGAGGGCTACACCGACGACGACCGCTTCCGTCATCCAGATTGAAATTGATGCCAACATGTACGAATCGCTCTGAGCCAACTTGGTGACATCGAGCGACGTCATCATCCGGGCCGCCGCGATCAAATCGGCCACAGCCCTCCCGATGAAAGTAAAAATGGCAGCGACGATGGTCGAAAAGATGGCCCGAGCCATGCGTTGGCGCGTCGGTCCGACGGCAAGCGCAATGGTCAAGGACATAGAGGCGGGCACGAGGACAAACCACGCCATCTCACCCAAAAACTGTCCCGAGGGACCACTGGCGCGCATAGCCAAGATACCGATGTAATCCGAACCAGAGTCGGCGCAGCTATTGAGAATCGCCCCCAAAACCGTGCCGAGGATCGTCGAGAAAAGCACCCGTCTCGGCGTTCGGCGACCAATTTCTAGAATGAAGCAGAACGATCCGCACAAGATCGCCCCGAAGGTCGCGTGCTGAACGTTGGTCCATAGAGTCCCAAACGTGAAATGGTATTCGGGATCGCTGGGCTTGAGCCAAGGACGAATCAGCGTCTTCTCGTACGGGTGGGCGAAGAAGAACGACAAGAATGCCGCCACGGCTCCCATGATGGGCAACAGGAAATACTTCAGCCGATACGACATGTCATTTCAATTCTTGGCGCGTGCCCTCAATTTTACTAGGACGCTCGAAGTCTTCGCGAAGATTGCGCGGTTCGAAGAACTCTTCGTACATCGCGAGGGCCATGGCAATGCCGATGACAATGTCGTAAACCGTCCACCGAGGCGCGTTCCTGTAGAAGTGTGCATCCACTAGGTTTGAGGTCGCCTGACGATGGGTGTAGTCAAACCATGTTGTGTAAATACTGCTAAACAAAGCCCCAATCATATCGACGGCAAACCCGGTCACCAAGCCAACAACCACCCAATAGGTTGGACGCCACCTAAACGTCGAACGCCTTCCCAGCCCAATCGAGATGGCAAACGACATGCCTAACGTGGCAACCAAACTGCAAACCATCTGATCAGCAAATGTTGACGGAAAATGCAAAATGTTCTCGGCGTGGACACCCGACAGGTCTCCAAGGGCATCGGCCGACATCGTGGCAAGGCCGCCCAGGACAAAAGCGACGATCGCTGACGGAAAGGTTCGCCAAAGAGGCTTTCGGCCAATCTCAAGGATCACGACAAACGAATAGCAAAGTAGCGCACCGAAAAGGAACCAATGAAAGTGGCCGAATTTCGTACCGAACGTATATCGACTAAGTGGATTGTTCGGATCCCCTCCCGAATAACGAAGCGTGTCGCGGAAAGGAAAAGCGATGACCATCGGGATGATCGCCGAAAGAATTCCGGCCAACAACAGCAAAACGCCCTTCCAACGGCGGGCTCTTGGTGAAAAAGAACGGTTTCCTTCGGGCATGGTGGCTTTAGCCGCCGCACCCTCCGCATCCGCCTCCGCCACCACAACCTCCCCCACCGCCGCAACTCGAACTGCTGCTGCAATTGTTGTAGTACGAGTTGGAACTTGAGTTGGTGTAGGTCGGCTCTCGATACGCGCCGTACATCGTCAGCGAACCGAAGAGGGCGCAGGCCAGCACCGCCTGATCTGCTGCCGAATAGTGGTTCTGAGACTGAAGCGAAGAGTGCGTCTGCCGGATCGAACTGAGGAACGTTTGCCCCTTCCGGCTTCGCACCGGCGGCTTGAAGACTAGTAAGATGCTGGCGGCCAGCGACAGACAACACAGAATAACTAGAATCATCACCGGCTTATCTCGACTGATGCCAACGCTGATTTTCATCGCGCCGTAGATCGGTGCGGCAAGCGAAATGGCGAACGCAACCAGCGAAGCTACCCTTGCTTGGTCAGGACGCATCACCAGTCCGGCCCGCACGAGGTCTCCCAGCAGATCATACGTTGCCGTCTCGCATGCCCTTCGGATGGACAAAACTTTTCGAGGTTCACCGCCGTACACGCTCGCCAGGATCGCATTCTCCAACCGATCATTCGTGGTGTACGGCATGTCGGTGCGTTTGACATCCATATGCCGAAGGTCAAGCTCAAGCGCGCCAATATTCAAAAGGTGAGTGAGGGCCGCATTAAAGGCGAGGACCGGGCCACCGTTCAGGTAGGCGATGGCATACGGGCTCGGGTAGTTCGATTGGTCGATCCGACCGGTGGCCGGAACACTCAACAACCACCTCGCAGTGAGCGCGACGGAGAAGAGGGCGACCCAAATAACAACGTAGAAGCGTAGGAAGTCGGGTCCGCGAAAATCGAGGGGATTGCCGACGGCATTCTCGGCACATCCAGCAATCACCAGCAGCGCCCCTACCAAACCGACGCCTTGCAGGAGGTCGCGCACCAGGGCCTTTGGGACGATGTAACTGGGAGTCTTCTGTTTCTTAGGCGCGGGACCCCAGATATCGGCCGGGGGCTCTTCGCCAAACGCCTCACGGTAGCTGGCGAGGGTCTTGGCGAACCAGTCGTCGAATTTGGCCCTCTCGTCCGGCCCACCGGTGGACGGATAGTGGTGGAACGGCTTGCCGAGCACGTTCGGGCAGAAGTTCTGCCAATAGTCGAAGGAGTAGGTCAGGTGAAGGTGCCAGACTTCGTCCACCACCTCGCTGGGCGAAACCGGATGCCCGGACGCGATCGCCAGAAAGCAGAATCGTTTGTATTCGTCGATGGCTCGCTGCGCAAACGCCGCAGACCAGCCATTCTCTTTGGCCAGCTTTGCCGAGAACGGAAAACTGGCGTTGGGATCGTCAAGGCTGTACTCCTCCAGTCGCTTTCGGAGAGCAGAATTGGCTTCCATCTCAATAAGAGCTACTTTAACACGATCGCTCGGGTTGGGGGAATTAACACTTTCTTAACAATTCACGGCTGACCGGACTTGGCTTCCGAGAGCCGAGCCTCCAGCTTGTCGATCTTCTCGATCATATAGTCCATGATCTTGTCCTGGTGCATCAGGTGGTCCATCAGGAGGCGAATCTCAGTTTCGGCCGTCTGGTTGCACTGATAGTCGCTCTGCGCCACCAGTCGGTCCTTTTCCGACTGCCGATTCTGGCTCATCATGACGATCGGGCCGGTGTACGCCGCCTGGAAGCTGAGGGCGAGATTCAGGAGGATGAAGGGATAGGGATCGAACGCCTTGAGTGCGCCGGGATGGATTGCGAAATAGACGTTGGCGACGATCCAGAAAAACAAAACAACCGACTGCGTGATGATGAAAGGCCAGCTGCCAACGAGGGACGCGACCCGGTCGGCAACTTTTTGGCCAACCGTCATCTTGGAATCATGGACTTCGTTGACATTTTTGACCTCGGGATGGTCGTGGTAATAACTGTAGAGAGGACCGTTTTCGGTGAGCTCGGTTGGCGACATGTTCCAAGTTTGCACCAGGGTGGGCAAAAACGCATAGGACCTGACGAAAAAAGGCCGCCCGGGTACCTGTCCCAGGCGGCCCTGACCCAGAAGTTAGGCCTCAATCAGCGTTCCTTCCTCAGAAAATTTCGGAGGAAGTTCCGCAATCAAATGGGGGCTTTCGTGGGGAATATCTTCACCACGAACCCCTTGCGCCTCTCGAACCTTCGCACGAAGGATGAGGACATCACGAGCAGATGTTAAATGCCATAGGGCGACGGAGTTCTCTTTGCAAGCCAAACCTCTTTTCTGAAACTCCGCCAATTTGTCGACAAGGACATCGATCACTTCTTCGATCGTACAGCCGTTGATTCCCACTTCTTTCGGATTTCCGTGCTGAAATTCCAGGCGAATGTGCGGCTGGTCTACGACCGGCACCGAGCCATCGATATGCCTACTCACCTAGATCATTCACCCCGGTCTTGCGTCAGGCACGTCTGCAGGAGACGGCAATCCGCCGCGAGGTGTTCGAGGTGATCGATCGACCGATTCAAGAAGCCGCGCTCCCACTTTTTCTCCGACCCCAACGAGGAAAGCTTTTCTCGACATCGACCGGTATAAGCCTGAATTCCCAATTGAAGCTTCAGCAGAGTCTCTGCTTTGGCTTTCGGGTCAAGATTGCTTTTCCAAGTTTCGGCGAGGCGCTTTTCAAGTGTGATGATTTGGTTCATTTGATCTCCTTTTGGTAGTTGGGCCGAGGCACAGCATTGTGCCTCGGCGTTGCCGACGTAAATCGAAGCGGTGTGAACAAGTGGGTGGCAGGGCTCAATATCCGCCCTTGGCTTCCCTTTCTCGATATGTTCTCGTTAAAACCTTGTTTGGTCAAGGATAAAACCCGTTTGCCGCACCAACTCGGATGCGACGATGTGTTCCGCAAATGACACCTCCTTTGAGGAACGGCCACGAGACGTCTGATCGACTATCTCTTTCGACGTGTCTACGAGGTTAGCTGCCGGGTTAGAGCCGAAAGATGCTCTTCCAAGATTGGATTCACCCCAAAAGTCTGGGTCCCCCGTTCCGAACGTTGTCCGGACTCGACGAGATTTAAGTATACCCGAGATTTTTTCTCAGGACCGAACCAAGGGCGTGGCAACAGAGCAAGGACCAGGCTCAAAAGCCGCGTCAAATTACTTGTTTTCGGCGGCGATTTCGGGCTGGTAGACGTACTGGACGTAAAGAATGAACGCGACCACCGCCGCCAAAGCCGCTCCCAACCACATCGGGCCAATTGTGTCGTATAACAGGTACACGTTAAGCGCGGTAATGGCGGCGACCACCACGTAGCCGACTACCTGTGCCCATGGCGCATTGGCATAGTTACCCATCTTTGCCCGATCGCTTGTGACCATCAACAGCGGGAAGATCGCAAAGGGCAACTGCATCGAAAGTACGACCTGCGAGATCACAAGAAGTTGAACTGTGTCCTTGCCGCCACTGAGGTGGATGAGGATGATGGCAGGGACGATGGCGAGCAGGCGGGTGATCAGCCGCCGCAACCACGGAGCGACCTTCCACTTCATGAAGCCCTCCATCACGATTTGGCCAGCTAGCGTGCCCGTGATCGTGGATGATTGACCTGAAGCCAGGAGCGCCACCGCAAAGATGGTCGCCGAGGCGGCCCCAAGTGCGCCGTGAAGCAGGCCGTGACCCTGCTGAAGCTCTTCGACCACGGTTCCGGCTTTGCCAAAAACGGCAGCAGCCAGAATGAGAATGGCGGCGTTGACGAAGAAGGCAAAACTGAGGGCAACGATCGTGTCGATCGTGTTGTACTTGATCGCCTGATCGAGATCGCCCGCCTCCTTTCCGCGCTTTCGCGTCTGAACGATGCTAGAGTGCAGGTAAAGGTTGTGAGGCATCACCGTCGCGCCGAGGATGCCAAGCGAAATCAGCAAGGCATCGCGGTCGGGCACGGTGGGAACGAAGGTGCCCCGTAATGCTTGGCCCCAAGCGGGCTGAGACATGACGACCTCATACAGGAAGCAGAGGAAGATCGTCGCGACCAGGGTTAAGACGATGGCTTCCACCTTGCGGAAGCCAAATTTCATGAATCCCAGCAGGAGCAAGACGTCGAATCCCGTAATCACGACGCCAAGTTCGAGCGGGATATGGAACAGGAGGTTGAGGGCAACAGCCGAGCCGATCACTTCGGCCAGGTCGCAAGCGATGATGGCGATCTCGCAGAGAATCCACATCGCCACCGCAGCCGGCCTCTTGTAGTAATCGCGGCAGGCCATCGCCAAGTCTTTTCCCGTTACCAATCCCATGCGGGCGCAGAGAATCTGCAGGAACTGGGCCATCAGGTTCGAAAGGAAGATCACCCACAGCAGGGCGTAGCCGTACTTAGAGCCCCCCGCGAGATCGGTACCCCAGTTGCCGGGGTCCATATAGCCTACGCTGACGAGGAATCCTGGTCCCGCGAACGCAAGGAAACGACGAACCCACGAGCCCCCTTTCGGAACTTCGACGGTCTCGTTTACTTCGGGGAGGGACCGGCCCTCTAACTCGTTCGCCACCGCTTCTCCAAAATGTAGCCTTGGCTACATTTGTAAAGTATAGCCTTAGTTTCCTCTAAAATGTCAAGCCTATGCTACAATTTGTTGGCTGGGCTCACAATGACGATCGAGAAACCGCAGAACGAACTCGCGCAGAACTTTGCGCAGACGCGAGAGGCGCACCGCACGGAGCTGGCCGAGGACTACGTCGAAGTCATTCTCGACCTGAGCGACGAACACGGCGAGGCTCGCCTGGTGGATATCGCCAAGCGGCTCGGGGTCGCGCATCCCACGGTTTCCAAAGCCCTGAAAAAGCTGGAGCAAGAAGGTCTCGTCGTTCTCAAACCGTACCGAGCCCTGAAGCTAACGGACGAGGGCGAGGAACTGGCCAAGCGGTGCCGCCAACGCCACCAAACGGTAGTCGCTTTCCTGCTGGCCCTGGGCGTCGACCCGATCACAGCCGAGATCGAGGCCGAAGGCATCGAACATCACGTCGGCGAAGGAACGCTGGGTCTCATGGCCAAGTTCACCGACGAGCGATCGCACTAAGTGCATTTCTTGAGAGCTTAAATTCGTCCTTAAGGACAGAATGAGCTTTATTCCCGTTTTTGCATGCCTGTGTGCCGTGCAGGCGCCGCCCGAAACTCAGTTCGATTTTTGGGTCGGCACTTGGAACCTCGACATCGAAACCCGCCGCGATCCCTCCGTCAAGGAGTGGACCAAGACCAAAGGAAAGAATGTCATCGAAAAAATCCTCGACGGCAAAGTGGTCCAGGAAAACTTTTCCGGCGGCGCCCTCACCGGCAAAAGCTGGTCGGTGTACAGCCCGGCCACCAAGTCTTGGCGTCAAACCTGGGTTGATAACAGCTCGGGCTACATCGTGCTCAACGGCAAATGGGAGGACGACAAGATGGTGCTATACGACCAGCCGCCCCAAGGGGCCAAGCACCACCGAATGATCTACCAAGACGTCAAGAAAGACTCTTTCGAATGGCTTTGGGAGGTCGAAGCGGGCGACGGTAAGTGGGAGCCGGTCTTCAAGTGCCATTATCACCGCGCATCGTGAAACCTTTTGGTGGCGAGTCCTGTAGCTTGAATTAAGTGTTCCAAGACGTTCCGCTTACCTTTGCCTATATCTTCACGGCGGCCACCATTCTGATGGCCATGTTTCTCGTCCCGAGGAGGGTCCTTTGGCTCAAACGTGACTCGCTTCAGCGTGGATATGAGAACGGTCCGCGGTTCGGAATGCGGTTCGGAATGTGGCGTGGACGACTTGTTCTGACTCTCTTGGGTGCATCCATTCTTTGCTTTGGTTGGCACCTCTACATGAAAAAGGTCGCGTCGTACCTTGGCCCTTCTGCCTCCATGACTCAGGACAACTAGCTTTCGATGTCCATCCGCGACACGAGACTGCCGTCAAACGTGTAGGTGTGCACGACGACGGCGTCGGCCATGACTGCCCCGGTCGTGTTTCGAACGACCTGGTGAACGCTCACCTGCACTCGGCCATCGCCAAGCTCGATCATGCCAATTGGTTTCACGGTGGGATCGATGACCTCCCACTGGCGCTCCCAATACTCGCGAACGGCAGTTTTACCGTGGACCTGACCGCCCTCCCACCCGTTCGGCCAATCGACGTTTTCTGTCATCCCAGAAAGCACGCCATCAATATCCCGATCGTTGAATCGACGGTACAACTCCCGCAGCATCTCCTCTCGCTCCATATCGCTTCCCTACTCCGACTTAGCATTCGCTGTTGCTTTCCTGGGGCTCATCCGTCTAAGTACTTGTGATTCCGCTTCTGGCTCCCAGCTACACGGTCACCGATCTGCACTTTGCCGCTCAATCCGCCATCATGAGCGAAACCGGAATCATCGCCGGGAAGATGTATTCCGCCGACCGGGGCTCGGCCGAAGCCTTCGTTTGGAGGCACGGCAAGCTGACCAAGCTGCCAACCATCCGGGAAATTTATGCGATCAACGCCAGTGGCCAAATGGCGGTGCAGTCCGACAAGGGCTACGGTCTCTGGAATAACGGAATTGTCACTTTGCATTCACCGGGCGATACGGTCGGGCAACCAGCCGGAATAAGCGACGACGGCCAAATCACCGAAATCGTCTCGACCGGATCGGAAGGCATGTACAACATTTCGGTTTGGCCAAGGACCAACCCTGTTGCTCACTCGTTCGAAGTTCGTCCCCGCCCCGGCGCGGTCGCGCCGGACGGAAGCATCGCCGGAACGCATGGCTACGGCCTGCAGTTCCGCTTGCACGATCGGCCACTCGGATGGCTGTGGGTTGCAGGGGTGAAAGAAAGGCCGATCGGGACGGCCCAACAACAGGCGGTTCCCACCTGCATCAGCCGTGCCCACCGCGTGGGCGGGACGTTCACCACGCCCGGAAGCGTCTTGTCGCTTCCCTTCGACTGGGCCGACGGTTACTTCCGCGCTCTGCCCGTACCTGCAGGCAACTCCTCCACTGGTCAGGTGGTTGGAATCAACGACCGAAACGAGTGCGTCGGCTGGTGCGACTGGCAACAGAAAATTCCCAATGGCATCGCCAATGTCGTCCATGGCTTCCTGTGGCGAGCGGGCATTGCCTACGACCTCAACGACCTGATTCCCGCCGATGCCAACCTGGAGATCATCAGTGCCCTCGGCGTGAGCGCCAAGGGCGAAATCTTGGCCACCGCCAAATCGAGAGCCTACGGTTGGCCCACGACGCTGGTCATCCTCAAGCCGACTTAAGCGGCCCAAGTTAGGAATGCGGTCTTAGGGATGGACAGAACCATCTGCCACCACTCGGCATCAAGATCGGAATCGTCCAGACGGGCGGCCAAGCGAATTTCGTCCAGGCGAGTCTGGTTCGGCTGCACTTCATTGGCCCAAGCAGAAAGCAGAACATCGAGTTCGTTCATCGCTCCATCTCCTTCGCCAGACGTTGGCGGGCTTCCGAAACGTGGTATCGAATGGTGCCCGCCGGCTTTCCCAAAGCTTTCCCGATCTCTTCGCTGCTCATGCCGCCTACTATGTTCATTGTAAACGATGTTCGCCACTCTTCGGGCAGTCGCCCAATGGCCTCATCCAGTCGTCGCATGGAATCGTTCATTTCCACCACCTTGTCCGGCCCACACGCACCGTCCACCACTTCGAACGGCATGGCGTACTCCAGGTCCTTTCTCGTTCTCTTCCGTCGACGATGGTCCACCACCAAGTTCGATGCAATCGCAAAGAGCCATGGTCGCATTGCCGTTTCTGGCTTTTCGATCGCCTCACCAATGTGCCGCCAGACACGGACAAAGACCTGTTGAAGCAGGTCTTCGGCCTCGTCTCGTCGGCCGCATTGACCAAGCAGGTACGAAAAAAGGACCTTTTGGTGCTCAGCAAAGAGCCGATCGAAATGATCGGCTCTTTGCCGCGCCGCAAGATCAATCGTCGGTTCCAATAGAGCCCAGCTTCTCCGAGGTGATCACGTTGAGGAGCGAGATCAACTCCTTCGGAGCCGTAATTTTGCCCATCAGGACGATTTCGGAAATCTTTGCCTGCAGAAGCTCCTTCGGGACGTCCGACGCGAACGTCACCTTGCCCATGATCACGAGCGGCACCGGCTCTTTCAGATATTCCAGGAACTCACGGTCGATCGTCTCTTTGCCCATCACCGTTCGGCACCCGCCCGGCACGTACAAAATTTGCCCAGTGATCTGCGAGAGCTTCGACGAGAAGGCCGCTTGACTGTCGCGAGGAACTAATATCTGACCAACCACCCGGACTTCCTTGTAGCCCACGCTCGGCACCGTGCTCGTGACGAAGCACTGCCCGACGATCACGAGAATGGTGTCGGGGTCGCCAGCCGCCAGCGCTTCTCCGGCAAGCTTGAGTTGACCAGTCATACAATTGACCGGCACGTTCGACGGAAGAATCACCATCGAACCCACGTCCGAAACCTGAATTCGGTTGAGGGCAGCAGCGGCACATTCGGGGATCAACACGACTCCCACGTCGCGGATCATCTGGATATCGTTCAGGTCTTCGGGACTCTTTGCGAATCGCAAATCGACGACCCCCATATCCCGGATGACTCCGGCGCGGGGCGTTCGATTCGAAGAGTTTTGTTCTTGATTTTCGTCTGTCATGGCTTCTCGTTGGCGGGTTGCCAAACCTCTGACAACTAACACGCAAGGTCGCTGCCTTCCGTTGGAATTTTTTTACCCCCTCCGCAAATATGCGGGGAAGTACAATGCTGTTAAGAAGGAGACGCCATCATGCTAACCCCACTTATTCTCGCTTCGTCCATGGCCATGGCCGGCCAAAAGGCGGACAAACTCACCATCGACCCCAAGGGAGCGGTTGCCGCGAAACTCGGCTACTATCCGGTTCCGATCCAGGTTTCTGACCAGAAGCCTGCCTCTATCAAGAAGGAGCCGACCTACCGAGCCACGCCCAAGTACGGCATCATCAAAGTTGGTGATGGCCCCAAGAGTGAATTTGCATTTGCGCTCGACGAGCCGTCCGACGCCGATTTCAAGATTTACATCGATAAGAACCACAACGGCGATCTGACCGACGACGGCGATGGCGCTTGGAACACCAAGCGAACCGGCGATCGACCGATGTACGGCGTTATGGACGTCACGCTTCGTGCTTCGTACGGTGACGCGAAGCGCGAGAAGTCTTCGGCCGAATACACCATCGGACTTTATCGATTCGTCCGCGAGGGCAATAACCCCGTGTTTTCCTATCGCGAGTCGGCTCGAACCGGCAACGTCACCCTCGACGGCAAAAAGCATAAGGTTCTGCTCGTCGAAAACGATGCCAACGGACTGTTCGACAAGCCGGTCGACAAGGTCGAAGACGCCACCAAGACCCGACCGGTGTGGATGCTGATCGACCTCAACGACGACGGAAAGTACGCCAGCGGCATGCTCGACGTCCGCGCTCCTTTCTCGATGGGGGATAAAGCCTATGAGGCGAAGATTAGCGCCGACGGATCGAGCATTTCGGTGAAGTCCACCACCAAGCCGGTGCTGGATCTGGCTCCCAAGCGCGCCGAGTCCAAGCCTCTTCTGAAGCCAGGCACGCCCGCGCCGCAGTTCACGGCTGAGATGTGGGGTGGCGGAGACGTCAACCTCTCCAACCTGAAGGGCAAGATCGTGATCCTCGATTTCTGGGCCACCTGGTGCGGCCCATGCCAAAAGTCGATGCCGCATCTTGAGTCGGTGTACGAAGCCATCAAGGGCCAAGACGTCGCCGTCCTCGGCCTGTGCGTTTGGGACACCAAGGCCGCTTACGAGAAGTGGGTTCCGCAGAACCAGAGCAAGTACACGTTCCCGTTTGCGTTCGACCCCGCCGCCGACAACACAACGAAGAGCATCGCTTCTTCGCTTTTCAATGTCTCCGGCATTCCGACCACCTATATCATCGACAAGAACGGCAACGTGGCTGACGCGATCGTCGGCTACGACGAAGGCGACCATCGCCTCGAAGACGCGCTGAAGAAGCTCGGCGTGAAGATGTAGCCGCATTGATGGCTCCGACCGACTGGGTTGGAGCCATCGAACTTAGCCGAACGGCCCAATTCCCAGCAATTTTAACAGGTCCTTAGCGAACTGGCTCAGGTTGCCTCCTACAATGACAGTGCGGTTCCGGGGTTTTACGCATTCGTTTGAAAGGAGAAAACCAGAACATGTTGTCAGTCTATGCGGGGCTGCTTATCACCAGCCTGCAAACCCCCAACATCTCGCCACTAATGCCAGCGATCCAAGGTCAAAAACAAGGACAGATCCAGGATCAGAAGGCCCAAACCGCAGCCCTCCTCACCGTTGGCACCGACGCCCCCGACTTCACCGTCAGCAAATGGGCGGGTGGCGACATCAAACTGTCGTCGTCGAAGGGCAAGATCGTCGTGTTGACCTTCTGGTCGACCACGGTTCCTGCCAGCTCGACCGGTCTTGCCGACACCGAGAAACTCGCCAAGTCGACCAAAGAGCAAGGCGTCGACTTCGTCCAAGTGGACACCTGGGACGACAAGAGCAGTTACGAGACCTACATGAACGCCAACATATCGGCCTACCCCACGCTGATGTTCGGTATGGACCCTTCGCCCAAGGACGATATGAACATCGCCAAGGGACTGTATAAGGTGACGGATCTTCCGACCACGTACGTCATCGACAAGGACGGCAAAGTCGCCGCCGCGTTCTCTGGATTCCAGCAGGGCGATACCCGGCTACAAGACGCCCTTCAGAAGCTCGGCGTCACGATCGGCTAGCCGTCTCCGCCCGGTGGTCCTACTTGGACCCCGGGCGGTGCACCAGGTATTTCTGCCGGTTCTTGCCCGGTAGGATTACCGGGAATCATCAGCCTTTTAGCCTGAAACCCTCACAAACGGTGTTAGACTTATTGGTGTTGGCTCGAGGGCAAATTCGAGTCATGGTGATTTATGCTGGTTTCAAATAAAATGAAGGCTCTTGCTTTTGTGGCGTCGGCCTTCTTATCCGCAGTGGCGTTTTCTCAAACTCGAGGCTCGTTCCTGGATGTCGACGGTGTGTCTGACATTACGGTGAATTCGCTTGGAGACGGTCTTTCCTACCAAGTGGTCTTGGGTGCCAACCCGACCTTTACCTATAATAGCGTCGTTTACACCATCACCGATCTGATCGGCTTTTATGCCCTTTCGAACGATGTTGATGTAAACGCGACAGCCTCCAACCAAGGCGTTTGGACGGCCAACATCAAGAACTCAGGTACTGGCGGAATCGCAGGCTGGAAGACGAACCCGAACTCTGGCTTGACCCCTGGTCAGTCCTACACGTTTGTATACGACTCGCTCGACACAAGCACGGTCGATGAACTCGGCTTCGACGTTCGCATCAACGGTACGTTCCCTGGCACCACGGGCAACACGGGCCATATCGCTGTGGTTCCTGAGCCAGCCGCATTTGCCGCGCTCAGCATCGGTTTGATTGCTCTGCGACGAAAGCGAAAGGCTTAAATCCCCTAAATTAACTTCAATAGCCGCTTTTTGGTGAACCAAAGAGCGGCTTTTTAGTTCACTATAGAAAGAGCTTTCGGCTTTCCTCCGAATGCTTGGGCTTCATTTTGTTAGGGAACAAAATGCTTCGGACTTCAACTCTTTCACTCGTCGCGTTGTTTTTGTTGGCTGGATGCGGAGGCGGCGGAAACAGCGGCTCATCTATCATCGACCCCGCCAACGACCCAACCTGTTCAAGCAATGTTATTGCCCGACCGCAAGGCGATAACGCCTCCCTTTTGGCCGAACCAGGCGTGATCGTCCCATCTTCGACCGTCGCCCGAGCTGCCGATATCGGTTATCGAGCCCACACCAACCACCTGATCAACGCCAGTTCGGTAGGACGTGGCACGGGTCCCACGGGCTTAACGCCAGACCAGCTTCGAACGGCTTACAGCATCCCGGCTGATCTTGGTTCCGGCGCTATCGCCATCGTCGATGCGTACCACTACCCTAGCGCCCTTAACGACTTTAACGTCTTCTCCACCGAGTTCGGCCTTCCCACCGAGTCGTCATCCGATCCAAACGGCACTTCGAATGCCGTATTCCAAGTCGTGTACGCCTCGGGGTCGCAGCCAACCGTCGATACCAGTTGGTCTCAGGAGTCCGCTATCGACACCCAATGGGCCCACGCCATGGCGCCGCACGCCAAGATCTACCTTGTGGAGGCGGCTTCGAACTCGCTGGCCGACCTGATGGCCGCCGTCAATGTGGCAAAGAACATCGTGGGGGTCAAGCAAGTTTCGATGAGCTTCGGCGCGACCGAAGACGGTTGTCTGTACGTGCACTACAACGCCAACCTCACCAAGTCCGGCGTCACCTTCTTTGCCGCAGCGGGCGACACTAGCGGCGAACTCGACTTCCCCAGCCTCTCGAAGAACTGCGTCGCCGTCGGCGGAACAAGGTTAACCCTCACCACCGGCGATGCGCGTTTGGCCGAAACGGCTTGGACTAAGACGGGTGGCGGACTCAGTACCCTAGAGCCTCGACCGACGTTCCAGAACGTCGTCGTAGACTTCGTTCAGCGCTACCGTGGGGCGGCCGACGTCTCGGCCGTGGGCGATCCGGCAACTGGCGTTTCCGTTTACGACAGCACGCCTGACGGCGGCCTTAGCGGGTGGATTACCTTTGGCGGAACTAGCGTTGCTTGTCCGATCATCGCCGCCATCGTCAACGCCGCCGATAACAACTGGACCAGCAGTCAGGCGTTCAATACCAATCTCTACAACCAGATCACGACCGGTGCGCTGTTTGACGTGAAGGCTGGCAAGTCGGGTGCGCTTTCCGCTACGACGGGTTGGGACTTCCTGACGGGCGTGGGCTCTCCGAACGGCTTAACTGGCTTCTGATATTCTCGATTCCGCGTCTTCGGGCGCGGAGCTGAAGAAATCTTGCGATTGGCAAGCCGAGCCAGAACGCCCAACTGTTGGGGCACGCGGTGCTCTCAACCGTGAGCGTCAGCTTGCCGTCCTTTTGCTCCAGCGTCGCCGTCCAAATGCCTCGGCCGTGGTGCTTTTGGGTCGTCACGTAGCCAATGCGACAGGTGTTCTCGGTTTGCTCGGCGACGTAGATTTCGACCATCGACCAGAGATAGAGGCCGGCATAGAACGGAAAAAACCGTGCTCGCTGAAGCACCCGCTCGCCCTTCATCAGGTTTCGCTTCTCGTCGCGGAATCGACCAAAAAACTGTACGGCGTCGGTGGGATAGTAGTCGCCCGCCAGCATTTGGCGTGCCGCCTGCTCGAATTGGCCCGGCTGGGCATGCTCGACTACCGTTTCGCAGATGGAGTCTTCGAAGCAGACGAACGCGCGCTTTCCACCCGTCGTTGGGTCCCACGAGAGCGGCGCTGACTCGTATTCCCGAAATCTCTTCTCTATCGCGGCATCCATATTTCAACCTTACGCTATAATTATGTCGGAGATTTCAGAATTTTGTGAAAATACTCATTCCCGGCGGTTCTGGACACGTGGGCGCGGTTCTGATCCGACACTTTCTGGCTCAGGGGCACGAGGTGACGGTGCTCTCTCGCCATTCCTTCGAACTTCCAGGCGTGGCGGTCTTAACGTGGGATGGCGAAACGGTTGGTGATTGGGCAAGCACCGTCGATGGAACCGAGGTAGTCGTCAACCTCGCGGGTCGAAGTGTGAACTGCCGGTATCGCCAAGCCAACCTCGACGCGATGATGAATAGCCGCGTGCGCTCGGTTCGGGCCGTTGGACAAGCGATCGCCGCCGCCAAAAATCCTCCACGCGTGTGGCTGCAGGCCAGCACCGCCACGATCTATGCTCATCGGTACGATGCGCCGAACGACGAGGCAACAGGAATCCTGGGAGGCGATGAGCCCGGGGCACCCCGCACCTGGAACGCCAGCATTGCTATCGCCAAGGCTTGGGAAGCCGAGACGCTAGCAATTGAGACGCCAAGTACCCGCAAGGTGCTGATGCGAAGCGCGATGACCATGTCGCCGGATTCAGGGAGTGTCTTCGATGTTCTATCTCACCTGACTCGCCTCGGCCTGGGCGGAAGGCTGGGCAACGGCCGCCAGTACGTTTCCTGGATTCATCAGACCGACTTTGCTCGCGCGGTTTCCTTCCTCATCGACCGTGAGAACTTGGATGGAGCCGTCAATCTTTGCTCGCCAAATCCCTTGCCGCAAGCCGAGTTCGCTTCCCTATTGCGTGCGGTGTGGCATGTGCCGTTCGGCTTGCCCGCCACCGAATGGATGGTCGAAATCGGGACCTGGCTTCGACAAACCGAAAGCGAATTGGTGCTCAAGAGCCGTCGCGTCATCCCGACTCGATTGTTGGAGGCGGGTTTTACGTTCGAATTTCCCAACTGGGGGCCAGCCGCAGAAGATTTAGCTACAGCGAATCGCTGACGGCCCCGCGACGATGAGAGGCGGTCGTAACGACCGGGTCGTACCGATTCTCGGCACACCTCGGACTCGGCAACTTTCGGTCTATCCAGGGGTCTTCGCTTCGCTCGACCACCTGGCTACCTTCTACGATCCTTAAGGATCGAAACCGGAGACTTTACAATTTTCCGTAAGCCCCCAAGCTAGAAGCTCTCCCTACGTCTGTCCCACCCAATCCGGCTTCGCCACTTCCTTCCACCGATTGCGAATCCAATTCAATGTCATGGTGTCGAGCGCCCCCTTGGAGACGATCGCCTCATTCTCAGCAAACCGCTCTGGCTTCGACGCCCCAACGATGGCGACGTGGATATCCTGCGAGATCGTGAACCGCAGACACGCGTCGAACATCTCGGGATACAAGTACTTGAGCTCCTGCAGTCGCTCCCAATAAACTCGTCCGTAACCCGCCTCCTCGCCGGTTTTGTGCCGCCAGGCGACATTGGCCACCGGGCGCTTGGCGATGACGCCCAAACCCTGCGCCTTGGCCAGCGGCAGCGTCAGGTCGATGCACTCCTGATCGGCAAAGTTCACGCTTGTCTGGATGGCGTCGAACACGCCAAGACCGAGCGCATGCTTCATCGTCTGACCATCGCCGCTGTACCCGATGTAGCGCGCCTTGCCCGCCGCCTTGGCTTCCTGGATCACCTGAATAGCCTCACCCCGGTCGAGAACCTCGATGCTACAAGTGTGAAGCTGGATCAAGTCTAGACGGTCCGTCTGAAGGCGCTGAAGACTGCGATCGATGGACTTTCGAAGCATGTCCGGCTCCCAATCCTCGCCCGGCAGGCCCGACGTGTGTCCGCATTTGGTGAACAGCCAATAGTCATCGCGGCGATGCCCCACCGCCTTCCCGATCTTCTCTTCGCTGTCGGCGTAGCACTCGCCGGTGTCAATCACATTCATGCCGTTGTCGAGGGCTTCGTTGAGGATCACCTCGACGTCGCTTTGCGCTGTGCCGCCAAATCCAATCTCCGATCCTCCAAAGCCGAGGACCGAAACCTGCATGTCGGTTTCGCCGAATTGCCGCCTTTCCATTGACTATGAAGTTACCTAACAACCAACCAAAAACAGTAGTGACTCAACACAGACTATCCCTCAGACGTCAAAGCAATAGGTACAAGCAGCTAGAAGCTATCTGTTGCCATGCCACTATCCGCAAATTCTTCAATTACAACTAAGTATTCTTTCTTGCGGGACTCAAGCCATCCATGAAGCTCCCCAAAGAATCCAAACGCGCAGGCTTCAATGGCCCGACTCCAGCTCAAGGAATCGTTTGACTCCTCCAGAATTTTATCAGTGCGTTCGCTTATCTTGTTCATAATCGCCAAGATAAGGGACTCAGGAAAATATATCTTTATGTAGTAATGAAAAATCTTATCGTAGTAAGATAGCGGTCCTTCAACTTGTCCAAAGATCCTACAATCTTCCTCAACGTCAGATCCGATGATTTCCTGAACGAACTGAGGAATCGTTATTTCACTGAGGGCATTGACCTCTAACATGATCTGATCAAGACGTCCACCGTTAACAACATGGGTAAATATTGAGCGCAGGGTCCTATCATCATCTCCGCCATCAATATAGGTTATTCTAATCGCATCCGTTGCCACCAGAGCTATTCGGCAGTTTTTCAATGCTAACTTAATACTTTGATCCCGAGACATTGCAGCTTTATTGTATCTTCTAAGCAACTCGTCAATTTCCGGCAAAAGTAAATCATGAATATACTTAATACGACACAACTCAAATACAACAGCGTGGAATATCGAGTCCGACGCACGATCTCTAAGTACATCAACCCACTTGCTCCATTTAGCACTATCCTGTTGCACTTTCGACACATACAACCCAACAAAATACTCCTCGAAAGTTCGATGGCTATACTCAACTAAATTGCCTTCAGTGTGCATTATGCACATTGAAGATGTTATCACGTGAAACACATCATCAGCTTTCACATCTGACAGACCAAAGCCCCTTAGGGCTTCCTCAATTAATTCCAATACTTGACTACGGGTATAGCCATGATATGAATCGTATGTAAGTTTCGATGTTCTATAAAGCTTCTGACAAACATATTCGAGAATTAACGTAATAGTCGCAAAGTCACAACCATTTGGCCGATTTCTTACGAAGCCTTTTGTTTGATCATGAGTTAGCCAAAGAGTATAAACTACCTGATTATAGAATGAGGTATACGCAGATTCAATCATTCCTTGAGACACGTAAACCATAAAACACATTATTCCAAGAAGCGGTGTTGATGTAAAACTTGAAACCGCAACAGACCTATGCCTTCTAACGTAATCTATGAATGATGTTACGCGCTCTTGATCAGTCTCGGGTACTAACCTACTCAGAATATTGCTTATTTGCTTAAGTTGAAGTTTTACGGGGTACAATGTGCAGAATTTTTCTAATCCTGAGAGGATACTCTCAGGCCTCGAAGTAAGGACAATATGTAAATAAGGAAAACGGATGGAAATGTCTCGAATTTCGTTGATAACTTGGTTTTGGATAGAAGTAGGCAGCTCATCAAACCCGTCTAAAAGCAATGCGCAAGAGGAGCGAAGAACGAGTTCGGCGAACGAGATACTTACGTCTCTGCCGTTCAATGCTAGATCCTTTCGAACCATCTCAAGAATAGAGTTAGACTGCTGCGGAAACTCGGAAAGGCTCCAACTCTTCAAGTAAATGAGGATTGGCATGCGTTCCCCTTCCTCTATATACTTGAAATACAGCCATTTTAATTGCGTCGTCTTGCCGCAGCCTCCAGTCCCTTTTAAGATAAGCTTTCCGTCGAAAAATGCCACAGTTTGAGGGTCGACATTATGTCGCTTATCTCGGGACCGGATTTCAAATTGTATTGGGACGTATTGACGCCTTATATCCAGCGGGTTATCCGGTGATATAATGTTCTTAAATTTGGCGTGCAGTTGCATCGCTCTCTCTACGTAGACTTGAGAGTTGAAGCGAAGCCCTGGCGTTTTCTGTGCAAGTTTTGCTAGAAGCTTCTCTACAGACTTACTTTCTAAAAGTTTAGCTGCTAAGCCCTCTTGAATTTTGTTTAGGGATGGCTCTAGCGGATGTTTGTCCACAAGGTAATATTACTACCTTTCGCGGTAGAGACCACTCATTTTACCGAAGGGAGCGAATGAAGCCTTCCGCCTCGGGACCAAACTCCACCAGCCGCCGGTACAGCGTCAACTGCACCATCGCGCGGGTCTTGTTCAGGGTCTTCGGATCGCCGTCGCCCAGCTTGAAGTACGTGTCGCCCTTCAGATAGTCCGTCAGGAAGCGAAGGCCAAGCTCAAGCGCGATTGCCTGAACCGCCGGAACCATCATCGAAACCTCCTGGTCGGTGATCTCGGTCGCCGCCAAAAGGAATCCTTCGGCCACGGCCTTGTACACGTCTTCGTCGACCTTCACTTTGCTCAGGTCGGTCTCCTTTTCGCCCGCCACATTCACCAGCGAGCGAAGCATGTCGCCCCAATCCGCCAGCCACGTGAAAGGCATGATGGTATCGAGGTCGACCAGCGCCTTCACGTTGCCGGTGTTCGAGTCGAACAAGAAGTTCTCGATCTTGGTGTCGCCATGGATCAGCGTATGGCGGATTCGCCCTTGCGCGACCGCAGTCCATAGGGCCATCGCAAACGGCTCCTGCTCTTGCACCAGCGCGATGTATGGCGCGAGTTCGGGGTCGTTCAGGCGAGCCTGATACTCCTCTTCGGGAATCGCGACCAAGAAGTGCGGGCCCATCGAGGTCCGCAGAATCGGATCGTCGGGAAGGAGCGCAGCGGCATCTCCCAGCGAGCGATTGCCCGCAATGACGGAATGAAATTGTCGATAGTAAAGTCCGGTGTCGCGGTAGCCGGGCAACGATCCTTCGATGGAGTGCGGCTTGATGCACGACGTCAGATCGGAGTAGATCGCCAGTCCGCGACCGACCTCGGAGGCCAGTCGAAGCTGTTCCTCGCGGCAATCGACCTCGCTGAGGCTCTTGTAAGTGATGGAGTCGGGAATGCGGTCCATCATCCGCCACACCGACCATCCGTGCTCGTCGGTCAGGTCGAGGAAAGTCTTACCGTGGTGTGTCGGCACGAGGTCGATCGGCACCCATCCGTCGATTCGAACCTTATCGAGCGACTCGCGCTGAGCCTGGATACTCGCCGACATGCCATCCATCACGCGGTATGGCAGGGCAAAAACGTCGGTGTTGACCTTCTGAAGCAGGTACTCACGGCCACCGGCAACCACCTCGTAAGTGTGAAGGTTGATGTTGCCTCGACCGGGGAAGGGAGCGACCTCAATATCGCCCTGAACTTGGAATTGCTCGACAACCCAAACAATGTCGGCGGTCGTGTAATCCTCGTATGCGCCTGTGAAGTGGGAGGGTCGCCCCTCGATGACCGCTCTATCCGTAAGCACCTTTTCTTTCACTCTGCCGGTTTCCCCAAAGTTAAGAAAATGGTACCACGATTGCCTTTTGCTGTCAGTCTTCTGCCTTCAGCCTTCTGCGGGAGCCCCGCCACGTCTTCTACTCTTCTCAAAAACTTTGAACTAGTTACTCGTCACCAAACAGCCGCTTACAGCTATAAATGCTAGTTTTCCTGTAGAATTCTCGACGGGTGAGACGATCCGACTTTCGCGACTTACAGGTATGGGAAAAAGCCGCTGAGGTGGGCGTATTGATCTACCGAGTCACCGATCAGTTTCCCAGTGGGGAGAAGTTTGGCATGACGCTACAATTACGGCGCGCCGCCATCTCCGTAACTTCCAACATCGCCGAAGGGCATGGAAGAAGCACGGACGCCGACTTCAGCCGATTCCTCTACATGGCCCTTGGGTCGGTTCGTGAAATGGAGTCCATCCTTGAGGTGGCTATTCGCCTTTCGTTCTTGCGACGAACTGATGCGCCAATCGAAGACCTTCAGACGGTAGCCAAAATGTTGACCGGGCTCATAAATAAGCTCAACGGCGAAAAGTCGTGTTCGTTGGATAGTTCGCGAAAGCAGAAGGCTGAAGGCTGAATACAGAAGGCTGGTACTCTATAACCAATGCGCGTTGCCGAATGGGCTCGCCGTCTAACAGAACTTAATCCCGAACCGTTCGAGAATCAGTCTGGAGCCGCTTGTTGGAGCAGTCTTCCGCCCGAAGCTCGAGCGGTGTTCGTCGCGTCAGCCTACCTGCAATTCAAGCAAAAGATGCTCGTCGTGACCGGCAGTTACGACCGCGCCCTCGCCTGGCAAGCCAAGCTCGAACTGTGCGGCGTCCCCCACGGCGAAATCTTCCAGCTTCCCAGCGGTTCGTCGGCCCTGTTTGAGGACGCGACGCCGGAGCACACCGCCCTTTCTGACCGCCTCGGTGCCCTGCGTGCCCTCGCCGAAGAAGGTCCCAAGATCGTCATCGCCTCCCCCCAAGCCGCGCTGGAGCGAACCCTTCCGCGCGACCTCCTGCTCGAATCCTTCCTCACCCTAAAGCCCAACGAGACCGCCGACCCGCTCAAGGTCACCGAGAGCCTGAAGCGACTCGGCTACGAGGAGCAAGAGCCGGTGCGTCAGCCCGGCGGCTACAGCCAGCGCGGCGGCATCGTCGACGTTTGGCCCAGCGGCTACGAACAGCCCATCCGCATCGAGTGGTTCGACACCGAAATCGAATCTATCCGCACCTTCGATAGCAACACCCAACGTTCCACCGGCGTCATCCCCGCCCTCGGCCTTTCGCCCAGTCGAGAGGTGCTCTTCACCGGGCAAGAGGAGGAACTTCAGCAGATGATCCTGCAAACCCTAGCCCGCGAAGAAGCCCAACTGGACGACGACGTCGCCGCCAACCTGCGGGAGATCATCGAAGGCGACGCTCAAGCCCTCGCCCATCATCAATTCTTCGATCGCCTGGAGCTGTACCGCCCGCTGCTTTTCCCCGACTCGGAATGCGCAGTGGACTTCGTCGGCGACAACGGACTGCTCGTCCTCGACGAACCGCTCGAAATCGAGGCCATCGGCAATCGGGCCGAAAGCGAGCTCAGCCAAGCCCTCGAAGCCCGCGTCAAGCGCGGAGAAATCCTCCACAGCACCGCCAACGACTTCTTCCTCCCGGTCGAACACCTGGATTCCACGCCAAATAAGCTCTCGCTGACCTCAATGAACGACCTGCCACGTTGGCTCACCGCGCAATCCACGTCCGACCTCGGCGGCGCTTCGCTGGAACCCTACCGTGGCCGCGCCGACGCCTTCACCCAAACCCTCAAAACCTGGCGCGAGCAAGGCTTCACCCTCGTCTTCACCACCGACCAGCCCAACCGCGCCAAGACGGTTCTCAGTCAGATCGACATCCACCCGGTCGAGGACGGCGACGACCGCGACTTCCTCTCCCTTGGCAACATCGGCGGCGGATTCGTTCTGCCCCATCAAAAGATCGCTTTCATCTCCGACGCCGAACTGTTCGGCGTCGCCCGCCTCAAACTGCCGCAAAGAAGGTTCCAAGAGGGCGCGCCGATCACCACCGTCCTCGACCTGAAGCCTGGCGACTACGTGGTCCACATCAACTTCGGCATCGGCATCTTTCGCGGCCTGATCAAGAAGGAAGTCGAGGGCGTGGAAAAGGAATTCCTCTACGTCGAATATCAAGCGCCGGACAAGCTCTATGTGCCAGCCGATCAGCTTGATCGAATCCAGAAATACCTCAATCCGGGCGATGTCCCTCCAAAACTGAATCGTCTTACGGGAGGTGAATGGCAGAGGACCTTGGGAAAAGCCAAGGAAGAGGCCCGAGCCTTCGCTCGGGACCTCGTGAAGCTCTACGCAGTGCGGAAGAAGGTGGAGCGAACCCCCTACGGCCAGGACACACCTTTCCAGTCGGAAATGGAGCAGACGTTCCCGTGGGTGGAGACCCCGAGCCAACTGAGGGCGATCCAGGAGTCGAAAGCTGACCTTGAACTTCCCTACCCGATGGACCGCCTGGTCTGCGGCGACGTCGGCTTTGGCAAGACGGAAGTCGCCATCCGCGTGGCGTTCAAGGCCATCCAATCCGGACGACAAGTGGCAGTGCTCTGCCCCACCACCATCCTCAGCGAACAGCACTTCCGCAACTTCGACGAGCGCCTTGGCTCGTTTGGTACCAAACTGGCGCTGATCAACCGCTACACGCACGCCTCCAATCGGCGCGAAATCCTCGACGGACTGAAGGACGGCGATGTCGAAATCGTCATCGGCACCCATGCCCTCCTCGGCACCGGCATCGAATTCCGACACCTGGGCTTGGTCATCATCGACGAAGAGCAGAAGTTCGGCGTGAAGCAGAAGGAGATGCTCAAGCAGCTTCGCTCCGAAGTGGACGTGCTGACCCTTTCCGCCACCCCGATCCCCCGAACCCTCAGCATGGCCCTGATGGACATCCGCCAGATGTCGCTCATCAACGACCCGCCTCCCGGGCGCTTGCCCGTTCGAACTTTCGTTCGCCCTTACGCCGGTGAAGTCGTCCGCGAAGCCATCCTCCGAGAGCTCGCAAGAGGCGGTCAAGTCTTTTACGTGTACAACCGCGTGGACTCAATCAACCACGTTTACGAGAAGTTGCGCAAGCTCGTCCCCACCGCCCGAATCGGCATCGGTCACGGCCAGATGAACGAGCGAGAACTGGAGCCGATCATGGTCGGCTTCATCAAAGGCGAGATCGACATCCTCCTATGCACCACCATCGTCGAAAGCGGCCTGGACATCCCCAACGCCAACACGATCATCATCGAAAATGCCGACCGCCTGGGTCTGGCCCAGCTCTACCAGCTTCGTGGTCGCGTCGGACGTTCCGACCGACAGGCGTACGCCCTCTTCCTCTACAACCGTGCCATCGACGAAACCGTGAAATCGAGCAAGGAAGTTCAGGAAGAAGCCTACGGCCTCAAGAAGAAGAAAAAGACGATGTCCGAGAATGCGCTGGCCCGTCTCCGCGCCCTGCAGGAGTTCTCCTCGCTCGGCTCGGGCTATTCGCTCGCCTTCAGGGACCTTCAGATTCGCGGCGCGGGCGAATTGCTCGGCGCAAAGCAAAGCGGCACGATGGTGCAGGTCGGCTACGAACTGTACACCCAACTCATCAACGAAGCCGTCTCGGCGCTGAAGAACTCGGTCGATGGCGAGCCGGTCACGGCCGAAACCTCGAAGGATCCGCTCGAATCCCTCACGCCGCTCCCGCCGTTCGAAGTGCCGGTCATCGCGCTCCTGCCTGACACCTATATCAAGAACCATTCTCAACGGCTGTACTACTACCAGCAAATGATGTCGGCCCGCGACCACGGCAAGCTCGGCGAGGTTCAAAAGGAGATCGAGGATCGGTACGGACGCGCGCCGCAAACCGTCAGTAACGCCTTTGCCATCATGGCCCTACGCATCACCGGACACTCGCTCGGCATCGAAAAACTTGACGCTCGCCAGGGTCGAATCGCCTGTCAATTCAAGACCAGCGCCGACGTTCCGCCACGCCTGTTTACCATGATCACCAAGTACAACAAGGCCGCCTACCTGACCCGCGAAGCGTTCATTTGGCCCTTCACAACTCCCCCCATCGAAACCATCGACGAGATGTTCCGCGCCATTCAGGCCTGCATGGAAGAGATTGAGCGTCATCGGCAACTGATCAACAACTAGGCGAATACCTGATATTCATGACGTGTGCATAACTTTCGCACTTTTACCTATAGGTTGACCTTCCTGGGTGCCGATCATTTTTCGTAGGGTTACGATGACACTCAATTCACTCAATACTTGGAAAGATGTTTTCTTAAAGAGAGGATGGATCGACACGGAAGGTCACATTCAGCAGCCAGTTAACGCTCGCCAGGCCACGATCCAACTCGGCACGATGGAGTACAAGCTCTCCGACGTTTCCGGATACGACGACGACACGATCGAATTCACAAAAGGCAGCCTAATTGACACCTATTTGTGGAGCCAAATCACCCGCGTCACCGTCTTTAAGTCATAGCTACCGGGTTGTACGACCCGGTAAGGCGGGTTGTACAACTTGGAAAAATACGACGTAGTGCTGCCATCGGGCGGAAAAATCGACGACCATTTCGCGCGCGTTGCGCTAACGCCCTACAAGTCGCTCATCAAAGTCCAAGACTACATGGTGGGCTTTAAGGTCCTCGAAGCCATCATTGACTCGGGCCGCTTGAACAAAATCGTCCTGGTCGCACCTAAAGAGGTTCAGGATGCTTTCGGCATCCGCATTCCCAACAAGCTCAACGATTCGGGCGACCTCACCAAGAACATCACGATGGCTGTTCGGGAGCTCAAGAACTCGGGCGACTGCAGTTCGCGCGTCGTGATTCTCACCACCGACCTACCGTACGTCGAGGGCAAGAATATCCAGGCTTTTCTCGACGCTTGCCGCGACGATGCCGATATCTGTGTGCCCCTTATTTCAAAGGAGGAGTACATTGATCGCTTCCCGAGCGCGTCCGGCACCTTTGCCAAGCTCCGCGACGGCGAATGGACCCTCGGCTGCATCTATCTCATCAAGCCCGACGTCTTCCTCAAGATCATTCCCGAGGTCGAAAAGGTCGTCGCCAACCGCAAGAAGATTTTCTCGATGGCGAAGCTCTTCGGTTTTGGCTTCCTGTGGAAGGTGCTGACCCGGAGCGTGACCACCGACGACATCGTTCGCAAGGTCGAAACCATTCTCGGATGCCGCGTCGGCGTGGTCCGAGGCGGTCCGGCCGAATTCGCCTACGATATCGACGACATCAATGACTACGAATACGCTCTGCGGAATAAGTAAACTGGCATTCAACAATCTATGGAATCGTCGTTGGAAGTCAACTCGAACTCCTCTCCCTCAGAAAGCTCAGATTATTCGTCTCCTTACGGAAATCGACCTCTGACCGTTCTTGAGCATTTGATCATTTCGGGGTTCTGGTTTGCAACGAACTTCCAGTGGGGGGCGATTCTCGCGATCCTCATACCCGAAGACATGCGTCGGTTGGCGGGAAGCAATCTCTCCACCCTGACAGGAATCGTCATTGGCCTCGGGGCGCTGCCTGCCCTCATCGTCCCGTTGATCTCAGGTCCAGTTTCGGATCGATGTACCAGCAAAGCCGGACGACGAAAGCCATACATCGCGGTCGGGGCGATCATCAATTTCATTGGCCTTCTCTTTATGGCTGTGGCTGCCACGTCGATCAAATCGGTATACGCTTACTTGGTCGGCTACGCCGTTGTCCAGATTGGCAATAACATCGCTTCGGGTGCCTACATGGGCGTGATTCCTGATGTGGTACCTAAGTCCGAACATGGGAAAGCGTCGGGGTTTATGGCTCTGATGTCCCAATTAGGGACCCTCTTTGGAATGGTTACGATCGGAATCGTGATTCGTCCGCATCTCGAAGTGGCTCGATACGCTGTCATTGGGGTCGTCTTGCTCTTGTTTGCAGGAATTTCATACTTCTGTATTCGAGAAACCCCAATTACGACCAAGCCTCCATTCGACTTCGCCAATTACGTTCGCTCACTTTGGATAAGCCCGAAGAAATATCCTAACTTCGCCTGGGTTTGGATTACCCGCTTCCTGGTGATGCTCGGCTTTTACGCAATTTTAGGCTATGTCAGCTTATACCTTGTGGATATTGTTGGCGTCTCGCCCGACGACGTAGGAGGTGTTGTGCCAAAAGTCTTCGGGCTCATCCTTGTCGTTTCGAGCATAACTGGGATCTACGGCGGCGTCTTGTCGGACCGCATCGGTAAGAAACGAGTCGTTTACATTTCGAATGCGATTATTTCGATCGTGACGCCATTCTTTGTTCTGTGCAACGGAATACCTCTCGTGCTTGCAGTGGCCGCCATCTTTGGATTGGGCTATGGGGCCTACATCAGTGTGGACTACGCTCTTGGTACGGACGTCCTTCCCGACAAGGAAAAGGCTGGCAAAGATATGGCGGTATGGCATATCGCAATGACCTTGCCGCAAACGATCGCGGCACCAATCGCTGGCGTTCTGCTGGCATGGCCCGGCTCAAAAATAACTCCCAATCCCCACGGAGAGCCGATCGTTCACTATTTTCCCCTCGGCTACACCTTCATCTTTGTCTTCTGCGCAATCTGTTTTGGTCTTGGTGCCATTCTCCTCAGGAATGTTAAGGGCGTGAGTTGAGGGCCTTTCTCTCCTACCTCGGAGCAGCGTTGCTACTAGTCGTGGCGACCTGCTGGTACTGCCAATTCGTCTACGACGGAGACAATTTCTACCACCTGGCCCACGCCTCGGTCTACTGGAACCACGGCATCTTTTTCCGACCATTTCCGTGGGTCCACTACAGTGTCGCTAGCCAGTACAACTCCGATCTTTGGTGGGGCTTCCACGTCCTCCTTGCGCCCCTGACGGCCTTGGGCGACAAAGTGCTCATCCTCATAGCCGGGCCTGGCTACCTGATGCTGTTGAACCTGCTCATCAGCCGCTGGGCGGTGATTCGCCTTGGCATGAGCCACTGGTATGGCCTCGTCATGCTTCCCGCCTCGCTAGGCTACTTTACGCGCATGGAAACCGTGCGCCCGCAGGTCCTCTCCGCCGCCCTACTGGTGCTCGTCTTCGCCGCTATCATTTCCGAAGCACCCTGGCTCGCGGTCGGCGCATCCTTCTTCCTGGGGCTCTTCCATCCGACCCTCTGCTACATGGTCATCATGGTCGGCGGAATCACATTCCTGCACCGAGGCTTTGTCAAGAAAGAGTGGAACCTCTGGACCGAACTCTCCTGCCTAATCGTCGCCCTGTCCGTCGCCATTATCCGTCCCGGCATTCCCGACGGTCTTCATCTCATGAAGGTTCAGCTTCTCGATCTCATGCAGGTTCGTCGAGCCGGTGAGGTCAAGAATTTCGGCGTTGAGCTCGACCGCACCAATTGGCCCTACTTCCTGCGCGCCTACATGAGCCCGCTGATCGTGCTTGCCGTTGGAGCCGCGACGGCTCTGCGATTCCGGAGCAAAGAAAAGAGCCCGGCCGCCATGTGGGCCGCCTTCGGAGTTGTCCTCGCCGCCCTCGTTCTCTCGTTCGCCATCACCCGTCGGGGGATCGACCAGTTTGCGCCGTTCACGATCCTCACTGCCCTGCTGCTCTTCCACCTCTGCCCCGATCTCCGCAAGTTCACCGCCGTTATCTTTGGCATCCATTTCACCTACGTGCTGATCATGATGGGCTGGCAGAACGCCGAGCGGACTCATCCCAAGAACGCCACCGACTTTCGCGGGGCTGCTAACTGGCTGATCGACCATACCCAACCCGGCGAATTGGTCGGGCAAGCGGTCTGGTCCGACTTCGGCCCCTTGTTCTATTGGGACAAACACAACCGATTCTTTGGCGGTTTCGACCCGATTTTCCAATACACTTACAGCCCTGAAACCTACTGGATGATGACCATCAACGCCTCGGGCCGCGATCTCGGCAAGACCAGCAAATACAATCCGCTGATCGTGCCCGACAAGGAAGAGCCGATTTCGACCGTCTGGCCGCGCGACCTCAAAACCAAATGGATGATCGTCGGCCGACACTGGGGCGAAGCCATCCAAACCGAACTCAAGCAAGACCCGCACGTGAAGCTCCGATACGAAGACGACCACGCGCGAATCTACGAGTTCGTGCCCTAGCGACTAGAAGATGTGAATCGGGAACCGCTTGGTCAGCCCGATCACCTGTTGCTTGACCTCGTGAAGCTTTTCGGGCTGGTCGTGAACCTTCAGCGCCGCTGCAATGAAGCCAGCGATTTCCTTCATCTCTGGCTCCTTCATGCCGCGCGTGGTTACTGCTGGTGTGCCCAACCGAATGCCGCTCGTCACGAACATCTTCTCGGGGTCGAACGGAATCGAGTTCTTGTTGGTGGTGATGCCTGCTTCATCTAGCGCGATCTGCGCCGTTTTGCCCGTCACGCCGTACGGTCGAAGGTCAACCAGCATCAGGTGCGAATCCGTGCCGCCGCTCACGATACGGAATCCGTTCTCAATCAGCGCCTCGGCAAGGGCCGCCGCATTGAGGCGAATCTGTCGCTGATACGTCTTGAATTCCGGTCGGAGAGCCTCGCCAAACGCCACCGCTTTCGCCGCGATCACATGCATCAACGGACCACCTTGAATGCCGGGAAACACCGACTTATCGATATCCTTGGCGTACTGCTCGCGGCACAGAATGATGCCGCCGCGCGGACCACGGATCGACTTGTGCGTGGTCGAGGTGACGAAGTCGGCGTACGGAACCGGGTTTGGATACTCACCGGCGGCGATCAGGCCGGAATAGTGGGCCATGTCACACATGTGGAGGGCTCCAACCTCGTCGGCAATCTCGCGAATGCGCTTGAAGTCGAATTTTCGCGAGTACGCCGACGCTCCGCTGACGATCAACTTTGGCTTGTGCTCCAGCGCCGCCTTGCGGAACTCGTCGTAGTCGATCTGCTCGGTCTCGGGCGATACGCCGTATGCCACGATGTTGTAATACTGCCCGCTGAACGTCACCGGCGAGCCATGCGTGAGGTGGCCGCCTTGCGACAGGTTCATGCCCATCAGCGTGTCGCCAGGCTTCAGCATGGCCAAATACACGGCCATGTTGGCCGATGCGCCAGAGTGCGGCTGAACATTAGCGTGCTCCGCCCCATAAAGCTCTTTCACCCGGTCGATCGCCAACTGCTCGACCTGGTCCACAATCTCGCATCCGCCGTAGTACCGCTTACCGGGAAGCCCCTCGGCGTACTTATCCGTCAGCACGCTCCCCATCGCCTGGCGCACAGCTAGCGACGCAATGTTTTCCGAGGCAATGAGTTCGAGGTTACGCTCTTGCCGAGCCTCTTCCTGCTCGATCAGATTGAAGATCGTTGGGTCGCTTTCTTGAAGAGGAACTCGATGAGGGTGAGCCGAAGCCATTCCCTAATTATGGCTTACGACGGTCGCGGTGGCGTTGGCCGGTGGGTTCGGATCGAAAACCACGTGCTGGGGCAGCTCGCTCATCATTTCCTGGCACGACTTGAACTCGTAGCCCTTGGAGCGCACCATGTCTATCAGCTTTGGCAGAGCCGCCGCGGTGACCGGATTGTCGTGCAGAAGAATGATCGCGCCTGGGCGCAACTGCTTCTCCACGTACTGAATAATCTTCTCCGGCGTGATGTCCGGCATCTTTTGTTGCTCAGACGTGAGTTCCTCGGACGGAACCGTGCCGATAAAGTCCTTCGCACCGATGACCCAGTGAACCATCAAGTCCTGCTTCTGGTGGACGACCGAGAGAACCGTATCGCTGTAGCGCATGCCGGGCGGACGGAAAAGCACCATCCGAAGGCCAGTAGCGCGCTCGACCGCCTTGTCGCATTCGTCGATCTGGTCGTAAACCTGCTCGCGCGTCAACTTGTCCAACCGCACATGGTCGTATGTGTGATTCCCAATCTCATGCCCTTCCTGGGCGATCAGCTTGACCAAATCGGGGTTGCCATCCACCTGACGACCCACCACAAAAAAGGTCGCCGTGACTTTTTTCTCCTTCAGAGTGGAGAGAATGGAGAGACAGGAAAGCGGGTGGGGACCGTCGTCGAAGGTGATGCACACTTCGTTGCGCTCGCGCACACCCTTATAGAAAATTCGCTTGTCAGGATCAAAAAGGTCGCGACCAGCGGCGCGGTCGAGCCAATAAGCTGGAGAGATCGACTTGGATAGTCCGCCCGCCTCACCACGCACGCGGACGGCTTCGACCCCGTACAAAAGTAACCCTACCGCAATAACGGCTAGGGCTACACCAACGGTTTTGGAGAGGCGCATAGTACCAAAACTGACTGTGGGGTCGTACTAAAGCAACAGTTGGGCGAACGCGCTTACGACTTGTTGCCCGTCTGCTGGCCGTATCGTCGCATAAACTTCTCGACGCGTCCGGCGGTGTCGACCAATTTCTTCTGACCAGTGTAAAACGGATGGCTGAAGGCACTGATTTCCAAGTTGACCACGTAGTGCTCAACTCCATTCACGACTTCGGTGGCATTCGACTTCATGGTCGAGACGCCCGTAAATTTGTGTTCTCCGTCAACGTACAAAATCGGATAAAGGGTCGGATGTAGGCCTTCTTTCATTGTTGCTCCAGCGAGGGAAGATTATACCTGAAACAATCTCCCTTTAGAATCGGTTCCGAATACCCGACAACAATAACAGGATTGAGGGAATCTAAACCAAATGACTACAGCTAATGTTGCCCCGCTGCCACCGACTGCGGCAACTCTGCTCGTGCAGAGCAGCGGTATTCAGGATTCACGCTCGACCCTCACGGTGCTCGCGTCCGACCTTTTGGTCACTAAAACCGTTGGCATGGTTTGCGAGATGATTGGCTTCGAAGGCCAGCTCATTCACATCGTTCAGCAGTGCGGCGCTCGGTCCCTCACCCAGCTTGCCATTGCTTGCGACCTTTGGATTTCGGGTTCACGAGTTAAGTCGAAAACGGTTTCGGCAAACCACATGTCGCTGGGCAGTATGGTCATCGCCGTTCTCACGCCTTCGGCCCTCGAACAGGATTTCACTTCGGTCAACTCCGAAATGCAGGTGCGCGCATCGGCATTTGCGCTCTTTTCGACCCTCGCCTACAGCCTAGTCGCCCGCCAATACTCGGAAGAGTTTGAAAATGCGGCGTCCGTAGCGCAGTTCCGACAGGTCCCCATTTCCGATGCCTATAAGAACGTCGTCGGACGGACAATTCGCGAAGACGCCGGCAAGCTCGCCAAGGCGTGGAACCTCACGCGGGAGCTCACCATCGCTCTCCAAGGTCCGAAAGACTTCGATTTAACCAAAGAAGAAAAGCTCATCATCGGCGCGACCGAGGTCGCGACCATGGCGGCCCAGAGTGCGGCCGTCAGCCTTGAACCGTGGCCCTACATCGTGAAGACCGATCGCATCGAACAGATCGCCCTCATTCAGGCAATGGGAATGCGCGCCAAGCGCGTTGCCAGCCTCCTCGACGAGGCCATCACGAACCTTAAGAACGTCGCCTAAGCGGTTGCGTCTTTCAGGGAGCGAATATACTCCGCAATCTTCGACCGTTCGTCGGGATGCCCCCAATGCTGATGAAGTTTGGCGACAACCGCCGATCCAACCACCGCGCCGTCCGCTTCCTGACACACGAGCCGAACATGGTCCGGTGTCGAAATGCCGAACCCGACGCAGGCTGGCTTATCGGTCAAAGCCTTGACTTTCCGCACTAGCTGGCTGATCTCCGGAGGAACCGCCGACTCGGCTCCCGTCACGCCCGTTCGCGACACAACGTAAACAAAGCCGGTCGATTGACCCGCAACCTGGTTGATGCGCTCATCGGTCGAAGTCGGCGCAACGAGATAGATCGTCTCAATGCCGTTAGCGGCGCACGCCTTATCCCATTCGCCCGCCTCGTCCGGCACCAAGTCGGACACGATGGTTCCCGTGCTCCCGACTTCCTTCGACTTCTTGGCGAAATCGTCTAACCCGAACCGAAGGATTGGATTGTAGTAGCCCATCGTCACGAGCGGAATGCTCGCATTGCACTTCGCAATCGCCTCAAGAATTCCGGTCAGCGTCACACCTTGGTCGAGCGCTCGCTGGCTCGAGGCCTGAATCGTCGGCCCCTCGCCAAAAGGGTCGCTAAAAGGAATGCCAATCTCGATCACGTCGGCCCCACTGGACTCCAGCAGTGCGACAATCGCCGGTAGGTCTTCAAGCGGCTGGTCGCCAGCGGTGAAGAAGCACACCAGGGCTTTCTCGCCCCTCTGGCGCAACTCGGAAAACTTATCGTGGATCGTCAACCCTTACCGTTTCCCTTCGGAGCAAAAGCAGACGACTTCGGCGGCAGGAACGGCGTACCCATCAAGTCCTTCAGACGCTGGAGATACTCCTTCTTCACAATCGCCGCCGTCTTCTTTTCCGACTCGGCGATGATCGTCTTCATCTCGGCGTCGTGCTTGTGCATCTCGCTTTCCAAATCTTTGTTCAGGCTCGCCTGAAGCTTTTCGGCCTCTTCCTTGGTCTTCGGCTTCTGCACATTGGCGTACTTGGGTCGAATTTTGTCCGAAACCTGCTTCTTGATCTTGGCGATCTTCTGATCGCCTTCGACGATGGCGGCTCGGAACTTCGTAAACTCCGCGTCGCTCATGCCGACCTTCTTCGCCACCGCCTTATCAAGCAGGGCGCGCGGACCGACGGCCTGAAGAGTGATCTCTCGCAACCGCTTCAACTGGGCGGCCGAAAGCTCCTTCAAAACATTGGTTCGAAGCTCATCGTGCTGTTGGAGCATAAACCGCTGAAAGTCGCCGTCGATACCCTTCTTAGCCTTCTGGTACTCCTCAACTTTCGCCTTGGTTTTGTTGTTGTATGCCTGAGCCAGCGATTCCAGTTTGCTGTGCTGGGCTGTCGTGATTTTGACTTCCTTTTGGATGTTCTTATCCTGCAGCAACTCGATATTGGCCACCTGCAGATCGAAGCTATCCGCAGCAAGCGCCGCCATCGAAAGGCAAAGCATCGGAACGATCATAAATATTCGCATCACTAACCTTAAGATACTCGAAACGCTAAAACGTGTTGGGAAATTCCTTATGAGGCATGATCTGGAACGATCCCGGACCAAAAAGCCTATTCACTTCCCTCTCCAGTATCTCGCCCGCCTTCGACATGATCTGCAGAGGCATCGGCGGATATTCGGTCTTCGGTTCGATCTGGATAAAGACCTCGTGGTCGCCTGGGTGGTCCCTCAGGAGCAACATCAGGCGGTTCAATTCCGTCTGCGTCGCCTTCAAGATTCGCACGATGATCGAGCCACTCTGCGGCGACTCGTCGCTGGACATGTCCAGCACGCCGTCCAACTCCTTCGCCTCGAAGACTCGAATTTCGGTCAGCTTCTCGCCTCGACGCTCATTGACCATCGTCTCGCCTTTGATGACGACGAGCTTGTCCTTCACCAGAATGTCGCGGTACTTTTCGTACGACGACGCAAACACGATGCAGGGCGCAATGCCAGTGAAGTCTTCCAGTGTCATCGAGAGCATTCGATTGCCAGATTTGGTGAGGATCGACCGCGTCGAGGCGATAACGCCCGCCAGCTTCACCGACTGCGCCTCGTCCATCTCGGCGAGGTCGCCACACTGGTGCGACGCCTGCTTGGCCAGCACTCGCTCCAAGCCGCGCAGAGGGTGATCGGACACGTAAATGCCCATCACTTCCCGTTCCATCGCCAACTTGTCCGACCGCTCAAGCGGCGTCGCCGCGGGCAAGGAAGGATACGAGACCGCGACCGAGCTATCGTCGTCGCCGCCAAACAGCGAATCCTGCCCCATCGCCTTGTCGCGCGTCATATCGCTGGCAAACATGAGGGCGGCTTCCATGAACTCCAGGCTTGTCGCGCGGTTGTCGTCGATGCTGTCTAATGCACCGGACTTGATCAGGGCTTCCGTCGCCGTCTTATTGAGGCCAGACGGGCGAATCCGCTCGCAGAACTCGTAAAGGTGAATAAACGGCCCATTCTCGGCCCGCTCGGTCATGATCGCTTGGACGATGCCGTCGCCCACACCCTTGATCGCACCCAAACCGAACCGGATCGCCATGTCGCCTTTTGCGTTCTTCTCGATGCTGAAGTCGGCTTCCGACTTGTTCACGTCTGGCGGCAGAACCGGAATCTTCATGCGCCGGCACTCCTCGATGAACGCCGTCACGCGGTCTTCCTTGGTTCGGTACACGGCGAGGAGCGCCGCCATGTATTCGACCGGGTAATTGGCCTTCAGCCACGCCGTTTGGTGGCTGAGAATCGCATAGCAAATCGCATGCGCTTTGTTGAAGGCATAGCCTGCGAACGGCAGAAGCAACTCCCAAATCTTCTCCGCCGACGATTCGGGAATGCTGTTGGCGTTGGTTCCGGCAATGAACTCGACTTTCATGTCGGCCATCGCCTTAGCGTCCTTCTTACCCATGGCACGGCGTAGGATGTCCGCTTTGCCAAGCGTGAACCCCGCCAGCGCCTGCACCAGCTTCAAAACCTGGTCCTGGTAGACGATAACCCCATACGTTTCTTGGAGGATTGGGATCATCCGATCATCGAGATAGCTGGGCTGTTTCTTGCCGAACTTGGTATCGATGAAGCCAGGAATTTCGCCCATCGGTCCTGGCCGATACAGCGCGATCATGGCCGCCAATTCCCGTACGTTTTGCGGCTTCAGTTGCACCAGCCAGCGCGTCATGCCGCCGCCTTCGACCTGGAAGACGCCTGTCGTCTCGCCCCGAGCCAGCATGTCCCACGTCTTCTGGTCTTCCTCTGGGGCGTCGCGAGGCTCGATCGTCTTGCCGGTCGTTCGCTTGATGTGCTCGACTGCCTTCGCCAAAACCGTCAGGTTCGAAAGGCCAAGGAAGTCCATCTTGAGCAGGCCGATCTTCTCCAGAATGCCCATTTCGTACGCCGTGACCGCCTGGCCGTCGTTACCGCGGTACAGCGGCACATAGTCCACCAACGGGTCCTTCGAGATGACGATTCCCGCCGCATGGACGCCGCAGTTGCGCGACATTCCCTCGACCGATTTCGCATTGTCGAAAAGGTCCTTGATTCGCGCATCGCCTTCGATCAGTTGCCGAAATTCGGTCACTTCCGAGTACGCCTTGTCTAGCGTCATGCCCGGAACGCCCGGAATCAGCTTCGTGATCTTGTCGGTCTCTTGCGGCGTGTAGCCCAGCACCCGCCCGCAGTCCTTGATGGCCGCCTTCGCACCCAGCGTTCCAAACGTCACGATCTGCGCCACATGGTCCTGGCCGAACCGCTCGGTCACCCATTGGATGATCTCATCCCGTCGGGCGTCCTCAAAGTCCATGTCGATATCGGGCATCGAGATTCGCTCGGGGTTAAGGAAGCGTTCAAACGTCAGATCGTAATCGACCGGGTCTACGTCTGTGATCCCAACCGTATACGAAACCAACGAACCTGCCGCCGAGCCGCGCACGCCAAAGAAGATGTTTCGGTTTCGGGTCTCCGCTGCAAACTCGCGCACCAGCAGGAAGTAGTCGGAAAATCCCGTCTGCTGGATAACACCCAACTCGTATTCCAGCCGCTCGATCTTCTCTTCTGCATCCTTCGATCGGTCTTGTAACCCCGCAAAAGCTAATTCGCGAAGGTACTCGTAGCTCGTCTTGCCGTCCGGTACGTCTGGCTTTGGCATCGGTGCACGAGACTTATCGAGTTCGACGTTGCACATCTCTGCGATCTTGAACGTGTTCTCCAAGGCATCCGTGTTGTCGGGGAACAGCGCCGCCATCTCCTCCGCGGACTTCACATAGAACTCCTCAGTTTCAAACTTCATGCGCTTGGTGTTCGCCACCATTTCGCCCGTCTGGATGCACAGCAGCACGTCGTGTGGGCGCGAGTCGCCCTTGCAAAGGTAGTGGGCGTCGTTCGTCACGATCGTATCCACCCCGATGTCCTTGGCAATCTTCAGGAGCGGCTCGTAGATCGCCCTCTGCTCCTGCAGACCGTGGTCCTGAAGCTCGATGAAATAGTTCTCTTTGCCAAAGATTTCGGCGTACATACCCGCAATGTATTGGGCCTGGTCGTAATTGCCCTTCATCAGCTCCTGGCACACTTCCGAACCTAAGCACGCCGACGTGCCGATGATGCCCTTGCTGTATTTCCTCAGCAGTTCGTGGTCGACCCGCGGCTTGCCGTAAAAGCCTTTCAGCGCCGCGACCGACGATAGCTTACAGAGGTTTCGGTAGCCTTCAAGGTCCTTAGCCAAGAGCAGAAGATGGAAATTCTCACGATCCGACCGGCCGTCGCGCTTATCGATGCCGCGCGGAGCCACGTACGCTTCGACGCCCAAGACCGGCTTAATGCCCGCCTTCTTGGCCTCCATGTAGAACTCCATCACGCCAAACATGACGCCATGATCAGAGATCGCCATCGCGGGCATCTCAAGCTCTTTGGCTCGCTTCACCATGTCCGAGATGCGATTCGCCCCGTCGAGTAGCGAATACTCGGTGTGGTTGTGCAAATGGACAAAGTTCTTAGACATAGTTGTGGGGCAAGGAACAGACGGTTCTACGCCCGCATTAGCATCGCCGTTTTTCGGGTTGTCAGCGGGCGACGTTCTTGAGAACCCAAAGGATTTCGGCTACCGACCACGCCTGCCAAGGACACCCGCCCGGAGCGTGGGGGGCATCTCCATCATAGCATTCTGCGATGCCGCCGATTCCGTATTCCGTCAACATGTGAGTTACATTGGCAAGCCGCTTCTTGGCCGCCGCCGCGCTCCCGCCCGCCTTCACGAAGGCGCGGATGTAGGGCCCAAACAGCCAGGGCCAAACCGTGCCCTGGTGGTACGCCTCATCCAACTGCCGCATCGGCCCCTTGAACTTGCCGTGGTAACTAGGATCCTCTGGCGAAAGCGTCCGCAAGCCAACCGGCGTCAGCAATTCTCGTTCGACCGCCTTCAGGGCCGTCTTGATATGTTTGGGATCGCAAGGCGTGAACGGCAGGCTCATCGCGATGACCTGATTCGGGCGAAGCGACGCGTCGTTCGGTTCCACCGTGTCGAGGTAGTACTTCACGCCGTCATGCCAAAACTTTTCCTCAAAGTTCTTCTTGGCGAGCTTGGCGAGGGTCAGAAACTGGCTGGTGTCGTCGCCGAGCTTCTCCGCAAGCCAAGCCGCGACGTGGAGCATGTTGATCCACAATCCATTGATCTCCACCGGCTTACCATGGCGGGGCGTTACCACCCAGTCGCCAATTTTGGCATCCATCCACGTGAGCTGAACGCCCGGCTCGCCTTGCGCCAGAAGGCCGTCGGCCGGGTCAACGTGAATTCCGAAGAGCGTGCCGTGCCGGTGGTACCGAATCGACTCTTGAATCTTGGCGTACATCTCCTCGGCAAAACCCTTGTCCCATGCCTGATCGAGAGTGAGATACACGCAGTTGGCAAACCAGAGGGTCGCATCGACTGTGTTGTAGTCCGCCTTCTCGCCGCGCTCCACAAACCGGTTCGGAATCAGACCGTGTTCCATCTGCGAAGCATAGTCCCGCAAGATTTGCCGCGCTATGTCCGCTTTCCCGGTGGCGAGGCACACGCCCGGAATCGAAATCATCGTGTCGCGGCCCCAGTCACTAAACCACGGGTAACCAGCCAAAATCGATGACCGCGTCTTGGTTTGAACCAGGAACTTTTCCGCCGCTTCCTCCAGCCTCTGAACCAACGTGGCCGCGTCTCCTGTTCGAGGCCCAAAGTCAACCGCATCTGTAGTGTCCACGTAGGCCGTCAGAAAACACGATGCACCCGGCGCAACCTGGAACTCCAGATCGCAGGGACAGTAAAGGTCGTCGCGAGGGTCCAATCCCCGATCGACTTCCCGCTCATGTTCGAATCGGTAGTACCAACCGTGAACCGGTCGCCGCAAAGCGTCCTTGTGTTGCAAGACGATCGTGTGCCCACCTTCGTCAATCACCGTCTCTTCGGCGTGATACTCCACCTGAGTCGGAAAGTCGTCTCGCTCGGAAAAGTTCGCATGGAAGTCGCGGAAGCAGATCAGCGGCTGAAGTTGAATCACCACGCCTTTCTTGCCCAGGTTCCGAAACTCCAGCCGGACCAGGTTGTGCCCGGGCTCGATCGAAATGACCTTTTCCACCTCCATGCCCTCTCCGGCAAAGGTCCACCGGACCTCTTGGTCCACTTCGGCCGAAGTCATCTGCTGGAATCCGCCCGGATAAATCGCTCCAGGATATTGGTTCGAACTCAAGGGAATCTTCTTCTTGCCCGAAACTGCAAATGCATCGCAGGCGGCAAAGATCATGGTCCGTCCCGTGGGAGGGTTCAGAGCCGCGACCAGCAGGCCGTGGTACCGACGCGTATTCGCCCCGGAGATCGTGCCCATGGCAAAACCGCCGATGCCATTGGTCAGCAGCCATTCTTGGCTGCTCGACGCTTCGAAGTTTCGACAGTTCTCTTTCGAAAAGGTGTAGCTCATTCGGATCCTCCGCCGGACGTTTGATCGCTCTTCGAAGTTTTATCACGTTCCAGCTTCCTTCGTTCGAGCATTCGTGCAAGATCTTGCGTCCTAAAGCGGAATCCGAGTTGGTACTGGTGCGGCGACGCACGGTATACGATGACGGGCTCGATGGGGCCGACCACCTGCGAGAATCGATACTCGCGATCAAACCACCCCTGCGTCGGGTCGTAGCGGAACATGATCGAGAAGTTAGTGGAATTCCCAAAAATGTCGCCGCGAACGACAAAGCCTTGATCCGTCAGGAAGTGGTCACCCACGTAAAGCGGGGTTCCAAAGTTGCGATAACCGTAAGCACCGGCACTGAGATTGAAGTCTTTCGAGGCTTCATAGGTGAAGCCACCCTCCCCGCCTAAATACCCGGACGAACTGGCGTCTAGCCGAGCCTGACCGTCGATCCGTGCCCCTCCGACGAGTTTGCCCTTGCGCATCAGCGGGGTAAAGAAGTTTCCTTGCAAAGAAAGCCGATTGCCGGCATGAGCGCCTTCTTCCAGCACGCGCATCGCCTTGGCCTGCACCATATAGCCCCAAGCGCCGGAAGGGCCACCTCGCGAATAACCAATCTCGATCGGCCGCGAGTAGCTGATCTTATCGTCGCTCTGCCGTCCTAGTGTGTGGTAGTTGTAGAACGTGCCGACCGAGAAGAGGTCCTTCTCTGTCCGTAATCCCTCGTACGCGCGCTCGATGCTATTCGTGTAGATGTTTCCGAAGAACGAGTAGTCGGAGCGCTCACCGAACGGATCGTACACTCTAAATTGATTTTCCGCCGCGCGCTCGGCGGGAACGAATGACTTCCCGTACGAAAGCAGATACGTCGGCTGGACCTTCGGATACGCGTTGACCGCGGTGGAAATATCGGTCGAGTCGCTGGTGACAAAGTCCCCGCCCCACGACATACCGATCCCCGAACCCTGACGCAATCCAACCCGCGGAATCTGAGAGCCGTTCGCTCTCGGGTCGAGGGTAAATCGGAACAGTGGAATCGCTGGCAGCGTCGCCCCGAGCAGAGAGAGTCGCACCGACCGTGCTGTCCCCCTTTTACCGGGCTCGATGAAAACCGATCTCGCATCGAATTTGAAATAAGGATGCTTCCAACCGCTGGTGGAAACCTGCACATGACTGAAGTCGATGCCCTTCAGCGATTGCGACATTTTATCGGCCCGAATCGAGAAGTTAGCGATGTGGACATCGACCGAATCGCCCTGCCCCACGACCTCGTCCATCGCCGCGCGACGATCGGGATCCCACGTGAACCAAAGGTTCTTCGCCTGAATTGTCCCTGCCGGGTCCACCAGCAAAACCTTTCCGACCGCCACCGCCTCCATTGGGCGTAATGTATAGGTCTTATCGCCATCTTTGACTTCAATCGGGGGATCTCCCTTGTTGCCACGGCGAACGATCAGAGTGTCCGTCGTCAACTTCGTCACGCCGTAAGTGGCTTCCACTCCACCCCGATAGATGATGTATCCGCCCTTCTGGTCCGCCTCTGCCTCCCTGTTCACGATGACCAGGTCGTCGCCAGGTGTCCCCTGATGCATCAAGCCCGATCGACTGAGGTCTGGCAGAATATAGAGAGGAAAAGGCATAAGTTTCTAGGCAGATGTTGCCAAAATTTTAGTAATTCTTCCAGGCAATGGCGTATAAAGGAGATAAATGTCGGTAGTCAATCCAGCCCTAGATTTACGAGCCACCGAAAGCGCTCTTGTCGAGCGAGTCCAAAAAGGTGACGTCGAGGCGCTGTCCAGGTTGATTGAAATCCACCGAGCAGGCATCATTTCGGTTGCGACAACCATCCTCCGCGATAGCAATGAGGCCGAAGATGTCGTTCAAGATTCATTTTTGCGCGCTTACCAGAGAATACATCACATTCGATCTGATTGTTCCTTCAAGAACTACCTCTACAGGATAGCGACGCGCCAGTGCCTCGATCGGTTACGAAAAAGACGGTCATGCCTAGTGTCAGAGATTCGCGAAGAGGCCCAATTGCCCGTCGATGTCGATTCGAAGATTTGTGTCGAAAAGGCGCTGGAGATGCTAAATCCCCAGATGCGGACCATTCTTCTCCTGAGAGAAATACATGATTTTGACTATAACGAGATAGCGGATATGCTCAAAATCCCTGTAGGTACGGTACGATCAAGGTTACACTTTGCGCGAGAGCGCTTCCGAAAGGTCTGGATACAGGAGGTAGGTTTAGAATGTTAAGACTTCGTTGCTACGTATTTGGGAACCTCGTTCGCGAGAAGCGAGACCGAGACCTAACCGTTGAGGAAACCGAATTCCTTGAGCGACACCGAACCGAATGCGAAGACTGTCGAGTTCGCGAGCGAACCACCAACTGCAGTCTGGACGCCCTCAAGTCGAGCGATATCGTCGAAGAGCAGACGGAACAGATCACAACCCGCACAATCCTCGACAACTTGGGCTTTAACATCTAAGCTCAGTCGGATAAACTAGCCGGATGCGGTCTTACGACGAGGTGGCGAGCCTCTATCAGGACACGAGGTCCATTCGCGCGGCATTAAGCCTCCTCAACTGGGACCAACAAGTGTTGATGCCGACGGGCGGCCAGCGAGCCCGCGGCAACCATCTCCTTCGCCTCACAAAGCTCGAACACCAGATTCTGACCTCAGACCGCCTGTCCGAACTCGTCGAGAAGGCCCTCACCGAGGCATCGGACTTCGAAGCCGTTCAATTGCGGGTACTCCGAAACGACATCGCCAAGGCCAAAAAGCTGCCGACCTCCCTCGTCCAGCGCAAAGCCATGGCCAGCAGCGCCGCCTACCAGCAGTGGCGCAAGAGCCGGGAAGCCAACGACTTCCCCTCCATGATCCCTCACTACCGGGAGCTGTTCGATATTGCCCGCGAAACCGCCACGCTGCTCGGATACAAGGATCACATCTACGACGCCCTCATCGACATCTATGAGGAAGGCTCTACCCACGCCGAAGCTGTCAAGACGCTAGGAGCGCTGAAAGCTCCCACCATCGACCTCGTTCGACGCATCCGCGAAGAGGGCCGCCCCATCGACGATAGCTTCCTCATCCGCGATTGGGATCAGACCAAGCTCCGTATGGCGATGGAGCGGATCATCAACCAGATCGGCTTCAGCCTCGACTGCGGCCGCCTGGACATCGCCGCCAACGCCTTTTGCACCAACCTTTCGTCGCGCGACGTGCGTATGACCACCCGGCCCAGCGAGCACTTCCGAGGTGTCGTCTCGTCCACTCTGCACGAGATGGGGCACGGCCTATATGAACAGAACCAACGTCCAGACTGGGAATTCACGTCCCTTCGCGGCGGCGTCAGCCTTGCCGTTCATGAATCCCAAAGCCGAACGTGGGAGAACGTCGTCGGCCGCAGCCGCGAATTTTGGGACTTCTTCTGGATTTGGTTCCGAGAACAGTTTGCGTTCTTCAAGGAGGTCGACACCGACCAGTTCTGGCGTGCCTACAACAAGGTCGAACCCGGCCTCATCCGCGTTGGCTCCGACGAACTGCACTATAACCTTCATATCCTCATCCGGTTCGAGTTGGAGGTCGCCCTCGTCACCAAGCAGTTGGACGTCAAAGACCTCCCCGAGGCCTGGAACTCCAAGTACGAAGAGTACATCGGCGTTCGCCCCGCCACCGACGCCGAAGGGTGTCTGCAAGACGTCCACTGGAGCCGCGGCTCGGTTGGCTACTTCCCAACCTACAGCTATGGCAACCTGATTGGCGTGCAAATCTGGAACCGCCTGCGCGAAGACATTCCCGATGTTGACCAGCAGATTCAATCCGGCTCGTACCGCGCCATTCTCGATTGGCTCGTGGAACGAGTCTACGGCTATGGGCGCATGATGCGTCCGAAGGAACTCATCGAACACGTTGTCGGCGAGCCGATGAACGCCCAGCCGTGGCTCAACTATGCAACCGAGAAATTCTCGGCGATCTACGACCTGAAATGATCGCGCACCCCAAGTCGAATCCGCCCACGCTCATCGGTAAGCACGTTCGGCTCCGACCCGTCGTTGCGTCGGACGCCGCTACCTTCGCGTCGATCACTCCGATCGAGACGTTTCGCTACTACGTGACTTCCATCCCGACCGAACAGTCGGAAGCCGGGTTCGAACCCTTCGTCGGGTTCATGCTCAATTCGCCCATTACGCTGGGCTTCGCTTGCGAACTCCTCGAAACCGGCCAAGTCGTCGGCTCCTCCTGCTACCTCGACATTCGTCCCGAAGACGACCATGTCGAAATCGGAATGACCTGGTACGCCCCCGAATGGCGGGGCACGTTCGTCAATCCCGAATGCAAACTCTTGCTCCTGGGCTACGCTTTCGAGCAGTTGGGTTGCGCCAAAGTCACGATCAAGTGCGACAACCGTAACGAGCACTCCAAAGCCGCGATACAGAAGCTTGGCGCCGTGTACGAAGGCACCCTCCGCAAGCACCGTCTCAATCAATTCGGCGAGATGCGCGACACCGCCTATTACGGCATCTTGCGAGAAGAGTGGCCCGCCGTCAAAGCTGGCTTGGAAGAGAGGCTAATAAAGTATGAGTCTTGAGCTTCGCTCACCAACCCAAGCCGAACTTCACCTCGTCGCCGGCTTCATTCGCGAACTGGCCGAATACGAAAAGCTCGCCCACGAGTGCGTCATCACCGAGGAGCTTTTGGACGAAGCGCTCTTCGGTCCTCGCCCCTACGCCGAAACACTTCTCGCGTTCGCCGATGGCGTCCCCGTCGGCTTCTGTCTCTTCTTCCACAACTTCTCGACCTTCCTCGGCAAGCCCGGCCTATACCTCGAGGACCTTTACATTAAGCCCGAGCACCGCAACCGCGGCTATGGAAAGGTCATGCTGAGCCACCTCGCCCAGTTGGCTCTCGACCGCGGCTGCGGCCGGTTCGAATGGTCCGTCCTCGATTGGAACGAACCATCCATCGCCTTCTATCGAAAAATCGGAGCCGTGCCGTTGGACGAATGGACCGTCCAACGTGTCACCGGACAAGCCCTCATCGATCTCGCTACATCGACTTCATAGCTGCCACCATCTCTTCTTTGGTCGGATTCGATGTTTGCTGGCCGATGGACCATTTGTGTCCGAACGGGTCCTTGAACATGCCGTAGCGCATGCCCCAAAACATGTCGTCCAGCGGCATCACGACTTCCCCGCCCGCATCGACAATTCGATTCCAATCCACGTCCACGTCGTCGGAATTGATGTGCATGGTCACACAAGAACCACCCATCTTCTTCGGCCCAACCGAACCGTAGTCAGGAAATTCATCATTGAGCATGAACAAAGTCGAACCCAACATGAGTTGGGCGTTCATAACTTTCTCGCTGTCGGGAACATACGATACGTCGATTTTCGTCGCGCCGAGAGCTTTCTCGTACCAGGCAATGGCCGCATTGGCATCGTCGACGACGAGATATGGAGCAATAGATTTTCCAGCCATAACTGCATCCTATCACGATTTGCGCAACCGAATATGGCTTCGGGACCGTCAACACCAATGTGACCGACGAACAGGAAAAGAGCCTCATCAAATCGCTAGACACACTGAGCGAAAGGATCGAACGCCAAAACCAACTGTTGGCCGCCTTCCTCAAAAATCAAAGTTCTTTCCGAAGCCGCATGACGGCCGGACTCTGGACCGGACTTGGCACCGTTCTCGGCGCAACTGTGCTGGTCTCCCTTGTCATCCTCATCCTGCGCCCACTCTCGCACATCGATTGGATCAGCCCCATCGTCGACCGAGTGATCGATGCTCTCGAAAGCCGGAACTACACCCCCAAGCCGCATCGCATGGAAAACACCCCTTAGCTCGCCAGAAATTCCCGCAGGTGCGCCGCTTGAAGCTCACCGTCCAAGAGGAAAGCATCATGCCCGTAAGGAAGGTCAATGTCATAGTACGAAGCCCGCTTGCCCGCCCCCCTCGTCATGCGATACAGTTCGCTCGACTGTTCCGGTGTATACAACCAGTCCGACGTGTACGAAACGAACAGGAACTCCGCCTTCGCCCGATCCACACCCGTCCAGTCGTAATAATCGATCGCCCGCGTCAGGTGCAGGAGTGAATTTGGGTCGAACCGCTTCGTAAACTTGTCGCCCTGATAGCTGAGGTAGCTCTCCACCTGAAACTCGACACCAAACGTCATGTCGAACGCCGCCTTGTCCTGCAGTCGCCGAGAAAACTTGGACTCGAACGCCGCGTTGCTTAAAAACGAAATGTGCCCGATCATCCGCGCCACGCTCAGGCCATTCGCTGGAGGCTCTCCGTCGTAATAATCCCCGCCTCGATAGTGAGGATCACGCAGGATCGCCTGCCGCCCAACCTCGTTGATGGCGATCTGCATCGGCGAATGCCGTGCACACGACGCCGTCACAAAGGCCTTTCGAACCCGCTCAGGATAGCGCACCGTCCACTCCAGCGCCTGCATGCCACCCATCGACCCGCCCGCCACACACAGCAGTTGCGAAATGCCGAGTTGGTCCATGAGCCGCGCCTGCACGTCCACCATGTCGCCAATGGTGATCATGGGAAATCGCGAGCCGTACGGCTTTCCGTCGGGAGCCAATGAAGCCGGACCGGTCGTGCCCTGGCAGCCGCCGAGCGCATTGGTACCTATGACGAAATACCGATCTGTGTCAAACGCCTTCCCGGGCCCGATGAGCCGATCCCACCACCCGATCGCGTGCGCGTCCCCGCTCAAGGCGTGGCAGATCAGCACCGCATTGCTTCGGTCGGCATTAAGGCTTCCCCACGTCTCGTAGGCAACGGTCACCGACTCCAGGCGTTGGCCGCACTCGCAGTCCAACGCACCAACATCGGCAAACATCCTTTCGTCGGCGGATGGGGCGGTACGTTCGTTTTCTTGGAAGAGGGCTGGATCAATCATTTAGATTGATAACCTGGCCGAAATTGTGCGCCTCGGACTCCGGGCGGCGCGGGCGGCGCCTTGACTTGTTGCGAATCTTTATTGGCTGGGGTCGTGCTCGGCCCTGCCGGGGTCGCCAGGTTCACCAGTCGCTCAAACTCGGCTGGGTCCTTCGCTCGGGACTTCGCTTCTTCGTACGTGACGATGCCCATTTCGACCAGCTTCGCCATGTTCTGGTCCAGCGACTGCATTTTGGCTCGCCCACCGGTTTGGATCAGCGAGCTGATTTGGAAAGTCTTGTTTTCGCGGATAAGGTTTCGCACCGCACCGGTCGCCACCAGCGTCTCAAACGCCGCCACGCGGCCTCGGCCATCCGACCGCCGCAAGAGCGTCTGCGAAATCACGCCGACCAAGTTGACCGAAAGCTGCATTCGCACCTGCTGTTGCTGGTGCGTCGGGAACACATCGACGATTCGATCGACGGTTTGAACCGCATCGACCGTATGCAGGGTGCCGAACACCAAGTGTCCGGTTTCCGCCGCCGTAATCGCCAGGTGGATCGTCTCAAGGTCGCGCATCTCACCAACGAGGATCACGTCCGGGTCCTGACGCAGAACGTATTTCAGCGCATTCGCAAACGAATTCGTATCGTTGCCCAGTTCGCGCTGGTTTACGAGCGCCTGAATATCGGAGTGGACAAATTCGATCGGGTCCTCGACGGTTACGATGTGAAGCTGGTGAGTACGGTTGATCTTGTCGATCATCGCCGCCAACGAAGTCGATTTACCCGAACCCGCCGGTCCCGTCATCAACACCAGACCTCGCGGCCGTTCGATAAAGTCGTACGCCGCCCCTGGCAGTCGCAAGTCCTCCATCGTCTGGATTTCGTAAGGAATCACTCGGAACGCCGCCTGCGTATAACCACGTTGTTGGTACACGTTGCCGCGGAAGCGAGAAACCCCTTCCACCTCGATCGCAAAGTCAAGCTCCAGATCGTTTTCGTAAAGCTCTCGCTGCTCCGGCTTCAGGAGCTTGAAAAGCTCGCTCCGAAACTCGCGGTTATGAAAAGGGTCTGCTTCAACCAACTGCAAGTCGCCGTTCACGCGAATGTAAACGTGCCCGGAGTCGGTCTTGAAATGGACGTCGGACCCGCCGATCTCGACGCATCGCCGTAAGTAAAACTCAACGGACTGCAAGCGAGCCACCTCCGATCAAGCCGTGTTGTTGGGCGCGATGTTGGAATTCGAAGACGTTGGAAGACTTCGCCAACGCATCTTCATATTCGATTTCGCCTTGTTCGACAAGCTTGAGAAGGTGCCCGTCAAGGGACTGCATCCCGTATTGTGTGCCCGTCTGAATATCGGTCGGAAGCTGGTGTGTCTTTCCGTCCCGAATCATATTTCGGATCGATGGCGTTGCGATCATCACCTCGAAAGCGGCAACCCGCCCCGCGCCCTTCTTATGCGGTATCAGCGTCTGCGAGATCACCGCCTGAAGTGTAACCGAAAGCTGAGTGCGTACCTGGGACTGTTGGTCCGGCTCAAACACATCCACAATTCGGTCGATGGTCTGCGCCGCGTCCACCGTGTGGAGTGTTGAAAGCACAAGGTGACCGGTCTCCGCCGCCGTAATTGCGAGTTGAATCGTCTCCAGATCGCGCATTTCACCAACGAGGATGATGTCCGGATTCTGCCGCAAAACGTGCTTCAGCGCGTGCGAGAACGAATGGGTGTCGGTTGAGAGTTCTCGCTGGTTGATGATCGAAATATTGTCCTTGTGGACATACTCGATTGGGTCCTCGATGGTCATGATGTGGCACCGCTTTGCGTGGTTCACATGGTTGATCATCGCCGCCAAAGAAGTCGATTTACCCGAGCCGGTTGGGCCCGTCACCAACACCAAGCCGCGTTGGAGGAGCGCGATCTGCTTACAAATCTGCGGCAGACCCAACTCATCGATGGTGCGAATGTTGAACGGGATCACGCGGAAGACCGCGCCGATGTTGCCCCGCTGCCAAAACATGTTGACGCGGAACCGAGCCAGCCCCGGAACGTTGTAGCTGAGATCAACTTCCTTAATGGTCTCAAGGCGGTGCCGTCGTTCCTCATTAAGGATGCTGTAGAGGCGGTTATTATGTTCTTCGGCGCTGACCGGAGGCACGTCCAAACGGACGAGATTGCCTCGTATCCGCATGTACGGGGCTGCCCCCGCCTTCAGATGCAGATCCGAAGCATCCTTCTCGACCAGATCGCGCAACAGATCATCGATGGGTAACGCCAAAATTCCTCCTCATGGGACAGGTGAAATTAGCATAACACCAATGTCCCAACCTTACTAGTTATCTTCGAAGCATTTGCTTCAATTCAGAAGCAACACCGGCATTATGGATAGCAACTTCTTCAGTAATGATGCCCGCACGCACATACTTCAGAAGGCTTTGGTTCATGGTCTGCATGCCCCAATAGGTGCCTTCGTTCATGTGCTGATACAGGTCGCTGAAGTGGCCGTCTTCAATAGCCTTCGTAACCGTCGGAGTACAAATCAGAATTTCAGCCGCGCAAACGCGTCCGTTTCCATCGGCCGTCGGAACCAGCTTCTGGGCAATGATTGCGCGGAGGGAGTTCGCCATTCGTTGGCAGAGGTGCTGCTTTTCGTGCGGCGGGAACATGTTGATGATTCGGTCCATCGTCTCATAGGCGCTGGACGTGTGAACCGTGGAGAAAACCAAGTGGCCCGTTTCACCGGCCTGGAGGGCCGCGCCCATGGTCGTGGTATCGCGCATTTCACCAACGAGGATGACGTCGGGAGCTTCACGAAGAGCGGCACGAAGCGCCGGCTGGAAGTCCATGGTATCGATGCCGACTTCGCGCTGGCTGACGTACGCCTGCTTGTCGAAGTGGACGTACTCGAGCGGGTCTTCGATGGTGACCAGGTGGCAGGGTCGCTCGCGGTTGACGATGTCCAACATCGCCGCCAGCGTCGTTGTCTTACCGGAACCCGTAGGACCCGTAACGAGAATCAGGCCCATCTTGTGGCGGGTCAGTTCGCCGAGAACGCTCGGCATGCCCAATTCTTCGAGACTTCGGATCTTAAACGGAATCGTTCGCATAACGACGGCCGGACAACCCTTCGCCATATAGATATTGCAGCGAACGCGGCACTTGCCCGGAACTTCGAACGCGAGGTCCATTTCAAAGCATTCTTCGAAAATCTTCTTCTGACGCTCGTTCATCACGTCATAGATCATTCTCTTCGCATTAACCGGGTCGATAGCTGGTAGATCAGGGTGAAGTTCGTAGACCGAGCTATGAAGCTTCATAGCTGGTTTTCGTTCGCCCTTAACCATAACGTCCGATGAGCCCTTTTCGAAGCCCATTTCGCAGAGCTGTACTAGCGTGAGAGAATTTGCGTCAAACATTTAGTGAACCTTTCCTCGAAAAAATTACCCGAAATCAGCGGCCCCGTGGGCGTGGTCGCAATAGCGCGGAGTATACCAACAGCCCAATAGCCAACGCACCCACAATAATCCCCGCCCAGATATAGAATTGTGCAGGATTTTTCTGTTCGGGGGCCGGTGCCTTTGGCCGGGTGTTCTCATCCGGTAGCGTGATCGCCTCTGGCTTGTCGGCATTGACCTGCACTCGGTACTCGATCGCTAGGGGACTCCGCGTCGCTACCCCTTCGAATTTCCACGACCCATCGACCGGGTCGAACGCCGCAACCGTCTTGCCGCCCGGGCTGCAACCGTCGAAGAGAACGCTAAAGGATTTGATCGGATATTGCCCAAACGCCATTGCCCGCGCCAACGCCACCAAGTTGAACCTCAAAGGGTTCGTCTGAATGATTCCGTTGATCGCGAACGAAGACTTCACGAATTGACCGTCCACGATCGAGGTCTGCACCCCGCGCGGCTGGTCTCCCAATTCCTTGGCCAGTGCGTCCAGTTTCTCCTGCACGCCTTCCGCTGGAAATTTCGTCCCTAAGATCGTCAGCTCGACAAGGTCGGATCCCATCGGGTGCTTTTTCACCACGATGGTCGCTTCGATTTTGAGGGTTTTGAAGAAGTTGGAGGGTCCTTTCGGTTGGCCAAAGGCGATGCAGGCAAAAAGACCCAACATGGCCGCCACAATCTTCTTCATAATTTGGAGTCTTTTCATCGTGAAGTTACGTAGAGACTCCTGTCATGATGACACTACTTTGGGAAAAAGGTGGAATTTTCCTCAAGTTTTGAACGTCTGATACAAAGAATTCGTATAGACCATAACTGCATTTGGGCTATACTCTCGCCCTCGGGGTGCGGAACACAAACATATGAGTGAAGCGGAACTAATTCTAGACCAGGGTTCAACGATCTTTCTAACCTCAGAAGGATACGCCTCCTTGCGCACGGAGCTAGCACGTTTGACCGGTGAGACCCGAGCCGAAATTGCCGAGCGCATCCGAGAAAGTCAGCAGCACGGCGAGTTCAGCGAGGACAACTCCGAGCTGGACCAAGTCAAGACCGAGCAGGCTTTCGTCGAAAATCGGATCGCGGAGTTGAAGTCCATTCTCAGCCACGCGGCTGAACTGGTGCCGGATAACATCCCCGTCGACCACGTCGGAATCGGATCCGTCGTCAAAATCGAAGACCTCGAATATGGCGACACCTTCGAGGTACGGGTCGTTTCGTCGATCGAAGCCGACCCCGATAAGGACTATCTCAGCTCCGAATCGCCCATGGGAACTGCCCTCTTTGGCGGCCAACCGGGCGAAACCGTCAGCTTCGAAGCTCCTGACGGCATCAAGAAGTTCAAAATCCACGCGATAACCCGCTAGCCTTTGGCGTCCTACTAAAGGTAATCTATCAATTCCCCCTAAAAAGAAGCGGGCAAAACTGTATATGTCGGAACAAACTTCTAGGTCGTTACCCATTCCAAAGGCGAAGCGGGGCGTGAAATCCTTTTTCGAGGGTGTCAAGCGCGAAATGCGGAAGGTAACGTGGCCTACCTACCAGGAAACCAACCGTCTGTTTGGCGTCGTCGTTGTGGTTTGTCTTCTGCTTATCGTGATGATGACCGGACTCGGTTACGTCTTTGATACCTTGATCGGCCTTATCATCAAAACCGGGGGCAAATAACCATGCCAAAATCTTGGTACGCAGTTCACACCATTGCCGGACATGAGAATAAGGTTCGCGACGTTCTGACGCGACGAGCTCAGGTCGAAGGGCTGTGGGACTATGACATTTTCGAAATCCTGATCCCCACGGAAAAGGAACTTCACACGAGAAACGGAAAGCGAGTCGAAAAGGATCGAAAGGTCTTCCCCGGCTACATCCTCGTCAACATGATGCTCACCGACGACGCTTTCAAGCTGGTCAAATCTACCAGCGGCGTCACTGGGTTCGTCCAGTCCGGCAACAAGCCGATCCCGCTGGAGAACTACGAAGTCACCCGCATCATGTCCAACCTTGAGGCCAGCCAAGAGGCGCCGAAGGTTGCGTGGAACAAGGGCGAGAATATTCGCGTCGTAGCGGGACCGTTCAGCGATTTCAGCGGCAAGATCGAAGAAGTCAGCACCGAAAAGGAGAAGCTGAAGGTTCTCATCAACATCTTCGGACGCGACACCCCCGTCGAACTCGACTTCGACCAAGTCGAAAAACTTTAGTTTCGTCTCCCTCGCCATCGAGGGAGACTCCATATTTGAATGTTGACTTCCTCCACTGGCAAAAGATGGGTTCTCCCGGATATCGATCCGGTTGCCGTCGAAAAGTTGGTGAAGGACCTCGGAATCCATCGCCTCACCGCCAAAGTCTTGGTTCAGCGTGGCTACACGAGTCCCGCCCAGGCCGAGCGATTCCTGAATCCGTCCCTCGACGACCTCGGCGAACCCGAACTCCTTCCCGACTACCGCAAGGCCGTCGATGAAATCCTCCGCGCCAAGGAATCCGGCGATCTGATCTTCGTCCACGGCGACTACGACGTCGATGGGGTCACCTCCGCCGCCATATTCGACCGATTCCTCAAGAAGATCGGTTGCAATGCCCACACCCACGTCCCCCACCGCACCAAAGAAGGCTACGGCATCAACATGGCGCTGGTCCACGAAGCCAAAGAGCGCGGCGCGAAGGTCTTCCTCACGTGTGACTGCGGTATCGGTGCCCACGACCAGGTCGAAGCCGCCCTTGCCCACGGCATGCGGGTTGTCGTCACCGACCACCACGAACTCAAAGAAACCCTCCCCAACGCTCAAGCCGTCGTCAACCCCCACCGATCCGATTCGCGCTATCCTTTCAGCGACCTCAGCGGCGCCGGCGTCGTCTTCCGACTCTGCGAGGGCATTGCGCGGGAACTCGACCCCAAGTCGGTGGACAGCTACCGCCGAAACTATCTTGATCTCGCCGCCCTCGGCACCATCGCCGACGTCATGCCTCTCATCGGCGACAACCGCATCATTGCCAAGTTCGGCCTTGAACGGCTATCCGAATCCAAAAAGAAAGGGCTCATGGCGCTCAAAGAGGTTTCCGAGATCAAGGGGCGCGTGGCATCCTACGATGTTGGCTTCAAGCTCGGCCCGCGCCTCAATGCCGCCGGTCGAATCGACGACGCCGCCCTCGCCCTCCAGCTTCTCCTCGCCGAAGACGACAAAGTCGCCCGCGATCTGGCCCTCGAACTCGACCGCCACAACACCGATCGCCGAATGGTCCAGGACCAGATGATCGAAGAGGCCGTCGCCCTCGTCGAATCCCTGCCTTCCCTTCCCAACGCCCTGCTCATCTTCAAGGAGGATTGGCACCCCGGCGTCGTAGGCATAGTCGCCGGCAAACTCAAAGAGAAGTTCAATCGCCCCGCCTTCGTCGGTTGCATCGAACCCGAATCAGGCAAAGGCAAAGCCTCCGGCCGCTCTATTCCCGGTCTCAACCTCGCGGCGATGATCCAAAACTACCCGGCGATCGTCTCCGGTGGAGGCCACGCCATGGCCGCAGGGATCGCCTTCGACCTTAACAATGTCGATGTCATCAGCCAGGCCTTCAATCAGTACGTAGCTCAACTCCTCAAGCCGGAAGATTTCGTGCCCGCCATCGAGCTCACCGCTGATGTGGACAACGAAGAAATCGACTTCGGCATCCTCGAAGAGTTGGAAAAGCTTCAGCCATTCGGCATGGCCAACCCAAAGCCGGTGTTCTACGCTTCTGGGGTCACGCTCAATTCAGTTCGCGCGATGGGAGATGGCAGCCATGCCAACCTCACCTTGCTGACCGATTCCAAACGAACCTATCGCGGCGTTGCCTTTGGCATGTACGACACGTTCAGCGGTCTCCAGCAAGGTGCCAAGACCGACCTCGTGTTCGAGCCTCAGATCAATGAATATCAGGGGAATCGGACGATCCAATGGCGGATTGCTGACGTAAGACCTCTTCAGCAAGCTGAGCTCCTACTGTAACCGTCTTGGTTTGCGTCAATCCCTGGCGCTGGATCGAAACGATCACCACGCTTCCCGGCTGGAGCCGATAGATGGCTCGCGAAAAGTCGATCTGGTTGCGGATCGGTGTCCCGTCGATTCCGATGATCACGTCGCCCACTTGTAGGCCCGCGGCATCCGCGCCAGTTCCCTTCTGAACGGACGTAATCTCCACACCCGTCGTTTTGCTGTCTACAACGAACACGCCCAGCACGCCGTAGTGCGGCTTCTTCTCCGGACTCAAAAAGCCCGAAATCGCCTTGCTCGTCACTTCCCAGGTTGGCGTATAGGCCACCACCATGCTCTGGGGGCCCAAGACGTTACGGTTGGCCGCTTGATTGGTAACGGGAAATTGCTGACCTCGCGAATTGTTTTGGTAAACCTGCCCCTGCGCGCTCGGACCGTCTTTCTGAGCGTTGCCTTGCGCCAAAGCTGCAAACAGAGCGCCGATCAGGTGTCCGTTCTGACTGAACAGCAACGCGCCGCCCATTTGCAGGGCCGATTGCTCGACCCGAACTTCGGAAATCGGAAACGTTCGCTTCGTCTGCTGGTCGACGCCGATCTTCTCGCCGCCCGTCAACTCTGCCCGAAGCACGCCTGACGGCATGACCGCGATGATAGGCCCCGATACTCCATCTGAAGCATCCGCCGGACTCACCGTTGTAATACCCGCCGGTAGGGTTGTCGTCTTCACGAGGCAGAGCTGAGAAGCTCCGTCGTTCGCTTCGACCTTAAACTTGTAGGTGAGGCCGTTGGAGGTGATAATGTCCTCCGCCCCCCGCTGGACCACCAGCGAGTTGGCCACGGCATACCCGTCCTGAGAGATAAAGACGGCTGGTCCTAACGCTTGACCGTTCTGTGAGATCACCGCTAGAGAGGGCCGCAGTCGCGCCCAAAGCGCCGACTCCGAAGGAGGAAGCGACTTGACGCCGCTCTGCGCGCCCGCCAATACTAAACTAGCCGCCAATAACAACATTTGCCGTATTATTTACCTCGGTTGCCACCGGTGCGCCAACACCTGAGTCCTGTTCCTTATCGATCACGATCAACTTCGTGCCCGTTTCGCTGTCCAACATCGGTCGCGAATCGCCAAAAGCAACCCGGACCGCGTCGTTATTCATCTCACCAGAAGTGAGCGCCATGATGTTCTTGTCGATCTGGGCGGCATCTTGGATCGTCGCCTTGAAAGCCTCTGCATCATGCTTCACGTCGCTGTTGACCGAAGCCACAACCACGCCTCCGCCGTCGTTCGTCGTAGGTGCCGGAGCCGATCTGCCTCCACCGCCAAACGTGCGTCGGCCATGTCCCTCGCTATCGGAGCGATGAGATCGAATAATCGGGTGAGTTTCGCCAAACGAAGCCGACCGATCAGCCTTCTTCATGGCCACCGTCGGAGCCGGGTTCGAAGGAGTCGTTTTCACTTCCTTCTTCGGCAGACTCGTATCCACCTGGTTCGGATTCTTGATGTCGAACTGCGGATCGATCTTCGTCGCCAGCGTTTCAGGACCAGAAATAAACTTCGGTTCAGGGTGGTTCACCCCGTTCATCAGCACAAAGCCAAGCGCAAAAACGCCCGCGAGCGCTGACGGAGCCAGCACCCAGTTCAACCACGAAACCGGCTTCTTGGGCTTCAATCCCTGCTCGAGGATGGCCGAGCGCAAACGCTCCTTGGAAAACTGCATTTCGGGCACGTCGCGGAACGAAGCCAGATCCTCTTTCATCGTCTTGAGAAAATCGACTTCCGACTTCAAACCCTTATCGTTCAGGAGGTCGGCTTCAAACAACTGCGCATCGTGCGCATCCAATTCGCCAAAGGCGTAATCGAACAACTTATCTTCCTTCTTGTCAAACATTCGCTTCATCTCCTAACAGCGGAGCAATACGGTCGCGCAGAGCGCGCCGGGCTCGAAGAACGCGGAGTTTTGCGCCGCCGATCGTGCAACCGAGCACTTCGGCGATTTCGCTATATTCCCTTTCTTCGATGTCTCTCATTACAATCATTTGCCGGTGATGCTCCGGCAACGCGGCGATGGCTTTCCTCAATGCTAATCTTCGGCGATCCTCTTCGAGATTATCGATAGGATTCTCAAAATTGCCGATGGTCATCCAGTCGAGCGCGCCAACCGCTTCCTTTTGTTCCAGGTTCGAACGTCGCTGAGACATCCTCGCCTGGTCGGTGCAGAGGTTCGAAACGATCCTCAACAGCCAAGTCGTAAATTTCGCTTCGTCGCGGTATCGGTGCAGGTTCTGATACGCGCGGACGAAAGCCTCCTGAACCATGTCTTCAGCATCGTCTCGACGCTGAACCATTTGGTAGGCAAACCGGTACACCAATAGCCGATGCCGGTCGAAAAGCACCTCAAAGGCGGCAAAATCGCCTTCGCGAGCACGGCGCACCAGAGACTCATCGGAATCCAAGTCCAATCTGGCCGCAACCGTTGCTTTCAAACTCATCGTTAATCCACGTACCATCCTCGTTCTGTCCCGTTCAGTCGACTCTGAAAATAGGACGAACAATCCGCCTCCGCGTTACTCGCAACTCATGAGTTTTTCGGGGCTTCGATATCTACGACGAGCGTGACCGGTCCATCGTTGACAAGGGATACCTGCATGTCGGCGCCGAACTCTCCCGTTTCAATTTTAATTCCTAACGCCTTCATTTCATCCACGAAGCGGTGAAAAAGCTCGTTTCCAAGTTCAAATGAGGCAGAGTCCATGAAGCTCGGACGGCGTTGTTTTCGCACATCGCCATAGACCGTAAAGTTGGAGATCGCCAGAATTTCGAGGTTCGGATCGAAGTCCTGAAGGCTGAGATTCATCTTCCCTTCGGGATCGTTGAAAATGCGTAAACCGGCAATTTTATCGGCCAGCTTCTTCGCCTCCGCCTCCGTGTCGCCCTTGTGCACCCCGACAAGCAAGAGAAGCCCTCGCCCACACTGCCCAATCGTTTCTCCCTCCACTGCAACCGAAGCCGAAAGGACCCGCTGAACAATAGCTCTCATTAGGAAAAGTTTAGCTGATGACTCCACTGGGAGCGGTGAGCGCCTCGCTCAACAAATCCGCCTACCGCCGTAACAACGGCTCCAACACCCCCACATCGCGATAATCCCGCGACAAACCCGCCCCAAACCGAACCGCCACGATCCCCTGCGACGGAATAATGTACAACCGCTGCTTGCCCATTCCCGCCGCCATGAAGAAATCCTTCGGCATCCAATCCGGCAACGCCCGCGTGTCCGTATTCTTCATCACGCCCTCTCCATCCGGCACGAGCCAACACGTGAGACCATAGTTCGCGTTCGTCTTGCTCGGCTGGACCAACGCATCCACCGATCGCTCCTGCAGAATCCGCTTACCCTTGTAAACGCCCTTCTGCCGAAGCATCTCGCCCAACTGGAGCCAGTCCCGAGCCGTCATAAACGCGCCGCCCGCCACTTGAGGATGCCCGTCCTGGTACCGCATCTCCCACCGAACCGTGATTCCCAGCGGCCGCAAAATCCGCCGATCGAGGTACTTCTCAAAGCTCTCGCCATGTAGGGCCCGCTCGACCACGTACGCCCCCAGGTTCATGTGCACCGGCCCGTAATGGTACAGCGTGTTCGGTTTGGCCTCCATTCGCTTATTCAAAAGCTCATCCCACCCTGGCTGCCCCTTGCCGTTCTCCAAGAACTTCCCGGCATCGATGCCACTGCTCATCGTCAACAGCTCGCGAACCGTGATCGTCGACTTCACCGGATCGTTCTTCCACTCCGTCAGGTACTTGCACGCCAGATCGTCGATCTTCAAAAGACCGTCCTCCGCCGCTGCCACTGCCCCCAAACCAACAAACGTCTTCGATCCGCTCGCCAACATGTGCGGCGAATCCGCCGCCCCACGACCCCAATACTGTTCGTACACGATCTTGCCATTCTGGGCTACCACCAAGGCCTGGCTCGTATGCTCTTGAGCGTATTGCGCCGCTTTGTCCAGGTTCAAACCGGACGCATCGGCGCGAAGAAGAGTAGTTGCGATGAGGGAAACAAGAATCATGTTGTGTGGAAGAACGGAACCTGCCCAATGCCGTTCAGTCGCGCTGACACTTCTTTACAAATCCAAGGCCCATCTGCCTAAAAAGGCTAAGTCCAACATGACGACCGAGCCGGACAGCCACGCTACGCCCCACGGGAAGTCGCTGAGCAGACCTTAGGCGAAGCGGAGGGGGGAAGATTGTGAACCCTACTGCCCCCCGTACTTCTTCTCTTCTTCCCAAGGCGACTGATATTCCCGCCCTACAACCCAGAAATTGATGTAGTGCGCCAGTCCATTCGGCTCGATGTAACCACCCTGAATCGTGTCTCCCATGTGGTGGTGATACACGTGCACCAACCGAAACGATGAATCCAAATCCCGCTTCGCCGTCGCCGAAACCGGCGAGACGATCATCTCTTTTCGCCCCGTATTGTGCGCCCCGTTCGCATTTGCCAAGTACCGACGCAAGGTACCCACCAATTCCGACTTCTTTCCGCCCTTGTAAGGTCCCAAATCGACTGACCAAGTCGGCTCCGAATGCCCTTTGTCGAACCGGTACAGCCGAAACGGCGCCACGTGACCGCCGCCGATGTAGAACAGCGTGTCCGACACTCCGAACGGAAAGAGGATCGTGTTATCGTCCTTATCGAGACCGAGAACCCGAAATCCGTTCTCCCTAGCATGATCCTCCAGCCACGAAACAAACTCCAGCCTCGCATCCGCCATCGCCCGCCCCCAAGGCGTACTCGGATAGACGCTCAGCTTCGCCAACGGCGCGTTCTCCGGCTTGTAGTACGAGATTTCCCAATCTCCTTTGTCGAAGAAGAGTGAATCGACACCCGCAACCGAGTGATCGACTTTCGTCCATTGGTCGTCGCTCAACTCCTGTTCAGCACCCACCAAGACGCGCTTGTAGGGCCAGTTGACCGTGTAAAAATCGACCTGACGGAAGTTCCTCTCAGTGAGGATTCTCGACTGCTCCTTATCGTACGTCACGTTCGGCGCCGAAAAGAATTCGTAGGCCGTCACCACCCGCAAGGCAACGAGGGCCAAAATCATCCGCCGTCCTCCGGCGCGCCAGCGTCCAAGAGTTCCACCCCAACTTATTCTCCCTCACTTTTGCTGGGATCGGTGAAAAACTCCCGCCAACTGCTGCAACGAAGCGGAGACCCCGATGTATCGGGGCCAACTCTCAACTAAAAGCTAACCTAGTCGCGCGCCCAGAACATCTCGCCCGCGCTCTCCTGGATCACGCTCTGCTTCAGAACGTCCAGCGCCTTGCGCAGACCTTCCATCGGGCTCATCAGGCCATCCTCATGCTCGATGCTCAGCACATAGTCGTAGCCAACCGTGCGCAGGGTTGAACAGAAGTCCTTCCACCACTCCACACCATGCCCGTATCCAACCGAGCGGAACACCCATGACCGACCCGCGATGTTGCCGTACGACTTCGCATCCAGATTGCCGTTCAACGACGACGTATACGGATTGATCTTCGTGTCCTTCGCATGCACATGGTACAAAGCGCCTTCCTGACCTAACTGGCGAACCGCCGCAATCGGGTCGATACCCTGCCACCAAAGGTGCGATGGGTCAAAGTTCGCACCTACCGCATCGCCGTCCGCGCCAATACCGTCGCGCAGCTTCAAAAGCGTATCGTTCGAATAGCACACAAAACCGGGGTGCATCTCGATCGCAAACTTCACGTTGTGCGCCTTCAGGAACGACGCCTGCTCCTTCCAATAAGGAATCACGACTGAATTCCATTGCCACTCTAAAATATCGCGGAACTCGTCCGGCCACGCGCAGGTCACCCAGTTCGGATTCTTCGCCTCGGGGCCATCGCCCGGACACCCGCTAAAGCCGTTCACGACCGGAATACCTAGCGCCGACGCCAGCTTCACGCCGTTCACAAACGCCTTGTGATGGTCTTCGGCGATCGACTTGACCGGGTGGATCGGATTGCCGTGGCACGAAAGCGCCGAAAGCATCAGCCCTCGGCTCTCGATCTTCTTCATTAGTTCGTCGCGCTTGGACTTAGATTCCAGCAGAGCGTCGACGTCGAGGTGAGCCGCCCCCGGGTACGCGCCACAGCCAATCTCAACGGCTTGAATGCCCTCCGCAACACAGGTGTCGAGCGCATCATCGAGCGACTTGTCTCCAAAGAGAGCGATGAACAAACCAATCTTCATTCCGGCTTGAGTTTAACCAAGCCGGAACCAGAAAGTCATGAAACCGTGCGATTAAGGCAGAATCTTAAGAAGCCGTGACGCGGGCGTACTGGGCGGTATTGAAACCGAAATCGTCCAATGACTACCGTAGTTCACGCCAACCAACACTCCACCATGAGAACCAGCCGCAAGGCGGTCTGGAATCACGGATCCGCTTTCAAGAATGCTTGGATCGCTGATGGGAAGCGAGCTTTGACTATCTGCCACGTAATTTGGCAGCACCCAATCGGTGAGAACAAAGTCGAATGGACTGGTCATCGGACGGATGAGGATGCGTTCATCGGACAACGCCAACCCAAACAGCGACCCATAGTAGCCGGATCCCTCAAATGACTGACTATAGCCAGCAATGGTTTGAAGGTGTTTGCCGGAAGGAAAATAGGTATCGACCCACACGGTTCCTCCAGATGAGTGGTAGCCGCTAGTATTGGAACTCTGTCGAACAACAACCGTGCCGTCACTCATGGATTGGATCGTCTGCGTGTTCCAAGAGGAATTGTATCCATCGTATGAACTGACTTGGTCAACGGCCAAAGGGTCTTGAGATGTCGTTCCGTTGCTGTTGAGGCGAACAATTCTACGGACCTGAGAGGCGAAGGTACCACCGTCCGCAGTTTCGGTTCCTCGAATGACTCCGTCACCGCCGATGCTTACCGGTACAAATCCGCTAGGCATCGAAAGTGGGCCCGCTTTCACACCCGACTTGACCGTATAGTATCGAGTCTGCGAACCACGTTTCGCGCTAATCAGAAGGTTGTCTTCGCTCGCATCCACGATCGCATAGGTATAGGCGCTTCGTGAGAAGAGCACGCTCTGCCCCCTCGCCATATCGAACTGGATGATGCTTCCCCGCGACTCGCCATACAGCTTGCCCGAATCACTGATTGCTGGTCGGTAATTGTCGAACGGCTTATAAGTGACGTGGGATAGTCCGCCTTGCGGAGTCCAAATCTGATATCTCGGGTCAACAAAGTGACAGAGAATCGCGCCCTTATTGTTGACTGCCACGACCCTCGCGTCCTGCAGGACGTCGATCGTCTGAAAATTGAATTTCGTCTGGGCGTTTGCCGCCACCGAAATCCCCAAAGCTAAAATCCAAAAAAGAGGTCGATTTCTCATATCCATCGCTCGCTCACCATTACAGTCTAAGCCGAGGTAGTCATGACCAAGTCAATTTTGGTGCCAATCTTACGAATTAATTTTATTTCGCGGCCGATACCGCCGCGTTGATGGCTTCATAGTTGACCATGTCCAGCGTGGTAGGGGTCTCCTCAGAATAGACGATCATGCCATCACGGTCGATGACAAACGCCGCCCGCTTAGAGGCTGGTCCCATGCCACTCAACGACTCCAAAACCACATCGTAGTCCTTCGTTACTTGGTGCGTAAAGTCGCTGATCATCGGAAGCGTAATGCCATCCATCTTGCCCCAGGCTTCTTGGCAATAGGCAGAGTCGACCGACACGCCATAGGTCACCGCCCCCGGAATTGCCGTCACACCCTTGCTGAGGTCGCAAAATTGGCCCGTGCAAACATGCGTAAACGCCCCCGGCACGAAAAGGAGAACGACAACATCTTGGCCCGCATGGTCGGCCAAACTCACATCCCTCATGCCATCAGCGGTCTTCTGTCGAAGGGTGAAAAGAGGAGCCTTGGTTCCAGCGGAAAGAGCCATCGGAATATTATTGCGCATAGACCAAGAGGTTCAGGAACTCTCTGGTTCTAATTCATCTCGGTACCAGCCAGCCTTGACTAACATGGCGACAAAGAGGGCGATGATTACTGCAACCAAAAACGCTCCAAGGGAACCGGTGATGAGTCCCAAAGCACAGAACTCAAGCGGAAATCCGTAGACTCGCAGAGTCCGCTTCACCTTGCTCCTACGACGTCCACCCGCCATATGAGTTCGGTTACGGTCGCCAAGCCTGAGAAGATTCGACCAATCTCCTCGAAGGGGCAAGCATAGAGGGTGGGCGCCCTATTTCGTGCCGAATCTTGAAACCACTTCGGGAAATCAGCGTGACGAAGTTCCAACGGAGCCTACCAACCACGCTACTTCCCGGGGGGAGTCGCTAAGCGGGCCCTAGGCGAAGCGGTGGGGAGGAGGCTTCATCGCACAAGAAAAGAACAAGCGCTTCCGAAAACCTACGCCAACTGGAAGTACTCGTCTAGCCGCTTGCACTCGCTCTGCGACGGATCCGAATAAATCTCCAAAGCCCGAACCAACGCGCTCGCCGTGTCGATCGCCGTCACACAAGGGACACCCGTCTCGATACACGCACGCCGAATCCGCGCCGCTTCGCTCTCGCTCGTTTCCGTCAGGCTGGCCGTATTGATCATCATACTTAACCCGCCTTCCATGATCAGGTCTAGCAAGTTCGGCGAACCCGCTTGAATCTTGTTCACCTTCTCGCAAGCAATGCCCTGCGCCTGCAGGTGTGCCGCCGTTCCCGGCGTCGCCACCAGCTTCAGTCCGTTCGCATTCAGCCGCCGACCGATGTCCACCGCCTGCTCCTTGTCCTGGTCGCGAACCGTGATGCACACCGCGCCATCTCCCTTAAAACCAATTCCCGCCGCCAAAAACGCCTTATATAAAGCCGCCTCGTAGGTCGAATCGACCCCCATAATTTCGCCCGTCGACTTCATCTCCGGCCCAAGCGAAGGCTCGACCAACCGCAGTTTGAGGAACGAGAACACCGGAGCCTTCACCGCATAAACCTGCGACTTCCCTACCGGCGCATCCTGGTTCGAAACGTCCAAAATCCGCCCTTTATAGATCGGCGCGTACTTCGTGCCTTTCGGACCCGAGTACTCTGTCCCGGCCGTCGTCTCCAAAGTCCAAAGCCCGGTCTCGTAGCCTAGCTCAGCGAGCTTCTCACCCATCATGCACCGCGTCGCCAGATCGACCATCGGAATGCCCGTCACCTTGCTCAAGAACGGTACCGTGCGACTCGCCCGCGGGTTCACCTCAAGGATGTACGCCACCCCATCCACAATCACAAACTGAATATTGACCAGCCCCTTAGCCTTCAAAGCCCGGCCAATCTCGATGCCCATTCGGCACATCGATGTAATTTCGTCGCTCGTCAGCGCTACCGGAGGATAGATCGCCATCGAGTCGCCGCTATGCACGCCGGCCCGCTCGATATGCTCCATGATCCCAGGTATCAAAACGTTTTCGCCGTCCGAAATCAGGTCGACTTCCGCTTCCTTGCCCAGCAGATATTTGTCGACCAGCACCGGCTGCCCGGGGTTGGCGGATTCTGCCTCTCCGTAGAACGCCCGCAGATGCTCTTCGTTGAAAACGATCTCCATCGCCCGGCCTCCGAGAACGAAACTTGGGCGAACGAGAACCGGATAACCGACCTCTTCGGCAACCTTCACCGCGTCCTCCAGAGAGCGAACGGCTCTTCCCTTCGGCCGCTGAAACCCCAGCTTCTCCAACAAAGCGTCGAATTGCTCGCGGTCCTCGGCCTCGGCGATCGCCTCGGGTGTCGTGCCCAGAACCTGAATCCCTCGCTCCTGTAGCCCCATCGCCAGGTTGATCGCCGTTTGGCCACCGAACTGGCACACCACGCCCATGGGCTCTTCGTGGCTGATGACGTCCATGACGTCCTCCAAGGTCACCGGCTCGAAGTACAGTCCGTTGGACGTATCGAAGTCGGTCGAAACGGTTTCGGGGTTGTTATTGACGAGAATGGCTCGATAGCCCATGTCTCGCAAAGACCAAACACAATGAACGCAGGAATAGTCGAATTCGATGCCTTGGCCGATGCGAATCGGTCCCGAGCCGAGAACGAGAACCGTTTCACTCATTAAAAAGCCAGTTTACCCGCCCGGCGCCGGGACCGAGGGCCTAGGAGCCTGAAATCCGGCTAAGTACCAAAGTCGAGAATGCCCATCCGTTTCGCCTACCTACTTCGCTTACTTTCAGGTACTTATTCAACGCAAAGATATCACCTTTGGCATGATATTTTTCGTGAGAACGATTTCCTAAACAAACGGGTCTCCCGAACTCCAAAACGGGGTCGAAACTAGTGCGGCTAGTAATTTTGCTAATTCGATTCTTATACTCTTCTACTTTTCGCAAAGACATGCTATACCTATCATTGCGGCAGGAAGGGCAAACTCTTTGCCGCCGGTACACGTTACCGTTTGTTTCTTGGTCCTCACCGAATGGGGATGGACTTGGAGGGTACTAATATGAAAAATACTGTAAGTAGAGCGCTCATCGCTCTTCTCGTCGTGGGCGGCGCCGTTTCGGCAAATGCAGACGTGCTTCTTGACACGTATGCGGGCGATGCACCTGGTTTCCAAGCTAATGGTTGGATCGTTGCGACCTGGCAATTCATGTCCCGACCGTTCTCGGTCACCGGTTCCTACACGTTGGACAGCATTGAGCTCCCGCTCGGCAACTTCAACGACAATACGGGCGTCTACGATGTTAGCATCTGCGCCGACAACGCTGGCGTTCCTGGCACCGTTCTCGAATCGTTTGCGGTCAACGTGACGACCGCCAATGGCGTCGTGAACAGCTACCTGCTCAACTCGTCCCTGAATCCGTTGCTGACGACCGGCACGTACTACGTCACGGCTACCACGACGGATGCGAACCTGAATGGTGGTTGGGGCTGGAACAACGCCAACAACACTGGCGACCAGCAGTTCAGCACCGACGGTGGCGCTAGCTGGAACAACTTCAACAGCACCGACGTGGCTGTTCGAGTCATGGGTACATCGACGACCGTTCCTGAGCCGGCTTCCATGGCCGTCCTCGGCCTCGGCGCTCTGGCACTTGTTCGACGACGACGCACTGCCAAGTAAGCTAACCAAAGCCAATTCACTTGGAATGAGGCCGTCATGCTCTTGCATGACGGCCTCATTCCATTTGTGCCTAATCTCCGTAAGCAATACTTCGAAGATGCAGATAGGCAAAGAGCCCTTCCCCTTTTTCTTGAAAAGGGGGAAGGGTTGGGATGGGGGTCCAAGGAAACCAGTCACGTAGAGCGACTTTGCTAAACTCAGACGGTGGATCGTCAAAAGGTTGTCATCATCGGCCCCGACGACCTCCAAACCCGTTTGGTCAACCTTTGGTTCGAGATTCGAGGCATCAAACCCAAAGCGCTACCCGACGCACCGACGTTCCTCGCCGAGCTATCGAAAGAAACTCCTGACCAAGTCCTTGTTTGGGATCCAATTCTTGGCGACACCCTCGCCGACTCATGTCGGCACTTACCGATCGAGTTTTACGTGCTTACGTTGAGCCGCGAACCCTTCCGCCTTCCCCCACTCCCGCCCTGGTAAATCCTTGCCAAAAAACCGACAGGTCCCGGTCTTAGGGACGACCCAGGCGAAGCCCTGAGCCCTTCCCCTTTTTCCCGAAAAGGGGGAAGGGTTGGGATGGGGGTCCAATCGAAGCAGATTCAAAAAGAGCCAGAGTAAGCTCGTCCGCCGGGACTACCAGATCGAAGCGAGGACAAGCCTCAAACCACCCGAATCTCAATCTCCTTCAGCCGACCTGCATCCACCACCGTATCCAAAACCAAAACCCCGTCCTCGACCTTACTATCCGCATCCGTTACCACGAACTTCGTCTCCCAAGATTTCACTCCGGCTACCAAACCGAGATACCTCTTTGGATAGAGAGGTCGGTGAGCCAACACCAATAACCAATTTTCACAACGCTGTGTTGGCGAACCGGGTGAGTCGAGCAAGGGAAGCGAGGACAAGCCTCAAACCACCCGAATCTCGATCTCCTTCAGCCGACCCGCATCCACCACCGTATCCAAAACCAAAACCCCGTCCTCGACCTTACTATCCGCATCCGTTACCACGAACTTCGTCCCCCACAGCCCGTCCACCAGCACGCGCGTCTTCCGCTTCATCGTCTCCGTCGGGTTGTCCAGCGTCACCTTTGCCCATCGCAGGTTCACATCAAACTCAATCACGTCGATCTTCGCACCTTCGACCTCGACCGAAAGGTTCAGGTGCCGCACCATGATTCGCCGACCCACGCCGTCCCACGGCTCCAAGCGGATGATCGTCATCCCATCGCGCGGATAAGACTCGAAATGCACGCCAAGCGGCACAAAACCTCGGTCGAAACTCGACAGCAAGTAGCCCGTCGAGTACCGAAGGTAGTCCGCCAGCGCAAAGCCAGCGTCGCCCGTAAAGTTGACGATGCCCCTTTGCGACGATCCCAAATCCGGGCAAAAGCCCATCGTCAACGCTCCATCCTCCCGGACCAAACTCCAGGGAGCCAGCATTCCGCCAGTCGCCAACCGCAAACCTGCTTCGTCCAGCCGCGTATAGTCGCGCTTCAGCCACGTCGTCATCGCCATCGACGAACTCACGCTCGTGTACGAGGGGAACACTTCGGCGTAGTCCGGCAGGTACGGATGCGCCTCGTAATCCACGCTCGGCCGCGGCTCTGCCCCAAACGACCACCAGTTAGGCGATGACGATTTGTGGGCCAGACACAACTGCTCGACCGAGCCGGTCGCGCTCATGGAATTCGTCAGCTCCGCCATCACGCTCACCTCGCTCAGAGTCGTCAGCGAGAAATACCGTCCGTTCCAGAACGGGAGCCGCGTCTTCTCCAAGAAGCCTTCGCGCAAATCCGCCCATTCGTCGAACCGAAACAATTCGTTCGCCCCATAAAGCGTCTGCGCCACGTACCCTTCCCGGTCGGCAAACTTCAGCATCCCAACCAAAAGCTCACGCGCCAACTCCAGATAGTCGTTCGCCACCCGCGACAGCCTAGCCCCCGTCGCCAAGTCCGCGCACGACACATAGAACTTCGCCGCCAACACATAAAGCTGGGCCCGGCTCCCATCCATCGCGATCGAATCCTTCCAGGGTGGGCAGATCGCCCCAAAAGTCCCCTGCCCCGGCTTGTGGAACCGTTGAAGCAGAAACTTCTCGATGTAGTCATCCAGGACCTTCACCTGGTCGGGGTCGAAGTAAATTCGATTCTTCTCTGCCAAAAACGTTGCGTCCGCCAAGCTGGAAATGATCGCCCAACTGTTGTCGAACTCGGCAACTGCCTTCGTCTCTTCGGATAAATCCGCCGGCACGATCGCGTGCTCAAACGGTCCGTCCTTCATCACCTGGTTGCGACAAATCCACGACGCCCGCGACTCAATCAAGTCCTTGATCGGTTTGACGACGTAGATATGCGCCCACGCCTCCCGCCCGTCCATGTCCTTCACCACAATCCGGTTCTGGCCGGTGTTTGGGCTCCGCACCAGCACTGTGCCACCAAACTCGTCGCTTTCAGAATCCAGCTCCGCCGCTTCGTCGTCGGAGAGAAATTCAGCCGGACGCGTGCCCGAAACCTCGACCGCCAACGTGACGTCGGTCGGCACGACCGCACCCGGAATCGGACGAAATGTCGGCACACCGTACTCCGCCAAGGCCAGCGGCACATCGTAGCCATGCCGCGCCAGAACCGGCGCAAAGCAGATTTGAAACGTCTTCTCTTCCTTCGGCTCCATCACGAGCGATGTATGGTCGAAGAACCACTCCCCCCAGTCCTCCCGCTCGATCGTTGCCTGCGAGTGTACGTACAAGATCGGAATCCCCGACCAACCCGGCGACAACCGCATCGAAAGCGGCGCCGAATGGAAAAACTCAAACGACGTGTCCTTCCCCGGAAAAACCAGAAGCCCGGGCGGATCGCCACACACCTTCTTCGCCACCAAATAGCTTCCTGCCCCGCCGATATGCTTCTGCACGATCAGCCGCTCGGTCAACAGCGAGTTCATCCCCTCATCCGAGATCGGAAAGCCCTCCAGCGACGTATTCAGCGCCAGAGGAAACCCAAGTTCGCCAATTTCGACGCTCTGCCGACTCTTATTCCGAATCGTGATCTCCCAAATGACCACTCCCGGCCGCTCGGTGTCCTCATAGAACTTCCCTTTCACCGTCAGGTCGCTGAGGAGCGAAAAGTCGTAGTCGATATCGACCTGCGTCTCGCTCACCTGGGGATCGCCGCCGGTATTGCGGCTCACGATCCATGGATCCTCGATATCCGTCCGGGTCCCAAGCAGAATCGTCCCTGGAACGTATTCGTCCGAAGTTTCGTCTCCAATAACGATTGGACCGGAAATGAATTGTTGATCGCCGCCGTAGGCTCCGCCGGATTCGGCAACCCATAAACTGGAAATCTTGCCCGCCGCGCCAAAGCTGAAATTCATTGCGGACGTACTCAGTTCGGCAGGTTCCATTCCGAAATCAAAGTCATCCATCAGCTAACATTATCTTTGAAACGGGAAACGAAACGCACGGGTGTTTGAGAGACTTGCAATTATCGGGTTCGGCGATTTCATGTCCGCGACGTACGTAGCGGCCTCCATCGCCAACTTTTACGGAGAGCGCCAAATCGAAATTCACGCCTGGGACGAAAACCCAGAGCGGTGCGATGCCATGTGCCGCGTCCTGCGCATCTTCCTCCGCGTCAACCGCATCCCCCACATCATTTACAATCGTGAATCCAAGGCTGCTGCCCTCCAATCCGCCCAGGGTCTGGTGGTTTGTAGCGAAGAGCCGCTCGATCCCGTCATGGCCCGCCAGATGCCCGTCTTCGATGTGCCTGCCAACCGTTGGTGGGACCCCTCCAGCGACCAACCGCAAACTCTCGACGGCCAAAAATTCCAGGTTCTTCGCTGGATCAACAAGGAGGAATACCCCTCGGTCTTCCTCCACCAAAACCGCAACAGCCCCCTCGTCCAGTGGCTGAACCAGCTCTGACTTAGCCGTTGATCGTCCGAATCGATGCCTGGCGCGCCACCGAGCCCGCCAAATCTTTAAACGCCGTCGCCTGAACCGTGTCCGGGTACGCCACCACCGCCGGAGTTCCTGCATCGCCCGACTCCGACACGATCGGATCGAACGGAATCGAACCCAGATAAGGCACCGCCAAATGCTGGGCAAGCTCCTCGCCTGTCATCCCCGAAAACATCTTTCGCGTCTCGCCCGTCGCCGCGTCCACGTACGGCCCCATGTTCTCAATCACGCCAAGAATCGGCGAGTTCAGCCGCTTAAACAGTTGCACCGCCTTGCCGGCAATGTTCGCCGCCACGTTGTGCGGCGTCGAAACGATCACCACGCCCGTCAATGGCACCAATTGAGCCAGCGACATCGGGGCATCGCCGGTTCCAGGCGGCAAATCGACCAAAAGGTAGTCGAGTTCGCCCCACTCCACATCGGCCAAAAGCTGTCGCACCGTGCCCGCCACCATCGGCCCGCGCCACAGCACCGCACTGTCTTCGTCCAGCAGGTACCCCAGCGACATCGTCTGCACCCCGTACTTCAGGACGGGCAGAATCTTTTGCGCCTCCGTAAACGGCTTGTCGTTCTGCGCGCCCAACATCAACGGAATCGATGGCCCATACACGTCGGCGTCGAGAATTCCCACCTTCGCCCCCGTCGCCGCCAGCGCCAACGCCAAGTTCACCGTCACGGTGGATTTTCCGACTCCACCCTTACCGCTCGCGATCGCAATTACATGCTTGACGCCCGTGATCAGGTCCTCCGGCTTCTGGTTTCGCTGACGAACCGTCGCCGTCATCTCGATTTCAACCGTCTCGACGCCCTCAAGGGCGAGAACGGCCTCTTCCGCCTGCGATTTGAGAAGGTCCTTGACCGGGCACGCCGGCGTCGTCAGGTCGATTTTGAACGCGACGCGAGGAAGCTGAAGGACGATGTCTTTGACAAACCCAAGGGTGACGATGTCACGATGGAGGTCGGGGTCCATGACGCTCTTGAGGGCTTCAAGGACGTCACTTTCGCGGATGGGCATTGATGCCTATAGGGTACCTGCCCGCCCCAATGTGAATATGCCCTCGCCCTTGCCCTCGCCCCGAAAAACTAACCCGTCTTCGAAATCCGATACGAATCCAACATCGGATACAAAATCAACCCCACGAACACCGCAATCGGCAATATCGTCGGCGCATGCAACAACGCCAACACCAACGCCACCGCCCCGCCGACAATCCACAATCGGCTCGCCCGATCGTGCGTCTTGCGCCACACCAGCGGATTGTTCATCGTCCATGGCACCCGAATCCCCACAAACGGATTCGGCTCCACATCCTTGATCGCAAACCCCATCACGACCATCAAACACGCCAATCCGCCCGGAATCATCCCCGGGATCCGATCCGGCTGAGCCGACAACATGAAGTTGTGGATGACCAAGAAAAACGTCATCATCGCCGCCGAAATGATGTTCAGCGCCTTCACTGTGTTCTGGCGCAACCGGCTCCCGCTAACCGCGCCGATCAGCATGAACACAAAGCTCAACACCAGCGACATGATCGGGATGAACAAAAGCCCTTCCCATCGGCTGCCGTACCGGTCTACCTGACCCGCCAAGTTCCAATGCATCGGAACCCGATCAGGAATGGAACCCGCCCGCAAAAGGCTCATTAGCCCGGCAATCAGCGAGCCAACGAAAAGAATCAAGCCCGAACGATTTTTCACTGTTTTCTAGAAGTACCGACAAGCCCGAAAAAAGGTTGCGGATTACGGTTTCGAAACGTGGTTGAAACCCCGCAGATCGCTCGGAATAATCCCCAGCACATTCTTAAACGCCTCACGCAGAGCCTGAGGAGCCCCGAACCCCGTCTTATTGGCAATCGTGTCCACCGACAGCTTTGTCGTGATCAAAAGCTCGACCGCATACGCCGTCCGGCACCGCTCCACAAACGACTGGAACTTCATCCCCGTCGCCTGCTTGAACATCCGCGAGAAATGATGGTCCGAATACCCGACGATGTTCGCCGCCTCCGGCACCGGCCAGTACCGCGCCGGTTCCTTCCGAACCATATCGATCAGCGGCTTCATCGAATCTGGATACCCCTGGTCGATCGCCGACAGGTTCAACTCATCCCTCCCCGAAATCATCACTCCGATGGTCGTGTACAACAATCCCACCATCATCAACTCAAAGTGCCGATGCGGGTCGTCCACCAACCCCTGCAGGATCGAAACCGTATGCCGGTGGTGCGGCAGAACGCTCTGCACCATCACAAATCGCTTCGACTTCTCAAGGCTCGCCGCCAACCGAGGCAAGGAAGACGCCTTCCACAAAACGATCGTCGATTCGTGAACCCCCTTCGTGATCCGCATCCGCAGGTTTCGCGCCCGGGTCAGCATCACCGTCCCCGCCGGAACGATCATCGGGTTCTGGTGCTCGTCCGCCTTAAAAATCGTCGTGCCCTGCCGTTTGATCAGCAGGCCCCACGTCTCCGACCCAAAGTCCGAAGTACCGTCAACGCTCTCAGGAACGACCTGATCGAAATTAAGAACCTTGAAGCAGCCCGATGGGCCCGGATAATTTACTTCCCGGAAAAGTTGCGTCGTGGTTCCCAAGGGGAAATCCACCACAAAATCTTTCTTTGTCCAAGCACCACGAGTCACTTTATATAGTCGAAGAGGTCAATGATTGACTCAGGTTTTACCATGATTTGCGGTACAACACTAGGAGTGTCTCAATCCTATAGTGTCGCAATAGTTGGTGCGACCGGAGCCGTTGGCGGAGAATTCCTCAGGCTCTTCGAACAAAGAAACTTCCCCATTCGATCTCTCAAGCTCCTTGCTAGCGAGCGATCGGTCGGTAAACATCTTTCGTTCAAGGGAGAATCCATCGCGATCGAAGAGGCCAAACCCGGTGCTTTTGCGGGCATCGACGTCGCATTTTTTTCTGCGGGTGCAACCCGATCTAAGGCTTTGGTCCCCGACGCCATCGCCGCCGGCTCGTTGGTGGTCGATAACTCCAGCGCATTCCGCATGGACCCCGCCGTGCCGCTCATCGTGCCCGAGGTCAACCCGTCGACCTACTCGCCCGACAATCGCCTTTTCGCTGTCGGCAACTGCACCGCAATCCTGCTCTGCACCGCCATCAACCCGATCCTCAAGCTCGGCAAGCTCCAGCGATTGATCGTCAGCACCTACCAAAGCGCAAGCGGCGGCGGCGCCGGTATGATGCGCCAACTCGAAGGTGAGACGAAGGCCGTAGTGCTTGGCGAAGAACTCCCGCCGACCACGCTGAGCCAAACCTACGCGTTCAACCTCTTCAGCCACAACACCGCCGTCGGCGAAACCGGCTACAACGAAGAAGAAATGAAAGTCGTCGAGGAAACCAAGAAAATCCTCGGAATGCCCGATCTCAAGATCAATGTCACCTGCGTTCGCGTTCCCATTCTTCGCGCTCACACCGAGACCGTGACGATGGAATTCGATGGTCCCGCGCCGTCTATCGAGGACGCCCGGGAAGCTCTGTCGAAAGCTCCCGGCGTTCGCCTCATCGATGATCGCGAGAAAAACCACTTCCCGACCCCGCTAGAAGCCAGCGGCCAAGACGACGTGCTCGTCGGCCGCCTTCGCCACGACCTTAGCAATCCGAACGCCCTCTGCCTCATGCTGTCGGGCGACCAACTGCTGAAAGGTGCGGCCCTCAACGCGGTTCAAGTCGCCGAACTCGTGCTAGGACTCTAATTCTCATGGCCAAGCCCGCCAAGGACGCTTCCCGACTGTTGCTCAAAGCCGCCCACGACTTATTCGAGTCGGAGGACGAGCGGGAAGAGTTCTTGGAGGCCATGCTCGCTGGCGATTCCAAAGAGATGGCGATGATCATCCTCCAGGATCGCCCCGAGATAAAGTCCTTCCCCCGCGACCGCCACCTCAAATGGCAACCGCCCTTCGTCGAGCGCATCAGCGACCCCGAATTCAAAGCCGCGAAGCACCCGTTGTACGCCAAAGGCGCCTACTATTCGCTCGATTTCTCGTCCGTCTTCTCCGCGTCGGCAATGCTCGCCGTCGCTGCCCCGCCCAAGCGAGTTCTCGACATGTGCTCGTCGCCCGGCGGCAAAGCCGTCTTCGCCTATCGAGCCTTCCACCCCGAGGTCCTGCTCTGCAATGAGATCATCCGCAAGCGCGTCTCAACCCTCATCGGCAACCTCGACCGGTGCAAGTGCGAAGGAAGCCTCGTCTGGTCCGCCGACCCTTCTGTTTTCGCCCGACGCTACAAAGAATGCTTCGATCTCGTCATCTGCGACGCCCCCTGCTCGGGACAATCGCTGATCGCCAAAGGCGACGAAGCCCTCGGTGCCTTCGCGCCGAACATGATCGACATGAACGTCGGTCGCCAACGACGCATCATTGGCAACTGCTATCACTGCCTCCGCCCCGGCGGCTCCATCCTCTACGCCACCTGCACGTTCAGCCCCAAGGAGAACGAAAAGGTCATCGAGTGGTTCCTCAAAACCCACCCGGATATGGAAGCTGTCGAAGTCCCGCACTTGGCCGAATTCCGCTCTCGCTTCTCCGACTTCCCCGCCTACCGCCTCTACCCACACCAGGGACTTGGCGCAGGCGCCTTCGCCTGCCTGGTCCGCCGCAAAGGCGAAACGCCAGAACATTACGAACCGCTAGGCGACATGCCCGCCATGTGGCGCTATGGTGATGAGGTCATCAAACCGCGACCGCGAGAAGAAATCGAAGCCGAGAAGAAAGCCGCCAAAGAAGCCGCTCGACCACCTCAGCCAACATCGATCCGCGACATCGTGAAAAAGATGAACGCCGACCGACCCCGTAAACCTCAGGTCAAAAAGCCCCGCAAACGCCGGAAATAAGGTTCCACGCAAACCCCACTTCCCTCTCCCAATTCTTTGATTTGCCCTCACGGGTGGATATCAGACCTCCTGGGAAGGTGGGCATCTTGCCCACCAAACTTTTCGCCCAGAACCACTCCTCAAGGCTCACGAACTAATTCGAATTCAAACGATCCCACGTATTTGGTCGAGAAAACATGCCCGGATCGAAGGAGCGATTCAAAGTAAAGTCTCATAACATCCAAAACTGACTTGCTAAACTGCTCAGCGTTGTCAGTCCCGTCGGCAACAACGATGATCTTCTGATACCGAGGTTCAGGTAATTGAACGCCCTTTACAAAGCTAACACCAGTTCCTAGCGCCATGACAAGGTACCGAAAGCTAGAGCAGTCGAGCACATCTACATGAGGCTCCTTAGCGATGCCATAAATGTCGTCTCCCAAAACAACAACTGCCTGCTGAAACCGATCCCGGTTAAGCAAAAGAGCGTCGTAAAACTCGCCCGGCTGAACTACGAAGAGTTCAGAGCCGTCACCCTTGTGCACGCAGTCATGAAGAAAGGGCACCTTCTTTTTGGTGGCCATATGGCCATGCTACCAATGTCGAGGGACCAACCGCTTGCCTCGTCAAGGGTGCCCTAACCCATGATCATCGTGCCCGAACCTTCGTTCGTAAAAATTTCCTGCAAAATCGCGTCCTGCTTCGTCCCGCTGATGATGTGCACCTGATCAACACCACCTTCCAACGCCGCCACCGCGTTCTTCAGCTTCGGAATCATCCCGCCCGAAACCGACGGATCGCTCATCATCGCCTCTGCTTCCTTCGCCGTCAACACACTGATCAGCGAACCCGGGTCCTTCAGGTCGCTCATGACCCCGTCCACCGCCGTCAACTGAATCAGCTTCGAAGCGCCCATCGCTTTCGCAAGCTCGGTCGCCAGCGTGTCCGCGTTGATGTTCAAAATCGTCCCGTCGTCCTCCGCCACCAGCGAAGCCACGATCGGCACCGCCTCCAGACTCAATAGCGTCTCTAAAGCCGCCGAATTGATCCCGTCCACGTCTGCCACAAAACCAAAGTCGACTTCCCGCTCCTCGCCCACTCGATCGTCGTGAATCTTCACCGGCGGACGCCGGTGTGCCTGCACCAGGTTGAAATCCACCCCGCTGATGCCCAGCGCCGGAATCCCGAGCGAGTTCATCGAAGCCACCAAGTCCGAGTTCAGCACCCCAGCAAAGCTCATCTTCGCCACCTCGATCATCTCTTCCGACGTCACCCGCCGACCCGAAACGAACGCGCTTCGGTAGCCCAGACGCTCGCCAAGCTCGGTCGCGTGCTTGCCCCCACCGTGCACGATCAAAACCTTGATCCCGAACATGCTGAGGAGCGCGATCTGCTCCATGATCTGCTTGAGCGTGGCTTTGTTCTCGCAAAGCTCGCCGCCCAGCTTGAACACGAACCGCTTCCCGCGAAACGTCTTGATGTACGGAAACGCGCTTCGAATACTGGAGAAGTCGACAACGGATGAGATTTGAGGGGATGTCATAAGGGTTCTAAGGGGCAAAAATCGTGTCTAGCAAGGCTACCTGAGCCCAAAGCCGGTTCTCGGCTTCGTCATAGATCGCACTACGCGGGTTGTCCAGCGCGCTGTCCGCGACCTCCAAATTTCGTCGCACCGGTAGACAGTGCAGAAGCGTATCTGCCCCCGCGATCTTGTCGCCGGTCATCAACCAGTCGCTGTGCTCACCCAGCATGTGCGCCAGCTTGTCTGGGTTGCCATAAGCCGAAGATGGAGCCCAGTTCTTGGCATAAACCACCTTCGCTCCCACCAACGCATCCTCTTGCGAATGATTGATCGACAGTGAGCCACCCAACTGGTTCGCGACGTTGCGCGAGTAGTCCACAAACTTCGGCGCAAGATCAAAGCCCTGCGGATGCGCAATCGTAATATCGAGCCCCAGATGCGCCGCTGCCAGAATCGCCGAATGCGGAACCGCCATCGGCAGAGCCTTCACGTGGGGAGCCCAGCTCAAAACGAACTTCACTCGGTCCTCGCCGTGTCGCTCGCGAATCGTCATCATGTCCGCCAACGCCTGCGCCGGGTGCTCGGTCGCCGATTCCATGCTCACCACCGGAATATCTGCGTACTTCGCAAAGCTCTTCAAAACCCGCTCGCTCAGGTCGTCCGTCAGGTCCTTCAGTTCGCCGAAACTGCGGATCGCCAGGCCGTCCACATACCGGCTCAAGACCTTGGCCGCGTCCTTCACGTGCTCGACGGTCGCGCCGTTCATCACCGCGCCCTCACCAAATTCGAGATTCCACACGTCCCCGCTGGCCGAAAGCGAGATCGCCTCGCCTCCAAACTGCTTCATCGCGAGTTCAAACGATACGCGCGTACGCAGGGACGGGTTGAAAAACATCATGCCCAATGTTTTTCCAAGGATGTTTTTGGGCACCTTCGCGCCCTTCTTAATCGCCAAGCCGTCTTCCACTATTTGCCGGACTAGCTCGGGAGAATGATCGAGAAATGAAACAAAGTTTTTCATAGCAAACAAGCGCCAAGGGCGACTCGGAAGGCGGCGATGTGCTCGTCTTCCAAAACGATCGGAGGCAAGAGCCTCAGCACATACGGATCTTTGCTGGTTCCAGTAATGATCCGATGCTCCAATAGTTTGTCGCGGAGTTGTTTGGCGGGTAAGACCGTCTTGAGACCAATCAGGCACCCCTGCCCACGCACCTCCTCGACCCCGTTTACTTGAATCAGGCTCTCAAATTCAGAGCCAAGTTGGCGGACTCGCTCCACCATGCGGCCATCTTTCAGCATTTCGGCTGTGGCCTTTACCGCCGCCATTGCGACCGGCCCTCCACCATAAGTGGAGCCCAGGTCACCCATTTTGACGCGGCTGACGAGGCTGTCGTGCACGGCAAGCAATCCGACCGGATACCCGCTGGCAATGCCCTTTGCGCTCGTCATCATGTCCGGCTCGACGCCGGAGAAACCCGATACAAAATTCTGTCCCGTGCGGCCAAACCCGGTCTGCACCTCGTCGAAGATCAGCACAATGCCAAACCGCGAACAAAGCTCGCGCAGTTTGCAAAGGTATTCGTGCGTGAACTGCGTCATGCCAGCCATGCTCTGGATCGGCTCCAGAATCACCGCCGCAAACTCCTCGCTCAAAAGCTCAAGGCCCGCCTCGTCGTTCGGCTCCAAGAACGTCACGCGCCCCCCTGTCCACTCGCCTAACTCGTCGTTGGTCTTCGGGTTGTCCGAAACCGAGGTGCACAAAAGCGACCGGCCGTGGAACGACCCGCTATAGGCCGCCAACTTAGCGCGCCCCGTCAACCGGATTGCCAGCTTCAGCGCATTCTCGTTCGCCTCGGCTCCCGAGTTGCAGAAGAAGAAGTTGCCAAGCGTCGGATGAACGATCTCCGCCAAGGCGTCCGCCGCCTGGTCGCGAATCGACGTGTCCGCCGCATTCGAGTAGAAGAACAGCTTGTTGGCTTGCGCCGTGATCGCCTCGACGATCGCTTTCGGGTTGTGCCCCATCAACGAAACCGCATGCCCGCCGTACAAGTCGAGATACCGGTTGCCTTGGTCGTCGTAAACATAGGCGCCTTCGCCCCGCTCGATCGGAAACGGCAACGGATCAAAGGTCTTGATCAAGTGGCGGCTCATACCGGTCTCCATCCTCCAAACCACAGGCCGGTCGTCTCCGGCAGTCCAAACATCAGGTTCATATTGTGGATTGCTTGCCCCGCCATTCCCTTCACCAGGTTGTCGATGGCGGTGTGAATCACCACCTGGTTCCCTTTCACCTTGATCGAAATATCGCAGAAGTTGGACCCTACCACGTTTTCGATCTCTGCTGCCTTCGCCCCACGCAGTCGGATGAATGGTTTGCCGACATAGTACTCGGCAAACAGGTACTCAATGTTCTCCTGTGTGCTCGGAGCATTCAGTTCGACAAAAGTCGTGGCTAAGATTCCCCGGCTGATCGGCAAGCTATGCGCGACGAACGGCAAGTTATCGACCTTTACGTGGTGATCCTGAAGCACCTGAACCACTTCCGGCACGTGCTGATGCTCCAACGCCTTATAAGCAAGGAAATTCGCGTGGCGGACCGGGTGATGCGTCGAAGCCTTCGGATCCTTACCCGAACCCGACGATCCCGTCGCCAAATGCTGGTGAACCGACTTCAGGTCGCGGTTCTCGAACGGTAACAGAGCCAGAGCCGAAGCCGTCGCCAAGCATCCGGGATTGGCGACCACTCGTGCCCCAACAACGGCTTCCGAATTCACCTCCGCAAGACCATAAACCGCCTCCCGACGAATCGCTTCAAGGTCTGGCGAATGCCCGTAGTGCTCGCGATGCTGGTCCAGATCGCGAAGCCGCAGATCGCCGCTAAGGTCGATGACCTTCGCCTCGGGGAACTTAGCCAAAACCTCTTCGACCGCCTTCCCGCTCTCGCCGTGCGGCAGGGCCGAAAAAACGCATTGGTTCGCCTGATCGCCAAATCCGGCGTCCTCCAAGCTGGCCACAAACGCCGCGTCGTAAATGCTCGTCAGATGCGGATGAACCGAATCGTAGCCCGATCCGGCGCTAGATCGCGACGTCGCCGCCACCACCTTTGCTACTGGGTGGTTGGCCAAAAGACGCAGAAGCTCACCCGCGCCAAATCCCGTTCCGCCCAGAATGCCGACGCTGATCATAGGCCCACCTTCTTCTTCAGAAACTCCGCGAGCTTCTTGCCGCTCGAAACCGCGTTGATCCCCGGCACGCCTAGCTTCTCGCTAATAAAGCCCGCCCCCGCGTCGTGGTCCGTCACCGGGCCCGACACCACGTCGGCTTTGATCTTAAACTGCTCTTCCAAAAAGATTTGTCCGCCCCACGCCCCCACCGGGTCGTTGGCGCACAAAACGATCGCCTTCGTTCGCGCTTGAATCGCCTTATCGCTAAGAATGTCCTGCACGCCGTAAGTGCCCATAATGCCGTCGCCAAGCTCAGCCACGATCACCTGCGCGTCCGTCTCCAACAGGCTCTGCAAAACCTTTCGCGCCCCGACGTTCGAGTTCTCCGAATTCGTCGTCACGATGCCCGCATCGTTGAACGACGCCGTATATTCCGCGCCGTGGTCGAACATGTTGAGCGTATCGCGCAAAAGCGAAACGCCACTGAGCTTACAGCCCGCCACCCGGAGCCCGGCAGTGTGAAAGTGTCGGATGATCTCCGACGCCGCAAACGTCTTGCCCGAGTTCATGCAGGTACCCGCGATGATCACGATCGGCGTGCTCTTCGAATCCTCCAACGTCCCCGCCGGTGCAATAGAGTTCATACCGATGTGCGCGGGGATGCCCTTGCGTTGAGCCAGTTCGGGGAAAACGAGCACAGAACCCAGAATCTCGACCTCGAATGGAGCGCCAATCTGCGGGTTAGCCGACGTGCATTTGCCGATAACGCCGCCTAAATTAAGGATGTTCAGCCGGTCGCCGACCTTGATCGCGTCTGGAACCACGCCCGAATAGCCGTGGAGCGCATTTCGGTGTCCCAGTACACCCACGACAATGTCGCCGTCATGAAGCGCCATCATCCGGCCGTCGGTGCCTTCCAGCGTGTTGTAGCTGGTTTTCTGACCAATGACCCGTCCACATACGAGATAGCCTTCCTTGGCGATCACGTCTTCGGAAACGCGAATTTCCTTTCTCAGCGGAACGTTTTTGGACGATGATCCAATCTTATCGACGACGACTCTCTTCAAAGTTTTTCGAGGAACTCCTTGATCCTAGCGTGAACCATCGCATCGGCCGTCGCGACGAAGATCGTATTGTCTCCCGCCACCGTTCCGACCACGCCCTCGACTCCCTCCCGGTCCATCGTTTCCGAAACCACCGACGCCCAACCGCTCTGCGTCTTGATGACGAACAGATTGGCGCCCGCCGAACCGGTATCGGAAACATAGCGCGACAACGAGAAGCGATTGACAGCCGAAGGCACCACATAGCGGCCATCGATCTTCGAAACACTCAACTCCTTAAAGTCGCGGGAAATAGAGGACTGAGTCACCGAGAAGCCCAGGCCGGTCATCCGTTCGACGACCTCTTCCTGGCTAAGTATCTCGTTCTCCTCGAGGATTTGCCGCAGGCTCTGCTGGCGCAAACTCTTCGAGTTTCTCGGTGGCGTAGGGCTCACCGAAACATTATTGCATACTCATGCACGAAATTGCATATTTATGCAAAAGCTGTGCCAAAACGTGCCAAATCTTAATTTAGTGAGACTTCATCGCCAAACGAAGACGCCACCACACGATGCGCAACAATATCAAATCGCTCCCGTTCCCGAACCGCTCGAAAGAACGCCCGGATCTCATCCTGCGTATACCGATCATCGTTCTTGATCGAATGGATGATCTTCTTATCCTTTGCGACGATCTCTTCCAGCGTAAACGGAATCCCTTTCAAATCGACCGCCATCGGCCCTTCGGGATGCCCCGCATTTCCCAAATCCATGTTGACGTACTTCACAAACATCGTCGTAAAGTAGTCCTCCGCCAACCCGCGCAAACCTCGCAAACCCTTGAAATGGTCGATGAACTTGGCCATCCTAAACGCGCACTCGTAGCTGTAGGCCGTCGCGCAGCCCAGCACCAACTCGCCGAAAACGTACCCGTTCTGCTCCGCCCGCCGAATGATCCGGTTCATACATGTGACGCCTCGGAAGAACGCCAGCCGCAACGGAAGCCGCTGAAGACGGCGAATCAAAAAGGCGCTCTCACCGCGGTGAATCCGATATCCCTCTGTATTGATCCAATACCGTCCCAGCATTCCAACGTTGGGATATCGCTCAAAAATCTCCTGCAGGCAAAGGTGAATGTTATGCCCCGTGATCAGCGCATCGCTGTCCACTCGAAGAATCGTATCGAACCAAAAGTTCTCACACGCGTACTTCAACAGACGCACCGTCTCGTACGCGTGCCGACCCGAGAGTCCCTTCCCTTGGTACCGAGGCTCAGTCTTGAAAATGTGCACTTTGGGATAGCGGACCTTCAGTGCTTCGCCGTGATTGGCCGCTCCTGAATCGTCCATCAGGATCACGACCACGTCGTCCGGCGAGTTATGATAAATGCTCTCGATCGTATCGCCGACGTAGTCAAGCCGGTCGGACGTGCCGACAGGAATATACGCAATCAGGGATATCCGCTTCTCCACGATTCTCCTAAGTTTAGTTTAGGTTTGAGTAACCATATACCTAAAATATGCTGGAATTATTAGTCAGACGAGCAAACCTGGGTCTTTGGATTCAAAAGCAAGAAAGCTCCCGATGCCTTGGCTAGGCCCGGGAGCTTCCTGACGGTCTAAAAACGTCGTCTCTTAGCGGATGTAGTGAATCTTAGGATCGCTCATATTGTCGAGCAACATGACCGCCGTAACCGGCATCGGTCGATCCTTTGCGACTTCGCGCGCTTCGTCGAAAGTGAGTTCGACGATCTTTAGGCCGTCCAGGTCGATAAACTGGCCGAACTTAGCCGCTCCGCTTTCCGTGCTAAAGCATGCCAAGCCATGAACGTTTTGGTGGCAATAGCATCCGTAGCGCTTGCTCGAAACATGATGGAGCACGTAAACGCTGTCCGGAAACTCGCTGTCAAGCCCCAAAATTGGATTCAGTAACGTTTGCATTTCCGTATTCCCCTTACAGAAACAGATATCGGAAAACCCGTAAGGTTCTTTAGTGATTTGGGAAAATCTCTGGTATTCCAGCGAGTTTCTAACGACACAGCCCTGTAGAAATCAGGGCCGCCGACTGGGTATATTTTCTTACCGCACCCGGACGTAGCTCAACGGATAGAGCATCAGTCTTCGGAACTGAGGGTTGGGGGTTCGAATCCCTTCGTCCGGGCCAAATCTTTTCTTACTGCTTGGTTTCCTGGTAGTTATCGAACGCACAGCCCGTTGTCTTGATCTTGGGGGCATACTGCGCGTCGAACGGTCGAGCGGGCTCGCCGATCAGCTTCGACATGTCCTCATTCATTTCCTTCAGGTAGTCCTGCGAATACCCGGCCCATCGCTTCACGATGAGGCCGTTCTGGTCGAGCAGAGAGATGTACGTCGCCGCCGGAGCCTCGTAGGCTTCCATTACATCGATCTTCGGGTCGGCCACCACCGGATACGGAACCTCAAGGTCCTTCGCCCACTGCTTAGCCGAGGCCATGTCGGCATCGGTCACCGAAATGAAGTCGATTTTGCCCGCAAACTGGTCGTACAGTTTGTGGAAAATCGGTTCGGCATCGTAGCTACATGGGCATCCCTTCTTCACGAAGTAGATGAACTGCGGCTTCGGCCCTTGGCCGCCGATGGCGACCGGCTTGCCCGAAGTATCGGGCAGTTGAAAGAACTTGCCGATCTTGCGATCCAGCTTCTTGACCTGCTCAGCCATTTCGGGGGTGACCGCATGCCGGGTCTGAATGAGGTTGACCCCTGGGACATACGTTCCCCTGACTGACGCCATGTAAACCATGGCGAGCCCACACAACGCCAACGCAGATGTGGAGCACAGGACGAGAATTCGAATCACTTTCACGTCTGCTTCAGTGTATCCCTTGTAGGAAGGTTCCCGCAGTCCTTAGAATAGACGACCGGAATTTATATTCATGAAATACGTTCAAGCCTTCCTCAATGCCAGGACTTTGCGATTTGCCGCCATCGGCTGCTTCGTAATTTTTCTCATTTTGTATGGGATCATGACTGCCCTTCAGCCTCAAGAAAAGAGCGAAGCGACGAAATTGGGAATTCTATTCGGCAAATTGTCCGCCGCCTCGAAACAGATCTCAGAAGCGGCAAACATCGCCAAGACTTTCCCCTCGACTCCCCTGCCCCGCTTGGCCGACGCCGACGCTATGATCACTGATGCAATCCCCAAGATCAAAACGCTGAACGAGAAAGCTCGAATCTTGGTCTTCCTCGACCCTCTCCACCAAGCCATCGTTGCGTATTCGAGTGCGCTCGAAAAAGGTGATGCGACTATGGCTCGCGGCATCTTGGTGGGTCAGGTTGTTCCAACTGACACGGGTCTGAAACAGGTACTCGACAAAGCAGAATCGTCGCTCGATGAAAACATCGACAGTCAGGCCCAAATCCGAAAAATGTTTCGGATTCTGTTCCTCGTCTTTGGATGTATCTGCATCCTCTTCATTCCCATCTTATTCAGAGACCTCTTTGGCATGGACAAAGAAGATTCCTTCCACAGCCTGCTTCAGCACTCACTGGCAATGCCGACTGCGATGGCGATAGCAGGACGCTTTCAAAAAGAGCTCAAGGGCAAAGAGGAGCTTGAGGAATTGAGCAAGGCAGTTGCCCGGATGACGGTGGCCTCGCTTCACCGGCCCCACACGCAGGAGTACATAACGGGCAATAAGCGCTCTCTGGTCGAACTCGACATTGACCTGGCAAGCGAACTGAAAGACGTAGTCGCCTTCGCAAGACTAATCGGCGATGGCGACTCGACCATCGCCAGCTTTCCCGGCTCCATGATCCAACTCAAAGGTTGGCCCGACGACTTAGGCTTGGCGCTCATCAACTGGATGTCGGAACTCAGCCGAAAACAAGATGTCACCACCTTCGATCTGAACTACGAAAAGATCGACCAAGACTGGGTCGTGACGCTCTCCTCCCGAGGCGTCGAATTGCGGCCCGAAATAGCTGACGCGTACAGCTCGGTTTTGGCCAAAAAAGCCGGAATCGACGCTAAGCACTACGACGAAATGGACTTTGTGCGCGCAGTTTTACGTCGGCACACCAAGAAGACCGTCGTCACGAGCGAGAATGGAAATTTGAACCTGGTGATGACCTTTACCCCGCAATAATGCCAGGTCTCCGATGTCGGTCAAATTTCCCACCGGGGGTAATTTATCGGTGTATCCCTATCTATATCCGGGACGCGTTGGACCATAATAACCCTTTGGAGGCCATCACCTTTGGGGTCTGTCTGGCGTAAATAAACTTGGCAGCAACCAAAATGTATGGGTACCGCACGGAGGATAGTTGAGCTCCAAGATTCTCGTCGTTGACGACGAAGCCTGTATTCTGAAAATGATGGAATTGGTGCTTGCAAACGCAGGCTATTCCGTCGAAACCGCGGATAATCCCCGCGAAGCTCTCGGTATTTACGGCAACGGCGCCAACTACGACCTAGTCATCACCGATTACAAGATGCCTGAAATGACCGGCATCGAGTTAGAGGCTGAGATTCTGCGCCGAGATCCTTCGGCCAAGGTCCTGATCGTTTCCGGCTACGGCGGCATCGAAACCGCCCTGGAAGCCATCAATAAGGGCGCAACCGACTTTCTGCGCAAGCCTTTCACTCCCGACGCCCTGCGCAATGCTGTCCGATCCGCCTTGGAGCGCGACCGCAAGCTTTCACCGGTTACCACTGTGTGCCGGGAATTCAGCCGTCAAAGTGTGAACGGGACCTCCTTCGAGCTCAAGGAGAAAGAGGTTGATGAGCAGTTTGGCGACCTCACCTGCAAGTTCGAAGTCTCCACCCCCGGCGGTATGAAGACCCTCACCGTGGTCATGCCCGCCTACATTCAAGAATTGATTCGTGCCTACATCGACAGCGAGGACGTGCCCTGTGGCGGGCGCTTCTTCGAGGCGATCTGTGAGGAAACCGTGGCTAATGAATTGAAGACTAGTGGCGGGGTTCCGCGAACCTCCAAGATCGTGATCGACAACTTGACGAAGGACATCCAGAAATGGATCGACTCGATGGTCAGCGTGGCGGTCGCGCAGTAAGGCATGCCCGGCAAACTTAAGATTTTCCTTGGTTACGCGCCTGGCGTTGGCAAAGCCAAGGTCATGGTCGAAGAGGCCAGACGCCGGAAGGCGCGAGGTGAGGACTGTATCGTCGCCATCCTCTCCGAAGAAGACCGTTTAATCGTCAATGCGGACCTTAATTCCGGCTTGGATTACGTTCAGCCACTCTCGTTCGAATACGGTGGCAAGACGCGAAGCGAAATCAATATTCCAGCGATTCTTCAGCGGCATCCGAACACGGTCCTGATCGACAACCTTGGTCACGCAAACGTGCCCGGCTCGGCCCACGCCTATCGCTGGCAGGACGCCGAAGAGATTCTCCACAGCGGCATCAACGTCATCGCCACCATGAACGTTGAGAGCCTGGAGAGCCTCAACGATGACATTTTTGAAATCACCGGGAAGGAAGTCAAGGACGTTGTTCCCGATCGCATGTTCCACCAAGCCGACGAAGTCGAATTGGTGGACCTCACGCCGCAGGCTCTACGCAATCGGGTCAAGCGCGGCGAAATCGTGCCAACTGAGCAGATCGACAAGGCCCTATTGGGATACTTCAGCGAAGCCGTTCTCAATGCCCTCCGCGAAATGGCCATGCGCGAGGTTGCTCGCCGGGTGGACGAAGATTTGATCGCCTGGCGGCGACAACAGCGCATTGCGCGACCGTGGCAAACCAGCGACAAGATTCTCATCTGCATTTCTCCCACCCAGTCGTCCCTGCGCGTTATTCGCCGCGGCTGGCGGATCGGCCGCAAAATGCAGGGCGAAGTCCGTGCCGTCTACGTCGAAGAGCCAAAACTGCCGGAGACCTCAAAGAAAATCCTCGAAGACGATTTCAAACTGTGCGAGCGGCTCGGCATTCCGACCGAAATCTTGCAAGGCGAACCAGCCGACGCCATCATCAAGTACGTCCAAGAGAACAACGTCTCGCAGATCATCCTTGGTCATAGCGAGCGAACCAAGATTCAGGAGTTCCTGAAGGGCTCACTGATGCTCGAAATCGCGAAACAGCTCAAGACCGTCGACATTCTCGTCGTCGCGATCGACCAGCGGATGTAGCTACCGTTGCCAACCGGGCAACGGAGCGAAGTTCTCAAGATGCTGATGCGGGAAGATGTCGATCCCAAACGCCGACTTGACGTTGTACGCCCACAGCCCAATCACCAATGTGGCAAAGACGGCGAACGAAATCGCCAGCGCTTTGTCGGAAGCGCTTCGTGATCGGGCCTGAAAATCCATCATCCACAGCGACGCGCGCTCAGCCAGGGAGAACGGCCGAGGCGCGGCCATCGGAGCCTCAACAGTAGGCGGGACGACCAAGTAGATAACTTCGGCATCCTGCTGTTCCTGCACCGGCAACTGATGGATCGGGAGAGCGCTCATTAATCTTGTTGTTCCGTACGCGCGCGGGAAACTTCCAGGCAAAAGTGTCACTTTCTGCGATTGTCCAATTTACATCTCTTTTTTGCTGATTACCGTCCAATAATAATGATCTTCGGTTACAATGGAGGACCGGAAACGGAAGCAACATGAAGAGCTTGATCGTCGCAATCTGCATCACCGCTGCGTTCGCCGTCTCGACCATCCAGGTCGAAGCTCGGCCCGCCTACGCCAAGAAAGAAAAGAAGAATTGTAGTTACTGCCACGCCGTTGACCGAGGGGGCGGACCGCGAGGATTCCGAGGCATGTACTACGGCGCACACAAGCTCTCGTTCAAGGGCTTCGACGAGAAGAAGGAAGCCGCCAAGGCCGGAGTCAAGGCCAGCGCGACGGGTAAGGCCAGCAAGCCCACCAAGCCGTACACCGGCAAGTAAGATTCAATACAAAAAAGCCCCATCCGATTTGGATGGGGCTTTTTTGTTGTGGCCTCAAACCCTCTTGAGGAGCGTGATTCGTCCCTGAGGGACCCACTCAACAACCACAATGTCGCGCTTGTTGATCCAAGCCGCACCATGCGGGTGGACGAAGTGCCCCGGCACAAACTTCTCGCGCGGAGCGCCGCGTAGTTCGCCGTCACCCTGACCATCGCCCAGTTGGGCCACAGCCTCGTTCTTGCCATCGAGAATCGTCACGCGGCACGCAAGGTCGGGAACGAGCATGAGGTCGTGGTTAAAGTGGATGTGGCACGGCTGGCGCACTGGGTCCTTCACGAACTTGATGTGCGTCCCTTCGAGCGTGAAGTACTGCAGGCGATTGTTGCTTCGGTCTGCCACGACCAGCATCTTGTTGTCCTTGTCGCGATCGTCGACCCAAAGCCCGTGCGGGCACTTCACCTGACCAGGGTCCGAACCCGGACCGATGATGGTTCTCAGGTATTGCCCGTCCTTGTTGTAGCGATGGATATAGCTAGAGCCGTAGCCATCGCCGACAAAGAAGTCGCCATTGGGCGCAAAGGCCACGTTGGTCGGATTCCAAGCTTCGCCCTTGTCGTACTTACCGGATTCCTTCGGAGCGCCGAACTCCCACAGGATGCGGCCGTTCAGGTCCGATTTGGCCACTACGTGGCGATTCACATCGCAGATGTAGAGGTACTCCTCTGAGCCCTCCTTTCTCAGGTCGAGACCGTGCGCACCGCCGGCGAACTCCGAGCCAAAAGATCGGATGAACTTCCCTTTCTGGTCATACACGCAAATCGTGTCTTTGCTAATACTGCCAGAGCCGACCGTGTGAGCGATGTAAATGTGCCCGTGGGCGTCGGTGGTGACGCCGTGGGTGTCGCCCCACGCTAGGTTCATCGGTGGCTGGATCCAGTCATGGTAGACCTCGTACGTGTGCTCACCCGAGCCAACGACCAGTCGCTTCTGCGGATTATTTTGTCCCATTACAATTCCTGATAGCGTCATCGCCGACGCTCCCACCAGAACGTCTCGCCTTGAGAGATTCATGACGAAAGTATTACCCCTTCCCGGCAAAATTACAAGCCGTTCCGGCGCTAGTTGGCTTGGATCGTCTGATTGTAGGTCTTTCCTTTCCAATTTACATGCAAGATGATCGCTCCCTTGCCCGTCGACTGGACGATCACCTGCGCGCAACCGTTGAACAAGCTTCGGCTCCAAGACGCCGGCATCGTGACTCCGCTGAGCGAGACTCCCTTGCTAAAGCCGCCGTCACCGCCATTGTTTTTGATGACGATGGCAATATGGTTGGTACCTGGCTTCAGGAGACCTTCGGTCTGCAACTGGTACGTTTCGTTCCAAACGTTCGTAGTCTTCACCAGCTTGCCGTTGATGTAGATCCACCCTTCGTCGTCGATCGCGCCGATGTCGATGTACTTCCACTTGGCCGGATCGGAGACCTCAAACGACTTGCGGACGATGGCCAGAGAGTTCGGGGCCATGTGCTGGTTCTCCCACGTATCGATCAACTCCCACTTGGAGTCGTCGAAGCCCGGAGCCACGTCGGCTCTTCCTTCAGGCGAGCCGGTCACTTTCGAGTATCGCCAACCGGTCGAGAGGTCTTCGCTGTAGGTCGTCGGCGTGTAGACGTCGGGCTCCAGGCACGTCGGATTTCCGTTTCCGACGCCAATGATCTTGCCTGGACCTTCGACTGAGAACTCCAGCTTGTCATCAGCGGTTGGGACTACATGCCCCTTCGCATCGAGCCCGTACAGATCGACAACCGAGAGATCCTTCCCGTCGCCCGCGATGGCCGTGCGGTCGGCGGAAATCTTGATCGAGTCCGTGTCACCGGTCGTTTCCACAACCTCGTGCTCGGCTTCCTTCCCTTTGCGGTACGCCACCGCCTCCAGCTTTCCGGGCTGATAGGTCACCTTCCACTCCAAGTGGCTGGTGTAGGGCATCTTCTGCCGTCCCATCGACTTGCCATTTAGGAACAGTTCCACCTCATCCGCGTTTGAGAACACCCAAACGTTCTTTTCCTTACCCTCATCGCCCGGCCAATTCCAGTGCGGAAGGATGTGGAGCACGGGCTGGTTGGTCCACCACGACTGATAGTAGTAGTAGATATCCTTCGGGAAGCCGCAGGTGTCCATGATGCCGAAGTGACTGTTGATCGTCGGCCAGCCGGTCGGCGTCGGTTCGCCGCGATAGTCAAAGCCGGTCCAAACGAAACCACCCATGAACCACTCGCGCTGAGCGGCCCAAGACCACCACTCTTCGGCACCAGAGCCCCAACCGACCTTGCGGCCGTCGTAGGCGCTCACTCGCCCGTTCTTGTAGTCGTCGATATAGGTTCCGCGCGTGGTGGTCGTGCTGGCCGTTTCGCTTCCGTGGACCGGTTGAGTCGGGTGCTCGGCGTGGTAGCGATCCGCCTGCGGCAGGCCGTAATTGAATCCGCGGATGTCGACTCCGGCGTTGATGCCGTGATATTCGGCTCCGTTGTTGCCCGCATAGGTCGTGGGGCGTGTCGGGTCGAGTTCGTGGCAAAGCTTGGTCGTGTCCTTGGCCATGCGCTCGCCCTCATCGGTTCCGTTCAAGGCAAACTCTTCGTTGCCAATGGACCAGAAGATGACCGAAGGGTGGTTGCGGTCTCGTCGGATCATCCGAGTGAGCTGACTCCTTGCTTCCTCAGAGTCACCGAACGCACGGGTCTCGTCGAGGACGATCATTCCTAGTTTGTCGCAGGCGTCGAGTAGTTCCGGTGTCGGTGGATTATGGCTGGTTCGGTATGCATTGCAACCCATCTTCTTCAGTTGCTCGATGCGCCAATAGCTCAGGCGATCCGGTAGGGCAATGCCGACCCCGGCCGCGTCTTGGTGATTGCAGGTGCCCTGGATCTTGACGTACTTTCCGTTGATCGTCAGGCCCTTGTTGGCGTCCCAAACCACCGTCCGGAATCCGATTTTGCTCTGATACTCATCGATCTTCTTGTCGCCATCGAAAAGCTCGACGCGACCGACGTACAGATTTGGCTCTTCGATTGACCATAGCTTGGGCGCACGTAACGCAATCTCCGGGTTTAGGAGCCTCGTTTCGCCTGCTTTAATGTCGAATTCCGTCGTGATGTTGGCCAGCCGCTTCCCTTCTGGGTCATCGACGGAGAGCACTGTTCGCAGTCGTCGCGATTTGTCGCCGATGTTGCGCACTTCTAGCTTGGAATCGACGATTCCATTCTTGTCCCGCACCGATGGAATCAGGAATTGGCCGTCCTTCACCAAGCTTGCCGTATCGTTGATATTCAAGTAGGTATGGCGATAGATGCCGGCTCCCTCGTAGAACCAGCCCTCAAATTCGCTCGCATCAACGCGCACAGTGACGACGTTCTTCCCACCGTAGCGAAGCATGTTGGTCAGGTCGCAGTCAAAGCCGATGTATCCCGACTCGTTGCGCTTGATGAACGTGCCATTGCACCAGACGCGGGCATCTCGGTAAATGCCGTCGAAGTGAAGCGAAACGCGCTTGCCCAGTAGGTCGGCCGGTACCTCGAATGTCTTGCGATACCACCCGATCGAGTTCTGCGGGTAGTCGCGCCCAATCGCCTTGTAGCCGTGGCCACCCTCGGCGTTTTGGTCGAACGGAAGTTCGATCGCCCAGTCGTGGGGCAAGTCGATGAGCCGCCACTTGCTGTCGCCAAACCCAGCGTTGACCGGTCCCTCGCCCGAGCCCGCTTTGGCCAGGTAGCCCATCCCTGTTTTTCCAAAGCCAAAATCCTTGACCGGGTCGGCGGCGTTGCCAAGGGCAAACCGCCAGTTGTCGTCAAAGTTGATCGATTGGTATGCAGGAAGGTCAGTTTGACCGGCGACACCGGCGAGAAGGAGGGCTATGGAGACCACGGAATAAGCATATCCAATTCATTCCGTGGAAGGTGTTGGCCCTCTGGACAGAGGGCCATAAAATCAGTCTTTCTTCTCGATCGGCGTGTCGCCGATTTTGCCGTCTCGATTGATATCGATGCCAGTCAGTTCTTCGGCCTTGTCCTTCAGCTTGTCAAGGAAGCTGCCTTCCTTCGTCGCCTCGCTTGCGACCTCCTTCGTCTTATCGGCAACTTTTCCGCCGATCTCTTTTGCCTTATCGAGGGCTTCTCCGCCTAGTTCCTTGGCTTTGTCGGCAGCGTGCTCCGCCACATCTTTTCCCTTCTCCAGCGCTTCTTTTGCCTTATCGGTAATGTCCATTTGGTTGTCCTACGCAAATATCCCGCCTCGCAAAGTTGCGGGGCAGGATATGTAGTCTATCTCAGGGATACGCCAGAACCGATGTTAAGCTTTCTTGCGGAACAGCGTATCGGCCAAAACGCCCACGAAGATCACGATTCCCATGACCGCGAACTCGAGGCTCGACGGAATGTGAAGCATCGTCACCAAGTTTCGAATGACGAGCAGGAGTGTCGTGCCAAGGATGACGCCGACAATCGAGCCCTCACCGCCTCGAAGTGAACAACCGCCGAGAACCGCCGCCGCAATGGCGTACAGCTCGTAAAAGTTGCCGTGCATCGACGGGCTGATCGAGTTGGTGTAGAACGCAAACAGAATCGCCGCGATGCCCGTCGTGATGCCGCAGATGACATACGCCCACGAGATGATATTTCGTGAATTGATGCCCGCGTACCGCGCCGACTCTTCGTTGTAGCCGCTCGCGAATAGGTAGCGGCCGTAGGTGCTTTTGTGAAGCAGGAAGAAGAACACGACGCTGAGAATCAGCATGAAAACCAGCGGCCACGGAATCGAGAAAACCGTGTTGCCGGTAGCCAGCGTCTTCAGCCACGTTAGACTGGGCGAGTCGCCAAATCCTTTGGTTTCGTCGTTGCTGATGAACCGCGCCAAACCCCGGAAGAGCAGGAGTCCACAAAGTGTCACCACGAAAGGCTGAAGCTTGATCCGCGTGACGAGAAAGCCGTTCAGCCAACCCAAAAGCGCGCCGACAAGCACAGTGACACCGAGCGCGATGGATGGCGGCGCATTCTTGTCCACAAGCAGAATCGACAAAATAACGCCGAGCAAGGCGATCACCGATCCGACCGAGAGGTCGATACCGCCAGTGATGATGACGAACGCCATCCCCAAGCTCATGATGCCGTAGATGCCGATCAGTCGGCTGGTGTTGATCAGGTTATCGGAGCTGAGAACGGTGGGGTTCTTCCAATAGCTGAAAGCCAGAAGCACGACGATGATGATGAAAATTCCGAGTTCCTTTCCTCTTTGCTTCATGCTAGTGTCCTCCCGTCGCGAGCTTCATTATCGCCTCTTCGGTCACGTTCGTTCGATCCAAAATACCGCCGAGTTGGCCCTCGTGCATGACGGCCACCCGGTCGCTGACATTAATTACTTCCTCCATGTCGCTTGATATCATCCAGATCGCGGTCCCCGTTGAGGCGATCATCCTCAGTTCTTCATAAATCTCTGCCTTCGAACCCACGTCGATTCCTCGCGTCGGCTCGTCGACGATCAACACCTTCGGATTCATGGCCATCCAGCGGCCAAGAACGACCTTCTGCTGGTTGCCGCCCGAAAGCGTCGAAATCTCGGTGTGAATGCTGGCGGTTTTCACACTCATTTTGCCCACCGAATCGCGGGCGTAAGCCTCTTCATCGCGGCGGCGCACCAGCCCAGCAGTCGAAAGCCAAGCCAATTTCGGCATGGTCACGTTGTCCTTTACAGACATCTGGACGGTGAGGCCGCATCCCCGCCGATCCTCGGGCGCAAGAAACACGCCGTATTGGATGGCATCCTTGGGACTTCGGATTCGAACCGCCTTGCCACCAATTTCGATCCGCCCCTGAAAGGGGTCGATCCCGAAGATGGCTCGCACCAGTTCCGAGCGTCCGGCACCAACCAAGCCTGCCATGCCGAGGATTTCTCCGGCTCGAATGTCGAGGTTGATCGCCTTATCCGGATAACGCGTCGTGCGGAAGTCCACCAATCGCATGACGACTTCTCCACCTTCTTTGGCTTCGAAGTTCGCCCTTTCGATGTCTCGCCCCACCATCATCTTCACCATCGCCGCCTTCGTGATCTCTTCGCGGGCAAGGCCGCCCGCGTTCTTTCCATCGCGAAGACCGACGACGCGATCGGCAATCTGCTGAACCTCATCGAGCCGGTGAGTAATGTACAGAATCGAAACGCCCTCGGCTTTGAGGCTCTTCACCAGGGCGAGGAGGTTATGGGTTTCCTCCAGCGTCAGACTGCTGGTCGGCTCGTCGAGGATGAGGACCTTCACCTTCAGCGAGAGCGCCCGAGCGATTTCGACAAGCTGCTTTTCGGCAATCGAAAGTCGGCTCAGGAGTGTACTGGGCAGAACCTTCAGGCCCACTCGTTCGAGAATCGACCTGCTGAGGTCCACCAGTTTCTTCTGGTCAACGAACGGCCCTTTCGTGTATTCGCGGCCCAAGAAGATATTGGATGCGACATCAAGATTATCGAGACCACTCAGTTCCTGGTAAATGATGCGAATGCCCTTGTCTAGTGCATCGCTGGGTGATCTCAGCGTCAGAGGCTTGCCTTCGAACTGAATCGAGCCGCCATCCGCCTGATACACGCCGCTGAGAATCTTCATCAGCGTCGATTTCCCCGCGCCATTCTCGCCGATAATGGCCACGACCTCGCCAGCAGCGAGGTCGAGGTTCACATTTTCGAGAGCGACGACGCCAGGAAACCGCTTCGTAATTCCCTTTAGTTGGAGAAGCACTACTTTCCTGTCAGCTCTTTCAACTTGGCCGAGAAATCGTCCACGTTGTCCTTCGTGATAGCCTTGGTTTCGATGATGACCTTTTTGTCAGCCGGAACCACCGACTTGTCGCCACCAAGGTACTTCGACATCATCAGGACGCTCTGTCGTCCAAACTCGAACGGCTGCTGAACGATGGTGGCGGAAACCACGCCGTCCTTCACGCCCTTCAGCGTATCGGCTTCTTCGTCAAAGCAGACGACCTTGATTTGGCCTTCCTTCTTCGCGTCGTGAATTGCGCTCACGATGGCCGGACCGTTATAGCTCCAAAGTCCTACGCATGCGGCGAGGTCTGGAGTACTGACGATGGTGTCGGCCACGTTGGTCTTTGCCTTGGCGTGGTCGGCTTCGTCGGTTCGAATGTCGAGAATCTGAATCTTGCTACCCTTGATGGCGTCTTCGAGACCCTTGTATCGCTCCTGAGCGTTTTGGGCGTCCTTCGATCCGACGAAGACCATGACTTTGCCACCGTTCGGAAGCGCTTTCATCAGTTCTTCGCCTGCCATCTTGCCAGCGGCAACGTTATCGGTACCGACATAGCAAACGCGGTTGCTGTCCGGTGCATCGCTGTCTTGGCAGAAGAGGAGGGTTTTGGCCGCGACCGAGTTCAGAAGATCCTTCTGGTTTGCTGGGTCCTTACAGCTAATGGCAATGCCATCGACCTTGTCCGCAACGAGGCTGTCGAGGATTTCCTTCTGCTGGGCGGCGGTTCCGTCCTGCGGAATGCGGAAATCGACCGAAACGGCGCCGTTGAGTTCCTTCACGGCTTGCTCGGTTCCCTTACGGGCGATGGTCCAGAAGTCGCTGGCGTTGTTCGTGACAAAGGCCAGTTTCTTGACTTCACCGGCAGGCTTCGTCGTGCCATCGGCCGAAGTATTGGCCGTTGTGGACGAAGAGGTGCCTTCTGTTCCACCGGAGTTACAGCCAACGATGGCTAACGATGCTAACAATGCTAAGAACAGACCTTTGTTCATGGGAGTACCGTACCTGTTTTCACCATAAAATTCAACCTTGAATGATTATTATTCCCGATTGGCTATAACCGTTCGGAACCTGATTGTAAAGAAAAAAGAGCCCTTTGCTACAAACGCGGTGCGAATGGGGCAAAGGGCAGACTGAGATTCGAGCGGCTTAGAACTTGCCCCAGAGGTACTGGTTGGTGACCTCGTGGTGGTAGATGATCTCGCCGGTCTTGACGCGGGTGCCGAGCTCCTTCGGGCTTCGTTCGGCAGCGGAGAGCTTTCGTTCGAGGTACTTCTCCTTGTTCTCGTCGCCGAGAAGCTTAGCCATGAAGTCGCTTTGCTTCATCAGTCGGATTGCGTCGTAGATGTTGTCGGGCAGGAACCGCGTTCGCGTTCGTCGCGTCTCGCTGGTGATCTTCTCCGTCATCGGGCCTTCCAGACCGGTTCGAAGGAGTGTGTAAAACGCCAGATACGGATTCGCGTCTGGAGCAACCGTTCGACACTCGACACGGGCAGACTTCTCGTTACCCAACGGAATTCGGATCATCGACGTTCGGTCGACAGCGGACGACTTGATCTGGTTCGGAGCTTCGTAGTGCGGGTCCAGACGTCGATAGGAGTTGACGCTCGGGTTGAGGATCAAACAAATATCGTTGGCGCTGTTGAGAATTCGGTCGATGAAGTCGATCGCCATCGGGCTAATGCCATCTTCACCCTTCTTGTCGAAGAACAGGTTCTTGCCGGACTTGTCGGAGATCGACATGTTCGTGTGCATGCCGCTACCGTTAATGCCAACCATCGGCTTCGGAAGGAAGCTTGCGGTGCATCCCATATTGGCGGCGATCTGTCGAGCCGTCAGCTTGTAAAGCTGAATCTGGTCGGCCGCGATCATCGCGTCGCTGTACTTGTAGTTCAACTCGAACTGGCTCGGGGCGACTTCCGGGTGGTCCTTTTCATTCTCGAAGCCAAGGGCTCGCTGAGCCTCAGCAAGTCGGTCGATGAAAAGGCGAAGCGGGTCGTTGGGAAGCGAGTGGTAGTAGCCACCGCTCGACACGATCTTGAAGCCTTCGCTCGATTGGAAATTCTGCTCGGCGCCGCGACCTTCGAAGAGGAAGCCTTCGACTTCGACCGCGAGGTTGAAGTTGTAGCCGTTCTTCTTAAACTGCTCTTCGGAGTATTCCTTCAGAAGTCCGCGGAAGTCGGACTGGTAAGGCTTGCCTTCGCGATCCAGGATCAGGCCGAAAACGATGACCTTGCCCGGGCCGAAGATGTCGCTCGGGAGCCATCGGAACGAGCCCCAGTCGATTCCGAGTCGGAGGTCGGACTCGCTGACCACGCTGAAGCCGCGGATGCTCGAGCCGTCGAACGTGAGGTTGTCGTGGCTCTTCAGGAGAAACTTCTTGTCGTAGTCCAGCATGTGGAACCGGCCCTCGAGGTCGCTAAAGCAGACGGTGACTGCTTTGATGCCCTTTTCCTTCTCCAAATACTTCAGGTAGTAGCTTTCCAGATCAGAGGCCGAGACGCGATCTAACTGCTTCTTTTTGGCCTCTAGATTTCGCTCCTCCAGTTCGTCGTAAGGAATCTCAAGAAATGTTCGCAATTCGGACATTAGGGCCTGATTTTAGCATAATCAATGACTTATCTAAGTTATTCCCAGTCAGCTTAAACGCAAAACCCGGCAAATTGGGGACTACCTTCGGGCGTCACAAGCCTGAATGTTCCAGGGTCCCTTACCGGCCTCCTGAGCAACGACGAAGGACAACCCGATCATTACTATAGTCGTGCTGGCAAAACGTGCAGGTATGCGGTTGGCATGGGTGCTTTCTTGGGGTCCATTGGGCGTCGCCCTCTGTCCTGCCCAAGGCGTTGACTGGTCCGGTTCGATCCAACAGGCGTTTGTTTCTGGACGTCAGAAAAGCGACTACCGCCAAGGCGAGCGATTCAACCGTTTTCAACTGACTGCTTCATCGGGCAACTGGACCGCCAAGGCTAGCTACTGGAACTATAGCTTTTGCCACTGGCACGAACTCGACAATACGACGCTCGGATACTCGGTCGGAAATACCTCGGCCGAAGTCGGTCGATTTCTGCTGCCCGTCGGCCAAGTCACATGGGACAACCAGTGGTATTCCAACTTCGTCTTCGTTCCGCTCATCGAAAGCCATACCTATGGCGACCAAAAGCTTCTGGAACGGACCACCCTTGGCGCAAAAGTGCAAACGATTCAAGGCAACGACACCTATGAGGCCTCTGTCACAAGTTCTAACGAACTCGTTAGCCACCTCTTTGCCGACAAATTGAACCGAGTCTCCCTGCGGTGGAGCCGTTACCACGACGGTTCGATCGTTGGCCTATCCGGTTTCTTCGACACCGACACGCTCGGCTCTGAGGAGCAGATGCTGATGTTCGATTACCGGTGGACGATTCCCCACTGGATCGTTACCACCGAGATGGCGGCCTACCAAGCTCCGGGCACCCGAATGGCCGGCTACGTCCTCGATGTCAACCATCGACCCAAGAACTGGCAAGACGTGACGCTTGCCTTCCGACTTGAGCGCAAATCGACAATGGGGACCTCCCCTTCGCGACAAGAAACCTGGACGGCGGCGGTCAAGACCCGACTTCCCTGGGACATGACGCTCCTAACCAACTACACCGGCGGCCCCGGCACGAACCAAGTCTCTCTCGGCGGTCCTTGGACAGTCGGACTCTACAAGACCATTCGATTCTAACCATGATGACTTCTCTTTTGCCCCTCATCGTCCTCGGACAAGCTTCGACTGTCAGCGGCACTCTCACGCTTCGTGGCAAGCCCGTTGGGGATGCCGTGGTCTGGCTTTCCGGCTCGGTGGCCAGCAAGCCGATGGCGGCGAAGATCGAGCAGAAGGGCAAAGCGTTCATTCCGCACGTACTGGTCGTAACCTCGGACAGCACGGTTAGCTTTCCGAACCGCGACGACATTTTTCATAACGTCTTTGCCGAATATCGCGCCAAGAAGTTCGACCTCGGCATGTACCCGAAGGGACAAACCCGCGAAGTCACCTTCGACAAGACCGGAGTCGTTTCGGTCCTCTGCAATATTCACTCGAACATGAGCGCATACGTGATCGTTGTCGGCACGCCTTTCTTCGCGAAGACCGATAGGAACGGCCACTTCAGCATCGCCGACGTGCCGAAAGGCACCTACAAAGTCGAAGGCTGGCACGAGTCTGGCGCGACCTATCAGGGAAGCCTAAACGCGGCGGGGCCGACAAACTTAAGCTTCAATCTGGGCCGATGAAGGGAATAACGTACCGAAACAAAATCCTGCTGACGATCACCGGTCTGATCGTCGGGACGCTCGGTATCGCCCTTCTCATCCTCACTGTCATTACGCAACGACAAGCCGAATCGACTGCGACCTCGACGGTCCAGCGCACCAGCCGAGCGCTAGACTCCGCCATTAACGAGTTCTCCAATCGGTTGCTCGTCGAGACTTCCCTCCTTGCAGATCGGCAGGGCACCCGCAACGTCTACCAAGCCGACGAGCGGACCATTAATGACCATCTGCAGGAGTTGAAAGGCACTGCCGATGTCGATTGGATCGCGTTGACAGATTCACAAGGCGAGGTGCTCGGTTCAACCGATACCGCCCCACTAAAACCGGGGACCGATGCCGCCAAGTCGAGTCTGATCTCCTCTGCTCTGGACCGCAAGCCGAAGGGCGGACTCTATCTCGATCAGCAAAAGGTCTCGGTTGCCGCTGCCTACCCGATCGTCATCGGCCAATACGTACAGGCTACGCTGGTCCTTGGCCGCCGGCTGGATCGTCAACTACTCGAAAACATCACGGGACTCTCCGGTGGCGAAGCGGTGCTCTCATACAACGGTCGGGTCGTAGTTTCAACTATCGACATGTCGAGTTTCCACAACGGCGAACTGACGACGAACGGCGAGAAGTACATTGCCCGATCTCAACCCGTCGCGGTGCTGACCAACGGAGCCGACGCCAAGCTCACACTTTCTAGCTTGGTCAAGGAATCGAATGTGACGGGTCCATTCCAGCCGCTCAAAACGACCCTTTGGGTCCTCCTTCTGCTGGGCTGTTCGCTTGGCGTCGGGGCCGGAATCTACTTGTCGGGTTCACTCAGCGGACCGATCGAGCGACTTGTATCTTCTTTCCGCGTCCTAGAGCGAGGGCATTGGCCCGAGCCGATCGCGAGCGCTCGACAAGATGAAATCGGAGTGCTTCAGCACGCTTTCGACGAGATGACGACTTCGATTCGTACCAGCCGCGAACGACTGGTGCGGATGCTCGATGTTGATCCCCTCACCGAACTTCTGAATTACCGCAGTTTCCGCCGAAGCCTTGAATCGCTTTTGGCCGAGGAACCCACGCGGAAGTGGGTCGCCCTCTTCGACCTCGATCAGTTCGAGGCGTATAACCAGGCTCACGGCACTCAGGCAGGCGATGAGCTTCTGGTTCAAGTCTCCGACATCCTCCGTGACGAGGCGAACGATGGTTCGCCCCTGTCCCGCTACAGCGGAAACCAATTTGCCCTTTGCGACGAGGACTCGACGCCCTTTCTTGCCGAAGCGGTTCGTAACCGAATCGAGCGAGAGCTACCGATCACGGTAAGCGTTGGCCTTTGCGAAATCAACGACTCCACCAACCGCGTCGAAACTGCACTCCTAGCCGCTGAAATGGCGGTCAGCCAAGCCAAGAACTCGGGTCGAAACAAGGTGAAAATCTTTGAGGGCTTCAGCTTTGAGGGCAACGAGGAGAGCCTTTCATTCCTTCGCCAATCCAGCTACGCCGCCGTTAAGGCGTTGGCAGAAGCCGTTGACGCCAAGGACGAATACACGCGTGGCCACTCTCAGCGTGTCGCCGAATACGCCCGGAGCCTCGCCGAGGCTTGCGGCAGCGAATCCGGGTTCGTCGACCTCGTCTTCCTCACCGGAACCCTGCACGACGTTGGTAAGATCGGCGTACCAGATGCCGCCCTCAAGAAACCGGGACGGCTGACCGACGAAGAGTTCGAGATGATCAAGCTTCACCCCGCGCTGGGTGAGAAAATCGTCCGCCAAATTCCCGAACTGGCCGATGCCCTGCCGGGAATCCGTGGTCACCATGAGCGCTGGGACGGTCGCGGCTATCCCGACGAACTCGCAGGCGAAACCATCCCGCTTGTTGCCCGAATTCTCGCCATCGCCGACACCTACGATGCGATGACCAGCGACCGACCTTACCGAAAGGGGCTCAGCGTCGAGACGGCCCTGAATGCCATCGAAGAGGGCGCTGGAACCCAGTTCGACCCTGATCTAGCCAAGGTTTTCGTCGAGGCATTTCGCAAACTCCACGGCCTCGCTTCGTAAGTTGCCGCACATTGGCCACCCGCCACCACAGGAACCGGGACTAACGGTCCTGTCCGTGTGTCATGCGTTTAGGATGACGTCCATAAGGTTACAAAGACCTGGCTGGGCTACAGCCCCACCAAGGAGACAACCATGACCCATACGATCTACGCATCGTTCCACAATATGACGGACGCTGAGCGGGCGATTGGAGCCCTTTTGGACCACGGCGTGAAACCGAAAGATGTCAGCCTCATCGCCAACGAGAGCCATTCCGGTCGCCTCTCAAATTACTCGGCTGGCGAGAATCTGAACCTCAGGGACCTTGAGATTCACGCCAAGACCGGCATCACGACCACCACGGGAGCCGACGCTGAATCGGGCGCCTTGGCGGGCGCAGGGGTCGGCCTCGGGGTCGGGGTCGTCGCGGCCCTCGCCGCCGTCTTCCTTCCTGGAATCGGAATCGTGCTTGGTGGAGGTGCATTGGCTATCGCCATTGCCGCCGCAGCGGCGACCACCGGAGCAGGTGTCATCGCGGGAGGTGTGGTTGGTTTCCTGAAAGACCAAGGTGTCCCCGAAAACGCCGCCTATGAATTCCACGAAACGGTTGAGAAGGGCGGTGCCCTCATCGCCATCGGCATCCAAGGCATGCTGACCAACTATGAGGTTGAGAGCCTGCTGGCCAAATATCACGCTGAAAATATCAGCCGGTACAGCCCAGCCCTCAAGCAATAACGACTTTGGCTCCCTCTCTCAAGTCAAAGACCCAACTAACACTCCAAAACGAGCCCCGGTTTGTTTCCCACTCCAAACTCGGGGCTCTCACCTTTCTTGACGAAATCTTGACGTCGCTCATTCGGCCTTGACACGGGCTTGCAGTTCGCCGCCGCCACTCTGAAGGCATGAGTGATCTCGCGGCAATCGGCGGACTTATCCTGCTTGCCTTCGCATCTTTGGCCCTCATCAAGGGGTGCGAGCGTCTAGGAAAGGGACAACCATGAGCCTGTACCTCGTTGCAGGCGTCCTCTGCTTGCTCCTCCTTATTTATCTCTTCTTCGCAATGCTGAAGCCGGAGGCATTCTGATGTCGGGATGGATTCAAATTGTCCTCTACGTGGCCGTTCTCCTGGCTTGCGCCAAGCCTCTTGGGGTTTTCATGGCCCGAGTCCTCGACGGAAAGCCACACTTTCTCCTCAAGCCGCTGGGATGGCTGGAGGGGCTTCTGTACCGGCTTAGCGGCGTCGATCCCGACCGGGAGCAGACATGGAAGTCGTATGCGGTCGCCGTCGTCCTATTCAATCTCATCGGTGCAGTCGTCGTCTATCTTCTTCAGCGCCTCCAAGGATTCCTACCGCTTAATCCAGCCGGAATGCCTGCCGTCACAGCGGACTCGTCCTTCAATACCGCCACCAGCTTTGCCACCAATACCAACTGGCAGGGTTACGGCGGAGAATCGACGATGAGCTACCTCACCCAAATGGTCGGTCTTGGGGTTCAGAATTTCGTCAGCGCCGCAACCGGAATTGCCGTTCTTGCCGCGCTGATCCGTGGCTTACGGTCACGCGAGTCAAGCAAACTTGGAAACTTTTGGGTCGACTTAACCCGAAGCACGCTCTATATCCTGCTTCCTCTTTCCCTGCTCTTTGGCGTCGTGTTGGCCAGCCAGGGCGTGGTTCAAACCTTCCATCGGTACGAAACCGCTAGTCTAATCAACCCAATCAAGGGTGCCGACGGCAAAACGGTTGCGGATCAGACCATCGCGGTTGGACCCGCCGCATCGCAAATCGCGATCAAGCAGTTAGGGACGAACGGCGGGGGCTTCTTCAACGTCAACTCAGCCCACCCCTTCGAGAATCCGACCCCACTTACCAATTTTCTCGAATGCCTCGCCATCCTATTGATTCCCGCCGCGTTGTGTATCACGTTCGGCGAGATGTTGAAGGACCGCCGACAAGGGTGGGCCATTCTCGCCGCCATGACGATCCTCTTTGCCCTTTTCCTCATTCCGTGCAACATCGCGGAGCATGGTGGAAACCCCATGTTCAAGGACGTTGGCCTCACAACAACCGCGAACTGGGAAGGCAAGGAATCACGGCTCGGCATCGAAAATTCGGCCCTGTGGGCGGTGGCCACCACCGCCGCCAGCAATGGTTCGGTGAACTCGATGCACGACTCGTTCACGCCACTCGGCGGCATGATGCCGCTAGCCATGATCCAGCTTGGCGAGGTCGTCTTTGGCGGCGTCGGCTGCGGTCTCTACGGAATGCTGATCTTTGCCATCATTGCCGTGTTCATCGCCGGACTCATGGTTGGCCGCACACCCGAGTACATCGGTAAGAAAATCGAGCCGTACGAGATGAAAATGGCTTCACTCGTCATCCTCATTCCCTGCTGTCTCGTGCTGTTGGGAACGGCCATCCCCCTCGTCAGCGGGGCGGCCCAGACTAGCATGAGCAACCCCGGCGCGCACGGATTCAGCCAGGTCCTGTACGCCTACTCCAGCATGGGTAACAACAATGGCTCGGCGTTCGCTGGCTTTAACGCCAACGTGCCTTTCCACAATTTCCTTGGCGGCATCATCATGTGGATCAGCCGATTCTGGATCATCATTCCCGTCCTTGCTATCGCCGGATCGTTGGCAAAGAAGAAGGTTGTGCCCACCGGACCGGGAACTTTGCCAACCCACACCCCCCTCTTCGTCATCCTCTTGTGCGGAACCGTTCTCCTCGTTGGGGCTCTCACCTTCGTACCCGCACTCGCTCTCGGTCCAGTCGTCGAACATCTTCAAATGGCTGGTGTCAAATAATGTCCAATCAATCTCAAGCCATGTTCGATGGCGCTCAGGTCAAGCGAGCCGTCATCGACGCTCTTCGCAAATTAAATCCGCGCCTTCAAGTGAAGAACCCGGTCATGTTTGTCGTGTTCGTCGGCTCGATTCTCACGACTGGTCTGTGGATTCAGTCGCTTGTCGGAAAGGGCGAAGCCTCCCCTGCATTCATCCTTTCCATCGCCCTGTGGCTCTGGTTCACGGTTCTCTTCGCGAACTTCGCCGAAGCCATGGCCGAAGGTCGCGGAAAAGCACAGGCCGACGCCCTCAAGAGCGCCAAGAAAGATGTTCCGGCGAAAAAACTCTCCTCTCCCCAAGATCGATCGGAATTTACATCGGTTTCGGCCAGCGCCCTTCGTAAAGACGACTACGTACTCGTGGAAGCTGGTGACTTCATCCCCGGAGATGGCGATGTCACGGAAGGAGTGGCAACGGTGGACGAAAGCGCGATCACCGGCGAATCCGCGCCGGTCATTCGCGAATCCGGCGGCGACCGCAGCGCGGTCACCGGCGGCACGCGGGTTCTCAGCGACTGGATCGTGGTCAGAATTTCGGCCAATCCCGGCGAGAGCTTCCTGGACCGAATGATCGCGATGGTGGAGGGCTCCAAACGCCAGAAAACACCAAACGAAATTGCCCTAAGCATCCTGCTCTCGGCGCTAACGATCGTCTTTCTCTTGGCTTGTGCCACCCTCATTCCCTTCTCGCTCTACGCCGTGCAGTCGGCCAATCAGGGTCAGCCCGTGAGCGTGACCGTCATCGTCGCTCTGCTCGTCTGCCTCATCCCCACCACCATCGGTGGACTCTTGAGCGCGATCGGCATTGCCGGCATGGACCGGCTCCTGCGCAAAAACGTCATCGCCACCAGCGGGCGTGCGGTCGAGGCGGCAGGTGACGTGGACGTGCTCCTCCTCGACAAAACCGGCACGATCACGCTAGGAAACCGGCAGGCATCCGAGTTCATCCCGGCCCCAGGTGTCGCCGAAGTAGAGTTCGCCGAGAAGGCTCAACTGTCCAGCCTGGCCGACGAAACCCCCGAGGGACGGAGCATCGTCGTGCTCGCCAAAGAGAAATATGGAATCCGGGGCCGAGAGGTCGCGGGCGAACATTTCGTACCTTTCACGGCCCAAACCCGCATGTCCGGTGTGAATTTCGAAGGGATCGAACTCCGGAAAGGTGCCCAGGATGCCATTCGAAAGTGGGTCGAATCGTCTGGAGGCACCTTCCCCAGCGAAATCCAGGCCAAGGTGGAAGAGATTTCGAAGGCAGGCGGCACCCCGCTGGTGGTGGCTGAAAACGGCAGGGTGCTCGGTGTGATTTACCTGAAGGATATTGTCAAAGGTGGCATCAAAGAACGATTTGCCGAGCTTCGCCAGATGGGTATCAAGACCGTGATGATCACCGGCGACAACCCGATGACGGCGGCGGCCATCGCGGCTGAGTCCGGCGTCGACGACTTCCTTGCCGAGGCCACTCCCGAAGCCAAGCTTAAGCTCATCCGTGAATATCAGGAAGGCGGGCGACTCGTGGCGATGACCGGGGACGGCACCAACGATGCCCCCGCCCTCGCCCAAGCCGATGTGGCGGTAGCGATGAACACCGGAACCCAGGCCGCCAAGGAGGCGGGAAACATGGTGGACCTCGACAGTAATCCGACCAAACTCATCGAAATCGTTGAGACAGGCAAACAGCTTCTGATGACTCGTGGCTCACTGACCACCTTCAGCATCGCTAACGACATTGCGAAGTACTTCGCCATCATTCCCGCCGCCTTCGCCGTTACCTATCCGCAGTTGCGGGTTCTGAACATCATGGGCCTGAAATCGCCCGAGAGCGCCATCCTCAGCGCAGTGATCTTCAACGCTCTGGTCATTATCGGGCTGGTTCCGCTCGCCTTGCGAGGCCTCAAGTACAAACCGGCCGGTGCCGACAAAGTGCTGAAAGAAAACCTGCTCGTTTATGGCCTTGGCGGCATCGTCGTTCCGTTCGTCGGCATCAAGCTGATCGACATCATCGTCGGATTGTTCTTCAAATGAAAGACCTTATCATCGCGATTCGCATTTTCGTTGTTCTCACGATTCTGACTGGCGTTCTCTACCCCCTCGCGGTCACGGCCATCGCCCAAACCGCTTTCAAGAGCCAAGCCAATGGTTCGCTGATCGTTAGCAGAGGAAAGGTGGTTGGTTCCAGACTCATCGGCCAGCCGTTCGATGAGCCCAAATACTTATGGGGACGCCCTTCGGCCACGTCCCCGACGCCCTACAACGCGGCGGCATCCAGCGGAAGCAATCTTGGCCCGACGAACCCAGCGCTGAAAGACCGGCTGACTGCTTCGGTCAAGACCTATCGCGACGCGGACCCCTCGAACACCGCTCTGGTACCAACCGAATTGGTGACTTCCTCGGCAAGCGGGCTCGATCCGCACATTTCCGTCGAGGCAGCCCTGTACCAAGTACATCGCATCGCCAAGGCGCGCGGTCTACCTGATGCCACCGTCAAGCGGCTTGTCCTGGATCACACGATTGCGCCGACTCTCGGCGTTCTCGGCGAGCCGGTGGTCAATGTTCTCGAATTCAATTTGGCCCTCGACGATCTCAAGTCTGGCTCATGAACCAGAAAATGGTAACTTTCTGCAGTAAACCTTGCTGGTCCATCCATGTCTGACATTCGCCCTGACGCCGACGAATTGCTCGATATCGTCGCCGAACACAAGGTTCAGCGAGCCAAGGGACGCCTCAAAATCTTCCTCGGTATGGCCGCTGGCGTAGGCAAAACCTATAGCATGCTGTCCAATGCCCAAGAGGCTCGTGAGAGGGGGCAAGAGATCGTTATCGGCTATCTGGAGATGCACGGCCGCAAAGAGACCGAAGCGCTCGCCCAGAACCTTGAGTCACTGCCCCCGCGCGTCATTGAGCATCGTGGAATCGAGATCAAAGAGTTCGATATTGACTCGGCCCTAACCCGCAAGCCAGAGATTGTGTTGGTGGACGAATTGGCCCACACCAACGCGCCCGAATCGCGCCATGCCAAACGTTTTCAGGACATCGAAGAGCTTCTGGATGCCGGAATTGGCGTTTGGACCACCGTCAATATCCAGCACATCGAGAGTCTGCGCGACGTCGTCGCCCAGGTCACCGGCATCTTCGTCCAGGAAACCGTTCCAGACTCATTCATCGAACGCGCTGACGAGATCGAGCTGATCGACATTCCGCCCGAGCAACTCCAACAACGCCTACAGGACGGCAAAATCTATGTGCCCGAGAAGATCGAGCAGGCTCTGCAGGGCTTCTTTAAGAAAGGAAATCTTCTCGCGCTTCGAGAACTCGCCCTGCGTCAAACCGCCGAGCGGGTCGATCAGGAACTCCGCAAAACTAGATCGCTCACCAAAACGACCGAGCCGTGGCACGCTAGCGAGCGCATCCTCGTTTGTGTCGCCCCCAGCCGAATGGCGTCGAAAGTCGTCCGGGCCGCGCGGCGGCTCGCCAACAGCCTCCACGCCGATCTCTTAGCCGTCACCGTCGCCTCCTCTAGACAGGCAGGCATCGGCACCCAAGCCCAAGCCGAAATGGATGCCGCCATGCGCCTAGCCGAGGAGCTAGGCGCCAAAACCACGACCCTCGCCGGCGACGACATCGTTTCCGAACTCATCGCCTACGCCCAACAAGAGAACGTCACGACCATCGTCATGGGCAAGCCGGTTCGCCAGCGATGGAAGGAGATTGTTTTCGGGTCGGTGGTGGACCATACGGTGCGGAGCAGTGGCAATATCGACGTTCTGATCATCACCGGCGATGAAGCATCGGGCACGCCCTTGCGACGATCTCAACGAGAAGGTGCATGGAGCATCAAAGGTATCGCCGAAACCATCCTGCTCGTCGCATTGGCAACCGTTATTGGTCACTTTATCGGCAACGAAGTTCGCCACGCGAACATCATCATGCTGTACCTGCTGGGAACGTCGATTGTTTCGGTTCGCCACACGCGCCGGGAGGCCATGCTGAGCGCCGTTCTCGCCGTAACCTGCTTCAACTTCTTCTTCGTTCCGCCCATTCACACGTTCGCGGTCAGCGACGTTCAGAATGTTCTGACTTTTGCCGTCATGCTGGCGGTGGCGCTGATGATTAGCTCGCTCACATCGCGTCTGAAGGAGCATTCGCGGGCGGCGTCCGATCGCGAACGTAACACCGCCGCACTGTACGATCTCAGCAAAAAGCTGGCGGGCACGCGAAGCAAAACCGAAATGGCGCAACTCGCCATCGACAAAATTCGCTCCCTCGTTGGGGCCGACTCTGCCGTTTTACGAATTTCAAGCGCGGGCCTCTTCGGGCCCTTGGTTGCGTCCGAAAACGGGTTTGAGAGTACGGAAAAGGAGCAGGCGGTGGCACGATGGGTTGTGGATCACGGCAAGCCGGCCGGAGCATCGACCGATACGCTCTCCGGTGCCGAAGGCTTCTACCTTCCCCTCGCTGGATCGGAGGAGACTTTCGGAGCATTCGCCGTCCAACTTAGCGACCGCGAACTCGACACGTCGAGTCGCCACCTAATCGAAGCGGTAGGAAGCCTGCTTTCGACCGCGCTGGAGCGCGCGTTCTTCGCCAAGGCCTCTCATGTTGCCGCCCTGAAGGCCGAGACGGAGCGACTGCGCGGAGACCTTCTCAGCTCGGTCTCTCACGACCTGCGCACTCCGCTGGCATCCATTCTTGGCGCGGCGTCGATCTTAAAGTCGAATGCCGAAGCGACGGCCAAACAGCAAGACTTGGCATCGGTGATCGTCGAAGAATCGGAGCGAATGAGCCGGTTGGTTCAAAACCTTCTCGACATGACGAGGATTCGAGGCTCCATCGATCTCAACTACGACTGGCATAATCTGGAAGAGATCGTGAACGCCGCCATTCTTCGCACTGAATCCCTGTTCGACCATCCCGTCTCGGTCGAGGTGGAGGGTGGGCAATTGCTTGTGCGAGCCGATGGCGTGCTTTTTGAGCAGGTGATCGTCAACCTGCTCGAAAACGCAAGCCGCCACGCCGGACGAGACGCTCACGTTCAAGTCACGATTCGTCAGGCCGGATGGTCGGCCCAACTCGACGTCATCGACGATGGGCCAGGCATCCCTAAGGAAGTTGGCGCGCAGGTTTTCGAACGGTACAGAGGGCGATCCTCGGCTGGCTTTGGCCTCGGGCTAGCGATTTGCAAAGCCGCGGTCGAAGCCCATCAGGGCCGAATATCCATCGTCCCCACGAAGGTCGGGGCCGATTTCCGCATCGAGTTCCCTCTTGAACCTGCCCCCACTAAATCGGAGGGCCGTGAATAACCCGATCCGGTTCGTCGTCATCGAAGACGAGGTGCCAATCCGTCGGTTCCTGCGCGCCAGCTTGGGCGACGACGAGGCGACCTGGTACGAGGCCGCCACCGGCGAAGAGGGAATCCGACTAGTCGCGCAAAAGAATCCAGAAATCGTTCTCCTGGACCTCGGCCTGCCGGATATCGACGGCCTGGAGGTCTTGCGCCGCATCCGCGAATGGTCGACTGTACCGATCATCGTCCTTTCGGCTCGGGGGAAGGAGAACGACAAGGTGGGAGCCCTCGACCAGGGTGCCGACGACTACTTGACGAAACCCTTTTCAGTCGGTGAATTGATGGCGCGTGTGCGAGTGGCCTTGCGACATTCCAAACCCGCCCCCGATGTCGCCGTCTTCGAGGCCGGCGATCTTCGCGTCGACTTTGCCGCCCGCGTCGTCGCCCTTGCGGGCGAAGAGATTCGACTGACCCAGATCGAATACAAACTGCTGTCGATTCTTTGTCAACACGCCGGTAAGGTCGTGACCCAAAAGCAACTCCTGACCGAAGTGTGGGGTCCTGCATTCGAAGACTCGACCCATACTCTTCGCGTCCATATGGCCAACCTGCGGCAAAAAATCGACTCGGGACCGGGCCAACATCGCCTGATCCAAACCGAGACAGGAGTCGGATACCGACTCCGCCCCGATGAATGCTGAGCCCTGGTCGATACCCCAAACAAACGACCGTGGGCCCGCGTTCTACTTAGATAAGTCGAATGCCCAGGTGTAGGCCTCGGACGTGGCGCGTAGCCGAAACACGGTCGCCTTCGACTTTTCGCTCATCACAAACACCCACCGAACCGTGTAGGTGTCGTCGGGATCCATCTGCCGCCCTGTATCCGCCTCTTCGTTCGATGATGCCTTGAGCACCTTCGCCGCATGATACTTCTCACCGTCTGCGTCGACCAAGACGTTGTCGTCTGTGTCCTGTGCATCGAAATAGCTAGCCTTGTCGCCCCAGATGTTCTTGGCTTGAACGGTCACCACCACGTACTGCTTGCCATCTTCCAGCGGATTATCCGGGTCAAGCGCTTCCTTCGTGGTCGTGACACCCGTGACCTTGAACGAAAATTCGCCCGAAGGAACTACGTCTCCGATCTTTGCGAGCCCCGCCTTGAGGGCGACCGCACCCGTCGGGTCGCTTGGATCAGCCACATTCTTCGGGAGCGGTGCGATGATGTTCTTCGGGTCAGATTCTTTGTCAGTGCCTGCCATCAGGAATCGCACGACCTCTTCGTTTTTGCCCAACCGAGGCTCGTTCAAGATGATCTTCGTGATCTTCGCGTCAAGGGGCACCGGGAAGCAAACTCGAAGGGGATCCTTGAGTTCCGGCTGCCCAATTCCCTGCCCTGGCTTCAACGTACGGTCCATCGACTTGATCCCATTGCTCTCCAGTTGGGTCGCGCAAGAACTGTATTTAGCCCCCTTATCGTCAAAAACCGAGATCATTTGGTCGATGCCGCCGAACCACATGTCGTCGTGCGTCGCGTTCTTTAGCGAGAAGTCGATGACCAGCAGTTTCTGGCCACTCATCGCCAATGAGTCGCCGTAGCAGAGGAACGGCTGAACCGTGTACTTCGCGCTAATGAACTGAAAGTTCCAACCGCTCTTGAGGCTGTACGTTTCGCCAAAGCGAGCAAAGCCTCCCGCGAGTTGAGACTGTCCTTTCGTCTCGTTCTTCGGTTTCTGGCCAGTCTGCGCAAAGGAGGCGCTCGGCAGAGCCATAACCATGGCGGCCAAAACGGCAAAAGTCCACGATTTCTTCAACATGCCAACCAGTATAACTCCAAAATATAGAAAACTATATTACAGAATATAGAAAAGTTAACCTTGGCATGAAAAGGCCATAAGTTGAAAGTCAAGGGTTACTTGATGCCGGTGATCGAAATGCCCTTGATGAACTGCTTTTGGCAGAAGAAGAACAGGATGAGGACCGGCACGACCACAATGCTCGTCGCCGCCATCAGGAGATTCCAAATGGTTCCACCCGCGTGGCTGTGATAGAACTCCAACCCTAGCGAGAGCGTGAATGTCTCCTGGCGGAGCAAGTAGATGAGCGGACCTAGAAAGTCGTTCCAGGTGCCCATCAACGCAAACAGCGCAACGACGGATAACGCCGGTTTACTGAGCGGCAGGATGATCGAGCGGAAAATCTTCCACTCACCCGCGCCGTCGATGCGAGCGGCCTCGGATAGCTCGAACGGAATCGTCTTGAAGAACTGCCGCAAGAGGAAGATCGAAAACGCGCTGCCGAACCATGCCGGAACCCACAGCGGCCGATACGTCCCGATCCAATCCAGGTGTTTGAAGATCGTGAAGGTCGGCACCATCAGCACCGGGAACGGCACCATCATCGTCGCGAGGGTGATCGCAAAGATGACATCTCTTCCCCACCACCGCAGACGCGCAAACGAATACGCCACGATCGAATTCGAAACCACTGTGCCGATGACCACCAAGGCCGCCAGCATGAGCGTGTTTTCCGCGTAAACCAGGAACGGAATGTAGCCCAGCTTGTCCGAGCCGTATGTGATCGCCTTCCAAAAGTTGTCGAACTCGAAGTGCGAGGGAATCCACTTCGGGGTGGTCGTCATCGTCTCAGCGATTGGCTTGATCGCCGTGTCCAGCATCCATAGGAACGGGAAGATGAACAGCACCGACAGGAAAATCAGCACGAAGTGCGTGAGTATCGTGATGTGCTTCTTGTGGTTCTTCATCTAAACGCCTCCATAGTGGACGTGACGGTTACTGAGCTTCAACGCCAACAGTGTCAAGATCAAAATAACGATGAATAGCACCCATCCCATCGCGCTCGCGTAACCCATGCGGCTATACAGGAACGCGTTGTCGTACAGATATTCCGAGTAGAAGTAGGTCGAACGCGCCGGACTGCCACCCGGGAACATGATGAACGGCACGGCGAACACCTGGAGCGAACCGATGATGCCCATGATCATGTTGAACTGGATCACTGGCGAGATCATCGGCAAGGTGACATTGCGCGTCTTCTGCCACGGCGTCGCTCCGTCGAGTTCCGAAGCCTCCAGCAAGGATGTTGGAACGTCTTGCAGGCTGGCCAGATAGATCAACATTGCATTGCCTACGCCCCAGACGCTGAGCAGAATCAGAGCCGGTTTGGTCCACGCCACGTCGCTCATCCAGTTCGGCCCTTTGATGCCGATCACGCTCAGCGCGTTGTTGATCACGCCGTAATCGCCGTTCAACAGCCATAGCCACAGCATCGCAAGCGAGACCATCGGCACCAATGAGGGGATGAAGAAGATGGTCCGGTAGATGGCCATGCCCTTGACATTCGTATTCAAAAGCATCGCCAAGGCGATGCCAATGACCATGCTGAGCGGTAACGAAACCGACGCGTAAAAGATCGTGTTCTTGACCGTGATCCAAAAGACTTCGTCGTGGAAGAGTTCAGTATAGTTGGCCGTCCCCACCCACACCGGCGGTCGCAAAACCGAATAGTCGCAGAACGAGAGGTAGAGCGACATCAGCAACGGATAGAACATGAACGCTGACAGGCCGAATAGCCACGGAAGGGCAAACATAAAACCCGCCCGTCCCTCTCGCCGACGCATCATAGACCGGCTTTCCTCCGCGCTTCCAGGCGATTCCGGTACAAGTCCAGCTTCGGTTGCATCCGCGCCTGAACGTACTTAATCGCCTCTTCCGGCGTCATTTGCAAAAGCGTTACTTCGTCCATCGCGTTCGTAATTTCCGCCTGGTACTGGGGCCAAATAGCCGTTTTGGGCGTTGTAAACGCGTTCGGACTATAGGCCATGTCGTCGAAAAGCTTGATATACGGGTTAGCGTGGGTCTTCCAAAACCAATCCGACTTTTTGCGGAGCGGCGAGGACTTCTTCTGACCCCAGCACAGCTTCTCCATTGGCCCTTGCTGTTGGCAATACACCAGGAATTGGATGGCCTCTGCCCGGTGCTTACACCCCTTCAGCAGGACAAATATGTCCTGGTCGATGATCGTATGCCCCTTCAGTTCGGGATGATCTTTCGGATACGGAAACGGCACCGCGCCCCAATTCAACTTCGGGTTGGCGGCTTGGATGAAGTTGTTCATCCACACGCCCTGGACCTCCATCGCGACCTTGCCCGACATAAAGGCGTTCTGAGGTGACTCGAAAGCACCGAACCCGCTTCGATACGCCTGAATCTGGCCCGGACCGAACCGCTTGCTGAACGACGCAACCCACTGAAAGGCTTTCAAATTCTCGGGGGAATCCATGGTGATTTTCGAATCGCCATCCCACAGTTGACCACCGAAATAGGGTCCCCAGCACCAATTCCACCAGCCCGGTTCACCTGGCAGAAATCCCGCCATCACCACCTTGCCGTTTTTCACCTTGGTGATCTTATTCACCATCTCGTCCATCTCCTCGATAGTTTCGGGCGGATGGTCGTACCCGGCCGCTTTGAGGATGTCCTTGTTGTAGTGGAGCGCTACTGTCGCCGGAGTAGCTGGTAGAGCATAGACATGATCCTGGTAATGCACCACGCCCCAGTCACCCGGAACATACTTCTCGTCGGTCAGTCCGTTTTCCTTGCAAATTTCGTCGAGTTGTTCGATCGCGCCCGCGTCGGCAAATTGGGGCAGTTCCGAGCCGCCGATCAGCGAAATCTCCGGCGGAATGCCCGCCGCAGTGCTAATCAGCGTCTTTTGGCTGTTGCCCGAAACCGACAAAAGATCGACGAAAATCTTGTTTTGAGACTTGTTGAAGTCATCGACCACGCCCTTAAACGCGTCGAATTCGAACGAGGACCAACCAACCCAAACCGCGATGTGGGTTCTGGTCTGATCGTCGGGCGGATGGCTCCGTAGCTCAGTCCCAATGAGAGCCAGGGTCACGAGCGAAAGCAGGATGGGGGTTACAAAGTCGCTCAGTTTTGGCATCGTTGGGAAAACCGTCCCTTCATCATAACAAACGAATTCAGGTGAACGCAACGCTGAATTTCTCCTTTACGCGCAGATTTGAACCTGCGATAATGGGGATATGGCAATGGGGCTTCGACGGATCGGCTTGCGTCTGCCCCAACTTGGGCTGGCCGCTTCCCTTCCCATCGCCCTGCTCGCCAGAACCCAAAGCAAGGTCGATTTCACCCACGACGTCCTACCGATCCTGCGCGCCCACTGCACCCAATGCCACTCTGGCGACGCGCCGGACGGTGGTCTTTCTCTGGAGTCTATCGCCGCCCTCATGAAAGGCGGTACTAGCGGCAAAGCCGCGTTGGCCGGAAAGGGTTCGGCGAGCCTATTGATCCTCCGCATCGAGGGCAAAGGCGGCAAGCCTCGCATGCCGATGGGCTTCGGGCCGCTCAAACAGAAGGATATCGACACCATCAAAGCGTGGATCGACCAAGGCTGCCAGGCCGGTTCGGTCGACGAACGCAAACACTGGGCTTACATTCCACCGGTCAAGCCGTCCGTTCCCATTCAGAGAAGCAAGTGGACCCGAAACGAGATCGACGCCTTCGTTCTCCAGCGCCTCCAAGCCAACCATCTGTCGCCTTCTCCCGAAGCCGACCGTACGACCTTGATTCGTCGCCTGACTCTCGATCTCACCGGATTACCGCCGACTCCGGCCGAAGTGGACGCTTTCAACATCGACCGCTCGCCAAACGCCTATGAGAAAGTGGTCGATCGCCTACTCGCGAGCCCGCACTACGGTGAAAAAATGGCCCTACCGTGGCTAGATGCGGCCCGATATGCTGACAGCAACGGCTTCCAGATGGACGGCGACAACTGCCAGTACGTGTGGCGTGATTGGGTGATCCGCGCCCTCAACACCAACATGCCTTACGACCAGTTCACCATCGAGCAACTGGCGGGCGACCTCTTGCCAAACCCAAGCCAGGACGACCTAGTCGCCACCGGCTTCAACCGAAACCACATGCTCAATGGCGAGGGCGGCGCAATCCCCGAGGAACAGCGCAACGTCGGGCTCTTCGACCGGGTCGATACCACTTGCACCACTTGGCTAGGTTTGACCATGACCTGCGACCGGTGCCACGACCACAAATACGACCCATTCAAGCAGAAGGACTACTACTCGCTAATGGCGTTCTTCAACAATCTGCCCGAGACCGGCGTCCCAACCGACAACGACGGCAAGATGTATGTCGCCAAGCCCTGGATTTACGCCGGAACCCCGGAAGACATGGCGAAATTCCACAGCCTTTCGAATGACTTGGACACGGCCAAAAATGCCGCCAAACCCTACGAGGATAATGCTGAATCGCAGTCGAAGTGGGAGCAAACGAGCCCGAAGACGGGAGACAAAAATATCGACGGCATTTTGGCCATCGCCGCCGACAAACGCACCAAGGATCAGGCGGGTGCTCTGCATAACTACTTCCTCGATCATGCCCTGCCCGAGCCTGGAAATGAACTCAGAAAGCGCTGGCAAAGTCTCGAAAAGCAGTTCAACGACGTGAAATCGAAGCTCCCGAAAGTGATGGTGATGTCCGATGCTCAGCCCCGCAAAACCTTCATTTACTCGCGTGGCGACTACACTTCGCCTCTCGATCAGGTTCAGCCGAACACTCCAGAATCGCTTCCGAAACCTGCGCAAACGCCTAAGAATCGATTGGACCTTGCAAAGTGGATTGTCAGCCCCCAAAATCCCCTCGCTGCCAGGGTCGCCGTGAACCGATACTGGCAGATTCTCTTTGGGAAGGGCCTCGTCCGAACCCCCGAGAACTTTGGGGTACAAGGCGAGCCGCCGACACACCCGCTCCTGCTCGATTGGCTCGCGGTGGACTTCCGCGAGCATGGCTGGAATGTCAAGCGACTGGTCAAACAGATCGTCATGAGTGCGACCTACCGCCAATCATCCAAGGTTTCCAACACCCTCCAGAAAGAAGACCCGGACAACCGCCTCCTCGCCCGTGGAGCCCGGTTCCGCATGCCGTCGATGGTCCTGCGCGATGAGGCCCTGGCCGCCAGCGGGCTCCTCAACCCCACCATGTTCGGCAAACCGGTCTATCCCTATCAACCAAAAGGCATCTGGGACGGGCTCAACATTACCGACGAACGAGACTTCAGCTATCCGCAGTCGAAAGGAGCCGATCTTTATCGCCGAAGCATCTACACATTCTGGCGGCGCACCGTGGCCCCTGGCGACATGTTCGACGCCTCCAGTCGTCAGGTCTGCACGGTTCGGGCTTCGCAGACCTCCACTCCACTTCACGCCCTCACGACCCTCAACGATGTGACTTGGGTTGAGGCGGGCCGCGCTCTCGCTGAAAGCGTGATGACCACGATGCCCCAGACCGACCAACGGTTGAAAGAAATGTTCCGCCGAGTTCTTGCTCGCCGCCCGGACGCCGTCGAACTGAAGCGCCTGCAGCAGTGCCAGCAGACAGCCGAGCAATACTACAAGACCCACCCGAAGGACGCCGAAGCCTATCTGACGCAGGGCGACTCGCCGCCTGATGCCAAGCTCGACCAAGCCCAACTCGCCTCCTTCGCCGTCACCGGCCTGATGATCCTCAACCTCGACGAGGCCCTGACCCGAGAGTAGCCATGAACCCCTTCTTCGAACGCGACCTCCGCCTCACCCGCCGACAGCTTTTCGGCAAGGCCGCGACCGGCGTCGGTGCTTGGGCCCTCAATTCCCTTCTCGCCCAAGATGCCTTCGGCGTCCTTCAGACGCCAGGCAAGCTCCCCGCCAAAGCTAAGCGCGTAGTGGTTCTTTGGCAGGGCGGCGCGCCGTCGCAAGTCGACCTATTCGACTACAAGCCCAACCTCTTCCAGCATCGCCTCGAAGAGCTTCCCGAATCGGTGAGGGCCGGAAAAAGACTCTCGACCATGACGAGCGGCCAGGCGCATTTCCCCATCCTGCCCGCCATCAAGCCGTTTAAGCAGTACGGAAACTCCGGCATGTGGCTCAGCGAGATGCTCCCGCACATTGGCGGCATCGCCGACGACATCACCCTCATCAAGTCGATGCACACCGACGCCGTCAACCACGCGCCGGGCGTTACCCTGTTCCTGACTGGTAGCCAGATTCCCGGTCGACCGAGCATGGGGGCGTGGTGCGCCTACGGCCTGGGAAGCATGAACGAAGATTTACCCGCCTTCGTCGTCATGACCTCCGCCGACGAAAAGAAGACCTGCGGCCAGCTCTTCTATGACTACTATTGGGGCTCCGGCTTCCTACCCTCCAAGTTCCAGGGTGTGCGGTTCCGAAGCGAGGGCGACCCGGTACTCTACCTCACCAATCCGCCCGGAATGCCGCCCGAGCTTCGGCGCAAAGTCCTCAACGACATCCAGGACCTCGACACCAAGCGTCATGAGGAGTACGGCGACCCCGAAATCGAAACTCGAATATCGCAGTACGAGCTAGCCTTCCGTATGCAGACCAGCGTGCCGGAGCTGACCGACATCTCGAAAGAGCCAAAGCATGTGCTGGAAATGTACGGGCCCGACGTGGAGAAGAAAGGCACTTACGCCCACAATTGCCTGCTCGCGAGGCGGCTCCTGGAACGCGGAGTGCGGTTTGTCCAGCTTATGCACTCGGGCTGGGACCAGCACACCAATCTTGATACCCAGCTTGAACTCCAATGCCGTGACACCGACCAGCCTTCGGCGGCGCTCGTCAAAGACCTCGCTCAGCGCGGACTTCTGGATGACACCATCGTGCTTTGGTGCGGCGAGTTTGGGCGCACTGTCTTCGTCCAGGGCGACGTCAACAAGCCCAACGGCCACGGGCGCGACCACCTCGGCTCGTGCTATAGCCTATGGCTAGCGGGCGGCGGATTCAAGCCCGGCACGGTCTATGGCCAAACCGACGACTACAGCTACAGTGTGACCGAGAACGCCATGGATGCCCACGACCTCGGCGCGACCATTCTGCACCAACTTGGCATCGATCACGAGAAGCTGACCTATAAATACCAAGGCCGCGACTTCCGACTCACGGATGTCAGCGGCCAAGTGATCAAAGGCGTGCTCGCCTAACGACTATTTGCGTCGGCGTCGAACGAGCGCCAATGCGCCGAGACCCAAAACGGCAAACGATGCAGGCTCGGGAACCGGACTTCCGAATACCGTGACAGCACCATCGGTATCGTTGAAGTTGTTCCAGGTTGCACCGCTATCGGTGGAGAAAGTTAAGTCGGCACTGTGGCCGTCGTTGGTCTGACACCAGGCGCCACCGTCATCGTCCGTGTCTGGCGTGACAGTGATGAAGTAGGTTCCCGCTGTCAGCACTGGATTCGTCACCGAGTTGAGGAAGTACTTCGTCGGATCGGGCGTGGTGGTCACAAGGAAGGACTCCATCACTGACCCCGGCATTCCGCCGCCATCCGAACACAGGTTCACTCTGACATTCGAAGCCGCGTGCGTTGCAAACAGCGCAATGTCGATCTCGGTCAGGACGTAAGTTCCTGGCGAGGTAAAGGCGCGCCCCATGGACTGAGTGTTGTCGACCGTCCATCCGGTGTTGGTAAAGCCCGGATCGGTGGCGCCAAAAGTGTTCAGAAGAACATCTGCGTTCGCTACAACGGCACTACCCAAAATCGCCGTCAAAACCAACGGCTTCAAAATAACCTTTTTCATGTCTACTCCGAAAGAATAGAAAGAAGAGCCGACAACAGTTCGCCGGACAGACTCCTTTCCAAGACCAATTATAAGGCTTTGAATCTAATTTGACCAGGAAAGGGCCAAAACCCGGTAACGGACGCTTTGGAAACGGTGCCGAGAGCCACCGTCTAACGGCTCCAGCGAAAGTCGGCTACCAGCATCCGATGATCGGAATTCTCGGTCTTTACCACGAAGGCATTGACCGGCGTCAGCGCTGACGAATGCCAAATCTGATCGATCCGCACCAGGCACGGATAGGGATTCACGCAGGTAGCGCCGTACCCTCGGCCCACCTGAGCAAACGTATCGCCCAACCCCTCCACGATCGGTTTCTGAACTCCCATATCTGGAGGCGTGTTCCAGTCTCCCCCGATCAAATCGGGCTTCAATCCAAGGTCAGCCAGCTTCGTGGCCATTTCGGCTACCTCCTTCCGTCGCCCGCTCCGATTTCGCGAAAACTCTTGCCAAGCCTCGGGGTTGAAGAAATCGATCCGCATGCACGGTGGAAGCAACCGCAGACTGACAATATCGAGGGAATGCCCCTGGGAGTCCTTCCAATGCGCGCCCACAAAGTCATTGGTGTACTTTGCCGTCACCGGCGTCACCGGCCCCCGAACGATGATCGAGGCATCCGGCCCCGGAATGGCTACTCCTTCGTCACCAAAGAACTCTTTCGCCAGATTCGCGACTTGATTTCGGTCCGGCGACTCCTGCAAAAGAACGATATCAGGCCGATACGCTTTGATCTCCTGCGCCGCCGCCACCGTTCCGCCTGCACAGTTGAGTGAGACGAACCGCAGGTCGTGCGGTCCAGTGGGAACCAGCATGCGCGGGTAAGACTTAGCTTCGTCGACGAACATCAGGGCAAAGACGAGCCAAAGCGCGACGAGCGGCGACTTCCCTTTGCGAGCAAACAGTGCGAAAACCAATCCAACCGCTCCCCACGTCCAGGCGGGCCAGACGGTCACCACGTAGTTCCAGTCGCTCCGATTGGCGTACAAAAGGGTCCAAACGATCAGCCAAACAACCGACCACCATGGAGCAAGGCGTCGCCTCTTCCGTGGTTTCGAATCCTGTTCTTTTGGTTTGGACTTCCGCAATCGTCCGGCTCTTATCCTCCCCCAAGGTCGGGGAGAATATGCTTATCGACGCGGAACCGAGTCTGCGACGTTCCGTTACGGACGAAAATTGTGTACTCACCGCTCTCTCGAGCCGTAAAATAAGTCGCTCGTTTGTCGCCAAACTGCGCCAAAAACGGCTGGACCCAATCTCCCTTCTCGTCATAGAGGTCAAAGGACTCTCCCCGCATAATCGTCAACAGTTGGTACCGGGTTCCCTTCTCCACTTTCAGCCGATAGGTTCCCATTGCCTGCCCTTCCTGGTACTGAATCGCCTTGCCCAAGGTCAGCTCCTCCGGCTTGGCCAAATCGAGGTGCATCGAATAGGTGCCGCTTCCTCCACCTTCGGGCGAAGTGACCACGACCAGAAACGTCTTATCCTCACCGTAGCGCAGCTTGGCCTCCGGCTGGTGGTTGCTTCGATTCATGAACTCCGAACTCTGACCGATGAGTTCGGTAAGGGTGAATACCAGTTCAAAGCCCTTCGCGCTGCCCACGAGGCGCTGAATTTCGGTGCGCCTGCCATGGATGAGATAGAAGTGGGATTCCCCCAGCGCAAGAGTGCCTTCGACAGATGTGCCCGGCGTCCACTCTTTCAGATCGAACGACCGCTTGATATCGACGTGCGCGGGCTGCTCCGACGTGTTGGTGAAAACATAGCACTCTTCGGTCGGATCGCAATAGACTCGGTACTGGTCACTGAGGTCGGTGATGTGGGTCCGATACTCCTTGATCTGCGGACTCTGCGATTCGGCATGCGCCAAATCGGGTGGAGTTAGGGCTTGGTACGAGAAGTCCACCGACTTCGTCGGGATCGTCCATTGGGTTCGCGCAATATCGCCTTTGGCGTTGTTATACAGCACCACGCTTGTCTCCTTCGGCTTCAAGTCGATACTTGTCGATTCAAGTTTGCCTGGCTTTCGCACCGTAACTTCCCCCAACCTCAGATTCAGGTTGCCTGACTGACCCGGCGCATCGACCAGAAGGTAATAATCGCCATCCCTTTTGGCTTGGAACAGGGTCAGCGACCCGGTGGCGTTGGTGAACTGACGAAAGTCGTCCTGCTTCACGCCGGTCGGACCAACGAGGTTACTCCGAGAAAGCGAAAGTCTCCGCAGGGCCTCGCTGGAAAAGGTCTGGCGCAAATCGTAGGTGTGATCCTTCTTGGCAGTGAGATGAATAGCGATTCGATTCCCACCCTTTTCCGGCTTCGCCTCGTGGCTGGAGACCTCGTTTAGGCTCTCCCCCATGCCGACATCGACGGTATCCAGAGTCTGCATATACAGGTCGAACCGCCCTCCCGCCGTGCCATGGTAGTTCTGAACGATTAGCTTGTACTCATCGTCATCCTTGAACTGGTACATCACAAACGGGGACTGATTGCCCGGATACTGGTCGTCGTTTTCCACGAGCGTCTTTCCGTCCTTATCCACCAGCTTCAATGCGGGGTCGAAAACGTCGCTTCGCACGGTTGCGAACATCGTCTTGCCTTTCGATCCCTTAAACGTCCACTCGACGCGGTCGCCCTGAGTCAGGATCATCGACTTCGTATCCCATTCGTTGACATTCAGATTTGCGGGTGGATAGGACAGTTCTTGCTCGCTCGAAATGTTAGAGCCTAGAAATCCGCCTCCACCAAATCCGCCTCCGGCACCACCTTGCTGGGCGCTAGCGAATGAAACAAGAATAGAAAGTGTGAGCGCCGCACTGGCGCATCGTCCCAATTGATTCCCCATACCGTTCTGACGCGAAGGTTCGCAAGAGGTAACGTCTGGGTTCATGGTATTCGCCAAACAACTGTGAGACCGGGTCCGCTCGGGCGAAATCACGCTGTCCGTACGGATATGGATGACGCCGCGAGTCAAGGTCGGCGGCCGTTACCCCCTGTTCCCAGGTTGGATCGTGGTCGAGTCGATCGAAGAAATCGGGTTCGAGGAGATCACCGAGGAGATGGCAATCGAATCTGGCTTCGCGTCGTTTAAAGATCTTCTTGCCACCGCCAAACATGGCCGTGGTGAACGAGTCTTTGTGGTTCGCTTCAAGTATCAAGATTAACGGTCCATTCACTCGTCGTTTTCTGCATTGCCCAAGTAAAAGAATCGTGATAGTCTATACGAATTAGGCGAGGGATTCGCCACGAGGCTTATTTCATGAATCGCAAATTAGGCTTGGTTAGTGCTCTTGTCATACTTTCGGCTTTCTCGTCCGCGCAACGTGCCCCGACCGCCTCATACACAGTTTCGGGCGCGGCTGGAAATTGGGACTTGAACTTTACGCTTCAGAGCCATTTTAATGCCGGTGAAGGCGACTTTTACGTTTTCGGCGTCTTCCTTAGCCCAGGATCTACTATTGATGGTTCGCCTGGAATCTATGGTCCTAACCCTCAATCGCCCTGGAACAATGCAACGTACGGCGGTTCCAACACGAACTATAACGTCAACTGGATCGACTTTTCAGGCACCACTGGTCCTACTCCAGGCGCATACGTAAGCGGCTTTGTTGCTCATACCACGGATGTAGTGGCACCGACCTCGGTTCAGTTTTATGCCTTTTCGGATAACGGAACTTATGGTGGCACCGACTACATTAATTTCGATTTCAATCCGGGTTTTGAAGGGGTTGCCGTCAACGGTGTTCCTGAACCTGCTTCCCTTACAATCTTCGCCGTAGGGTCATTAATGATGATCCGTCGGCGACGCAAATGACGCAAGACTCGATGCCTGGGTTGATTCAAACCTCTAGTTGGGAAGATAATTCTAGGCGCCAATTGCTCCGCCTTAATCAAGATCGCTTTTGCCCGGCAAAATTTCTGGTAAAACTAAACGTTCGTTCTGTATAGGAATGCTGTGGGAACCATGAAGTTTTTCGGACTCATTTCACTTGGCCTTTTGGCAAGTTCTTCGTTTGCATCTGTCGTCTGGTATAACGGCGACGACGATGGTAATAGGGGTTTCGCAGCCCTGTCTGGAACTCCCAACGGTCAAGGAAATTTCGAATTTCGACAATGCGAAGACTTTGTTTGGAACTCCCCCAATAATGCGACGTTTGTGATGGGAACAATGGTCGGCACGTCTAGCTTCTCCCAAATCAATTGGGAGATTCGAGACAACGGAAACATCTTCATGAACCAAATCGGCAATGTGATTGCATCTGGAACCGCAAATGCTCAGTTGACTTCCCTCGGTTCTTGGTCCGTCGTGCCGAGTTTCATCGAGTTCGCGATGACGGCCGATATTGGTTCCGTTCCACTTCAGAACGGGCATTATTATATTCTCGACATGGCGATTGTCGTGCCGGACGCGTTGTTCACCGGAGGGTTCACGACCACTAGTGGTGCCAATGGCGTTGGATCGCCACTCAATAATGCCAACTCCTTTAGTTTAGACCCAGCCGACAATTTTACAGTCAACTTCTTCGACCTGAGCATGGGAATCGGCGACAGCCCCGTGCCCGAACCGGCTTCGATTGCGGTCCTAGGGCTTGGTGTGGTTTGCCTACTTCGTAAAAAGAAGAAATAGAGCCCGGCGAGAAATACGCCATTTCCTCACGCCCCAGCGGGTCGCAGAACGACAGCAAGTAAGATGGCGAAAATGTCGACAACGTATTACAGTCTTCACACCCACATAATCTTCAGCACAAAAGGTCGGCATCCATACCTCGACGATCATATTCGAGCCCGAACACATTAATACCTTGGCGGCACTATTCGGGGCCTCGAAGCGAAGCCCGTGATAATTGGCGGTGTTGCCGACCATGTCCACCTCTTGATTGGCCAAAAGACGAGGCATTGCCTAGCCGACCTCGTCCGAGAAATCAAAAGGGCCTCAACCGATTGGCTTCGAGAAACCCACCTGCACTTTGCATGGCAGGAAGGCTATGAGGCATTTTCGGTTAGCCCAGAGCGAATTCCTGCTGTCTCGAAACATTGACCAGCAGGAGAAACATCACGCAAAGAAGTCGTTCAAAGAGGAATGGATTGAACTGCTTCGCTACGCCGGAATCGAGTTTGATGAGAGTCACTTCGACTGATTCTGCGACCCGCTGGGTCGTGGATTGGTTGGGACTGACCAGGGGTCTTCGACACCCTGGCTACCATCTGGGACCCTCCGGGTCCTGGGGCAGTTATCTGATGCGACGGAGCCGGACCGTTCCACGCTCGAAATTTCTTCCAGTTATTTCTTTGACAATCTTGACCAGCTTCCAGCACAAGTCAATCCTCTCGTCAAAGAAAATCTCTTGCCCATCTTCGAATGTAAGAAGGTAGGCGTATGTTGTTGATTGGGGACCCGAGTTGCCGGTCAGCATCGTCTTGACTTCGCTGAGGGGCTTTGAAACCATCAGCGTTCCGTCATAGGCGTACTGGGAGATGACGTTGCCAGCAAGTTCAATGCGAGCTTTCGACCGTTTTCCTCTCGCCCGATCTATCAAAATCAAGACCAAAACTAGCGCAGGAAAAAGGATGAAAATGGAAGCAATCGGCAGATCGCCGTAATCTTTCCTTTGCGCCGTCTGGACAAAACTAAAGACTCCTACTCCCCCGATCATCAACATGAAAAGGAACACGCAGCCGACCAGTTGTGGTTGTTCACTCCAACCGAACGGAAACAACATTGGCTCACCTTCCGGGTTCATTTATGTGAAGCATACACAATCGCATAGACCCTACCATTCCATTACTATTAGCCAAACTGTTCATCACGGGTCTTCACGCTAAACATCAGTTTCTGCCAAACCAAATGTATCATGGATGCCATGCAGGCGACGAAGAAGCGGAAAGACTTCTCGCCGCTCATCACGTCTGCGATCTTCATCATCGTATTCCTTCTCTGCACTTATGCCTTTCCCGACCCCCAACAGAGCGTTACGCACGACCAGTCTGGAAATCTCTCGCAATTCATCATTAAGACAAGTCCCTATGCTCACGCGGCAGACATCGTTTTTCAAGCTGTTTCTGTCATCAGCTTGGTTGTCCTGATCATCAGTGCCGTCCGGAAGAATTGGCAAGGGCTGATCCTCCTGGGCGTGATGCTCGGGACGTTGGTCATCCTGTTTGGGCCGGGCTTGGACCAAGCCGGGGAGTACGAGGACGTCGCCAAGTTCACGGACACCAAGGGCCAGGAATACCATTTGATGACCTCCCACTTTCTGCAGGGTTCGCACCTGATCCTCGGACAGTTGGAGCGTCACACGCCGTACGAGACAGCCTACAAGATCGTCGACGACGACACCTGGGAAGATTCCTACTTGACCGTGGTACGACCAAAAGGAGCACCTGACTCTTATCAGATTTACCGAAGTCCATCTGGCCTGCTCGTTGGTTTGGCAGACAGGAACATGTGCTTCATCGCCTATGACCCGGAGAAGAAGATCGCGTACAACACCAACAACGCGAATACGATCGGGTCTGGCTCTGGCCCCGATGTTCGGCTCCTATCGCCCTTCCTCCTGCTTGGCAAATCCGACGTGCCGAATGAACAAGACTTTCAAGCTCTTCTGCGTACGACGGGCGACAATCAACCCAGTCGGGATGCCATCGAGAAGGAACTGACGAATCCAAACCCCAAGGTCCGAGAAATGGCGGCGAAATACTTGAAGAAAGTGAAGCCGTAAAACGAAAAGAGCCCCGCGAGATAACTCGCGAGGCTCAATCTTGTGGCTGGTAGCTCCCTTAGAAGCCGCCCATTCCGCCCATGTCGTCCATGCCGCCCGGCATTCCGCCGCCGCCCTTCTTGGCTTCCGGCTTGTCGACAACCAGCGTCTCGGTCGTCAAGACCAAAGCCGCGATCGAAGCCGCGTTCTGGATCGTCGAACGAGTGACCTTGGCCGGATCGACGATGCCAGCCTTGACCATGTCCACGATCTCACCCGAGACCGCGTTCAGGCCGAAGCCGTCCTTCGCGTCGCGAACCTTCTCGACAATGACCGAACCTTCCAGGCCCGCGTTCTTCGCGATGTGGCGCAGAGGCTCTTCGATCGCGCGCTTCACGATGGCGACACCGGTCGCCTCGTCGGCGGTCATGTCCTTCGTCGAGAGCTTCTCGCTTGCGCGGAGCAGGGTCGAGCCGCCGCCGGCCACGATGCCTTCGTCGACGGCCGCGCGGGTCGCCGAGAGAGCGTCTTCGTATCGGTGCTTCTTCTCTTTCAGTTCGGTTTCGGTCGATGCGCCGACCTTGATCACCGCAACGCCGCCCGAAAGCTTGGCCAGTCGCTCCTGGAGCTTTTCTCGGTCGTAGTTGCTGTCGGTGTTCTCGATCTGTCGCTTGATCTGCTCGATTCGGCCCATCACGTCTTCCTTGGAGCCGGAGCCCTCGATGATGGTCGTCTCTTCCTTGCTGATGATGACCTTCTTGGCCGTTCCCAGCATGTCCACCGCCACGTTATCCAGCTTGACACCGAGGTCTTCGCTGATGAACTTGCCGTTGGTCAGAACCGCGATGTCTTCCAGCATCGCCTTTCGTCGGTCGCCGAAGCCCGGCGCCTTGACGGCCGCGATCTGGAGTACGCCACGAATCTTGTTCAGAACGATAGTCGCCAACGCGTCGCCTTCGATATCTTCCGCGATCAGAACGATCGGGCGTCGAGCGGCAGCAGCCTTCTCCAGGAACGGCAGGAACTCCTGCGCGTTGCTGATCTTCTTCTCATGGATGAGGATCAGCGGGTTCTCGAGAACGGCTTCCATGCGCTCGGGGTCGGTCACGAAGTACGGGCTGAGGTAGCCGCGGTCGAACTGCATACCTTCGACGACTTCGAGAACCGTCTCGCGGCCCTTCGACTCTTCGACGGTGATGACGCCGTCCTTGCCGACCTTGTCCATCGCCTCAGCGACGTGCTTGCCGACTTCGGAATCGTTACCGGCGATCGTGGCCACGAACTCGACCTGCTCCTTATCCTTGATCGGCTGAGCCGAGGACTTGATGTGGGAAACGACCTGCTCGACGGCCTTATCGATGCCGCGCTTGACGGCAATTGGGTTGCCACCGGCTGCCACGTAGCGTAGACCTTCGTTCACGATGGCCTGGGCCAGAACGGTAGCCGTGGTAGTGCCGTCGCCCGCGACGTCGTTGGTCTTGGACGCAACTTCCTTGCAGAGCTGGGCGCCCATATTCTCATACGGATCTTCAAGCTCGATTTCCTTGGCGACCGTGACGCCGTCCTTGGTGATGGTGGGACTGCCCCACTTCTTGTCGAGAACGACGTTTCGGCCCTTGGGACCGAGCGTAACTTTGACCGCGTCGGCGACCTTATTGACGCCTCGCTCCAGCGCTCGTCGCGCCGCTTCATCAAACACTAGATTCTTTGCTGCCATTGTTTAACCTTGATTTTCAAATTGCTTAATCGCTTTTTCTGCGTCGCGGCGGGCGATCACCACCGCTGCTTGGTCGGCCCGGACCTTTTGGTCGTCCGCCAAAGCCGCCTGTTCCGCCCGAACCACCTCGCGGACCGCCCGAACTTCGAGGTCCGCCGGTGCCGCGTGGGCCACCTGTGCCCCGAGGTCCGCCCGAATCTCTCGAGCCGCCTCGATAGCCGCCACCCGAAGGTCGGTCGTCGCCGCCGTCGCGGTAGCTTCGGCGCGGAGGTCGGTCGTCGCCTTCCGGCTCGCGTCGATACGTGCGCCGAGGTCGATCGTCACCGCCCTCTTCACGAGGTGCGCGCGGTCGTCGCGGTCGGTCATCACCTTCTTCCGAGGCCGGAGCCTCGTCGGACGGCCCATCCGAGAACGATCTTCGCGGCTCAAACTGTCGCTTGCGAACGCCAAAGGCGTCGCTCTCCAGCTTGCTCGCCAACGCGCGGAGCTTCGTCGAAAGCTCCTTCGTGCGCTTCTCGATGTCATGAGTGTGAAACTCTTCGACATATTCGAGATCGGCGGCCAGCAGGACCAGCGTGTCGAGCGTGGAAATCGCACCCAATGCGTCCTGGATTAGGCGCAGGTACTGTACATCGTTCGCACGACCGGCTCCATCCGCAATCGCGGCGGGAACGGCGATCGCCGAACTCTTGATTTGACGGGTTAGGCCGTCTTTCTCGGCTTCCGGCAACAGCTCGGTAAATCGATAAGCGGTCGTTACAATGGAACGACCGAGTTGCCAAACGTCGAGACTTCGATAATCGGCCATGAATTGCTCTCGTTAGCCGAGGATGGCGTAGATCTGGTCCTCGTCCAGGATGGTGTATTCCTTACCGTCGAGGGAGACCTCGTTGCCGCCGTACTTGCTGAAAAGCACGCGGTCGCCGACCTTGACGGTGAGCTTGTTGCGCTCGCCGCTGTCCAGCACGCGGCCATTGCCAGTGGCGATGACGGTGCCCTCTTGCGGCTTCTTCTTTGCGCTATCGGGCAGGTAGATGCCGCTCGCAGTCTTCTCTTCTGCGTCGAGCACCTCAACGACGACTTTATCACCGAGTGGTTTCAAATTTGCCATTGGTAATTCTGTGGATTTCCTCCGTATTCATTGCGGCGCGAAGAATTAGCACTCTCGCGCCGGGATTGCTAAATGATACCCTTAATGACCTACGCCGCCAGGACTTCTTCCATTGCGGCCTTTCCGTTAAATGAATGCAAAAACAAAATGGCCGGATGAGCAAAATCTCATCCGGCCAGGCTTTGCGAAAGGAAGTCCTTATCTTAGCGAACGTTCTTCTTGCGTCGGCGAAGCAGCGCGAATGCGCCAACGCCGAGGGTAGCGAACGAAGCCGGTTCCGGCACTGGGCTCGAAGTCGTGATCGTCAGCTTGACGCCGTCGTTGTAGTAGTGGCAGTCCGGGTCGAAGCCGAAGCCAAATCGGCCGTCAGCCGCGTACTGGTTCAGCTTGTTCAGCAGACCCAGCGAGCCGAGGTCGAACGTCAGGTTGGTGTTGGTCGAATGGCCGCCAACCGGGTCAGACCAAGTACCAACCGCGGTGCCCTGACCACCAAAGTAGTTGCCGCCGCCCTGGTTGTCGTAAAAGCTCTTGACGCCCGAAGCCGGGTTGTCCAACATCTGAACGTATAGGATGTCGTTTTCCTGGGTCCAGTCCCAAATGTTTTTGATCGTCAGGGTTGCGCCCGTGATCGTTTCGCCCTGCGGGACGTTGAAGTCGATACCCCACGAATAGGCGTAATAGTGGTCAAGATTCGAAAGATTCCCGTTGCTCGGTTCGAAGGTGTACGTGCCTGCGGAAGCAAATCCCGCTGTAACCACACCTGCAACCAAGGACATGATCTTCATGTTCCTATAATTCATTGATAACCTCGCACTCCGAAAATTCGGAAAGCACTGAGGTGGTCGCAGGATTTGTTCCAATCGGCGGTTAGGCGGGAAAATCGCCAAATTCTTATTCCCTTCAAACACGGGTGGCGCCCTCGCACCAAAGGCCGGCGTCGATCCGTCCCTTGTTTGATGCTTCTGGCCACGCTCCTAGCGTTTGTTGTTCGGCAGGCTCCCTTGCCGTACTGGAACCTGGTATGCGGCGGAGACATCATGCTCAACGGTGTTAGCCCATCCGTTCAGGCGTTCCAGGGTCTTGAAGTTCCGAACGATTCGGTCTTCTACGCCAATCTCGAAATACCGCTGACCAATGTCCCCGATCGCACGCCACACAAAACACCGCAGGAACTCGCTGCGAGAAAACAGTTCGTCCTCAAGGCCGATCCCGCGCATATTCAGAATTTGGCTGCGTCGGGCATCGACGTCGTCAGCCTCGGTAACAACCATGCGATGGATGGCACCGCCGCCGGTCTCGACCAGATGCTCGGTCTATTGGACGCAGCTGGAATTCAACACGCCGGGGCTGGTGACAACTGGGGGGCCGCCACAAAGCCCGCCATCGTCGAAGCGCCAAATGGCCTCAAGATCGCTTTCATCAGCTACCTGTCTTTCCTCACTCCCGATGCCCTGCGGAAGTGCACGCCTGCAACATCAACAACGGCCGGAATCGCCACCCTCACCCTCGATGGCAAAAGCGGCGATGACGAACTCGTTCGCCTGAAAGCCATCGTCGATAAAGCTCGCCAGGGAGCCGACATGGTGGTCGTGGCCCTCCACTGGGGCATCGAACGCCAACCCTATCCAGCCGCCTATCAGGTTTCTCTGGGAAGGTTGTTCATCGACGCCGGAGCCGATGCCGTCATCGGTAACCACCCACACGTCCTCCAACCCGCCGAACTCTACAAAGGCAAGCCAATCCTCTATTCGCTGGGCAACCTTGTCAACCCCGGCGGCGGTGGCGCGGCGCTGTACCAACTCACTTACAATGGGACGCAGTTTCAATATGCGACAGTCCTCCCCACGAGCTATTCCAGTGGTAAAGTCGCTTTCTCAAGTCGAAATGACGACGCAACCATCTTGGCTGAATCCATGCTGTTGAAGAAGTTTCCGTCAGACGACTCCAGCCAGTTGCTGGGTGCCCCCAAATGACGGCTTCTGAGGCCACCAATCTGGTTCGACTTCGATGGTCTTTGGCTATTCAGGAGTATAAGGTCGCTGACTCCATAGAGGCAATCATCTCGGCGTATTCTGAACCTAGTCGTGCCTACCACAACGTCGTCCACATCGCGACGATGATGCAATTCATTCAAGAGCACATTCCTGACGAAGAACTGCTTCCGGCGCTCGATCTAGCGACCATCTATCACGACCTCGTCTACGATCCGAAGTCGAGCACCAACGAGGAGGACAGCGCGGAACTGGCAATGAAAGCCCTCGGTCAAACCCCACTCGCAACAAGGGTTACGGAGTTGATCCTCAGCACGAAGCGGCACGTTCCCGCTGATGACACGTTCGAAAGCGCACTCTTCGTCGACGCAGACCTAGCGATCCTTGGGCAAAGTTCGGCGGAATATGACGAATACTCGGCGGCGATTCGCAATGAGTACGACTTCGTGGCCGACGATGACTACCGCAAGGGCCGCACCGAGGTTCTCGAGAGATTTCTTCTTCGAGAAACGATATTCACCACAGCCGCGTTTCGAGAACGATTTGAACAGTCGGCTAGACGAAATCTTCGTCGCGAAATAGAGTTGCTTCGGGCGCCTAGCATTGATGGTTAGCCAGCAACGCTTCTTCCCTTCCACGCTTCTTTCGCCTCCTTCGCCCGTCGACACTGAAGGTACACTGAACCACCAAGAGGACAAGCTTGGTATCTGCTCGAAAACCCTTCAAACGCGCCCTCATCAAACTCAGCGGCGAAGCTCTCGCCGGCGACCTCAAATTTGGCCTCGATCCCCACATCCTCAACTACATTGCCGGTGAAGTCGCCGCCGTCCATCGGGCCGGCATCCAGTCCGCGATCGTCGTCGGTGGGGGCAATTTCATCCGCGGCGAGACCTTCTCCGTCGAGGGCGGCATCGATCGTTCGGTTGCCGACCAAATGGGCATGCTAGGCACCCTGATGAATTCACTGGGTCTCCAGAGTGCAATCGAACGCCAAGGCATCGAAGTCCGCGTCCAAAGCGCGATCACCATTGCTTCGGTTGCCGAACCTTTCATCCGCCGCCGAACACTTCGCCACATGGAAAAGGGACGGCTCGTCGTCCTCGCCGCAGGCACCGGCAATCCCTTCTTCTCCACCGACACCGCCGCCGTCCTCCGCGCTCTCGAAATCGAGGCTGATGTCCTCGTGAAGGCCACCAAAGTTGACGGCATCTACGACAGCGACCCCAAAAAGAACCCCAACGCCGTCCGCTACGACCGCCTCACGTACACCAAGGCGATCCAAGATCGTCTCAAAGTCATGGACCAGACGGCGTTCACAATGGCCGACGAACACAAAATGCCGCTGATCGTTTTAGATTTTCACAAACCCGGAAGCCTGCTGGACGCCCTCACCGGTGGCCAGTCGGGAACTCTAGTAGGAGACGACAACGAATGAGTGTAAACGAAATACTGCAGGACGCTGAAAACAAGATGCAGCACGCGATCGATGCAATGGCGCACGACTTTGCGAGCTACCGAACCGGACGAGCCACGCCCCAAGTGCTGGAGCGCGTGCACGTCGAATATTACGGAACGGAAACTCCGGTTAACCAAATTGCTAACGTCAGCGTGCCCGAACCGCGTCAGCTCCTGATTCAACCGTACGAAAAGCACATGCTCCCGGTCATTGAGCGGGCGATCATGAAGAGCGATCTCGGCATCAATCCCGTCAACGACGGCACCGGCATCCGCCTCACCTTCCCCACCATGACCGAGGATCGACGAAAGGAGATGGTCAAGCAGGTTCACGCCCGAACCGAGCAATGCCGCGTCTCGGTCCGAAATATCCGCCGCGACGCCAACGAGCACCTCAAGGCTCTGGAGAAAAAGAAGGAAATCACCGAGGACGACCTCAAATCGAACGAAGCCAGGGTGCAGAAACTGACCGACAACTTCATCGCCAAGGCCGACGACTTGGGTAAGAAGAAAGAGACGGAACTTCTCCAAGTCTAAGCATGGCCCAGGCAACCCTCAACCGCATCCAGAAGAAAGCCGTCGAGCTTGGCATCGACCTCGACCGCCTTCCCCAGCATGTCGCCATCATCATGGACGGCAACGGCCGCTGGGCCAAAAAGAAGGGCTGGCAACGTCTACTCGGCCATCGCGAAGGCTACAAAGCCCTACGCGGTGCGCTTCTGGATGCGAGTGAGTTGGGCATCAAATACCTCACCGTCTACGCCTTCTCGGCCGAGAATTGGCGACGCCCCGAAGACGAAGTCTCCGGTCTGATGAGGCTCATCGAAACCGCCGCTCGCGAAGAGCTCCGCACGATGCACCAAAACAACGTGCGGGTAAACGTCTCGGGCCGGATCGAAGAATTGCCAAAAGGACTTCAAGAAGCCCTCGACCATGGCATTGAAACCACGAGCGAGAACACCGGCATCGTCTTCACGCTGGCCGTCAACTACGGGGGTCGGGCCGAAATTGTCGACGCCGTCCGCGACGTTGTGGCCGCCGGTTTCGATCCCGAGGACATTACGGAAGACATCATTTCCGCCCACCTCTACAACCCGCACCACCCAGAACCGGACCTCATGATCCGCACGGCCGGAGAAATGCGCTGGTCAAACTTCCTCATCTGGCAAGGCGCATACTGCGAACTCTGGGTCACCAATGACCCGTGGCCGGAATTCTCGGCCAAACACCTGCTCGACGCCGTGAAGGAATACCAAAAGCGCACCCGCAAATTCGGCGCAGTGGTCGATGAGCCAGAAGAAAGCTAAGCCATCAATTCGGCACCGATTCGCTCCAGTTCAAAGGGCAGACCTGAAGCAACCGTGAATCGAGTGTCCGAACCCTCCATCGAAGGCCAAACTTCGCCACGAGACCGAGCGTGAAGCAGAGCTAAGTCGTAGAGCGAAAACTTGTTGAAATTGAGCATCGAGTACAAAGTGGCCCCAATCCCACTGAGATTTCCGCATACGTTGTTTTGGAATCTTGGGTTCTTTCTCAGAGCCATGTCGCACCAAATGGCTTTGCGCTCGACTAGATCGAAAGCTATCGGGATACCGATATGAGTATCCGCCGCGAGGTCAAAACGATCTTGAACGGTCTTCGCTTCGAAAACTTCGCCGCTTTCCGGTTTCTGCCTAGCCATCCATCCAGCAAAGCATTCAGGCAAATCGACGAATGGCTCAGAATGATATCCATTGACCAACATAGCGATGTAACGAACGTTCTGCTCTAAACACTTTGAAATAGAGACATCGATAAACTCGCTAGCTCCATTCGGAGCATCGACGATGTCTCCACTGTGGCAACCGCCAAAACTCCTCAGATTGTAGTAGGACAGAACATCGAGGTACGCCAAATTATCGTCGAACATAACCGCCGACAGGTCAATATCAGTTCTGCACTTGCCATTCTTCCACCAGATGAAGAATCGTAAAGTATCTGCTTCTGGCATAAGCAGGCGACTGCCCTTCGGAAGAGTTCGAAGAGCCTTGGAAGCTGACCTCGTTGCAAATGGCACTGGGTAGTTCTCTAAATCTGGGTCAACGTAAGTTTTTCCCATCGAACTCAACATACTAAAGCGCCGTACAAGAGTGTCCTCGCAGATATTTGCCGCCGACTCGCAGACATTCCCTGATAGAGTAGGTAGCTGATTCTGGGTGGCAAAAACTTTGGACACTTGCCCCTTGGGAAAGAAAACTCTCGCTTCGCGAACCTCGTTCCTGGTCCGAAAGTGATGCATAGCCTGCAAAAGCACAGGAGTCGAAACTTGTTCGGAGACCTTACCAAATTCACCCAGGACCGGCGAAGGGTCTGTACCTTCAAGGCGCAAAAGGTGGTCTAAGCGCCGGGCAAGATAGCCTGGACGCTTGACGAGTTCCGCGAGGGCAGCAGACACGTCGCCGGATGCAATGCTCAACTCGACACGCGACGCGAATGTCGGCGAAGGAAGGTCGTTTCGCAACACGGAAAAAGCCGCAAACACCTTTGGGAATTTCGAAGAAAACTCGCCAGGATGAAGACGTTCTCCCAAGCGTTTCCACCGATTTTTGCGCCGCAACACTTCTTCTTGTAGCGTCGGCATTTCTTCTAAAAGACTGAGCATCAGGCGACGGAGAGGTCGGCTCACAGGCTTAAATTTGCTCGCCGTTGCCAGCGAAACGTCTCCGCCAGACAAGGCCACAGCCAGGCGGAGAGCGTCCGTTGGTGTACGCATATTCTGCCGAACGTAGTCATGGCCAATGCCTGCTCGGAGAAGGAGCGCCGAAACGACGGCTGCGTTCTCTTTTTGCGGGATCTTTTCTGGAAACAGCCGGAGCACTTCGACACCGTATTCGTCGACGAACCAGGCGATGTCCTCCTGATCTTGAACTGAAAACGCCAGATTGGACGATGCCAGTTGTTGGCAAATCTGCTCAAACTCTTCGATTGATCCCAGTTCGAGGTATTTCAACTCAACCTTATCGGCCAGGAGATTTCGTAGCTTCTTCCTCTGCACCGGAAAGAGCTTTCCGCTTGACCAATAGTGCATGAGCGCATTCACATACAACTGCGCTGCACTAGCCTCCATGACCTGCCTGGGAAAATTCAAATACATAGGGCGATAGACCTTTGCCCCACTAGCAAGCAACTCCAGATTCGCCAGTAATTGCGCCTGAAGAGCTTCAATTTCTTTGTGGCTGAGTCGTCGGCAAGCCTCAAGAAGCTCTGGAGAAAGCGTGTAGCCAAGACCTTCCAAATTTATCGAGAGGGTAGCAACGGTTTCGATCGGAAGCAACTCTTGGCAGGAACTTTTGGGAGGCAAAACCTTACCCCTCCTTCGAAAGTAGAGAGAAACGCGATCGACCACAAAAGCACCCATGAAAGTACCTGCGGAAAGCAAGCGCCCTAGATTTCCGAGAAAGGGATAGAAGGAAGGACCCTCAGAGCCGCAGACAACATATTTTAGCCCGGATTTGTACCAGATTCAATTACTTGTCATTTTTCGGCACGAATTCCGCAGCTACCCTTTTTGACATTCGATCAGGATCCGGAGGCTTCTCCCCAACCCTCAAGCCAAAGGATCCAACCCAAGATACGCGGCCGTTTTCGCTTCCGGCCGCGTTTTCTTTTTTTGCGATAATCTTCAAGATTAAGAAATTCGTAGCGAAATTGAACGCTCTGCCGTATCATGTTCACGAATTCATATGACAGATCGATTCGTCAAGCAACTCGCCGGTGCCTGCTTGGTCGCCGGAATAATGATCGGATGCGGGCAAAGCCCGAGCAGCGAAAACCTACCCGCCGCCCCTGAGCCCCAAGTCTCGCCCAAGACTTCGTCTACCAACACGCCCGCCGATCAAAAATCAAATCCGGAACCCCCTAAGACCGCCAACGCCACCTCGCCAATGGTGAACCCGTCTCTACGGGGCTCGGGGATTCCAACCCACGCACCAAGCCAGCCGTCGGCCCCGCCGCGAGAAAACCCCGCTGCGGCTCCGCCCAAGCCCGGCGAGCAGGTCGCAAAGGACTTCAAGATAGAAGCTGGCGACCGTACAGTTGAGGTCGAAGGCGTCTGCAAGCTAACCGAGGACGAGGCCATGTGTTGGAAGCCCAATGGTGACCGCAACGACGATTTGGCCAAAGAACTCACCAATGCCATCCAAAGCCGGTCAGACGACTATTCCAGCAACTTCCAGTTCAAGTTCATGAAGAAGAACCGAATTCTGGTGCTCAAGACCACGACGGCGCCTCCCCAGCCGGGCCGCCAAGGGTTTAGTGGCAGCTTTGGTCTGATGAACGATTACCAGCACGGCCCCGGCTTTACCGAAGGCTGGACCCAGAACTATTCGTTCTTCAACCAATCCAGTTCGACCGGTTTTGACCAAAGCCGCATCGAACGACAGGTCCTTACTGGCGCATTCAACAAAGACACCAAGACCTTCCCTCTCCGCTATCAAATCACCAGCTACTCGCCGTCGAACCAAGACAAGGCCTCGATCCCCTTCCAAAAGGGTCCGTTCACCATCGACGGAAACACCTACGAGATCGTCTCGATCTCCGACAAAGGTGACCGTGGAAATCCGCCCATGATGAGATCCGGCAATCAGCCCCCGATGAAGTACAGCTTCATTGGCCTCAAAGTGGTCAAGATCACCAATCCATACTCGGTTGTGAATCTCATGCCCGCCGACGACTCGGGCCAACCCTACGGTGGGCTCGACGACAAGGGTAATCCGGTCACCCAAGCCGAGGCCCAAAAACAGCGCGCCGACGACCAAAAGAAGATGCTGGAAGCCCAACAATCTGGCAAACCTTACGACTACAGCCGTTCAATGTCGAACCGCTACCTGCTTTCCTTGTCGCTCGATCCAAGCCACCTGTCGTCGGGCGGGGCCAACATGACCCGCATGATGCAGATCAACGTCGAGCCTTCAAAGATCAAGAAGCTCGTCGGCGCGGTCAACCATCGAACCATCTTCGTGTTCGACAAGATCAAACTGGACCGCAACTAAAACGATCAGTGCGGCCCTCAAAACCATGCGGGCCGCACTTTTTGTGAAAATCACCGAACCGATTCGACCTTTCGCGTGACTGATAAATAGAAGGGGACAGAATGTCTCTTTTGTGGAGGGTAAATCGTGAAGCTACTTTTGGGTACAGCCGCCACCCTGGCGATCGGCATCGCTGGCGCGAAACAAATTCAGACGATCAAAGGCTATAGCCTCACCGTCAGCAATCGAACTGTCGAGGTGGAAGGCATCTGCAAAGTCTCAGAAGATTCCATCGAATGCTGGAAGCCGGACGGGACCAAAGATAAGGCGATCACCGAGGAATTCATCAAGACCTGCGAAGGCAACCCAAACAACCCGCCACCCCAAGCCCAATTCCGATTCAATCGTAAGAATCGAATCCTCATGCTAAAGTCGGTCACCAAAGCAGCAAAACCAGGAGATCTGCCATTTAGCTATGGACTCGTCTATGCCGACGGCGGTCCGCAAAGTGAAACTTGGACCTCGAATACGATCTTCTCTTCGTACAACGCTTCAGCCACCGGCGATCACGAGCAGGTCGAGCATATTTACCTGTGCGGCAGCTTCGACAAGACGACAGAAACACACCCCCTCCAATACCAGTTCACCCAATTGAACACGGGCAAATCTGTCATCGACTTCAAGAAGAGCACATTTGAGATCAACGGAAACAAGTTCGAGATCATGGACATCTTGGATAATCCGTCCAAACCGCCAACGGTAACCGGAGGCTTTGGATTCAATCCCCAGCCCAATCAGAAGGTGACTTACCTCAAGATCAAGCCTATCAGTCTAGTTGACCCATCTACCATCGTCCAATTGTCGCCCGCAAACCAAAAGGGAGAAATGTACGTCACCTTAGACGAAAAGGGTCACCCCCTCACTGCCGCCGAGTGGCAAAAGCGGAGCCAAGACCAGATTCGTCAGGGCAAAGTCATCGGCGGGCCACAATTCGGGCCGGGCTTCGGAAGAAGACCCATCTCCATGCAAAGTGCTCTCGATCCTACTTACATGAAGCCAGGCACTCCCGTTTACATTCGCTTCGACCTGGACCGAAAGGCAATTCATAAGCTGGTACTGACATCCAACCATCGAACCATCTACAATTTCGACCCGATCTACCTTGACCCCAAATGAGTGGAGCCATGAACAAAAAGCGAACCTTTGCAAGCCACGCCTTGGGCCTCACATTTGTGGCCCTCGCCCTATCTGCGGTGGCCAATCACCAACAGTCCCCTGGCCTTCCCAAGTCCTTCGCCGAGAATGGGCTTCCACCTCAAGCTGGCGAACACGTCGTCTCGAATAACGAAGTCGACCTAGGAAACCATCAGTTTGGTATCGAGGGCGTCTGCAAGGTAGAACCGGATTCGGCCCTCTGCTGGAAACCCGATGGCTCGCCCAACGAGCATTTGACCGACTCTCTGAATCGAGGGATCAAGAGCCAGAACCAAGAATACCGAACGTTTTCAGTCGTCATCGGGAAGAAGAATCGGGTCCTCGTGACCCGTGAGCGGCGGGAGAACTCCGGCACCTCACTTGGCGATGGAACTCCGATGAATCCAAACTATTCGAAGCCGGGCTTTGCCGAGGGTTGGGGTCGTTACGGCGGTACCACTTTTTGGGCTTCTGCCAGTGACTTCGATGGGTCGAGCACATCTTGGAGCACGATGGGAGGAGCCTTTAACAAAGATACGAAGGAATTTCCTTTCCGATATGTCGTCACTCATCGTGACGACAAACCCCATCAGATTCCGCTCCACCCCGGCCAATTCGAGGTCGGAGGCAATGTCTTCGAAGTGATCTCAATTTCCGAGCACAAAACTGGGAAAGATGGGCCATTTTATGGTGAACCGGCCAACCCGATTAAGCCGAAGACCGACATCCAGGTTAAAGTCTTTTCGGTCGCGAATCCGATGAAGGCATTCTCCGCGATGTATGCCGACGGCAAGGGGAATCCCATTTCGTACGTCGACAAGGACGGAAATCCTGTGAATGACAAGATTGTTCAGGAGTGGATGAATCACCATCAGTCGGGCGGAAGGCCGCTGGCATCTCCCTACATTTACGCCAACGGGATGTCATTCGACCCAATGTACCAACAGCCAGGAGCCATCCTCAATATCACGACGTATCTGCGAAAAGATCTCTGTACTTCGCTCCTGGTCACCGAAAGCGAAAAGGAAATCTACGTCTTTGACCACATTAAACTCGACCCCAACTAGCGATGTTGTCATGTCGAGTTGACATCCTCCCTAAGCGCATAAGTTGCATTTCGAGCCAACCAACAAACTCCGGTTGTATCTAGCACAAGGGCTGAAGGCCCGCCTCAAATTAGCCCAGTCCGAAGGGCTGGATTAGCAAGTCGCATAAGAAAAAAGTCCGAGGAGCGTCTTGTCCGCCAGAGCCTGCGCGAAGGCGGAAGCGACCCGGTCGTTACGACCGCGCATCTCGGCGGTGTTAGCCTGGTTCGGCGCCCGCCCGAAACAGCTTCACCGCCAATATCAGCCACCCAATAATCAAACACAACCCGCCGATCGGCGTGATCGCCCCCAACACTCGAACCTGGCTCAACACCAGCGCATATAGGCTCCCGGCGAAGATCAAAATCCCCACGAGCCACAGCCACGCCACCATCCGAAACTTCCCTTCGCGATCCCAAAGGCACAGTGCCAACAGCGCAACCGAATGCACCAGATGGTAGTGTGCGCCCGTCTTCCAGATGTCCAAATCTTTTGCGCTCACCTTATCGCCCAAAGCATGGGCTCCAAAAGCCCCCAGGATCACGGCCAAACCGCCCAAAAGCGCGGCCAACGCTGCAAATCGGTTCGAATTCACTATCCCAAAGCTTACCGTCCGGGACTAAAATGAACCAGATGAAAATCCGTTTGTTCGCCGCCGCACCGCTCGCATTGGCCCTCATCGGCGGCATCGTCAGTGCGCAACAACCGCTCAAGGCGTCGCCATCGCAAAACATGGTGGTGATCGTCGACGGAAAGCAGATCGACTTCGGCACAAACGGGGTCCGCGTCATGGGTGGCCGAACTTTCGTCCCCTTCCGGCCGCTATTCGAGTACATGGGGGCCGAGGTCGAATACGATGTGGTGCTGAAACGCGTCACCGCCACCAAGGACAATAACGAAGTCCAACTCACCATCGGCGAACGAATCGCCCGCAAGAACGGAGCCGAAATCATGATGGAGGCGCCGCCGCAGATTTTTAACTCCACCACCTACGTGCCACTCCGCTTCGTCGCCGAATCGCTCGATGCCAAGGTTGACTATGATGGCAAAGCAGGCGTCATCACGATTACCACGGGCCAATAAACAGGAAGAGCCGGCGCGAAGGCCGGCTCGTGAGGTTCAACTGAGGCTAGTAATCAGTTTTTGATGGTGACGCTGTTGTCGCCGTCGCTCAGGGTGATCGTAATGCTCTTCGGCATCTCTCCCTTCGGGTCATTGAACAGCATTCCCTTTTGCTCGTCGGTGAGGTCCGAAATCTTCAGGTAGCCCTGTTTCTTCATCGTCTCCTTTTGCGCCGAGCTTAGCGACTTCAGGAACTTCGCGGCGTCAATCTTCTTGAACGTCATCGCGCCTTTGAAGGTCTTCATATCCTTCAGTTCCTTAAACGCCTTGCCGTCAAATTCGAACGTCTTTCCGTCCATGCCCTTCAGGTTCTTTCCATCGAATTGGAACACCTTCGGGTCGATCGTCATGTCCTTCCACTTCGAGCTGTCGAACTGAAATGCTTTGCCATCCAGCCCCTTCAAAGCCTTCCCGTCGAATTGGAAGACCTTGGGGTCGATTTGCATCCCTCTCAACGCCTTATTGTCGAACTGGAACACCTTTGGATCGATCGTCAGACCCTTCATGTCCTTGTCGCTCCACTGGAAGAAGTTATTCGGCCCCATCATCAAGCCATTGCCGGAGAAGAATCCGCCATGACCAAAGATGATCGTCGAGCCTTTCACGTGCCAGCTTCCGCCAAGTGCGTCCGCAACCGACTCAAGCGCCTCCGAGAGCGGAACATCCTTCAGGTTCATCGTGATCTTCGACTTCGGCAATTGATCCAAATTGGCCACGAAGTTCACGTTCTGCTTGCCCAGCCACTTCAGGACATCGCCCGCCGAGGCATTTTCGAACTTAACCGAAACCTTGCGGTCCATGCCCTTCAGGCTCTGCAGCGAACCCGCACCGATAGCCCGCGTCGTGATGATCCGGTTGTTCGGGTTCTGGCCCGCAACCGTGTACTGGGTCGTAGCGATATTGGTCGTAGTTCCCGGAAGGAAGGTCGACGGACTCGCCGTAACGGAGATCGTATCGCCGTTCGTGCTTCCACCTTGGATCGAAAAGCTCATGGTCGCCTGACCGGTGGCAAAGCTTCCAACCGGACAAACTTCCTCTGCCTTCCGCGGGGCAAAGGAGCTCTCGTTGATCGACGTATCGACCGTAGAAGTCGTTGTCGCCGGCACCTCGGCCTGCTTCACGATCGCATACTGACGGTCGATCTGCGGGTCGATCCCTTCCATGTCGCACCCATTCGATAGGGCGGCCATCGCCGCAATTCCATAAATTATTGGCATCTAACCAAGTTCCTCCTGTCGCAACGCCGGAGCGTTAACTACAGTACAGACAGGTTCACCGCATTCGTTCCGAAAACCCCATAAGAATTTTCGAAAATGATGGTCATAGAGAGGGAAAGCCTTTCAGCGCTCCCTCAGTATCGAGGTTCTCGATAGAATTTCGAACCTGTTCCCCGAGATGCTGGGGGCAAAAGCGAGGTCATTGCATTCAAGCGCCAATACAATGACCCCACCAGACCGATTTACCGCTTCTTCGACTCGAACAGCTTGCGCAGTCGCTTCTGCTCCGGCGTTGCCGAGCTGGTCTCGATCACCTTGTACGAGTTGCGCGTCGCCGACGCGACCTCGACCTCGACCTGCTTCGTCTCGCCGTCGGAGATCACCGTCACCGACCACTTGGTGCCGGGCTTCAGGTTTCGCGTTAGGTCGCGAAATCCGCCAAGCAGAGTCCGTCGGTCGCTGCTATTGAACGAGGTGCCGTTAATCTTCGTCACCAAATCGCCCAGTTTGATACCCGGCACTTCGGACGAAATCACCTTCAGTGCCTTGTCGTCTGGGCTCGCTTCGGTCAAGAATGGCGTCTTGCCATAGGTCTCTTCGACCGTTGCCAAAGCCAGACCGATCTTGGCTAGCTGAGCCTCCACTGGCAGTTCGCCAGGGTGCATGATGATCTGGTCGTAGAGCTTTCCACTCTCAGCACCGCCAAATCGCGCCACGAGTTCCCGAATCTTGCCTTCGGTGAATCCCGGTTGATTGTCCTTACAGAGTCGATACAGTTCGTGCTCGACATCGTCAAGCGAGTACTTCCCTTTCGTCTGGTCCAGAATCTCGATGTCCAGACACAGGCCGCACAGCCAACCGGTGTCGTAGTAACTGATCAAGTACCCCTGCGAGTTTCCGACACCGTTCGCTGCCTCTCGAACTCGGAAACTGGCTTCATACGGCGACACGATCTTTCGGTTCGCATTTCGGCGCACCGAAACCACGTTCTGCACCAACGTGCCGTACATCTTGTCGATCGAGTTGTCGAACCGCTCGTTCTTGCCGTACCAGCCATATCGTCCCAAAAGCGTGTGGGCATAGTAGTCCGTAACGCCTTCCAACCACCACAAAGCTCCAGTTTGCGGCAACGTCGTGTAATCGAAGGGGCCAAGGATCTTCGAACGAATCCGCTTCACGTTCCAAAGATGGAAGAACTCGTGGGCGTACACACCCACCACACCTGGACCGACGCCCTGCGCCATCGAAATCTCTGTCGAAGAAAGATGCTCCAGTCCGCCCGCGCCGTCGGCACCCTGGTTAACCGCAAAGTGCCACACGTAGCGGTCGTAAGGCACAGACCCGCCGAAGAAGTCGCCTTCCATCATGGTCACGAACTGGCACGCCTTCTTCACGTAGTCGCGATCGACACCCGCCACTATGGCGGGAGCGCCGCGATATGCGATGTAGTGAGTCTTGCCGTACTGCGTATAGGTGTCCACCGTGTAGTCCCCGTACGTGACCGGGTTATCGGCCAAATGGTCGAACGTATCGATGCTGTACGAAGTGTTCTCAACTTCCGGCTCGATTCCGATCGCGATCGGCGTCGGCTTCGCGAACGCAAATTTCAGTTGGCACGGCTCTTGGGTGCGGCCAACCGGATACATGTAGGTTGCCGGGCCGCCGTAGTGGCCGATCCCGTCGGCAAACTGAACGTTGACGTCGTAATCGACCGTCACCATATCGCCGATGTGAGTCCGCACCTGCCAATTCACAATCTTCGGCAAAGTGCCCGTCTCCACGCGGTCGACGGTCTGATCCACCCCACCGACCGTCATCACCGGCGCGCTAACCCGAGTCCAGTTGTTGGCGTAGCGGTACGAACCCGGCCCCCAGTTCGCCATCTGCAACTGAGTTAACGCCGAGTTGGCTTTGAACTCAAGATGAACATGCAGCTTGGAGGTATCCGGCCCATCGGACACCGTATAGGAGAGCTGGGCGCAAGCATAGGGACCCAGCAAAAGGGCGCCAAACACGGCGCCCGAAAAGGTCAATCCCCTCATAAAGGGAGTTTAGCGAATTCTTACGCGCCCGTGGCGGAAAATTCGTCCAAAACGTCTTCTGTTCGCTCCACGTGCGGGCTCATCGTGTTGAAAACCCCCTGGAGCATTCGTCGCTGGCGACGGCGCTTGAGAGCGTCCTTAGCCACCGTCAGCGCCTGGATCGCGGCCGTGTTCTCCGAACATGCCAGCGGGCCCGACTGGTAGGATTCGAGCTTCGCAATCGCAACCTCGATCACATCCTCCACTTGAACGCCGTTGATTCCAACTTCGGGCGGTAGGCCCTGCTGGAACTTCACGGTCATGAACTCGTTTTCGAACTGGTACGGGTTCTCCTTGATCGCGTTTTTGATTTGCTCAGACATATTCCAACTCCTTAGAAGAATTCTCCCTTAGTCTACGAAAAAAAAGAAGAACTCGTTTTCCACACTCCTTAAGACGGTAAAACAAGCCGAATGAACACGGAATTGCTCAAGGAATTAGTGGAAGGGCACGGCGTCCCCGGTCAGGAAGACCAAATCCGCAAGATCGTCGCCCGCGAGCTAAAGGGCATCTGTGAGCTATCGACCGACTACATGGGCAACCTGATCGCGGTCAAAAAAGGGTCTGGCAATGGCAAAAAGCTGATGCTCGCCGCCCACATGGACGAAATCGGCTTTGTCGTCAAATTTATCGATAAGGACGGCTTCATCCGCATCAACCCGCTTGGCGGCTTCGATCCTCGCCAGCTCAATTCCCAGCGCGTCATCGTCCACACCGCAAAGGGTCCCCTCAATGGCGTCCTGATGTACGGTACCAAGCCCAAGCACTTGCTGACCGACGCTGAAGCGAACGCGGGTCAGAACTTGGACTCCTTCTTCGTCGACGTCGGCCTGGGCGACAAGACCAAAGACGTCGTCACCATTGGCGACATGGTCTCGATGAGCCGCCAAATGATCTCGCTGGGTGATCTCTTTAGCTGTAAGGCCATGGACGACCGCGTCTGCGTCTTCATCATGATCGAAGCCGTCAAGAAGGCCAAGAAGCACAAGGTCGATGTATACGCCGTCGCCACTGTCCAAGAGGAAATCGGCCTGCGCGGAGCCTCTGCCGCCGGTTCGGCCATCGCCCCCGACATCGTCGTCGCCCTCGACGTGACCCTGGCTAACGATATTCCCGGCGTGCCCGAGCAGGATCATGTCACCAAGCTCGGTAAGGGCGCGGCTATCAAGATTCTCGATGGTTCGCTCATTTGCCACCCCAAGGTCGTCGAGCACTTCCGCCAAGTCGCCATCAAGAACAAAATTCCCTATCAAATGGAAGTGCTTCCCCGTGGCGGCACTGACGCCGGTGGAATCCAGCGCCTGCACGGCGGCATCCCCGCCTTCACACTCTCCACGCCGACGCGGTACATCCACACTGTCAACGAGACGGTGCACAAAGACGACGTCAAGGCCTGTATCGACCTCCTCGCCAAGTACATCGAAAACGCCCACGAGGGCAACTACTCGTACGAATAAGCCCGAATGAAGGCCCGGTACCAAGCCGTTCTCGACGAGATCGCGCGCAATTGCGATCTCGTCGGGCGCGACCCGGCGAGCGTCACTCTCATCGCCGCCAGCAAAACCCAGCCCGCCGATATTGTTCGGAAACTGTACGATCTTGGCCATCTCCATTTCGGCGAGAGCCGCCTGCAAGAACTCATTCCCAAAGCCGAAACTTTGCCGCCAGACATCGTATGGCACTTCATCGGCAAGCTACAGAGCAATAAACTGCGCCGAGCCGCCGAAATATGCGACGTTATTCACACCATCGAGACCGAGTCTCAGGTTAAGGAAATTAGTAAGCTTTCCAAACCAATTCAGGTGCTCATCGAGGTAAATACTGCGAATGAACCACAAAAGTCTGGAATTTTAGAAAAAAGCCTTGACGAATTCCACAACTGTGTCATACAATCTGACCTAGCAATATTCCGAGGTTTGATGACCATCGGTCCGATTGTTCGGGAAGCGGAGGATTCGCGACCTTACTTCGAAAAGCTTCGAAGGTTGAACGAGAAAGTCGGAGGCGATTGGCTCAGCATGGGAATGAGCAAAGATTTTGGCGTGGCCATCCAGGAAGGAGCGACCCACGTCAGAGTTGGAACCTCTCTCTTCGGGGAGAGATAAAGAAATTATTTAAGAGAAAGACTCATGGAAGAGATGGTACAGGACAAACCGTCCATTATCGGCAAAATCGCCAACCTGTTTACCCGCCAAGACGACGAGTTCGTCGACGACTTCGAACCTGAAACCATGGATCAGCCCGTCGTCATGTCGCCGATGCGGCCGACCCACCGGTACACCATCACGGTTCGAAAAGAGGTTATGAACTTCGAAGATGCCATGGCCACCGCCAATGGCCTCAAGCATGGCGAACAGCAAATTTTGAATCTCACCCTTCTGACTCCCGAAGTGAAAGACAAGGTCCTGAACTTCCTTTGCGGCGTCAACTATGTCCAAGAAGGAACTTGGGAAGAACTCGGCCCCGATGTTTATCTCATCGCCCCGAAACAGGCTTTAGTCGAAGTTGCTCCGGCAACGCCACGAATGAACGCGCTCAAGAATTAACGAGAAGCGCGAGCCCTTCCTCCATTGCCCAGGACGCGCACGACCTGGGCTTTTTTGCGTCTGAACCTCACCCCTTTGGTGTTTGGGGAGAGGGAGGGTCCGCAACAAAGCTTGCCCTTGTAGCAACCTTTGGGTAAAAAGGGATTGAGGGGCAACGGAAAAGATAATCTTCCAACGTCGACATGAAGGAATTCCTCAATTCAGTCAAGCGAGCCCGCTACGCGAAACTGCGCCCAACGAAAGAAGCCAACCTCGTCGGTCTACGTGAGCGAGGAGAGGATCTAAGCAAAGCCGTCTTCCGTGACGTCACCGCCGAGGACATTCCCAAACTCGCCCAGTTGCATGTCGTAGCTTGGGCAGAAACTTACCCCGACGTGAAACGCCCTCCGACCTTTGCCATCCGCGAATATCAGTGGATCGAGCAGTTTCAAAGCCCGCAAACGAATTGGTTCGCTGTGGTGATCGAGCTCGACGGCGAACTGATCGGATTCACGAAGGGCAAAACATACTCCAGCGCCGAGCGGCCAGAGTTCACCGGTGAAATCAACAAGATCTATCTGCTTTCGCAATACCAGCGACTCGGATTGGGAAAGCGGCTGGTTCTCGAGACGGCCGAACGGTTCTTGCAACGAGGAATCGACGCAGTTGTACTCTTCGGCGAACCCAGCAATCCGTCGATCGCGTTTCACGAAGCGATCGGTGGCGAGCGTTTGCTAAACACGAAAGGCGGATTCGACGGCGGCTACGGGTGGACCAACCTTCGCGAATTGATCGAGAGACTAAAGCAATAGCAACTGCCTCGGCCACCTTCAGTTGAGGCCAAATCGCCCCCTAACGATTCATCCTCGCGTTTAGTCTTGCGGACCTGGAGGTGCTCTCTCTCCCGCCATTGCCCAGGACGCGCACGACCTGGGCATTTTTGCGTCTAATCCTCACCCTTTTTTAGTCGCAAAGTAGGCTGCCGCGACCATTAACAGAAAGGCAATTCCGTGGTTCGTCGTCGGCTTTTCTCGAAAGAGCACGAAGGCCACGACGGAAAACGTCGATAGCGAGATGATTTCCTGAATCACCTTCAACTGAGTGGGATTCAATGCATCACTGCCGATACGGTTGGCCGGAACCTGAAAGCAGTACTCGAAAAAGGCTAATCCCCAACTCGCGAGGATAGCGATCAATATTGGGCTACTTTTGTACTTGAGATGCCCATACCAGGCAAAGTTCATAAAGACGTTCGAACAGAGCAGAAGCGCAACGAGAATAGCGACCTTTTTCACCGGTCTGAGTCTATCTCAGCCTTCGTTCCGAACTCGATGGGAAACAGCGCGACCCTGGGGAAATGTCATTTCCCCAGGGTCAAAATACGCTAGCCGCCCACCGGAGGAGCCGGCTTTGGACCTCGCGGCATCATCCCGTCCGCGCACGCAATGTTGAACGACGTCACCGCTGCCGCCGTGCTCGACTGAATCATGTATTTATTGATCGCCGCTTCGATCTTGTCGTGCTGAGTGTGGTGAACGTAGTTATAGTCGCTCACACCCGTCTCGATCGTAAAGAAGCCGGGAACGCCCACCGCATTGAAGCTCGCGTGGTCGCTTCCGCCTCCTTTCGGCATCTGTTCCTGAGCCCGAAAGATCATCGGCAGATCGGCAAACGCCTTGTTCAGCACATCCATGGAGGGCTGGAACATCGACCGCTGCGTCTCCAGACCGACGAAGCCACCCCAGTAGTTCGTTCCGCCATCATCCACCAGCACGCAACTGATCTTATCCATCTCCGCCTCGTGGTCCTTCACGTATCCGCGCGAGCCGAACAGCCCCTGCTCCTCGCCCGACCACAGAATGAACCGGATCGTCCGCTTCGGCTTTGCGCCCGAAGCCATCAGGATTCGCGCCGTCTCCATCGTCACCGCCGAGCCGTTGCCGTTGTCGAGCGCACCCTGTGAACCCGGTCCGTCCCAACTGTCATAGTGACCGCTCACGATCACCACTTCATCCGGCTTCTCGGTTCCCTTAATTTCGGCCACCACGTTATTGATCGCGATCGGCCCCTTGCGGAAGCTCTGCTTGATGTCGAACTCAAGCTGAACCTTCTGCCCTGCCGTCATCGCGCCGGTCATCGCGTCGTAGTCGCTCTTCCGAACGATGATGCTTGTCTGCGTCGGAAGCTTGTCCCAGGTGATGTTGTAGTTGCCAAACGTCACCACCAAATCATTTCGCGAAGGGGTGATTGTCCCAAGAATCCCAGCCTTGAACGCCGCCTCGATCACCAAGGTACGCGGGTCGGGAGCTTGAGTCTCGCCGCTCGCCGATGGACGTCGCCGCGGCAAGGCCGAGGACAGCACGAGCCACTTTCCTTTATAGTCAGACTTATGCGCCGTCAAGTCGTCCATCGACTTCGGCTCCATAATCGCCGTGCCCTTCGTCAGCCCCCTCGTGCCCGGTGTCCAACTCGGCGTCGTGAACTGCAGCTCACGCGAAAACGGGGCCGTCATCCGCCCCACATGGCCCGACATGGCTCGATCGAAGCCGACCGGCCACTCGCCCCACTTCTCCAAGTGAACGTTCGTACAGCCATAGGACTTAAACTGCTCCATCGCCCACGCCTGCGCTTTCTCAAGCGCCTGCGAGGACGTCAGCCGTGCGCCAAATTGACCGCAAAAAGTCTCTAGCGTCTGCCGAGCCTGGTTGCGAACCATTCCTTCGTCGAGAATCTTGTCGATGGTCGCCTGGTCCCCCTGGGCCAAAGCGGTTCCGCCAATCGCGGCGGCTAGGATTGCAAAACTCAATCGCCTCAACATGCGGGCATGTTACCACCGCCACCGCCATTCGGAAAAGCCAGTGAAGAGGGACGCTCAAAGCCGATCGCAATTTATCGAACGAGTACTCCCCTCTCCCGAATCTTGAAATGGGAGAGGGCCGGAGGTGAGGGCCAGATCGCCCTAACCGATGCTATTCATCGCCCGTGTGTACACCTCGGCATGCGGACCAATTTCCCGAATCCAGATGTTGCGATATCGCACCGGATCGCCATGATCCTGCAGTTCCAGTGCACCCTTCGGCCCATGCGGCTCATACTTGCCCACTTGCCGGTGCTGCGTCGAGCCAATCAATGGCGTCGCGTGCTGAACCAACACACCGTTCAGGAACACCGTCGCCAGCGCTGGGGTCACCAGTTTGTCACCATCGAATCGCGGACCCACGAACACGATATCGTATGTCTCCCACGTACCCGGCTTGCGGCAAGCGTTTACCAATGGCGGCGTCTGGCCGTAGATCGACCCCGTCATACCGTCAGCGTAAGTCTTGTTCTCAAAACAGTCCAGAACCTGAATCTCGTATCGCCCAAACAAAAAGATGCCCGAGTTACCGCGTCCCTGGTCACTTCCCTTCGGTGGATTTGGCTCACAGAACTCCACATGAAGTTGACAATCGCCGAACTCGTCTCGCGTTCGAATATTGCCGGTTCCGCGTGTGGACTCAAAGTACTCGCCGGGCGCAACCTTCCACTTCGCAGCGTCTTCCCCGCTCTTCCACATCGAAAGATCCTTGCCGCCAAACAGCACCACCGCATCCGAGGGAGCCGCGCCCGCAACCGCACCCGGAGTAATGACCGTCGGCTGGGGCCGCTTGCTGTCGTGAACCCTCCAGTGACCACCAGGAAGCATCGGCGTATCGTCGTAACCTTGTGCTTCGGCTCCTCGACTGACGAGACCGCCTAAAAGAAACCCTCCGGCAGTGGCGGAAAGACGAGAAAGGACATCGCGACGGCTGAAACCCATGATGCTCGGGAGCATACATCCAAACGGCCCAAGAATGGAGTACTGAGCCGCCATTTTTGATGTGTAAGAATTTAGTACTTTAGTTACACTTCAATCTAAACCGATTTACTTTTAGTACCGAAGAATCCACTGGGAGCGCCTCAATGAGCAAGCGCTGCCCTTTCAAGGAAAATTAACATGAACATTTCGGGCTTACAAACAGCCGCCGCCGCTCAGCAAGAGACGAAGCCGCGACCTTTCCAGGCGCTCGCATCGGCTCTGAAAAGCGGTGACTTGGCCGGAGCACAAAAGGCATTTGCCGACATCCAGGCCAAGCGACAATCCAAGCAAGGAGCCAAAGGCAACGACAACGACGCCGACGATCAGAATTGGTCGGCCCTGAGCTCCGCACTCCAGTCGGGCGACCTCGCGGGCGCGCAAAAGGCTTTCCAGTCAATGCAGACCCAGATGTCGCAGGCGCACCAGCATCATCACCACCACAAGGCGGACGACTCCAGTTCGACCAACACCAACGCCGTCAACCTCTCCGGAAGCCTTTCCGTCGATCTTTCGGCTTAAATCACCTGCACTAACCCTGGGCCGCCCTTCCGCCGAAGCAAGCGGCCCTACTTCTTGCCTAATTCTCACCCTGAACAAATTGATCAGAGTCGAGTTCGTAGCGCCGACTAAAACCCAAGTATTTAATCAACCCTTAGGGCGTCGTAGCAAAGCGAAGACCCCTGGATCTGCACCGCACCGTTTAGAGTTCAAGGAGTCCCGAGAATCGGGGCGACCCGGGCGAAGCCCCGTCGCCACCAACGGCAAAGGGCTAAATTTCGCCAAACCTAATCACATTCAATAGATTGACCGACAATCAATCCGGGACCTAGCATTTTTACCGATCTTCGCCCCGCCCGAAAAGGAGACGAAAATGAACATCTCGAGCTTAGTGGCCGTTGGCTCCAACCAACAAGACAAGGATAACACGCTCGCGCTTCGACCTCTGGCGAACGCCTTGCAGAACAACAATTTGACCGCCGCCCGCACCGCCTTCGCGCGACTTCAGAAGAGCGGCTCCAACCGAGGACCGCTTCCTCCCAACCAAGTGAATAACGCAAACCCGATGTCCACCATCGGAGAAGCCCTCCAGGTTGGCGATCTTGGCACCGCAAAGAAAGAGTTTGTGAACATGATCTCGCCCACTAGCACCAACCAGAAGGGCTCCTCAGCAGGACCTCTCCCGGGAATGAGAATCCTTCCCGCTGGCTCCGGTTCCAACCAGAAGGGCACCGAAACCGATCCACTTCCCGGAATGCGAATTCTTCCCGCCGGCACGGGAAGTATCTCCGGCTCGGACGCCGACCAGAAAGGTTCCCCCATCGGCCCCTTGCCGGGTGACCGAATCTACGTCGCCGGCGACCCGGGCGGCATCGATCTTTCGGCTTAGAGCCGTCTAGCGTTTTCCGCCTGCCTGATCAGGCAGGCGGAATTTCAATCTTGGCATTGTGCCCCAAGCATAAGCCGTTATTCCTGGGTATGCCCATGCCAAGAGGGTGAGATTCCTCCTATCTTTGAGAATTACCAAATAACGAATGAACCGACCTGGCATTCATGTTGTCAGGCAAGGCGAAACCCCAGCGCCAGCGTTGGGCGTAATCGAAACCAAAGTAGTTCTCTCGGGAATTGGGCCAAAGGAAGAGGGAAAGCCACCAAAGTGTGATCGACAACGAGTTGAGTCCAAAGTAGAGCAGGGACTCAGGCCTTTCCCTCTTATCGATCATCGCCTATAGCTTCCGCTTAATTCTATGCCGAAACGAGTTCATAGTGTTCGGAGGCTAGGATTCGTCTGTACAACTAAAAGCGTACGAAACACATATCGCGACCACCTGAAAACGCTCCTTCCTCAATTCGATCTCTACCCTTATCCCACATGTTATATCCGTACATGCCAGCGTCATCGGCACAGTCAACCGAACCTGCGTAGTCATAACCTTCCTTTTTCAAGACAGCTTGGAGTTTGTCTTGATCGTCACACGACATTCGAAAAGCGTGCTCTCTAGAATCCCATTGAATGGAAATGCCTGAGTCCTTGACGAATTGAGGGACCCGATGACGTGAAACAAAGAACGTTGCGACGACGCCGAAGATAAGGAGAACCACGACACGCAATCTTTTGCGCGCAACAAGCACAATTTCACTCTATCACAACTTTGTTCTTGTGTAAAATCCCGCCATGTTTGGCACCGTCGCTCTCAGTCTCATCCTGGCCCAATCCGACCTCCAATCTGGACAGTCTTTCCCGCTCTGGAAAGACACCCCCTACGCCAAGGGCACGAGCGCGAACGACATCCCGACCCTGACCCCGTTCCTCCCCGAGAAGAAGTCCAACACCGCCATCGTCGTCTGCCCCGGTGGTGGATACTACATGCTGGCCGACCACGAAGGACACGACTATGCCGAATTCCTTGCCATGCATGGCATCACCGCGTTTGTGCTTCGCTACCGCCTCGGACAATTTGGCTACCGCCACCCCGCCATGCTCGCCGATGCCCAGCGCGCTGTCCGCACTGTCCGCTCGATGGGCTTCAAAACGGTGGGACTCATGGGCTCCTCGGCCGGTGGACACCTCACCGGAACCGCCTGTGTCCACTACGACTTCCCTGCCTACGAGGCTAAGGATGACATCGACAAAATCAGCGCCCGCCCCGACTTCGGTGTGCTTTGCTACGCCGTCCTAACCTTTAACGCTCCGTACGGCCACACCGGCTCACGAGATAATCTGATCGGACCCGACGCCCCCAAAGAGCTGATGCACTTTATGGATTTGCCCAGCCAGGTCACCAAAGATACTCCGCCCTGCTTCATCTGGAGTACGACCGAGGACACAGTGGTGCCGTCGCAGAACTCAGAGATGTTCGCCGACGCCCTCCGAGACCACAAGGTCCCCTACGAACTCCACATCTTCCAGAAGGGCGGTCACGGCATCGGCCTCACCGTCAAAGCACCGTATACCAACCCCCACCCCTGGGCAACGGACCTCCTGTTCTGGCTGAAAGCCAATAATTGGAATAACTAAGCTAGCATTGTTAAAAACATTAACAACCTGAAGCACAATTCTCTCGGCTCAAGGTGACAAAGCGATAAGGAGTCAGTATGTTGAAAAAGCGCACTAGCCACGCTACTACCCGGGGGGAGTCGCTAAGCAGACCGTAGGCGAAGCGTTGGGGAGGAAATTGAGTATTAATGTCGGATGGCTCGTAGTTCCAGAGGCTAGTAGCTTGCGGCCAGAAGCTGACAAACGGGGCTGCCCCGGCATTAAGCCGAGGCATTGTGGGTCCAGTTGAAGCTAGTCAACCGAGGGCGGTCCGCTAGGCCGCCTTCAGATGCCCTGCATCCCCCGCTTGCACCAGCTTAAACCGATTAATCAAATCTGTTAGCTCCTCGCTGAGGCCCGCCAGTTCCTGCGCCGCTTCGCTCGTGCTCTCAACCGCCATCGTTAGCTGGGCAACGCCCGCCGCCGTCTGTTCGCTGATCGCCGCAACCGAGGAGACTTCCCCGCCGACGCTGTTCGCCGCACAAGCCATCTCCTGGCTCACGACGGCATTTTCCTTGGCCGCTCGGGCAATCGTGTCATTGTTGACACGCGCTTCTTTCGTCAAGTCTGCCGCCCCTTGTGCGCGGGTGGCAACGGTCTCCGCGCTCGACAAGATTCCCGCCAAAGCCTCGCCGGCAATTCGGCTCTTTGCCGATCCCGCCGTAGCCTCTGCACTCGTGCTTTCGATCGAAAGCACCGTCTCCGCCACTGTTTCGCGTACGGAGTCGATCAGCCCGCTGATCAGCTTGGTCGAACTGCTAGCCTGCTCGGCCAGTTTGCGAACCTCGTCGGCCACAACCGCAAAGCCCTTTCCGTGCTCTCCGGCGCGTGCTGCTTCGATCGCCGCATTCAAGGCCAAAAGGTTCGTCTGGTTGGCGATCTCTTCAATCGTGTTCACGATGGCGCCGATCTCCTGTCCTTTCTTGTCGAGGAGCTTAACCTTTTCTGCCGACTCCTGAACCGTCTGATTCACACGCACCATCGCTTCGACGGTTTCGTTGACGGCAAGGCCGCCCTGCGCCGCGACCTCGGCCATTTCTTGGGCCAAGTCCGTTACTTCCAAAATTCCGTTGGCCGTCTGCTCCAGCGACTGCGTCGCCGTCTTGACGAGATCCATCTGGTTGCGACTGCTGACTTCCACCGACTCAACCTGAGCGTTCAGCTCGGCCACGACCGCCGACGAATTCGCCGCACTCTTGGCCAGGGTTTCGCTTCCACCCGCAAGCTGGGTCGCCGTAGCGCCGCTCTGCATCGCCGCCGCCGCCAGGCTTTCGCTCATATGCGATACCTGTGACGAGCTTCCGCGGATCGAGAAAAGCACGTCGCTGACCGAGTTGCGTGCAAAGTTATAAGACTCAACCGCACCTTTCAGGTCTCCGAGCATTCGGTCAAAAATGTTCTTTCCGTTGGAGTCAGTGCTCATCGGTTGCGTCGTCGTTTCCGCCCGAGCCGTCAGATCGCCCTTCGCTAGAGCCTCAAGACCGTCGCGAAGCTGCGTAATTTCCGCATCCATGATCGACGTCACCGCGCCGTGGAGCGAGTTTCGGGTGGCATTGTAGGACTCAACCGTATTTCGGAGATCCACCAGCATCGAATCAAAGATGTCCGCGATCTGACCGAACTCGTCGCGGGTACCTAACTGCATAGCCTCGGTCGAGCTCTTCGCCTCCACCGTCAAATCGCCTTCCGCAAACGCGGAGATTCCTTGCGCCATGCTGGAAACCTCCACATCCATGATCGACCGGAAGCGACCAGAAAGCATGGTCAGGGATCGCTTGATCGACCTGACAGTGACGATCAGGATGCCAACCGCCACCACGACCGACACCAACAGCATGAGGATGATGCCCTGTCGAACTTGCTGCATGGTACTCGTCTCTTCCGCCTTGAGAGTGTCGATTTGGTGATCCTCAGCCGCCTGGAAGTCTTCAACAGAAGCCACAAACGCGTCGATGCCTGTCTCTCCCGAAATCATGACGCGATGACCTTCCTCCGTCTTTCCATCCAAAGCCAAGGCCACCGCCTGTACAAGTCCAGACTTCACGCCCGCCCACTGGGTTGTAAACGTTTTTGCTGCTTTCTTTTCGGCATCGGTGTCGGCCTTTTCCGTAAAGGTCTTGAGACTTTCCTCGATCTTCTGAAAATCGGAATCCACGTCGCTCTTGAACTTCAATCGGTCAGAATTGCTCGTCGCGGCCAAAGAATTCTTCGCGGCTCGAACCGCGAGGAGCGTGTTGACCTGAATGTCGGAAGCGGTGCCCATCGATCGGGCATCGCCAATTGTGGTCATCGTATTACGATCGAAGGTTGCGAAGCTACGAAACGAAAAGAGGCTGATTGCAAGGGTGAGCAAAATGCAGGCAAGGAAGCCAATGCTGAGTTTTGCTGCGACTGGAAGGTTCTCGAACAAGCGTTTCATCGGTAAATACACCAGGTGATAAAATTGATATCGGTCTAAGTAGAACGATTCTTTAGCAGACGAGAAAAACTAAGGTAAGCGTTCTCACAAAATACGTATTCATGGGCACAAGCGTCATTTGTCGTGCCATTTTGTACCATTCGGTTGTAAACTCGCGATCATGAGTTCTTCGGGTTTCTCCCGCCGAGAGATATTGGTCGCTGGAGGTTCCGCGCTGGCCGCATCCTCCCTCGGTTTCTCACCCATCCTCCACGCCGACTACGATCTCGTAATCGCCAACGGACGCCTGATCGACCCCGATTCGAAGACCGACGGAATCCGATATGTCGGAATTCGGGGCGGAACCGTCGCCGCCATCTCAAAGACACCGATTAAGGGACGCAAAACGATCGATGCGACCGGCCTCGTCGTCGCTCCCGGCTTCATCGATCCCATCTCTCACGGCCAAGACCTCGAAAACGATCAGGTCCAAGTATTCGACGGTCTCACCACCAAGCTCCAGCTCGAAGCCGGCGTCCGTGACCAGGACCAGTGGCACAAAGCGATGAAGGGCAACCGAATTTGCAACTACGGCGCCGGGGTCGGCCACCCTACCATTCGCGGCGAGGTCATGGGCAACGAGCACGATGCGGAACTCTCCCCTTCGACCCCAGCTCAAGTCGACAAGATGGCCAACATCATCGATGAACAATTGCGCAAGGGTGCGATCGCCGTCGGATACGGATTCGAATACGTCCCGGGCTCGACCCGAATGGAGGCCTTCCGCATGTTCGAAGTCGCCGGAAAGCATGAAGCCTCGTGTCACGTCCACATGCGCTACGGCACCTACCTGGAAGAGCAAAGCGTCTTCACCGCCATCGAAGAGGTCGTTGCCCTCTCGCTTATGACCGACGCCCCCCTTCACATCGTCCACGTCCCCAGCATGGCCCTCGGTCAGACCAAGGACGCATTGATGATGATCAACCGGGCTCAAAAGGCGATGGCCGAGCGCGGGTACCGCTTCCTCACCTGCGACTTCTACCCCTACACCGCCTTCGGAACCGGCATCAGTTCCGAGGTTTTCGCCGAGGGTTGGCAACAGCGATTCGGCATCGACTATCCCGATCTAGAGTATGCTAAAACCCACGAGCGCCTCACCAAAGAAACCTTCGAGAAGTATCGGGCCGCAGGCGGTATGGTCATTGCCCACGCCATCCCCGAAGCCGCCGTTCAAGCCGCCATTCAGAACCACGGCGCTATGGTCGGTAGCGACGGCGGACTCACCAAAGGCGTCGGCCACCCTCGTTCGGCGGGAACGTTCTGCCGTGTCCTCGGTCGCTATAGCCGCGAACTCAAGCTCATCGATCTGTCCGAAGCCATCCGCAAAATGACGATCATGGCCGCCAAGCGAATGGAGCACCGATGCCCCGACTTCAAGCGCAAGGGCCGAGTCCAGCGAGGAAGCGACGCCGACATCATCGTCTTCGATCCCAAGACCGTCTCGGACCGAGCAACCTTCGATGAGCCCGCCCTCACCTCGATCGGTATGCACCACGTCCTCATCAACGGAGTTCAAGTCATCGAAAACGGCAAACTTCGAGACGTAAGGCCCGGAACCGGACTCCGCACCAAAGAAAAGCATTGACAGTACTTTTGCTAGGTGTTAGAACCTTGGCATGCTGGCCGCGCTGATCTCGGTTGCGTTCTTCCATGTTTCGACTCGCCACCTGACCCTTAGGATTGGGACTGGTGACGACGATTTTCGCAATGGAAGCAAGTTAGACCTGAAGGTCGTCACCCGCTCTGGCGCCTTGGTGCCAATCGAAATCGCCCGAGGCCAGCGATTCCCGGACCGGACGACCCAGACCATTGGTGTCGATCTTCCCCGCGATCTCGAAATCGATTCCATCGAGCATCTCGAGCTTCGCTACTATAATCGCCATCGCGACTTCATGGAGGACGACAAGTGGCGATTCAATAGTTTGGAAGTCAAAGCCACCGTCCTCGGCGGTACTCAAACGCTCTACGACAACCCACATGTCGATCAATTCTTCCAGAGTGACACGACATGGTCGACCGGCACGCTTGCGACCTTCCGCCGTTCCGGCGGCTTTCTCATCCAGGTCAACGACGAGATCGGTCGCCCACAGCCCAATACAGATCTTTTCCTGAACAACGTCAACATCGGGCATACCAACGCGGCAGGTCAGTTCACGACCCTAACCCCTATCACCTCCGCATCTCAACTCATCGCTCGGTCCCGAATCCACGAGCAGGACTATTATCGATCCCACCACTCCGATGACTCGACCCAAAATTGGAACTATCGCGTCTACCAAACCAACGTTCGAATCGATAATAGCGGAACTGCCATCCCAGAATTCTCTGTCGTCGGCGACCGGGTGAACGTCGTCGTCAAGAAGCGCCAGGCCCTTTTCGGCCTCAACCTTCTCTACTGCACCCAAATGGACGAGCATCCATCTGACAACGCCAAATGGATCAACCTCGTCATGGGTGTTTCGCAGTTCCTGTACAACGCCACCGACGGCCAGTTCTTCGTCGATCACGTCGTCTTCACCAAGCAGTCGCAGAACTGGGATGACTCCGACGGTCGCATCGTCTCCGACAACGGTTATCGCGCGAACGTCCCCAACCAAACGGGTGGCTTCCTTGGCCAAAACATTGCCGGCACCTGCATGATGCTCAGCCGCGCTAACGACTCCCCCACCCTTTCGCACGAGTTCGGCCACTACGGCCTCGATGTCCGAGACGAATACTCCGACGACGACGGCAACCTCAAGTGCACCCTCACGCTCGACACCGCGGGTTCGCCCTTCCAAATGAACCAGCCCAAGGCCAGTTGCATGATGTGGAGCCAGTGGAACGCAGGCAAAATTTGTAGCTCCATCAGCAGTAACCCACACCGTGACGGAACCCGCCAAGGTTCCCAATCCTGTTGGGACAAACTCGTTAGCCGATGGAATCGCCCTGGTTCCGCGGAACTCATCACCCCTAGCGCCCGGGGCACGGTTCTTGGCACGATCACCATGGGTGGCACTCCGGTCGGACTCAACTACATGATGCCGACGATCTCGTTCGAAGGCACATCCCGCCCGGGCATTCTTCCATCGGGCAACCTTCGCGTCGTCAATTCCTCTGGCTCAGCCGAGGCCGGCGCCAAGGTTTGGATGCAGGAAAACGGCCCCGGAGGGCACAACTTCTATATTGGGACCACCGATAGCGGCGGCAACATTACCGTCGAGGGTAGTCACTGGCTTGACACGTTCAGCGCACAAAGCATGGACGGCCTTCGACTCGGATCAGTCGCCAACACCCGCACCTTAGCGTCCACGCTCGTCGTCATGGGACCCACCACCGAAGCTGTCGCCCAAGTTCGTCCTGACAAGGGCAAGGGCAAAATCATCATCCCTCAAAACAGAGGGCTTCTCCCCATTCCCGTCGAAGCTCGCCTCGTTCCCAGCCTTGAATTCACCGTCGAAAAGAGTCAGAAGCTGGAGAAAATAGATCGAGCCGTTTTGGAACTCGACGGAGGTCGGGCCGGAAATGGCGGTAAGGTGACGCCCAATGCCGACGGCACTTGGACGATCCGCTTCGGCACCTACCCCGAAGCGAATGGAACCGTGTATGTGTTCGGCACCGCGAAAGACGGCCAACCCGCCTTTGGCACCTGCGCTATTACTCTTGCCACTCTCAAAGGTGGCAGGCCGAGAGAAGTGTTCGGACCGGCAGGTCAAATCGGTCTCAGTCTTTTCACCCAAAAAACGCAGACCGCCAAAATCCTGATCGCCGAAACCTCGATGGTCAGCGGAGCCGACTCGCAGGGCAATCCCTCCCACGCCTACCGAATCCTTTCCGATGAGCCTTCTGTTCTCGAAGGTTGCCCGCTTGAGTTCCGAGTGCCAATTTCGCGCCGTGGCCCTCGCCCAAGGCTTACGCTCCTCATCGGCGACAAAGCGGGCAAGAATCTGAAGCCGGTCGCGAAAGCGGTCGACCATCGCGGGCTAAACTTGATCACGGCAAAGGGCGCTGGGGAAGGTACTTACGTCGTCCAAGAATAACCGATGAAATTCGAAACCCACCAGGAAGTCTATGAGTTCGTCAAGACCATTCCGAAAGGCAAAGTGATGAGCTATGGCGCGGTCGGTCGGTGTATCGGTCTCACCGGCCGCCAAGTGGGACGAATCATGTCGATGATGGACGCCCAAGACATTCCCTGGTGGCGCGTGCTCGCCCACGACGGCACCTTTTCCATCGCCAAACGCAATCCGCTATTGGAAAAAGAACAGCGGGACCGCCTCGAAAGCGAGGGGGTCCCGATTAAGGAGAACGGCAAGGCCGATATGCGGGTCGCCCTATGGGTTGGCGATGCCGATGCTCTTGAGGAAGGGATCTAGGTCGCCCGTCCCGGCGCCGATCTGAACGTACCTCACCACCCGCTTATCGTCCAACACGTACAACGTTGGATATCGCGTCACGCCAAAGCGCGAAACGATGGAGTCCGACGGAAGCTGCGCATCGATGACAAGGGGGAACTTCGGCTTGCCCCGGAACATCTTCTGCCAATCGCGAATGCGCGATACGCCGATGATCCCAACGCCCCTCGGTGTCTTACCCGCGATCTTATCGAACTTGTTCAACAGGTCCGAATCTGCTCCATTCTTATCGTCGAAGAAGATGATGATCGAGAGTTTGTTCGGCTCCATGAACTTTCGAAGCAGGTCCATCGACTCGACTCCGGTCCCTTCCGGCACCGTGTCGCCTGCCTTGGCCATTCCCGGTTCGGTGATCAACTTCTTCGCATCGTTCTCCGCCGGTTTGTAGGAGAACGTCGAGTCGTCCACCAACGTGTCCAGCTTGACATCCTGGAACCGCATCCGAACCTTGAGTGAGTTGTCTCCGACAAAATCGACCCCGAGAGGGAGCGCGGTCTTGGCATCCAAAAACACCTGGTTGCCGCTCACCGTATAGGTCGCCGCCTCCTTACCATCGAAGGTTGTCATGCCGATGTTGGCGGGCTCCGCCGGGAGCTTCTTCGCAATGGCATCCTTCGTGAACTTATCCAGCAAGGTCTGCCCTTCGTTCACCGTAAAAGCCTCGAATCCGGGCAGATACAGAAGGTTGAAGACCCGCACGTCGCGCACTGTATAGGTGCCGTCGTCCAGATCGACCGTCGTGCGAACCCGGCCATCGCAAAGTTCCTGCGTCGAACCAAAAGTCAGCGCCATTTTGCGATCTTTCTTCAGTTGAAAGTCGCCTTTGCCTGTCCCTTGATCGATCTGCTGGGTAAAGCTTCCGACCACCGTCGTCGCCTTCCCTAATATGTCTTTACTGCGCGCAAGGATGTCCTGTGCACGACTTGCCTGAATCGCGGCGCCCGCGATTATCACCCCAAATGTGACCATTCAATTCTTCCTTGTAATAAGTGCCGATCCACCCGATCCATCGGTTCGACCGATTTGTAATGTTTACCGACCCTATCATACGCAATAGAAGTGTTTGAAAGGTATTTGTTTCCCTTTTCAGTCAAATTAGGACCAAATTTGCAACAGTCGATTCGATCCTGTCGTTAGCACTCTCTGGGGTACACTGCTAAAATGTGCCGACGGGCGAAAGGTCGTCCGGCGACCCCATTTTTCATATACGGAGAACTATGAAGATCAAACCGCTTCACGATCGAATCGTCGTGAAAGCCGCCGAAAAAGAGCAGATGACTGCTGGCGGCATCATTCTTCCTGACACCGCTCAGGAAAAGCCTCAACGAGGCGAAGTTTTGGCCGTTGGCCCTGGCAAGACGCTGGACAGCGGCACGGTCGCACCGGTCGATGTCAAGGTTGGCGACCATGTCTATTACGGCAAGTACAGCGGCACGGAAGTGAAGGTCGATGGCGATGATTTCGTCATCCTTCGCGCCGACGACGTTTTGGCAGTGGTGGAGAAATAAGCGATGGCTGCAAAGGAAATCAAATACACCGACGAAGCACGAAAAATGCTCGAAACCGGCGTCGATAAGCTCGCGAACGCCGTCAAAGTCACTCTCGGCCCCCGTGGTCGCAATGTCGTTCTCGAAAAGAAGTTCGGCTCGCCGACCGTCATCAACGACGGTGTGACGATCGCCAAGGAAATCGAACTCGAGAACCGATTCGAGAACATGGGCGCTCAGCTCATTCGCGAAGTCAGCAGTAAGACCAACGACACCGCTGGTGACGGAACCACGACCGCGACCGTTCTCGCGCAGGCCATCTTCAAGGAAGGCATCCGCAACGTCGCCGCCGGTAGCAACGCCACCCAGATCAAGCAGGGCATCGACAAGTCAGTCGACGCCGTGGTCGGTGAGTTGAAGAAGCTCAGTACCCCGATCAAGACCGAAGGCGAAGTCGTCCAGGTCGCCACCATCTCGGCCAACGACGCCGAACTCGGCCAGTTGGTCGGCCAACTGATCCACAAAGTCGGTAAGGATGGCGTCGTCACCATCGAAGAGTCCAAGTCGATCGACACCGTGACCGAGCAGGTCGACGGTCTGCAGTTCGACAAGGGCTTCATGTCGCCTTACTTCGTCACCGACGCCAACCGAATGGAAGCCGTCTACGAAGAGCCGCTGATCCTCTTCCACGAGAAGAAGATCGCCAGCGTACAGGATCTCGTTCCGCTTTTGGAAAAGGTTCTACGAATGGGCAAGCCGTTCATCATCGTGGCCGAAGACCTAGAGAACGAAGCGCTTGCGACCCTGGTTCTCAATCGAATCCGCGGTTCCCTTCCCGTCGCCGCCGTCAAGGCCCCTGGCTTTGGCGACCGACGAAAGGCGATGATGGAAGACATGGCGATCCTCACCGGTGGCCAGTTCATCAGCGAAGACCTCGGCATCAAGCTTGAGAACGTCACGCCTGACATGCTCGGCTCCTGCGGACGAATCGTCATCACCAAGGAGACCACGACCATCGTCGATGGCAAGGGTCAGAAAGCCGCGATCGAGGGCCGACTCGCCCAGATCAAGAAGCAGGTCGAAACCACCGACAGCAACTACGACAAGGAGAAGCTTCAGGAGCGACAGGCTAAGCTGAGCGGCGGCGTTGCCGTCGTGAAGGTTGGCGCGGCCACCGAAACCGCCCTCAAGGAGAAGAAGGCTCGAATCGAAGACGCCCTCGCCGCAACGCGAGCCGCGCTCGAAGAAGGCATCGTCCCCGGCGGCGGCACCGCGCTCATCAGCTCTTCCAAGGCGCTCGACAAGCTGAAGCTGGAAGGCGACGCCGCCATCGGCGTTTCGATCATCCGCAAGGCTATCGAGGCTCCGCTCCGAACCATCGCCCACAACTCGGGCATGGAAGGTAGCGTGGTCGTGGACACCGTCAAGCGAGAAGGCAAGGGCTTCAACGCCGCCACCCTCGAATTCGGCGACCTGATCAAGCAGGGCGTCGTCGACCCGACGAAGGTTGTCCGCCAAGCTCTGGAGAACGCTTCGTCGATCTCTGGTCTGCTCTTGACGACCGAAGCTTTGGTGGCCGAGATTCCGGAAGAAGAAGATCAGGGCCACGGCCACGATCATCACCACCACTAAGCGGTTGGGTTAGAAGCGAAAGACGCCTCATCGAATTTCGATGGGGCGTTTTTTGTTGATCTCCACCGCTCGCCGAGGAAGTGTACGAACGTGAACAGACCCCACGAACCGAATTCTGATTTTCTGTGACCCACTTCGGGGTCATTTGTTGGGTGGGATCCAATCTTGGGGTGCAGGCACCCCAAGCTAAGGTCTGCGACCACTTTGTGGTCGATCTCCAGATGTTGGCAAAGTTATTCAAACAAAGAGAGGCTGATCGGTTCGAAGCCTTTGAACATGATCTAATTGCAGATGGTTCCTAACACTCTCTTCCAACCCTCACTACCAGGACGCGACCTTAGAGATGTCCCCGAACCCTGACCTCGAGGAGGTCAAAGACCTTAGACCCGGGTGCCTGCACTCGGGGTAGGACGATGAATCGCCGACCCCGAAGTGGGTGCAAACCAAGTGCTACGGTCCAACGTCACTTCGAAATATCTTTTTGGCGCGACTTCGGATTTACTTGTTTATCCGTGACCACAAATACATTCGGCTAATCTGACTTTGACGGACTCAATGACCTCGAAGAGGTCAAAGACCTTAGCCCCAGGTGCTTGCACCTGGGGTAAGTCCACGACAAATCACGACCCCAAAGTGGGTCGCAGACCAAGTGCTATGATCGATTGTTATGTCGACATACCTTAGCCTCAATGTCCACATTGTATTCAGCACGAAGAATCGAAATCCGTACCTACAAGGCGAACTGCAGACGAGAGCGCACGAATATATGGGTGGAACCGTTCGAGGGCTAGGGGCCATTCCTCTTGAAATTGGCGGGGTCGAAGATCATGTTCATCTGCTTCTTCGCATCAAAGCAACCCATTCAATATCTAATCTGGTGCAGGAAATCAAAAAGGCATCGACAAACCGCTTACAAGAAGATGTCCGAGATTTTGCTTGGCAGGGTGGTTATGCGGCTTTGTCCGTTGGCTACAGCGAAATCGCCGAAGTAACCAAGTACATCCAGAACCAAGTCGAACATCATCGGAAAATGACCTTTGCTGAGGAGCGCTTGGAGATATTGAAGCTGGCGGGGATCGAGTACGATCCCCGGTTTCTGGACTAGGGTGCCCCACTACGTCAATCTGCCAGTTTTTCTCGGAAGCCCCCTGCGAAGCGGTAAACTATTTCCACTCGGAGCTACCAACGCAGGTCTCCATTCCCCCGCTTTTCCATACCCGCAACCTTGGGTACGAAATTCGACCAACCCAAGATCAACATGCCCAAAAAGAAGAATCAAGACGCGCCCTCCAAGGCGAAAAATGCCGATGCCAGCGGCAATTTCAAACCTAAGAAGAAGTGGGACGCGGCTCCCCCAAAGTCCAGCAAGAAGCCGTTCCGAGGCAAGCCCGATCGCGAACGACCGAAGAAATCCGAGCGAGTCGCACCGCCTAAACCAGAACCGACCGTCGTCGACGCGACGACCTTTACCGAACTTGGCCTCGCCGAGAACACGCTGAAAGCCATCGCTGACCTCGGTTTCGAGGTTCCAACCCCGATCCAGGCCCTCGCTATTCCTGCCCTTCTCACCGGCGGCGACTTCATCGGCCTTGCCCAGACCGGAACGGGTAAAACCGCCGCATTCGGTCTTCCGCTCATCGAAAAGCTGAGCGCCGAGGACAGTAGCACCCAGGCGCTGATCCTCGCCCCAACGCGCGAACTCGCGGTTCAGGTTGCCAAAGGCATTCATGACTTTGCTAAATACGCCGGCCTGAAGGTCGTTCCTGTGTACGGCGGACAGCCGATGGACCGTCAGTTCCGAGCCTTGCGCATGGGTCCTCAGATTGTCGTAGGCACTCCTGGCCGAGTTCTCGACCACCTACGCCGTGGCTCCCTCAAGCTCGACGAGGTCAAAGCCTGCGTCCTCGATGAAGCCGATGAGATGATGGCGATGGGCTTCAGTGAAGACCTCGACGCCATCCTTTCCGAACTTCCCGAGAGCCGCCAACTCGCCTTCTTCTCCGCCACGATGGCCCCCCGCGTCCTCGACATCACGAAGAAATTCCTTCGCGATCCGCAGAAGGTCGAGATCGTCGCCAAACAGCGCACCCTCGAAACCACGAACCAAACCTACTACGAAGTCGCGCCCGGCAAGAAGCAGGAAGCCCTCGTCCGCGTCCTCGATATGGAAACCCCTGGTTCGACCATCGTCTTCTGCCGAACCCGTCTTGAGACCGCCGAACTGAGCGATTCGCTCGGCTTGCACGGCTACAACGCCGAGCCGATCCATGGCGACATGAGCCAAAACGACCGTGAGCGGGTGCTGCGCCGATTCCGCGACGGCATGACTGACCTGCTCATCGCCACCGACGTCGCCGCCCGGGGTCTCGACATCGACAGCGTCACCCACGTCATCAACTACGACGTACCGTACGACGTTGAGCAGTACATCCACCGCATCGGCCGCACTGGACGGGCGGGCCGCACCGGCGATGCCATCACGCTGATCTACCGAAAAGAAAAGCGCAAGCTGGAGAATATCGAGCGGCTCATCGGATCGAAAATTCAGCCGGCCCGGATTCCCACCACCGCCGACATCGCCTATCGTCGCCGTGAGGCATTCGTCGAACTGCTTCGGGAAACGCTCGAAGCGGGCGAATACGAAGCGATGCTCTCTGCCGCCGATGAGCTTGCCGAACAATTCGATCCGCTCGATGTCGCCGCCGCCGCTTTGCAATTGCTGTGGAAGGAGCGTCACCAGCGCGACCACGTCGAGGATGAGGAAGAATCCTTCGCCGATTTCGAACAGCCCGAAATGGGTATGGTCCGAATCTTTGTTGGCATGGGTCGAAACGATGGACTCCGCCCTGGCGACCTCGTTGGTGCCATCATCAACGAAGCCGGATTGAACGGAAAACAGGTTGGCGTGATCGAAATCCTCGACCGCGCCTCGTTCGTCGAGGTGCCCACCAACGAAGGTCAGAGAGTGGTCGAAGCCCTCGCGAACACGAAGCTGAGGAACCGAAAAGTCAAAATCGAATTTGCTCAACCCGCCTTCGGAACGACCTCTGGGCCGAGCCCGAAAAAGGGTCGGGGCGAATTCGGTAAGAAAAAGAAAGGTCGCTGGTAGCATTTGCCACCACCTTTCAGTTCAAAATCAAGGGCATCGATGGGTCGTTTCGAGGCCGTGAAAAAGCTATTTGGCTTTGGTCATCACATAACCATTCCGCCTGCTGTTGATCCGAGGCTGTCCGAAATTGACGACTGTGAGCCAGATGCCAAGGTGCGGTTCCCTCTGACAAGTGACGATCCGCACTCGGCCGAACGGGTTTGGGCAACTACGATGGGCGATCACCAGTACCGCATCGAAAACTACCCTTTCTATGTTTATGGTGTCTCCTGGAAGGACCTCGTCTACGCCGTTCCCGACGAGCCAGGTGACATACCGACCTTTCGACGAATCATCGCAAAGTCGGGAAGCAAGACCGTCAGGATCATAATTGAGGACCTGGAAGGTAATCCGACAGAGCATCCCGTCCTCAAGGGCCTCAATGATCGAGGGTGTTGGTTCGAGTGCGCCTTCGGTTCGCTCTTTACCATTTGCCTTCCACCCGAAGTCGATCTCTGGGCGATTCGGGAATTCCTTCTCGAATCCGGCGCGCAGTTTGAGCATGCCGACCCTACCTACAATGAGCTTTTTCCAAACTCAAACTAGCTCAGAGCAGAATTGTCGAATAAGTGGGTGCGCATATTCGTACGCCGCCCACGTCGTCTCGACCCATTGCCGAATCGCGGCATCTCGATCGTCAGCCGCCAGCACATCGCCGATGTTTGTCGGAAACGATAGGTGGCGAACCTCGAGCAACGGCCAATCGGCCCGCTTTGTATCCTTCGATTTCGCCATGTGCGCCATCTGCACGTCGTAGCCCGTCGCGCCGTGCTCGCACACCAAGCACAGCCCCATAAGACCAAATAGCCGCTGAATCGGCGACATTGAATCGTCAAGGTGTTGCGCTGCGTACGCATCGACCGCCAGTTGATGAATAAAAGGGGGCCGTGGCTGGGCCAGCGTGTAGAACGACAGTTCCGCGAACACCTCTTGGCAGGACCCAACTCCCGAGTAGCCGCAATTAGAACACATCGCCTACTTCTTCGACTCGTTTGCGTCGATCGCCCGGCTCAGCAACGCAAACCCGAGCGACAGCACGAGCAGGATCAGCCCGACCGGCACCGCCGCCCCGCCCATGACCTGGGTTGGCGAAGCATTTTGGGGCCGAACAACGTAGCCGATCACGAGCATCAGCGGAATATAGAGTACGAAAAAGAGGCCGAGGAACGTCTTCCAAAACTTCATGCCTTCTCTCCCACCGCCGACCGGCCGACCTTGCCTCGCAGGTAGCCCACTACTAAGGCGATGTCCGTCGGACGAACGCCCGGTATGCGCGAAGCCTGCCCAATCGTCGACGGGCGAATGCGCGACAGCTTTTCCTTCGATTCAAAGCTCAACCCCGCCATCTTCTCGTAATCCCAATCCGCCGGAATCTTCATGTCGTCCAGCTTCATCGCACTGTCGACCAGCCGCTGTTGCTGCGCGATGTAGCCCGAGTACATCGCTCGAAGCGAAATCTGCTCCCGCACCGCCTCGTCCGTGGGCAAAACCAACTCGCTTCCGATCGCACCCGCGATCCGCTCAATCACGTCGAGCCCGACCTCGGGTCGGCGCATCATGTCGAACATCGAGGTCCGATTCTTCGATCCCTGCAAGCCCAGCGCTGCCATTTCGGCGTCGTGGGCTGGAGTCACAAACGTGCTCTCTAGCGCATAGATTCCTTGCTCGATCGCCTCTTGCTTGGCCTCGAACCGCGCCCATCGGTCGTCGCCGCACAATCCCACTGACCGCGAAAGCGGCGTCAATCGCTCGTCGGCGTTGTCATGGCGCAATAGCAATCGATGCTCGGCTCGTGCCGTCAGCATTCGGTAAGGGTCCTCGACGCCCTTCGTCGTCAGGTCGTCAACCATTACGCCGATAAAGCTGCTCGTTCGCGGGAACGGTACTGGCTCACCTTCGCGTGCGAACTGCGCAGCGTTGATTCCCGCCACAATTCCCTGCCCCGCTGCTTCCTCGTAGCCACTGGTTCCGTTCAATTGCCCCGCCAAGAAGAGGCCTGGTACCAGCTTCGACTGCAGTTCCGGCGTTAGCTGGAGCGGGTCGGCCATGTCGTACTCCACCGCGTACCCAGGGCGGAGCAACTCGACGTTTTCCATGCCCGGGATCGTCCGCAAAAGCTCGATCTGAACCCAGGCTGGAAGCGACGTCGAGACGCCCTGAACGTACATTTCTTCGCCCATCCACGTCTCCTGCTCTAGAAAAACCGGGTGCGAATCCTTGTCGGCAAACCGCACGATCTTGTCCTCGATGCTGGGGCAATAGCGCGGCCCGACGCCCTGAATCTGCCCGGAGTACATCGCCGACTCATTCAGGTTCGCGTTGATGACCTCGTGCGTGTTCTGGTTCGTGTGCGTCTGCCAGCACGGAAGCAGGTCGTGTTGCGGCGAAAAATGATCGTGCAGGAACGACATCGGCCCGGCGTCCAGTTCGCTCTCCATCTCCAGCGTCTTGCCGAAGTCGATCGAGCTTTTGGCCACGCGTGGCGTCGTGCCAGTCTTAAAGCGTCGAAGTCGGATTCCGAATCCAGCCAGCGAAGCCGATAGGCCGACTGCCGCCTCGTCGCCGTGGCGCGCCGCCACCGTCTGCTTCTTGCCCTCGTGGCACAGGCCGTTGAGGAAAGTGCCTGTAGTGAGCACCACCGACCGGGCGAGAATCGGCGTCCCGTCCGACAGTTCGACGCCGGTCACTCCGTACGAGTTCGTCAAAACCCGCTCGACGCTAGCCTGAATGAGCGTCAGGTTCGGCTGGTCCTCCAGCACTTTGCGCATCAGAACCGGGTACAGGTCCTTGCAGACATGCGCCCGTAGGGTCTGAACCGCCGGACCCCGCCCCGTGCCGACGCGTCGAATATGCGTCATAGCAAAGTCGGTCGTCACCGCCATCTGTCCGCCGAGGGCATCCACCTCGCGCGCCATGTGCCCCTTCGCCGGTCCACCCACCGAGCAGTTGCACGGCAGGTGCCCGATGCGATCCAGGCGCATCGTGATGCACGCGGTCTTGAGTCCCATTCGCGCGGCCGCAAGGCACGCCTCGATTCCAGCGTGACCGGCCCCGACGACGATGACGTCGAACTGCGTCACTCCCACCTCTCGGCCAATATCTCGGCCAGCTTGGTCAAAAGCCCCTCATCGCTGGCGTCAAACGCCCCGACCTGATGCCCATCAATATCGATTTGGCCAATAATGACACGTTGCCCTTCCCCTTGCTCGTCAGGGGGAAGGGTTGGGATGGGGGTTTGTTGCCCGACTTCTGGACGATAGATCAGCACCACCAACTCCGATCGCGTCTGCAAGGAGCAAGCGAGGTAGTTCGAGAGCTCGCGCACATCCTTGATGACCTGGTTCTTCCCTTCCGCAACCGCGGTTCCGCACACTCCACGACCAACCGGAATATGGGTGTGGTCGGTCTCCGCGCCCACGTACTCATCCAAGACCAACGTGTCACCCTCCAACCGATAAATCCCCGACCAGTTGTAGGTGTCCAGGGTATCGAGCTGTTCCATCGCCAGACGCCGCAACGCCGCTCCGTGTAGCGGAGAGTTCAGAACGGTGTCTAAAATTCGCGATGCGTCGGCAGGGGTAACCACTAAGTCTATTGTGACATAGGTCATCAGGCGGATCGGGGATAGAGAATCCTTGCGATTTAGTCCAGCCTGAGGTCAGAAGAGAGAGCAACGTAGTGCTTCGCAAACCAGTCTGGCACCTCAGATTCAATCCAGACAGCCTTTCCATTCTCAAATTCTGCAACAAGGGAGGTGTCCCCCTGGTCTTGCGAGTTATCAAATACGTAGGCTCGCCAAGATGTTTGGACAGCCTCGTAAAGAAGACTCATACTCCGATCATAACGTTCCGTAACCTTCGTTGAGTCGACGTTATGTCCACCATCCAGCACCCGATTCTTGATCCGCGCAAGGTTAATCTGCACATCATCGGTTCCCACAAAGTAGAGATAAGTCTTGTACCCGAGCCCTCGTGCCTCCCTGAGCATATCGATCTTGCTCCGATGAGAAAGCACTGTTTCGCACGTGAACGACTTGCCTTCTTTTAAAAGTCGTGAGCGAACAAAGTCAGCAATGGTAGCAGCGAAGTAGCCGTTAGGTTCACCTTTGCCTATCGAAAGACGGTCGCCCTCCAATGAAAGCTCCAGGGCCTGGACAGAGGTTTCCGAGCGGCGCAACTGTGTACTTTGCTCCATAAAGTCGCGCAGATCATCAATGTCGATCGAGAGGCCGAACTGAGAGAAATCGAGAATTCCAAATTGGCGAAATTGGTCCTGAATCTCGTCTGCATTTACGAAAGTCACGATCAAATCCCCAAGCGAACCCTTCAAGTCGTCGAGCTTCTTCTTGATAGTGGATTTGCCGGAGCCGTTTGGCCCGGCAATCATTCGTAACCGTGGAACAGAAAGGTCCATTAACTTGCTGGCTTCTTTACCAACATCACCTTTCGACGAGGAGGCAGGCTCTTGAGCACAACATCGTCCTTTCCAAGTTGTCTCTGCAACAATTGGCCGTCTTTTGAAATGATGAGTACACGTCCCTCTTGAAAATGATGAAGATACGCCTCGCGGACAGCCATTCGAACTGCCTCCGGAACCTTGTCATCAAGGTCTTCAATGTGTAGATTGGAACTCGCCATCCTTATCATTATTCCTCATTTATATTGACGCTCATGTGGACTAAATTGATCAAGACTTATGGCCGGGCGATCAACTCGCCGCACGACGCGAACGACTGCAGAGGATTGTCGCCACAGGCCGGCGTCCCAATCACCCGAACGCCATACACCTTCAGGCTTTTCAGCATATCGACCTTAAAGGCGTCTCCCGCCTTCAGGCTCCCTCGATCCGTCGCCGTGGTCTTCGGATACCCGACCACCGGTGCAATCGTCATCCACTTGCCGTCCTTTGCGATCTGAACCTCAAACTTTGGCGGTTCAACTGATGAGTCAAACCATCCGCCGTCGTGAAACAGCCCGCCCAGCACAAACTCGAAGTGGCTGACCTCTACCGGAGACTCCAGGTTCAAGGCAAACCAAGCAGATTCGTGCTTCTTCCCGTCAAACGTCACCACGAAGGTTCCCGGATCGCCATCGCAAATGGAGCCGTCCACATTGCCTTCCACCGATCTTGACTCCTTCGCATCCTGGAAGGCCGAGGTCGCCAACGGTTGAGTCGGAAGCCAGATTCGATAGCGGTCATCGACGATGTCGGCAAACCGAACAAGACCGTCATCCGCCGCCTTGCTCATGTCTTTGCAAAGCACAAACGGTCCTTTGGTCCACGCCAAATAGGTCTCGCCACCAATCATTGACTCGTTCTTGACCAATGGCATGTCAAACGAAAGATGAACTCGCAACGTGACCTCTCGCTTGGGCTTGATGACATACCACCCGTTACGAATCGTGCCGGGAACATCGGCGCGGAAGTTCGTCGCCCACTTCGGAATACGGATCGCCAACTTCGCCGCGCCCATTGGAGTCTCTGCCTTAAAGTGGGTGGCAAAGGTGATGTTCGACTTTCCTGCGTTGGGAAAGCTCGACTGCTGATCGACCGTGGTCGTCGATCCAGGCAGGTTCACCGTGGCGTGGCTGGTCTCAAGGGTGTTCACGAAGATAGTGTTCTGCCCATCGAGGGATCCCGTCAAGTACGCCGTCTCGGGAATGATCGCCATCCCCCTCGGCCCGCTTGACAGGCAACAGCAGGTCTCGGTGGTGTACGGCTTCTTCCCTTCCAACGATGTGTAATAGCACCAGGCGCTTCCATCCGGCTTTTGCGCGGCGGCAAGGTGGTTGTATTCCGATCGCTCAAATTCTTCCGCGTATTTGGCCTCGCCAGTGAGGCGCAAAAGCTGTTGGCATAGTTGCATCCACGTCACTGTCACGCACGTCTCGCCGACGTTCTTGGAGGTTTGGTTGGGCAGGTCGGTACCCGGGTGAAAATGCTCGTAGTAGCTGGCCGTCCCCGTGATGTACAGTTCGTGCTTGACAATGTCGGCCCACGCCAGTTCGGCCACGTGAAGATAGCGTTTCTCGCCGGTTGCTCGCGCCAGTTCGCACAAGCCAACCAGATTCGAAAGCATCTCGTAGGCTTTGCCGTTCCCGACCTGGTCGATCGGCTTTCCCGCCTCCAAGGTGGACATGATCTTCGGCCCGCCTGGCTCCTCCCATGAACTCACAATGTACTTGGCAAAGTCGAGATACTTGGCTTCGCCGGTATGGCGATAAAGCAATGTCATCGGCTCCAAAATGCTGGTCGCCGCCATGCCCATGTGCGTTCCCGCCGACAGAATGCTTTTCTTGCCGGGACCGAAAGTCGCGATCATGAGGTCGCCGATCTTTCGACTGCAATCCAGCGCCGACTTGTAACCGGTAAACCGGTAGTAGGTCAGCAGACCGATTAGATCGTACTTGTGCACCCACACATCCCAGTCGGCGTTCTCATACAGCCCAAAGCGCTTGTCCGGCGTGTAGGTACCCAGGTAGCCGTCGGGTTCCTGACAAGAGATCAGCTCCTTCACCGCCGAATCGAGCTTAGTCTTCAGCTCAAAATCTCTTGTATTCGCCCAAGCCAGCGTCGCGGCATGGATCCATTTGCCGATGTGCTCGCCGATCCAAGGATGGCTCCCCGGTCGATGGTGAAACCCTTCCAGCAGGGGCTTGAGGTCAACCGTGCGCAAACGGTTGACCTCGCTATCAGCGATGCGCTGACCGATGTAGCCCGCGAGATGGACCTCCGCTGGCGAAGACTCTCGCATGACATCGGGCAACTTGTCGGCAACCCGGTACAGGCCGACTTGAGCAATGGTAAAAAGGGCGAGCGCAATCCCGACCATGCCCCGGTTTTACCTCTGATTGAAGATGTCAGAGGCGTATATCACGCGCCGAAATCGGCTTCCGAACGGGCTCTTTCGTCAACATCAGCGCGATCGACGGCCCAAAAACCAAACTCACAATCACGCAAAGAGTATAGAGGCCCATACACTTCAGGAGGGAGGGAGAACGAAACGCCTCAAGTACACAAGGCAGTCCAAAAACCAGAAACGCGCCAACCGCAATCTTCGCACTCTTGATCACCATCGCTTTCAGTTCGTTACGACGCCAAAGGCCGACAACTCTGAAAATCGAAAGCACTTCCAAGATAGCCGACCCTGCACTACTAATCATGACCGCGGAAATCCGCTGATCGTGATAGTGGGTGACAAGAACCCAGAGAGCCGGAACGCATAACCCGAGCGGCCCCAGTATCAACCATGCCGCGCCGACCAGATTGAACGCCCGCTCACGATTCACGTCACTTATTCTAACCTAAACTCGCTGAACGGCCAAACCCTAACTTGAAGACCGCTTTCGGCGTCGAAGAAGGAGCAGACCGCCCCACCCCACAGCAAAAATCGACGCTGGCTCCGGCACCGCCTTGATGTTCACCGAATCCCAATAGGCATCGGGAGCCGCCGTCCCTATCACCGAGTTGAACTTGACGGAATTGATGACCTCATCCGAATGGAACGAACCCGACCCAATCAGAGCGTCATCGACGAAGTATTGAGTGGACTTGGCGTCAAAATCCAGTTTGATCATGAAATGGTGCCAGGCATTCCTCGACCCGGAAGGTCCTTGGCCATAGCCTTCGGTCTGTGAATAAACGAAGAAGGCATCGCCGTTGCACGCATAGCCGATGTCGGCCAAGGTCTGCCCTGCATCGCTCACGATGCCAAAGTTCAGCGACCGACCCGAGGTGTCGTCGCTACGAACATACAGATCGGTCTCCGCGATCAGCATGTTCTTGAACGGGTCGCGCGCATTCCATGCAGGCTGGATGAAGTTGCCAACGGTGGTATTGAGGCCGTTGGAGGCCAGCATCTGCGTTCCGCTGGTCGCAGGCGGATTGTCGCCGCCCTGGGGAACCACAAAGAACGATGTCGGCGACGACGTAAACCAGCCGCCCTGACCGTCCACTGTCGAAAAAGAATACGAGTCGAACCCGTCGTGCAAAAGCGTCTGAGCCGAAGCGAGAGAGGAAAGCCCAAGCAGGACTCCAAAACCAAGGAATTTCACAAACCCAGCGTATCAGGGAGTCGCGGGTACTTCAATACCAGGTTTGTCTGCCAGGGACCCCGATGGTGAATCTAGACCATGAATGGTGAAAATAGACGAACTTTACGTTAAGGTTCATACCGACGCGATGGCTCGAAAACCCTGGTCAACTGCGCAACAACGACCATCACCGACCCAAATATGGCTACTGGTACAACGACCCAACAAATCGAATTGTGAGTCCAGAGGGCCCAGATGCTGAGGATCAAAATGGCCATGTTCGCGAGTGAGAACAGGAATCCATAGGGGGATTTCTGAGTGCCGACTTCGACTATCGAAAGCGCCAAACTCACGAAGGTGAGTAAGGTCAAGAAACCAACAATGACGCTATACACTGCCTACAATTATAGGCAATAACCCAATCGGAAGCAAGGCTCTCCCCTTCCCGCACGCGGAAGGGGTTTTGGGGTGCCAGATAGAAAACTAAATAACGCGGAGCATCGTTTCCGTATCGATGACTTCCAGCTTCTGTTCGCGGCTCTTCGGCTTCTTCGTCCGATCCTGCTTCGGCCAAAGGTACGGCAGGGTCTTGGAGAGCACATTCTCCTCGCCAAACGTTCCCAACACGAGCGAGCGGTACTGCACCGCACGGTTAATCAGCGCTTGGTGGTGCTGGCGGCGCTGCGCTCGAAGGTGTCGCTCCTGGGCAAAGGCCCGCTCGCGCGCCTTGAATGAGACCCGAAGCACTTGGATGCCTTGGCTGAACGCCTCAAAGGTCGTGCCATCCGGCATGACGATCGGCTGAATCCGGCTGATCCGCTTCCAAACCTGCTGAGTCTTCTCCACGCTCGCCATGAACTTGGCTTCGTGCGACCGAACGTCGGGCAGGGCTGGCAGGTCCTTCGCATACTCCGGCTGAAGGCCCCGAACCAGGAACGCAAACCGCTGCATGGTCAGCCGCATATTGGTCTTAAAGAGCCAAAGCTGCTCGCTGGCCTTGTCGCGCTGCTCGACCACTGAGTCGATGTTCGCTGACATCTCGTCGAACTGGGCCACAGCGGCCACAAACGAATCGACGGTGTAGTTCCCTTTGAGAACGATTCCAGAACCCCGGAGAGACTGATTTGAATTCTGCCAATGCTTGATGATGCTGTCGAAAATCTCTCGGGCATCGCTTAAATCAAGAATCGTCTGTCTCATCCCTAAGGTTCAACGATACCCAGGTCTTTCGCCGGAATGTACTAGCGTTTTTTACAGCACTCACGTTGTTTCGGATGCGATTCATCCAAAACGAAACGTTCCGTTTGAACTCAACTTTCGTACCTGCTAGAATGGGTCCCATGCCCGAGCTTCCCTTCTTCGAGGACGACGGTCAACGGTCGCTTGCGCAACTCTTGTCTCTGCGCGGAGCCTATCGTGACGACTCGCTCGTGATGGCCATTCGTGATCGACTCCACCGTCAGGCGAGAGGCACGAATTACACTAAAGTCGAGTTTGCAATCCTGGTTGTCGAAGAGTTGGAAGATCAAGTAAATTCGGGCGGATTCTCGTCGTTCTTCGATTACTCGCCCGAGTGTGTCGCCCCAGCAATTGAAGCGCTCAAGGCTATCAGCTGCCCCACTGCGGCGTCCATCGTCGAAAGGGCCGTCCAGGCAACCGGCAAAAAGGCTACCGACATCGATGGTCTCCACAATTCTGAAATAAGCGCAGACTTTGATACCTTGGACGCCGAGTTCCAGCAATATCCCGATCCAATCGTCGAACGGTTGCTTGACTACATCACCGCTCATGCGACTGAGATCACCGTCGATATTCCGGCAACCAAGAAATCGTGGTTCCAACGACTGTTTCCTCGCCGCTGACTTTATGCCAAGATTTGGTTAGACATGAACTATTGGCTCTTCAAGTCCGAACCGGAAACCTACTCGATCGATGACCTCAAGCGCGTGGGCAAACCGGCGATGTGGGAAGGGTGCCGCAACTACACGGTGCGTAACTTCTTCCGAGACTCGATGGCCGATGGCGACATGGCGTTCTTCTACCACTCCGTCGCCAACCCGACCGGCATCGTCGGCACGATGCGTGTGGTTGGTGAAGCCTATCCCGACCCCACGCAGTTCGATCCCGTGTCTGACTATTTCGATCCCAAAGCTCCTGCCGACGGCTCACGGTGGCTCCTGCGCGACGTCGAGTTCGTCAGCAAATTCAACCGCTGCATCACCCTCGCCGAACTGCGCGAGACTCCGGGCCTCGAAGACATGTTTGTCGTCCGCAAGGGTCAGCGCCTCAGCGTCATGCCCGTGACGAAAGAAGAGTGGGACATCGTGATGTCCCTGCCCGGAATCTAGCGCCAAGAAACCGCGAGGTCGTTGGACCGTCCAAAAGGAAGAACCTATGTTCATTTCTGCGCTTTTGGGAATGCCAAAGACCGATGAAACGTTCGTCAAAAGTCTGGCGAAAGCGCTCAATCCTGCGGCAGTCGTCCGAGTCGAAACATCGACAGACGACAAGGAGACCTGGACCTTCCTCGATTGCAAGGCAAAAACCCTCGCAAGCTTGGAAGTCCCCGAAGATTGTCGCGATATCCGCATGTCTCCAGACGGAACCATGGCCCTCGCCACCCTCGAGAAATACAACTTTGACACGAAGAGGACCACTGGCGAGTTTCTGGTGGTCGATCATACGGGCCAAATTGCCAGCCATCACTTCGATGACTATTGCGTGGCATCATGGTTCGGCAAAGGCATCGTTTATGTGGGCACGAAACAGCCGCTCACCCGATGGGCTCCTTCCGAAGGCACCTGGAAGGAATCTCCGATTTCGGACATCACAACCAACGAAATGACCGTTGATGGCGACACCCTCTGGTTGAGCAAATGGGACCCCAAAGCTCGCCTCCACACGATCATCCACCTAGATTCAAACGGCAAGAGGCTTCAAGCTATTCCGACTGACGAATTTCAACGAGATATCATCGCCACTTATCCGGAGAAGTCCCTGTTGGTAATTAGGATGTTGACTACGGGCGGAGACGGATTAGGCCCTCTATCGCACTTGGTGGTTTTCAACACGGACTCTGGCCACCAGCAGCTGGTCGATGACCATATGGACGGAAGGTACACATGGCATCCTCAAGTTGGAATTCTCGGATTTGTCACCAGGCCGAGCGCAGGGAACGGTCAACTGGCCCTGCTTTCCATGAAGACTGGCCGCACAATCTCCGTCGGTCCAAACGATCTCAATTTGGCGTCATGTGCAGAACTCGACGACCGCACAGCCCTGGTCGGCGACTGGGATGGAAGGCTGTTCACCGTCGATGTTCTCACTCACACCATCCGTAAACTCGACCTTGGCTTAGGCAAACAGATGCTCGCCGTTTCTCGCTGCCGTTAGGCATTTCTCGTTACCGCGTGCGGGACCGTTGATCTACCTTTCCCCGCCAAAACCGTCTATCATTGTAAGCGTGGAGATTCCTCAAGCTTGGCTATGGGTGTCCGGGATATTCTTTCTCGTCAACATCGTGTTCTTTTGCGTCCTCATCGTCGCCCTCATCAAGGTGATGCAGGTCGCGCAGGAGATGAAACCCAAGATCGAAAGGATTTCGGATCGAGTCGATTCCATCTCCGAAAAGGTCGACATGATCGCCGGTGAGGTCCAAGGTCGCGTCAAAGACCTCAGCAGTACTTCCACCCGGCTGATGTCCACCGCTGAGGCTTTCACCTCTGCGAGCACTCAACTCGTGGGCAAATTCGCGCCATACATCGCCGGATTCGGGCTCGTTCTGCGCGCCTACCAAATGGCCAAAGAGCATGGGGTCAACTTTCCCAAAAGGAAGCCCAAGGCCTTACCCGCCCGAGCCAAAGAAGCCGCCAAAGCCGCCGCCGATAAGCTAAAGAAGTAACCGCTTCCGCATCTTCCGATGCGGAATGCCGACCTCTTCAAACGGCTCGTCGAAGATTTCGTATCCGATCCTCAGATAGAAGTCGACAGCCACCTGCCGCGCATGGAGGACCGCTTCGGCAAAGCCCTCAGCCCGTGCCCAATCCTCGGCGTAGAACATCACCTGCCGTCCAAGGCCCTGGCCCTGGCGCGAAGGATCAACTGCGACCTGCCGAATCTTCACAATCTCGTCCGTGTAGGGTGTCGCCATCGCCGTAGCCACCGCCACAGCGCCATCCAATATGGCAAAGTGCGTCGAATCACCCTCGCTCGCGAGCTGCTCGGGCGTGTAATCCATGCCCAAAGGAAAGCGCAAAACCTGCCTTCTCAGTTCGACCGCCGCCCAGTACTCCGGCGATTCATGGGCGACGACCGAGCAGTTCACTTCTTCCGCGCCGTCGCCTTCCGCTTAAACGTCCGCTTCTTGGTCGATGGCCCGGCCTCGCGCTTCTTGTCCAAAAGCTCTTTGGCCTGGTCGTTGGTGATCTCAAGCGGATCGATCGACTTGGGAATCGTGGCATTCGTCACGCCATCGGTCACGTACGGACCGTAGAAGCCGGTCATGACCCGCACAGGGCCTGCCGCGCCGGGTAGTTCACCCATCTCCTTAATCGGCCCCTTCTTAGAAGCCGCTCCCGACGTCTTGGGCTGAGCCAAAATCGCCTTGGCTTCTTCCAAGGTCATCGCAACGCCCTTTCGCCAATCCTCGATCGTGCGCCGCTCGGTTCCCTCTTCAACGTACGGACCAAACTTGCCCATTCGGAACCAAACCTCGCTGGACCCATCCTTGCCGATCAGCTTCGGATACGCACACAGGATGTCCAAATCCTCCTGCGAAAGCTCCTGCGGGGTGATGCCCGGCGGGAGCGAAATCCACGTCGGCTTCACCTTCGCCTCGATCTCTTCCGGCGTTCGCTCCGCCTCCAGGTAGTACCCCTGGCGGAACTTCAACAGCAGGTTTCGGCCCGACACCGGGTGAACTCCGACCACCTCGGCCGCCGGAGACCGCTGGGCGAAAAGTTCCAGCGCCTTCTCGAGCGTCAGGTCGGCGGGAGCCAAATCGTCGGGAATATTCGCGTAAACCTTCTGGTCGCCAAGCTGAAGGAACGGGCTACCGTCCTTGCCCGAGCGAACGCGAATCCCTTCCCCGCTCTCGGGATGCTTGCCAATCTCCAGGTTCGGGAATGGAATCTGAAGCCGCCGCTCCTCCACCATCGGTTTGAGGCCCGGCTTGTTGGCGTCGCCCATGAAGAATTCCTTCAAGTACACCTTCGAGTCCGCCTTACCTTCCGAAATCTCGTCGAGAACGTCGTCCAACTTGGCCGTGAAGCCAAAGTCCATCAGTTCCTGGAAGTGGACGTCCAGCACGTCCATCGCCATGAACGCTCGCCAAGTCGGCACCAATTGCTTGCCCGCCTTGCGCACATAGCCGCGATCCACGATCACCGAAATGATCGACGCATACGTCGACGGTCGGCCGATGCCAAGCTCTTCCAAGCGGCGGATCAGCGTCGCATCCGTATACCGGGACGGCGGCATCGTGTGGTGCTCAGAAGGGTCGAGCTCGGCCAGCGTAACCTCTTGGCCCTGACTCATTCGCGGCAGGATTCGGTCGCCGTCGTCCTCCTCGTCCTTCCCTTCCATGTAAACACTCAAGAAGCCAGGATCGACGACCTGCGAGCCGTTCGCCTGGAACACTAGGTGCCCCTTGGCCGAATCCGAGCCGATCTTGGCTTCGGTTCGAAGCACCTTGGCCGGCTTCATCTGGCAGGCAACGGTTCGTTGCCAAATGAGCGAGTAAATCTTGAATTGGTCGTCGGTCAGGAAGCTCCGCACCTTGTCTGGCGAGCGGCTGATGTCCGTCGGTCGGATCGCCTCGTGCGCCTCCTGGGCGTTCTTCACCTTGTTGGAGTACTTGACCGGCTTGTCCGTCTGCGCATCCGGGTAGTGCCGGGCGATGTATCCACGGATCGAATGCAGGGCGTCCTCCGCCAGCGTCAGCGAGTCGGTACGCATATAAGTAATGAGACCCGCCGTCTCTCCGCCGATCTCCACGCCTTCATAAAGCGTCTGCGCAATGCGCATCGTTCGCTCCGCGCCGTAGGCGAACTTGCGGTTCGCATCCTGCTGGAGCGTGGTCGTCATAAACGGCGGCTGAGGCTTCTGTTGCCCCTCTTTCTCGGTCAGCGATTCGACAACGTACGGCTTAGCCGCCTTAGCGGCAGTGGCCAGTTCGACCGCCAGAGCGCCATCGACCCAAAGCACGTCGGCTTTGCCCGACAGCTTGCCCGTGTGCTCGTCAAAGTCTCGCCCCGCCGCAACCCGCTTGCCTTCGACCTCCACAAGGTCCGCCAGCACCACACCAGCGGTAGCCTGGAACTTGGCCTTCAAATCCCAATATTCGGCGGAAACGAAGTCGCGCCGCGCCTTTTCGCGCTCGACCACCAGCTTCACCGCCGGGCTCTGCACACGTCCCGCCGATAGGTTCTTGGTGACCTTCGTCCACAAAACCGGCGAAAGCGTGTAGCCGTAAAGTCGGTCGAGGATGCGCCGCGTTTCCTGAGCTTCGACCAAATCCAGATCGATCGTCCTCGGCGTGGCCACGGCTCGCTGAATCGCGTCTTTCGTAATCTCGTGGAACGCGATGCGCGAGACTTTCTGCTTCTTGGTCGGCTTCAGAACTTCGAGAAGGTGCCACGAAATCGCCTCACCCTCTCGGTCTTCATCCGTCGCGAGTACCAATTCGTCCTTGTCCTTCAGCGCGGCTCGGAGCTTGGAAACCTGCGCCGCTTTTTCCTTCGGCACCTCATAGTAAGGTTCAAAATCCTGGTCGATGTCGATGCCGTAATCCGCCCACCACTTCTTCTTGACTTCCGGCGGAAGCCCCTTGGCATTGGGCACGAGGTCGCGGATATGACCGATGCTGGCAAGGACTTCGTAATCCTTGCCCAAGTAGCCACCGATTGTCTTGGCCTTTGCGGGAGATTCGACAATGACGAGTTTTGAAGCCATAAAGTATCCGATAGGTCCGAGCGGGACCTTACCTGGATAATAATGTCCTCAACCCGACGCAACTGTACCAATTTTTTTCAAAAGTTCTCAAAATGTGCTGAATTCCTTATGACGAAAGAACGTCATTACTACACGATGCTGGCTCCGCTGATCTTTTCCGCCCTCACCGCTTTCCAACCGGACGTGACCTATTTCACCGTCTGGATGCAGGGTGCCAAGATCGGCTATTCCTCCTACGCGTCCGAGTCCATTCAGTACCAGGGCAAGCCCGCCGAGAAGTCCACCAGCAAGACCGAACTCAAAGTCGGCCTGATCGGCTCGCCGCTCGAAATGACCATCGACTCGGAAACCATCACGGTCAGCGGAAAGCCGGTGCAGATGCACTTCGTGCAGTCCAGCGGCGGTCGTCAGCAGGTGATGGACGCCTGGTTCGAGCCGAAAGCGATCCGTGTTGAAGTCGACAACAACGGCGCAAAAACCAAAGAGACGCTCCAATATCCGAAGGATGGAACCATCGTCGATGACCCCGTCGCCGAATTTGCCCTTCATCCGACCGCCGCCGGGGCGACCAAGACGTTTTATATCCTCGACCCCACTACCGTCAGCCTCGTCAAGAACACCGCGAAGCTCACTGGCAAAGAAGACATCACGGTCAACGGCAGGCAGATTTCGGCTAACGCCATCCTCATCGCCGACCCACGCATGAACACGACCGTGTACACCAGCGGCAAGGGCGACATCGTCAAGATCACCACCACCATCGGCATGGAGATGGTGCCCGCGACCAAGGAGGAGGCGATGGGCAAGGTCTCGACCAACAATCAGCCGGACATCGCCGACCTGACCAGCGTCAAGCCCAGCGTACCGATCGAGAACCCTCTTGCTACCAAAAACCTTCGCATCCGACTCTCGGCCGACAACCTGCCGCAGATTCCTAACGATCCCCAACAGCGCTCTCGCCCCGACGGCAAAGCTTGGATCATCAACGTCCGGCCGACCCAATTGAAAGACTCCAAGACCGTCAGTATCGACGTAGCCAAGAAGCAACAGCCGGATTGGATCAAGCCGAGTCTGCACATTCCTGCCGATTCGCCCCGCTTCACCAAGCTCGCCAAAACCATCCTTAAGAAGGACACCGACGTGAAGTCGGCAGCGCTGGATATCCGAAATTACGTCAACTCGATCATGACGCCAAACGCCGGCATCGGTGTCCTCCGCGATGCTAGCGAGGTCTTGGACGCAAAAGAGGGCGTCTGTCGCGACTATGCCATCCTCACCGTCACGCTGTGTCGCGCCGCCGGAATTCCGGCACGACTCGCCAGCGGATTAGTTAATTTCGAAGGAAACTTTTATTATCACGCCTGGGTTGAAGTTTGGACAGGATACGATTGGCTGGGGCTGGATAGTGTGCCTTCCTCGGACTTCTTTACCGCAACCCATGTTAAACTAAGTCAGGGAAACGTCGATCAGGCATTTACCTTCACGATCCTGGCAAACGCTCACATGGAAGTACTTGAGCAAAAGAGTTAAACCACGATGGAAAAACCACAGCCTCAGATAAAGAGCCAGAAGACGAAAAGCGTCCTGCAGGTCGCGATTCCTGCCGTCTTCGCCATCTTTACCGCGACTCTTTGCGGCGCCTATGGCCCTCAGGTCGTCGATGACTTCGCTAAGCGCCTCAACGACGAATATCAGCCGCCCAATTCGATTATCGTCACGACGGTGCCGCTGGTCGTCGGCGGCATCATGCTGGGCTGGTTCCTCGGCTCACTCCTCATCCGCTCGACCGAGCGATTTGGCCGACGATGGGACCGCACCGATGATTCAGAAAAGGTCACCTGGTTCGTGGGCGGCGTCACCGGATTTCTGGCCGCCACCTTTTTCATCACGCTGTTCTCGCAGTTCAATATCCAAAAGCCGATCGTCGCGCTGTTGGTGTTCGGCCTCGCCATCCTCTTCTCAGTGCTGACGATCTTCGGCCTGCACTCGATGAAGGAGTCCCTGCCTTGGTACCGCGGCAAGGTACGCGGCAAGCGAACCGGCATCAAGATTCTCGACACCAACGTCATCATCGACGGACGTGTCTACGATGTCGCCCGCGCCGGATTCATCGAGGGCAACGTCTACGTGCCCAAGTTCGTTCTCGAAGAGCTTCAGTACATCGCCGATAGCCACGACGGCCTGCGCCGACAGCGTGGACGCCGAGGTCTGGAGATTCTCAAGCTGATGCAGTCGGAGTTTGAGGTTGAAGTCGGAACCCATGACCAACTCGCGCTGGATGAAGGCGACGGAGTTGACGCCCGACTGGTGCGCCTCGCCCTCGCGGTTGGCGGCGACCTCGTCACCAACGATCACAATTTGAACCGCGTTGCGACCCTCCAAGAGGTTCGCGTCCTCAATATTAACGATCTCGCTCTTTCGCTTCGTCCGAATGTACTACCGCAGGAGCATCTGGAAATCTTGGTCCACCGCGAAGGCAACCAGTCTGGCCAGGGCGTGGGCTACCTCGAAGACGGAACCATGGTCATCATCGAAAACGGTCGACGCCACATCGGTGAGACGATCGACGTGATGGTCACCCAAGTCATCCAAACCGAGCGCGGCAAACTGATCTTTGCCGAGGTGCCGGGCGAGGACGAGCCGCCGCGCCGTCCCGGCGTCCGTCGGCACCACACATGAAGATTGCGGCGGTGATTCTCGCCGCAGGCTCAGGAACTCGGTTCGGCGGTGACAAGCTCGCGTACAAACTGCGCGGCGTCCCCATTTGGAAGCACAGCTTCCTCACCTATCTAAACCATCCCGAGGTCGCCGAAGTCATCGTCGTCTGTTCTGAAAACAACTATCCGGCCATCAAAGCCGAAGTCGGCGAGTCCGCCGAAGTCATCCTCGGGGGCGACACCCGCACGGCGAGCACCATCGCCGGACTCTGGAAGGCATCCAAGACCAACTGCGACGGAATCCTTTTCCATGATGCTGCTCGTCCCTTCGTCTCCGCCGACATTATCGATCGGGTCATCGAGCGGGTGAGGGCGGGAGAAGCCGTTGCCGCCGCCATCCCCAGCATCGACACCATGAAGCGGGCCGACGATGGCGCGATCGTCGAGCATCTTCAGCGCAAATCCCTCGTGGCGATGCAGACACCTCAAGGGGGCCCCGTCCAGATGTTCGTCAAAGCGTTTGCCGCCGTTCAGGAGCCCTGCACCGACGATATGGAAGTCCTGAGCAAAGCCGGATACAATACCGGCTGGGTCATGGGCGACGCGGCAAACTTCAAAATTACGAATCCCGAGGACCTCTTGCGCGCCAGGTCCCTGGCTAGGATGGAGACCCGCACCGGGCTCGGCTACGATATCCACCGATTTTCGACCGATCCCGCTCGCCCGTGCTGGCTAGGCGGCATCCTGTTCGAGGGAGAGGTTGGGCTTGAGGGGCACTCCGATGCCGACGTGGTGCTCCACGCAGTCGTTGACGCCCTCCTCGGAGCCATCTCCGCCGGCGACATTGGTCAGCTCTTCCCGAACACCGACGCGACCAACAAGAACCGCGACTCAGCCGAGTTTTTGCTGGAAGCCAAGCGCCTCATTGATGAAGTCGGTTGGACCGTCGTCAACCTCGACATCGCGATCCAGGCCGAAAAGCCAAAGATCATGCCGAGAGCGCTCGACATCCGAACGCGAATCGCCGGACTGCTCGACATCAACCTAGACCGCGTAAGCATCAAGGCGACAACCCAAGAAGGCTTGGGCGCCATCGGTCGCGGAGAAGGCATCGCCGCATTCGCAACCTGTAACGTCAGTCGATAATCCCTTAGAAGGTGGTTCTGCAGTCCCAAAAAAAGTCAGGCCGTCTGGGAGGGTGGGCTTTACGAAGCTCCCGCCAAAGGGAAATGAGCAGAGCGAATCGGGACAGCCCACCAGAGCCATCGTAAGCAGCAGAGTCCAACAAAGGTTAGGCCGCATGGGAGGGTGGGCTTCCAGCCCACCAAGCCTTCATTAGTGAGATGCCTGCAACTAATAGAGCATCTTCCAACCACCTAGTCGAAATTGCCATACGCGCTACTCCACCTGAACTCACCTGGCTCGTCACAAAGCCGAGCCACCACCGGATTTCCGTGGATGTAACCAATCGTTCTCAAATAATGCTCCTCACTTCTCATGAACCGATCAAAGTAGCCTTCCATCCACACAGCGCCCATCTGAGGATGAACCTTCTTGATCTCGTTGGAAGTAAACGACTTCAAAGCATGAAGCGCTTTCGGCATTGATTGACCTTGGTTGAACCGAGCCAGAAAATGGACATGGTTTGGCATGATGACCCACGAGACAAGATCGTAGTGGGTGCCATCAAGAAAATGGAGAGAATCGTGAACGATCTCCGCGCACATCGTTTGATGAAGTACGCAGGAGCCATGGCCCAAGTCGAGCAACTTCTCCACGCGAGCAGTCCTTTCTCGTTCAACATCGCCCTTAAGGAGTCTTAGCTCTTCTTCAAGTTGATCCAGCAGATTCGTTGGCACACTGTCGGCGAGACGAAAGGTAATGAATTGGTTAACGTCCCCAGTATCATAGTGAGGCAATTTCCTTGGCGTATACCAACCTTTGTGATCGGACATCAACGAGGTAATTCTACAAAATTTGGTGAGCTAGAAGCCCACCCTCCCAGGTTGCCTAACTCATCACCTCAGCAAGCCACGCATCAAGCTCACGTGGATGCCGAAGAATCACCACCGTCCAGCGCGGGTCCTTCGCCCATTGGTACACCCGCTCCCGCTTCCTCGCAAAGGACTTGAAATGCCAGCCAATGATGCTATCCCTCGAGAACATCCCGCGCAAGGACTCCACATTCCCGTTGCACACCTTCTCTTTGGTGATCGAGCGGCTGACCGTCCGCCACAAAAGCTGTCGCAGAGAGCGCCAACGGGGATAGTCGAGCCCGATGATCAACTCAACCCGTTCAAGCGGAATCTCAAGCCACTTCCCATAGGCTGAATCGAGAATCCATTCATCCTGAGCACAGATCGCCTGAATCCGATCTCGTTGAGTCTCGACCGGCACCTCGACCCAGCCGGGGTCCCAAGTGAGGGTATCGACCTCGGTCCAAGGGATGCTTGTCTCTTCGCTCAAATGCCGGGCCATCGTGGTCTTACCCGAACCAGTAACACCATAGATGAGGATCCGCTTGAACGGAATCTCGACGCGAGAAGGAGGAGAAGTATCCTCCGGCAAAGGACTGTCGATCGCAGCGGCATCCATGGCAACTATCTATAATACGAGCATATGGATCCGCTGGCAGAAAAAGTCTTAACCGAGACGCGGAAGGCGGCATTGGCCCTCCCGTTGGTAACCGAGAAGCTCAGCCACGGCGAGCCGACTTGGTTCGTGGACGGCAAGAAGTCGTTCGCCATGTTCTGCACCTACCACCACGGCATGAGGCTGGGAATTTGGATGGCAGCCCCTCCCGGCGCCCAAGAAATGCTGATCCAAAGCGATGGCGAGAAGTTCTACCGGCCGCCGTACGTCGGCCCGCGCGGTTGGGTCGGCGTGAACCTCGACGGCGAAGTCGATTGGGACGAACTCGCCGACCTTCTGAAGGAGGCCTATCGCGCCGTTGCACCGCCCAAGTATCTGAAGATGCTCGAAGAGACACCGTAGAACTGTCAAGGCAACTAGAACATCCAGCTAGCCAAGGGCGAGAGAGGTCGCTGAGCGCGGTACAAGCGAAGCGGCAGAGTCGCAACTCAATCCTTAAGCCTGAAAGCTGTAAACTAATAATCATGTCCACCGATCCGGAGCGACCCGAACTACCTTCCGATGAGGAGATCGAAGCCCGCTTCGCCAAGATTCGCGACAATCTCGGCGTCGATCTCGACGACGTGGACTCCAAACTCGACGACATTCTCGCCAACACCAAGGCCGACCGTCTCGATGAAGAAGAGCACGACGCCTATCAGCAAAAGCTGGACGAACTGGACGAGAAGATTCGCAAAGCCAAAGCCACTCGCGCCACCTCCGAACCCAAGCGCGACTCCTTCTCCGGGGGCCTCGACCAAAAATCCAGCCTTTCGATGGGCCTCGGCCTAACCCTCGCTTACACCATCATCGGCGCACCGATCGTCGGCTACGGAGCAGGGCTCCTCATGAATAAGCTGACGGGTGCCCAAGGTTGGCAGATTTGGCTAACCCTGCTCGGCAGCATCATCGGCATCATATGGGTCGCCATGGTGACGAATCGCAACGAGAACCGCCTTTAAGTGAATCCGGTTACTTTCGTCATAAGCCTCTTCGTGACTTTCGTATTCGTCTGCGGATCGTGGTGCATCGTCCGGGCTTTTGGCGAAGCCGGAAAGGCGAATTCTCTCGGCGCGGCGGCCAACTTCGCCTTTGGACTCGGGCTCAAATTTCCCGGCGTCATCTACGTATTAAAAATCGCCAAATCCACAAATAGGGCCGATGTGAACGGCGCAATCATCGGAGTATGCTTGGTATACTTCTGCACCGTTGTCGGCATGGCCGTGTACGGTTTTCGACAGAATCGAAGAGCAGATGATGAACCTTAGCAGCTTGACCACCCTGCCCCTAGCAGAAGAAGAGCAGTTCGTATCTTTTAAGGGTTGGGCCTTCTATTTGCTGATTGTCATCGTCTTCATCTGCGTCTTTCTTGGATACGCCAAGAAAGGCTACAACGGTCGAGTTTTCACCAGCAAAGTTTCTCGATTGGCGGAACAGCTTTACCTGTTCCTTGAGAACATGGTCCTCGGCGCGATCGGCCCACACGGTCGAAAGTATCTGCCTCTTGCCGCTGGATTCTGGATTCTGATCTTTGTGAGCAACATTCTCGCACTCCTCGCGCCAATGTCGCCAACGACGGTTCTTAGCTTCAACGTCGGACTTGCCGTCGCCTCCATCGCCTACGTGCAGTACGAAGGCATCAAGGCAAACGGATTTTTCGGTCACGTGACTCACTTCGCCGGTCCCAAGCTCGGTCTCGCGCTTCTGCCCATCACGCTCATGATCTTCGTCATCGAGATCTTCTCCGAGCTGATGAAGAACATGTCGCTCAGCATTCGACTCTTTGCCAACATGCACGGTGGCCATGCCGCTGTAGAGTCGATGAATAGCCTCTTTTTCGGCCTGAGTGTTCCCGGTCTGAACCTCGTTCCCCTTGGCGAGTTCCTGCTTCCGCTCAAAATCCTGACGTGCGTCGTTCAGGCCCTGGTATTTACGCTTCTCACCTGCGTTTACCTCGGCTTGGTCACGAGCCACGGTCATGGTGACGAAGCTCACGCCCACTAAGTAGAAAGATTTAACCCCGCAACAAAACCTTTGGAGAAATAAACACAGAATATGAGTCCCCTAGTCGGAGTTGGTATTGGTATCGCTGGTGTTGGTATCGGTCTCGGTTTGATCGGTAACGGCGCCCTGCAAGGAATGGCACGACAGCCTGAAGCTATCGGTAAGCTTCAGGTTCAGATGCTGATCGCGCTCGCGTTCGTCGAGCTGATGGGCTTCTTGACCGTCTTTGCTACCAGCGGTTTCAAATAAACAGAACCCACGGATACGCAGTTTTCGTTGCTCCGCTCTAAGCGGGGCAACCCCAACCTTTTAACACTAATGTCTCAAGATAATTCGACATCAAAAGGAAGCATTTGGCCTGGCATCATCATCGGTGCCGTCCTGATGTTTGGTGGCGCCTTCATGGATAGGTCCCTGCACCTGACCGACGAAGAGTACAAAACCAAAGTTGCAGCCGCCGCGCAAGAAGCCAAGGAATCCGGCAAGCCCGCCGAGCCTGTTGGTCACTGGAAAGTCGACCAGCTTAACACGCTCGACGAACAGGGTCTTCCGATCAATCCAGGCATCTCGATCGCAACGATCGGCGTCCTGCTGATCACCTTCCCGCTGATCCGAGTCTTCTACACCGATCCGCTGAAGCAGTCCATCGACGAGCGAAACGGCAACCTGGAAGCCACATTTTCCGAGGTTGAATCGCTTCGCAACGAAATGGCCACGATGAAGTCGGATTACGAGAAGAAGCTCGCCGCCAGCGAAGCCGATGCCCGAGAAAAGATCAACGCCCAAATCAAGGAAGCCCAAGCCCTGCGCCAATCGCTCATGGCCGAAGCCGCTTCCAAGTCCGACGCTCTGCTGAAGCAGGCGCAGGAAGAGATTGCCGGCGAAAAAGCGAAGGCACTTCGAGACATCCAAGTTCACGTTACCGACCTTGCCCTCCTGGCAGCCGAAAAGGTCGTTGGCAAGAACATGGACAACGAGACGAACCGCAAGCTCGTCGCCGACTTTGTGAACGATCTGGAGGTCGCCAACTAAATGGCAGAGGAGAGCGTAAGCCGCCGTTATGCAACCGCCCTTTTCGAGTCCGCCAAGGATTCGAAAGTGGTGGCCAGTGTCGAAGCCGATCTCGTTACGATCGAATCGCTTCTGACAAATGACGGCGACTTCCGCGCCTTTATCCTCAGCCCCGGACGCGACCGAACCGAAAAGATCACGCTGTTCGACAAAGTCTTCGGTGATCGCATCACCGCCCTAACTTGCCGCTTCGTCAAGCTCATGCTCGAAAAGCGGCGCGAAGAAGAACTGCCCGGCATTCGAGCCGAGTTCAGCGAACTTCGAAGAGCCGACGAAGGCACCATCAGCGCGACGGTGACCAGCGCGGTGGAACTGACCAAAGCCGAGCAGAAGCAGATCGACGAAAAACTCGCTGCCAAACTGGGCAAGAAGGTCGAGACACAGTTTGAAATCGATCCAAGCCTCATCGGCGGCGTCCGAGTTGCTTACGGAGATTTTATTATCGACGGTAGCGTTCGAGGGTCCCTCAACCGGCTCCGAGACACGCTTCGACAAGACACCCTTAAACAGGCATAGAAACACATGGCCATTCGACCAGAAGAGATTACAGACATCCTCCGACAACAGCTTGAGCAGTTCGATAAGAGCGCCAAGAAGGAAAATGTCGGAACCGTTATCCAAGTTGGTGACGGTATTGCCCGAGTCTACGGACTGCCCAACTGTCAGATGGGTGAACTCCTTGAGTTCCCGCACGGCGTCGTTGGCCTGGCGTTGAACCTCGAAGAGGAATCCGTTGGTGCGGTTCTCATCGGCGACGACACCAAGATCACCGAAGGCGACCCCGTCCGAGAAACCGGTCGAATCATCCAGGTGCCGGTCGGCAAGGCTCTCCTCGGCCGCGTCGTCAACGCTCTGGGCCAGCCGATCGATAACAAGGGTCCGATCGCTTCCGACGAATTCCGACTTCTCGAAACCATCGCTCCCGGCGTTGTCGACCGACAGCCAGTTACCGAGCCGCTTCAGACCGGTATTAAGGCCATCGACGCCATGATCCCGATCGGCCGCGGCCAGCGCGAACTCGTCATCGGCGACCGCCAGACGGGTAAGACCGCGATCTGTATCGATACGATCATCAACCAGAAGAAGACGCACGAGCCCGGCGGAAGCCCGGTCTACTGCATCTACGTTGCTTGCGGCCAAAAAGCCTCCAACGTCGCCCGCGTCGTGAAGACGCTCGAAGAGCACGGCGCTCTCGAGTACACGACCATCGTTCTCGCCTCCGCCTCCGACTCGAACGCTGAGCAGTATCTCGCTCCGTTCGCCGGTGCCGCCATCGGTGAGTACTATCGCGACAACGGCATGCACGCTCTGGTCATCTACGACGACCTTACCAAGCAGGCTCAGGCCTACCGCGCAGTCTCGCTCCTTCTGCGACGCCCGCCTGGACGAGAAGCCTATCCTGGTGACGTTTTCTACCTCCACTCGCGCCTTCTGGAGCGAGCGGCGAAGGTGTCCGACGCCAACGGCGGCGGTTCGCTGACGGCTCTGCCGATCATCGAAACGCAGTCCGGCGACGTTTCCGCGTACATTCCGACAAACGTCATCTCGATCACCGACGGTCAGATTTACCTCGAGCCCGACCTCTTCTTTGCTGGCGTTCGCCCCGCAATCAACGTTGGTATTTCGGTCAGCCGCGTCGGTGGTAACGCCCAGATCAAGGCTATGAAGCAGGTCGCCGGTAAGCTGAAGCTCGAAATGGCGCAGTTCCGCGACGTTGCCGCGTTCGCTCAGTTTGCTTCCGACCTCGATAAGTCCACGCAGATGCAGCTCATCCGCGGTCAGCGACTCACCGAGCTCCTCAAGCAGGACTTGGTCAGCCCGCTCGACGTCGTCGATCAGATCATCGCGATCTACGCCGGTTCGCTCGGCGTGCTGGACAACCTATCGAACGACCAAGTCAAGCCGTTCGAACAGGGCCTGCTTGGCTTCGTGAAGGCCAAGTACAGCGACGTCGTCGAGACCGTTCGAAGCACCAAGGCGCTGTCGAAGGAAACCGAAGAGACGCTCACCAAGGCAATCAAGGAATACGAAGCGGAATTCGCCAAGTCGGGTCCCAAGGGCTACACCCAGTACGACACCGGCAAGGACACCGCCGAAGACGCCGTCAAGGCGAACATGTAAGAAGGTAGATGGCCACTCTTAAGCAGATTCGACAACGCATCCGTGCGGCAAAGAACATCCAGCAGATCACGAAAGCGATGAAGCTGGTTGCGGCGGCGCGCCTCAAGAAGGCGACCGACCGAGTTCTCGAAGCTCGCCCTTACGCCGACAAGCTCAAGGACATCATGACCAGCATGTCGGCGTCGGGTAGCCTGCCCGCCCACCCGCTCCTCACCAAGCGCGACGTCAACAACGTGCTGGTGCTGGTGCTCACCTCCGACCGAGGTCTGGCCGGTGCGTTCAACACGTCGATTCTTCGTAAAGCTACCGACTTCTTCAAGTCGCTCAACGGAAAGCCGCTTCACTTGCTGACCTACGGCAAGAAGGCGAACCAGTTCTTTGGCAAGCGCGGATACTCCATCGTCGATAGCTACTCGGCCCCGTCGGCTGGCGCTGACCTATCCGATGCCGTCGCTATCACCCGCAAAGCGAGAGAGATGTTCGAAACTGGGCAGGTCGACGCCGTTTACGTCGTCTACTCCAAGTTCATTTCCGCCATCCGCCAGATTCCCCAGGTTGTCCAGTTGCTTCCCATCGAAGCGCCCGACACCAGCGAGGGCGCTCTCGGCGGCGAGGTCGAATTCGAACCAAGCGCCGACGTGGTTCTCAACACGCTCCTTCCCCGGTACTTCCAAACCCTTGTTTGGCAAGCGATGCTGGAGTCCACCGCATCCGAATTCGGTGCGAGAATGAGCGCGATGACCGCCGCAACCGACAACGCGGGCAAGATGATCCACACGCTCACGCTGAAGGCAAACCGCGAACGCCAAGCCGCGATCACCAAGGAAATCCTGGAAGTCGTCGGCGGCGCCGAAGCCCTCGGCTAAGTTCAACTGTCAAAAAGAAAGAAGGCTCTCGCGATTCGCGAGAGCCTTCTTTCTTTTGCAATGCCTACTTTCTTCGCCGTCGTAGGAGGGCCAACGCGCCAAGTCCTAGCGCGGCCAACGACGCCGGTTCTGGGACCGTCCCAAAGTTTGTCATGTAGTACTCCTGATGCCCATCGACCATGGCCGTCCCGACCATCCTTCCGTTCGACGCGCCGCACAGAATCGAATCGGGAATCGACGATCCCGTCGCAAAAAACGACGAATCCATCTCGACGCCTTCGGGGTGACTAAAGGAGTAGATCGTCTTAGCCTGGTAGGGATACAGCGTACTGCCGATCATCGTCCCGTCGTTCAAAAAGACCTTCGGCGCAAAGCCCGACTGAAAGCCTCCAATGTGAGAAGAATAATAGTCGGCCGTCGCCTCGTACATAGAGCCGTCTGGCGCGTAGACATCGTAGCTGAACCCCTGACTGCTCGAACTGGTGTCCGACGTGCTCACGAGTGTCTTCACCACTGAATACCCGCTGGGCAGATAGTCGAACGACTGAGACTTGCTGTAGCCGTAACTGCTGAAGTTCAGGGCCGAATGAGCAACCGCCGAAGTCGTGCCATCTCCGTTCCACCGAACGATGTTCACACCCGGAGTGCCTACCTCATTCGTACCTCCCGGCACGGTTCCGAACACCGATCCGTCGCGCATGATCTGGGTCGGCGTGAAATTGCTGCTCGTGGGAATCGTGATCTGTTGCAGACCGCCCAAGCCGCACACATAGTAGCTGGTACCCGCTGCGCTGACTCCACGGAGGAGCAGATTGTCCTGGTCGTTCGTCGCCACGATCGAAAACTGCGTGTTTGCGTTCGTGACGATGGTCTGCCGCCCGCCGTATGGATCGAACCGAATAATCGACCCATTCGAACTGCCATACACGCGACCAGACTCGGAAATCGTCGAAAGATACGAGTCGCCCGACTGCTTGGTAACCTGCGTCAGGCCATACTGTTGGGTCCACATCTCGGTCGTTCCATAAAAGTCGCCGAGCATTGCGCCGCTGCTATTGATCGACGTCGGGTTGTAGCCCTCCTGAATATCGACCTTTTGAAAGTTGAAACTGCCCTGCGCCGATGCGACACCAGCCAGGCTAAAAGAAACCGCGAGAGACAAAAAGGACATTCGAGACATGATCACTCTCCCTGGTGCATGATACATGCCCAATCTCCTCGCTACCGTATAAATGCCGGGTACTTATTGAATCCTAATGATCGAAGCGACACTTCAAACGGGTGCCGAATTTCACTGCACTTGCCGGCAAACAATTCTGGGAAGGTGGGCTTCCAGCCCACCAAAACCTGGTCCCTGCCGAAACGGAATCCAAGCCGATCCTACAACCAGCCCTTTCGCCTAAACAGCCACAGCACAAACAAGCTGGACACGACCATCAGAATGATCGAGTACAAATATCCGAACGCCCAATCTAGTTCAGGAATCTTGAAGTTCATTCCATACACGCCCGCGATCAATGCGCTCGTCATCAAGACGGTCGAAATGACCGTCATCTTCTTCATGACCTCGTTCAGGTTGTTCGACACCGTCGATAGATGGATGTCCAAAAGTCCAGTCAGAGCGTCGCGGTTCGTGTCGACAAGCTCCGTCAGCCGCAAAACGTTATCGAACAGGTCGTGATAATACGGCGCCATCGGCTCCGTCACGAAGTCCAGTTCGCGCCGAAGCAAAGAGTTCATGACGTCGCGAAACGGCCCCAATCGCCGCCGCATATACAGCATCCGACGCTTGATCGCCAAAAGCTCTCGCATCTTGTGCGTGTCGCCTTCGTAGATCATGTCCGACACGCAGTCGACTAGGTCCTCGATCGCGTCCAAACGCGGGAAATAGTCGTCCAGAATGGTGTCCAGCAACGCGAACACGAGGTACCCCACCTCTGGTCGAGACAAACTCATTCGCGTCGTCCACCGCTTGATGAGGCCCAGCAGGCACGGAATCTTGTTGTGCGAGATCGTCACCAAGGTCTCGCCCTTCACAAAAAAGCCGACTTCGTCGTAAACTTCCTCCTCACCCTCTTGGCCTACGATCGCCGGAGCAACAAGAAACACATGGTCCTCAAACTCTTTCAGTTCAGGCCGCTCGTCTCGCCCAACCGCGTCTTCGACGCCCACCGGGTGGAACCCGAAGTCATTGAGAAGCATTTGGGCGCTCTCGTGCGGATCCTCATCGAAGATATGAATCCAAGTGACCTCGGTTCCTTTCCGAAAGCGCTCTAGCGCCGTGGGATAGTCGATTTCGTGAATCGACTTATCCTCGTTGATCGCTAGAGCCTTCGTTTCAACCATTACAGTTTTCGGATTCGAATATTTCGGAAAGCGACCGTGTCGCCGTGGTCCTGCAGAGCGATGTAGCCCGTCGAGAACTTCGCGAAGTCTGCCCAGTCCTTGAACTTGCTCTTGGCAAGTCGTTCCTTGAAGTCAGGCGAATCCTTTTCGTATTCGACCACCTTCACGCCGTTCAGCCAATGCTCCACATGGTTGCCCTTGCAAATGATGCGGACTCGATTCCATTGGTCCGCCGGAAGCACAACCTTCTGCGTCGGCGCATACAGGCCGTACGCCGATCCCGCCGACGTCAGCGGGTTCTTGCCGTCGTTGTGGCGAGCGTTGTCCAAGACCTGCATCTCGATGCCCGTCTCGAAAGTCGCGCCCTTCCCTTCCTGCACGTGGTACATGATGCCCGAGTTGCCGCCTTCGCTGATCTTCCACTCCATGCGGAGTTCGAAGTCGCCGTACTGCTCCTTGGTGATGATGTCGCCGCCTTCGACGCCCGGCACGTAAGCCAGCACGCCGTCGGCAATCACCCATCCCTTCGGCAGGTCCTTGCGGTTGTAGCCTCGGAAGGCGTCCATGCTCGAACCATCAAACAGGAACTTAAAGCCCTCGGCCTTCTCCTCGGCGCTCATCACGCTGTAGTTGGCAACCGTCTTCGCCGGGCTAACCTTTCCGGTTCGGTTCGGAACCGAGTTCACCGTGCTCCAGGCCTCCGTCGACCACATCAGGTCGCCGTTCGCCGCCTGAAGCTCAGACGGCATCTTGAAGTAAAGAACATGGTTGGGTTGGACGCCATCGAATTCCAAGAAGATCTTCTTGCGATCTTTGGAGATCGTCAGCGACTTCACCGGCAGTTCTTTCTCGTCCACTTTCGGGCCGCCGTAAGTGTTCTCCGGCACGTACGTCCACGTCGAGACAAAGAAGTCTGACAAGTAGTAAGGCAAGCCATTGTCGAGAAGCGGCTCGGTCAATTCGATCTCCGCGCCGTTCTTCGCCGGGCGAACCGCCAGCATCTCAAACGTGGTCTTGCCGTTGTAGGTCAGGCGTTGCAGTCCGTACCGCTCCTTCCCTTCCTGGCCCCAGTTACCGGTCGAACCGATACCGCCGACGTAGACCGACTTATCCGGGCCGATGATGACGCGATTGATGCCCGCTTCCAAGCCCTGAGTTAGACGGAACGCTGTACCCTGGAGCCGGCCGTTGACGTTCTCCATGTACACGCGCTTGAGACCGCCGTGCGTCACGTCGCCGACGATCATCTGCCCCTTGTAGGGTCCGTAGTCAAACGATGCCGGCTGGCTGGTCGAGTTTCCGATTTCGCCCTGCGGGAACCAGCAGATCGGCAGAACATCCTTCGTATTCTTCATGCCGTCCGGATCGACCGACCGGTTACCGTAAAATGCCCCCGGCGTCAGCTCTAGAAGTTTGCACGACGGAAGCCAGTCGCCCTGGTTGTCCGTGATGAAGATTCGCCCCTTCGCGTCCTTCGAGATGCCGTTGGGCGTTCGCAGGCCCGAAGCCACGAACTGGTAGTCACCGGTCGTCGCGTTCACCTTGATGACGCGTCCCCGGTCGAAGTTCTGCTTCTCAGTACTACGTCCCGCCGCGTTCATGCCGATGGCCAATGTTCCGTAAAGGTAGCCTTTGTCGTAGACCAGACCAAACGAGAATTCATGGAAGTTCTCGGTCACGCCAAAGCCGTTGCAGAGGCAATAATACTCGTCGATGATCCCGTCGCCGTCCAGGTCGCGTAGACGAGTCATTTCGCCTTTCTGGAACACGTAAATGTCTTTGCCAACGATCTTAATTCCGAGCGGCTCCGAAAGACCGGTTGCGATCTTCTTGACCTTCACCTTCGACGGATCACCCGTCTCGGTTCCGCTAACCTCATAAACCGCACCGTCTGGATCCCAGGTACACATGACCATTCGCCCATCGGGATAGAAGTCCATGCCGCCAACCCGAGGATTGAAGTCCTTCGGTCGCGGGGTCGTCAAGTCGAACGACGGGTGAACGTCCAAGAGCGGACGGCCGTCACCTGGTCGTTGCGGGAACAGCGAGTCGATAACCTTCTTGTTTCCAGGGCTCGTGACTCGAACCTCGTCCGCCAATGTTTCAAACGCATCGGCGGGAACCACATCCCAGTTGGCGTCGCCCGGCTTCTTCCACTCCAATTGCAGGAATGAATCCGGCGTGTTGTTAAAGTACTCCAGCTTCATCGGGTGCGAACCGGCGTCGAGCTCTAGCGAACCTTCCTTTGCCACCGCCTCATGCACGCCGTCGTTGTCGATCACCTTTTCGCCACGGATTGTCAGTCGTGAGCCGTCATCCGAACTGAGGCGGAACAGGTAAAGGCCCGGCTTCTTGATCTTGATCCAGCCGGAAATGTCGACGTACATCTTGCCCTGCAAGCCAAAGTCGTCCGATCCGAAGAAAAGAATCTGGTCGATCTTGCGGCTCACGTTCGGCGTCTGGTTTGGCACCAATCGCGGGATGAAGAGCAAGGCTCGATCCAACTGGTAGCCGCGGTAGGCCAAGCCTGCTTCGCGTACGTCGGACTCCTGCTCCTTCTTCTGCTGGTCCTGACTTCCCCCTTGTGGCGAGATCGAAGCGTAAAGCTCCTTTGAGTCGATGACCGTCTGAAGAGCGCCCGGAGCCGGGTCCATCAGAGCATCGACCGTCGCCAAATTGCCGCTGAATTTGAACTCATTCTTGCCGTTTTCGACCGAGTATGTGCCACCCGACGGCAGGAAGTGCTTAAACGTCCCGTTGGCATTACCCAACGCCACCTCGAACGAAAGCGAACCCATCGTCGCCCCCTTGAACCCGTCGGCTGTGTAGTCACCGACGCTGAATTGCCGCCGCAAGCCAACCGGCTTGCCGTCGCTCCAAAGGAGGGTCGGGGTCTCGTTGACCCGAACCGTCTTACCGCCGACTTTGAAGTCGTACTGAAAGTGAACGATGTTTCGATCCTTCAGATCGAAACGATGGCCGCGATACCGCGGCTTGACGCTCTGCGCCTTTCCATCGACGAAGACCGTCCAGGCCTCATCCGTCGTCGATCCTTGCTCGATCGCCGGGCCGTCAGTCGTCGGCTGTGGGCCGTGCACCGTCGTGTAGACCGCTCCATCGAACTTGACCTCGCCCTTCCAGAACTTATAGAGGCCACAGTTTGAGGCGTCGTAGCTTAGCCAGTAGCCCGGACCAAGGGCCAACGTAGCCATCCGGGGAAAGTGGTCCAAAACGCATCGAAACACCCACACGTCGCGCGAAGGCTCATTCTTCGCGACCAGGTCGGCGTGGACTTTAGCATTGGCAGAGGAAGCTAGCAGGAGCGCAACGCAAGGCACAAGCAAGGGCATCCCCCTAGTTTCTCACAAACCTACCAGCAGAATCACCTGATATTAAAGTACTTTGCTTCAGGGTGGTGAACAATGATGGCGCTCGTGCTCTGCTCCGGGTTCAGCATGAACTCCTCGGTTAGCTCCACACCGATGTCCTCCGGCTGAAGCAGTTCGAAAAGCTTGCTCTGGTCTTCCAGGTTTGGACACGCCGGATACCCAAACGAGTACCGCGCACCATGGTATTTCGCGCTGAACAGGAGCCTCATATCGTCCGGCTCTTGGTCGGCGATTCCCATCTCCTGCCGTACCATTTTGTGCCAATATTCGGCCAACGCCTCCGCCGTCTCAACCCCCATGCCGTGCGTGAAAAGGTAGTCCTGAAAGTCCCCTTTCTCAAACAGCGCTCGCTCTTGCTTGCTGACTTCCGCGCCGACGGTCACGATCTGAAAACCAACGGTGTCTGGCGCTTCGCCGACCGGTCGGAAGAAGTCGGCCAAACAAAGCCGACGCCCGTCCCGCTGACGCGGGAAAGAGAACCGTAGCCGCTCAGTCGCCGCATCCTCCTGATAGATAATCAGGTCATTGCCCTCGCTGTTACACGGGAAGTAGCCCCACTTCACTCTCGGCTGAAGCACACTCGCAAGTTCGCGACACATCCGATCAAAGATCGGATCGACGTTCTCCTTCAGCCATTCGTTGAACTCAAGATTGCCCATCCCCTCTTGTCGTTTGAACTGCCATTGGCCGCGGTAAAGAGCGATCGGATTGATGAATTTGTAAAGTTCGAAGATGCCAAATCGAGTCTGCTTTTTGGCACCATAGAATGGCAGAGCCGGACTTTCGGCCAGTGGCTGAATTTCGGACCGAACGCCATCGAACACGTACAAGTCCTTCTCAAGCGCATCCAGTCGGTGCGAGGTCACTCGCGGCGCAAACTCCTCTTCCCCACTTTCGTCGGTCTCGGCAGTGAAATCAATGTCATTGACCGACTCCATCAGCCGAAGCCCTTCGAAGGCGTCCTGTGCGTAATAAACCTTTCCTCGGTAGATCGACCGAAGGTCCTCCTCAACGTAAGCTCGCGTCAGCGCCGCGCCACCAAGAATGACTGGATAGTGATGGAGGCCCCGCTCGTTCAGTTCGAGAAGGTTGTCGCGCATGATCAACGTGCTCTTCACCAAGAGGCCGCTAAGGCCGATCACCTGGCAATTGCCGCGCTGGGCTCCCTCGATGATCGCCGAGATCGGCTGCTTGATGCCGATGTTCACAACCCGGTAACCGTTATTAGAAAGAATGATGTCGACCAGGTTCTTGCCGATGTCGTGAACGTCACCCGCCACCGTTGCCAGCAAGACCGATCCCTTTTCCGATCCTTCGGTCTTCTCCATCAGGGGTTCGAGGAATCGAACCGCCGTCTTCATCACCTCTGCGCTTTGCAGAACAAACGGCAACTGCATCTTGCCCGATCCGAAAAGTTCGCCGACGGTCTTCATACCGTCGAGGAGAATCTCGTTGATGATATCGAGCGGCGAATATGTCTTCAGCGCCTCTTCCAAACGGGATTCAAGGTTCTTTTTCACCCCGTCTACGATGTGCTTTTTAAGCTGGTCCTCAATGGACAAACCTTCGAATGCGTCCGTGCCGGAATCGCTGATCCGAACGTTCTCGAACCGCTTCATTAGCTCGATCAGCGGGTCATACGTCACTGTTTTCTCATCTGGCATCGGTTCCCTAAAGGGTACCAGACTCACTTGAACCTAAATTTTCTTGCGTCGAACGAAACAAATCACGTACAATTCACGCATCCGTAACGGAGTATGGATCGTCCGTTTCGTAGGGAGAAAATGAAAGTCCTAAAATATGCAATCGTAGTAGGGGCGGCACTTGGAGCTGTTTCTGCCAATGCTCAGTTTGGAGCAGTTTCGAAGTCTGACCTGGCCTCCAGCAGCACCAAGCAGGGTCTGTACATCAACTACAGCCCGTTCGCTCGGTACACCGTCAATGGCGGCGGCTCTTCCAACGGCTATGTCGTCTCGTTCGAGAAGGCCGTTAGCGAGAGCGCAAAGGGTCCTGGTGTCTTCGGTGGCATGTTCTCACGAGCTGCCGGCGCCAACATCTGGGACTTCACCTATCGACAGTACATTGAGTCCGACGCATCGGTCGGAATCGGCGTTCTCGGCGGTGATGGATTCAACGGAAAGAACGACTTCACGTTCCTTTACTTCAAGGACATGGCCACCCAGGGCGAAATGCCTCTCAACTGGCAGCTTTGCGGCGGTCTGTACTACGACTCGGTCGACAAGTCCACCAACCTGATGGCTGGCGTGAAGGGCTCGTACCATGTTTCGAGCGAAGTCAGCATTGACGCCGGTTTCCTGTACCTCCACCGAGGCGGTAACTCAGGCAACCTCGTCACAGTTGGCGTTGGCTTCCGCGTCTAAATTCGAAAACGGATCAAGTTGAAGAGAGGGCTCGATTGAGCCCTCTCTTCTTATTTCAGCTTGTCGCGAACCCGCTTGAACGCCTGAAGCGCAAAATCGAGGTCTTCCTGAGTATGCGCTGCGCTCGGCATCGTGCGCAATCGAGCCTTACCTCTAGCAACCGTTGGAAAGACGATCGCAAGGGCATAGACGCCCTCATCCCAAAGCATCTTCTCCATCTGCTGGGCCTTCCCTTCATCGCCGACGTAAACCGGCGTAATCGGAGTTTCGCTACCCATCGTGTCGAAGCCTTCCTCGGCCAGAGCCTTCTTCCACCAGTTAGCGTTGTCCCAAAGCTTCTTCATCGGCTCAGGGTCGGTTTGCATGATATCCAGCGCCGCGATCAGCGCCGCCGCAACCATCGGCGGGTGCCCCGTGCTGAAGAGATACGGTCGGCCGCGGTTGATCAACCACTCCTTCAGGTTCTGCGATCCCGCGATGTATCCGCCCATGACGCCGAGGGCCTTTGACAAGGTTCCGAGTTGGATGTCGACTCGACCATAAAGGTTGAAGTGCGACGTCGAGCCGGCGCCGTTCTTACCCAGTACGCCGCTGGCGTGGGCATCGTCCACCATCACGAACGCGTCGTACTTCTCGGCCAGTTCGACGATCGCAGGCAACGGCGCGATATCGCCGTCCATCGAGAACACGCCGTCAGTGATGATCATCTTCTTGGCAAAGCCTTTCTCGTTGGCTCGCTTCAGACAGTCCTCAAGCTGGTCCATGTCCTTATGGCCATAAACCCAGCCCGCCGACTTCTTGTACTCAGCTGGACTAAGGCGCACGCCATCAATGATCGACGCATGGTTCAACTCGTCGCTGATGACCACGTCCTTATCGGTCAAAACTGCAGGAATGCACCCGGAGTTGGCCGTGAATCCACCGGTGAAAACCAGAACAGCCTCCGTATGCTTGAACTCGGCCAGCTTCTCTTCCAATTCCTGGTGAACCGTCATCGTGCCGCCGATCCATCGGACCGCACCTGCGCCGACGCCCCACTTCTCGATCGCATCGAGGGCAGCCTGGCGCACTTTCGGGTGGTTCGCAAGTCCCAGGTAGTTATTGCTAGAGAGGTTCACGACCTCCTTGCCGTTCATCCGAACGCGGCCACCGGCTGGCGATTCGAGAATCTTCGGCACCTTGTACAGGTTTTGGTCGCGGAGGACTTGGAGTTGGTCGGAGAGCCAGGTTTCGAACCCAGGATTCATGCCTCAAAGTTTACTTGAGAGGCTGTCCCGACCGCTTTACCGGGTTTGTCTCGGCAAGTCTGCCAGGTTTAGGTTTCTGAACTCAAAAACCTCACAAACCGCTTTATACTCAACCTGTCTCCGATGGAAATTGGAGGGTTTTGGTTCTTATGTTGAATTTTCTTCGTTCGAAGGTTTCTCGATACGCCCGACTCTACGTGGCGGTCAAAGGCACGCGCCGAATTCTGAAGTAGGCTACTCGCCCACCCAGGCGCGCATCTGCCGCTTAAATTCGGCGTACGCCTTTCGAGGCGTACCATCGGACTTCCTCAGTCCCAGCGTCCCCAGGTAGCTGCGGAAGTTGTCGTCCTTGAATTGATAATACTGCTCGAACATGTCGAGCATTTGGTTGGGATAGTCGCCCTGCATGAAGTAGTTGGCGAAACTGATCTTGCTTCCCCGCTGCTTAAGCTGGTCGAATACTTTGGCCACAAACTGAGCCTGTAGGTCTTCACTGCTTTTGTTGGACTCCCCTGCCGGGCACCCAACTTCCGTCAGGAAAAGCGGCTTTGATCCCGCGACTGCCAGCATCGAATCGAAGTGCCTGCCCACATCCTCCATTGGCAGAACCTGGAAAGTCTGATCCAACGGGTAGTACGTCATCATCGTCACGTCGAACCCAGACTGAATCTGCTTCACCAAATCGGGATGGCGTTGAAGGCCGTCAAAACTTGTAATCATGCCGATCGGCGCCTTAACCCCCGCCCCCTTTAGGAACGCGCGCGTCGTCTTGACCAACTCCATGAAGCTCGGTAACTCGTCAGGATGATTGTGGAAGTACACATCCACCTCGTTGCCCAATGCGATCGCTTTTGTCTGCTTCGGCAGGAGCGGAATCACTTGCTGAAGCATGTCTTCCCAGTGCTTCACGACCTCCGGGTCGTCGAACTTTCGCGTCGCATAGGCGATCGGAACCGATTTCACGCTTGTATCGACGGCCTTGATGCACACCACAATCGAGTCGCCGCCGATGAACTTTGCCATGCCAAGAGCATCCTGCATCGCTTTCGCATTGAACGGCTGATCATTCTCCAAATCGCTCCACTTGACGCTGACGTAGGCTCCCTGAACCTCCAATCGAATCTCGTCGCGCAGGGCGTCGAGCATGGTTTCTTCCCCCAATGGCTCGCGCGGCATTGCCGACAGCGCAATCGAAGGTTTGCCAGTCTGCAACGAGGCCAGGGCAAAGGCGGCAAAGATGGGAGCGATCATGGTCTCACCTACGATTCTAAGCCTTTTCCGGTTTTCGGCGGGGACTTTCAGTCCACCTTTTCGATTTCGTAGATCAGCCTATTCTCCGCGTACGGCGAGAGCCGGAATTCGACCAGGGACATCTCGGTAAGGTCGGTCGAGAACTCATGACCACGGTCCCGGAATGGTAACTCAAGTGGCGTCGAAGTCCGGATTGTGAGTGGCATTCCCGACGGTTTGATGAGACGGCAAACGTAGTCGTCCAAGCCCAGATCTGCCTTGAAGCATAGCTTGCCGAACGGAGTCCAGCTATGAATATCGATGGACCTCAGACTGCCCATCTGCGGTCGAATGAACCAACTTCCATCAGGATTCTGACCGGCACCAAGCACCGCTTGGTGCATCGCGATGGTCGGGGCAACGGCGCAATGACTCATCTGATCCTTCCCACCCGGAACGGCGTTCCACATCTCCTGAATCGTGGTCGTCTGCCGAACCGAGGCCATCGTCGCCCATCTCGTCATCAACTCGTCGATGATCAGATCAACGCGCCCGATTCTTGCCAATGCCCAATGCCGCCAAACCGAATTCGCCGGATAGCCGATGCCAAGCGACTTGGGTTGGCGGACCAGTAGGTCGATGGCCTTGGTCAGGTCGGGAGCGATCTCGATACCGTGCGCGTGGAGCCAAAAGAGGTGCGAAATCGACCGGTCACAGTACCGCGCCCCGCGGGAGGCGATTTCGTAACGGTTGTTGATGAAAGCGCCCACTTTGTCATGCCAGAACTGACGTCGGATCGCATCGATTTCCAAGTCCAAATTCGGCGGCTCACCCTCAATCCAGCCCAGCATCACACGCATCTGGAGAGCGTAGAGATTGAAGGCCAGTTTCTTGTGCGCTTGCTCCTGGAAGGAGTCATGATCTAGCCACACCGCTTCGGTACCAAGGTCTTCGACCCTAAGCAAGCCATCCAGCCCCGTGATGGTCTGAAGATAATCCATGAACCGCACGATGCGGTCCCGATTCTCTTCGTACGGTTGGCGCTCACCGGTTTGCAACCAGTGGTTAATGTGCTCGATCACGAACCCGATGGAATGATCCACCAGCGGTCCCCAATTGGTCAGCCCCAACTGGCGTTGGGCTAAGCGAGCGTAGCGGTCATAGGCCGGCCAGGAGTCAAACCACACGCCGTTCTCCATTTGCCCATAGCCAAACTGCCGAAGGAAGCGACGAGAAATGGAGATGTTTCCGTGTGCTTGGCGCACGGCATGAAGCTGGTGGGCGCAGTCCCCGGCGTACTGCTGTCGCTCGCGCGCCATGCCATCCACGACAATGTCTTGGGCCGAATTCTTGAGGGTCAGATCGGACGCCACCATCAGCATTTGCAGGCGCGGATTATCGACCTCGAGTCTTTGGGCGTGGTTAGTGAGCAGTACACGCCGCCGGAAAGAAACACTCGGTCTACTCATACTCTTGCCGGGCGGGACTTCGACGTGAAGCTGGATGTACTTACAAGCTTCGTAGTCAAAGGGCTCGTACCTGCTCTGGTCGGGGCTCAACCGGAACCGAGTCCAAGCAAAGAACTGTGTATCCAACAACGTCTGATCGTCGGACCGACTCTCCTGGCAGATCAGTTCGATAATCGCGCCCTCGGGTGCCTTCGAGCAAAATACTTCCGGCCAGCCGATCATCAGGAAAGGCAGTTCGTAGGTGAGCAGATGGCATCCTGGCCCCAACCGTTCGGGAGGTTCGCTACGCGAGGTCTCCATCAGCCCCGGCACACGAAAGTCGAACCAGTCGTTCGGATTTCCCTTCCAATTGACTCGGAAGTACTCGAAGAGTGGGGCGTGCAGTTCTTCCTCCACCATCATCGGGATCGACCGGCCGATCAGCGTCGAGCCCTTGGTTTGGGCAAGGGCGATGTCTTCCCCGTAGGAAGGGTACGGACTAGCGATCGCCGCCGCATTTCCTGGCGTCTTCAACTCTTCGGCGTCGTACCAATAGAGGTCTGTCGCATAATTTGCAAAGTTCCAGCCGTGCCAGAACTTCGACGCGTCATAGTCCTCCTGCAGAGCGCGCAGATACCAGCGCTTTGCGCGGCCAGGCGTCCGTGAACGATCGACCGAGCACTTCCACGTATTGTCGCTCGCGATCACTTCCCTTCCAACGTTCACACGGAAAATCAGTCCAGGCTTGCCTGTTGGCCATGTGCCATCGCCTTGCCCGTAGAACAGCACGTGCACACCGATCACATTGGTCCCTTTCTTCAGATAGCGGGCGATATCGACTGGGTCGGCTTCGGCATGGCGAGGGTCGTGCGGTGCCGGCCCAAATTGGATGCGCTCGCCGTTCACGTACAGAACATAGCGGCTATCGGCCGCAATCCACCCTCGGGCGAACTTTGGAACCTTTTCAAGTTCGAATTGCTTGCGGAACATCACGAACGTGCATGGCAATGTGCGCTCGGATGGCAACCAAATCCACTTGGCGGGCGCAATCTTAAATTCCCCTTCTTTGGTTTCGGGGTCGTAGCCTTCGAGGAGCGGCTCAGTCTCCCACGTGGTCAGTTCTGGCATGGCCATGACGAGTTCTAAATCGTGGTTATATACTATCGGTGTCATTTTTAGGATTCGCTTAAGCGTTAAATGGGTCGAAGAAATCGCAATCCAACTCTGGATTCCCGGTTCTCGGATAACGGTTAACGGTGTACGGGGCGCCCCCGTCACGCGGTCGTCACGAGGGGCAGTTATAGTGGCAGGAAGGTTGGAGCGATCCTCACAACCAACCAAAATGGCAGCAAATGCTGTTAAGTCCTTGGGCCAGGCTCTCATCAGCCTGGCCGCTTTTTAGCCTAGTTGTCGCAGACGAAGATCAACGAGCGACTTCCACTCGGCCAACAGATCGTCGGCGAGCAGGTTATCCAGGTCTGGAGATGCCTGAACTCGCTCCGTCAGGTCTTCGGGATCGATGCCAATTTGGCGGGCGATCGATCGGGCTTGCCGAAACCAATAGTTCGCATTCCAGAAGTCGCCTTCGCGGCGGTGGATGATGCCGTGCAGATACGACGCCTCCGGCATCGCTTCAAGGGGTTGAAGCTGGTCGTGCGCCCCGTTCTGGTCGCCGAAATAGACATGAATGGCGGCCCGAAGCATGGGATCATCGTGACCGGTCGGCACGTCCGCCGTTGGCATCCCACAAACGTACGGCTGAAACGGGACGAAGTCCGGCTTCGCGTTCCTCAGTTCAGCCAGAAGTTCGCCGACGGTCATAGAAAGACGGGTGCGTTGGATTTAGCGCTTCGCAGACACGCATCAGCCACCTGAAGCGCGGCAAAAGCGTCGGCTACAAGCACCGGTGCTGGTCGGTGGTCGCGCGCCGCCTCCACAAAGTCCTTCAGTTGAAGGAAGAACGGATCGTCGTCGGGCAAGAAGTTCTGATCAAGCCGACTGCCGCTTCGCAAGGTCGGGGTCGTGCGCGAATCGAACTCCAACATGCCCCCGGAGCCGCAGACTTCAAACGCGGTTCGGCTTTCGTTTTTATCCATCCAAGTCGATTCGACATGAGCTACGCAACCGTTGTCGAAAGTCAGTGTCGCGAGGCCATAGTCAGGTCCCTGGCCTGACTGAGATCCAACCGATTTGGCATAGACCTCTGTCACTCGACCGATCGTCCAAAGTAACCAGTCGAAGTCATGCACCGCGAGGTCGATGAAGACGCCGCCCGACCGCGAATGGTCGGCAAACCAGCCTGCTTCACCGCCCGGCATGCCACCGCCACGTGTCATTCGGACCGCAGCGGGTTTGCCAATCGAACCCGCCTTGACCAGGTCGTGCGCTCGTCGGTACATGGCGAAGTAACGAACCACTTGACCGACCATGACCGTCGCCGCACTGTCGTTGGCCGCGTCGAGAATCTGCTTGGCCGCGTCCAGCGACGCCTCCAAAGGCTTCTCGACAAAGGTCGCCTTCCCCGCCTGAATTGCCTTGACGGCATACTCGCCGTGCGTGTCGTTGGGAGTGATCACATCGACCGCATCGACCTGCTCCAGGAGCCCGGAAAAGGAATCGACCGCCGTGCCTCCGCATTCGGTTGCCAACTGCTCGGCCCGTTCAAAGTGGTGATCGTAGACCAGGAATGAGATGTCAGGAATTCGAGACAGGTGCCGGACATGAACTCGCGACAGCCGCCCAGCGCCGACGACTCCAACTTTGAACATAGACTTATTATGCAGCGGTGAGGATACTTTAGTGAGACATGAACTGGCTTGCCGCGATTGGAGTTGGATTGGTGGCTACCGGGATCGCATATAGAAAGAAGGCATCCGGCTCTCCGTTTGGCGATCCAGATTTGGAAGACGCGGACCCGATCTTCGGATTACCTACTAAGTTGCTCGATCATCATGCGGAAGTTTTCGAGGATTTGATCCGCACGTACGGATCCCAGTATCCGGAGATTGCCGGAGTTCTTCAGTTAGCCATCGATGGTGAGGTCACCAAAGCTCGCGCGATGTTTCGTGAACAGGTAACTCTCTCTACCTCCGACGTCAACGAGTGCTACATCGCTTGCCGCTTTTATTCCACTCTTTGGATCAAGAAGCGAGTTGAGGATTTTGCCGCCAGGGCGATGGAACTCACCCCGGGCGATGTTGACGCCCTCATTCGGTTTCATCATTTTCATTCAAATCTCATCCATGAAGCCTTGGCCGATCATGTCTCGACCGTTGAGGATTGCCGCCGAGTCCAGCGAGAAGTCCAATCTCAAACAGCCGACCACGCCTGCCCAATCCGCGCCTTAGAGATAGAACCGAATAATGCTGATGTGTGCTACTGGTACGCCAAGCAAATGTTTGAAAACGACTGGGGAGACATTGACGGTTGGGTTTCCAAATCCGAGCAAATCCTCGACGCCGCCAACCGAGGAGCGCGGCTCGATCCCGAATCCGGCAAGCTTGCCCTGCTTTTGGCGGAAATCTATTCCGGGCTCTTGTATCACGACTTCGATGTAGCTAACGAAGCCATTTACTGGGTGGATCGTTCCCTCGAACTCAATCCCGGAAACTCTGATGCTCTTCAGATCAAAGAGGATGTCCTGGACGCGATTCGAAAACGCGAGCAATCCATCACGCCCGAACAAGCGTAATGCACACCACGTCGGGCGGAGCGAACAAGCGCATGTGGTTGAGCCGGGCTAATCCCTTCGACACGAACACGCGGTGCCGCTTCCCTTCCACGAACCCCCGATTGAACTTGCTTCCGTAATGGCTGAACCATGAGTAGGGATCGACGATACCGGGAATCACGATCTGCCCGCCATGCGTGTGGCCACTGAGTTGGAGGTCCACTCGAGTTCCCATGTCGTGGTCGATGTGCTCCGCCGTTTCGGGATTGTGTGAGAGCAAAATCCGGGGGATATCGGGCGGCAAACCTTCGAAGGCCTGATCGAGCAAAACCACATCCTCGATCAAGTCGCCGACTCCTCCAATTGCGATCGCCTGCCCACCCTTCTCGATGACCATGCTTCGGTTGTCGAGCAAGCGAATAGCTGAGTAGCGAGCGATCTGATCCTCGACGAACCGTCGGCCAATGCGGTGATCATGGTTCCCGAGTGTGCCCACCACTCCAAACGGAGCCTGGAGCATGTCGAACGCGCCCGTTAGCTTTGGGGCGCTCGCAGGTGTCTGTCCTTGACCATGGTAAATGTCGCCGGGAATCGCAATGAGATCGGGCTTGAACGGCTTCAGCAAACCATACGCCCGCCCCACAAAGTCGGCATCCATGTTATGCCCCCAATGAACATCGCTTAGGAGCCCGATACGGAATCCCTCGAATGCGGTGGGCAGGTCGTGAATCGGCACCGTCAACCGGATTGTCTCAATGCGATTCGGCTCGGCCAATGCCTCACCAAACAAAGCTCCACCCACCGCCAGCGAACCGAATTTGAGGAGTTTTCGTCGGGAGAGCTTCAAGCCGCCCTCGTGAGCGTCAGGCACGTCACATCGGGCGGTGCAAACAGCCGGATGCCGTGGGGACGTCCCACGCCCTTCGTCACATAAACTCGATTTCGTTTGCCGTTCACCAAACCGTGATTGAATTTACTGCCGTAATGGCTGACGCGGCAAGTGGCATCATAGATTCCGGGCAGAACGAACTGGCCGCCGTGGGTGTGGCCGCTGATCTGGAGGTCCACTCGGGTCCCGGGATCGTGCTCGACGAACTCGGCGACATCGGGATTGTGCGAAAGCAGAATGCGAGGCGTGTCCGGCGAGACACCCTTGAACGCCTTATCCAGTTCAACCTTATCTTCCCAAAGATCGCCAACGCCGCCGACCGCCAGCAGTCCGCCGTTCCGCTCCAGCATCACACCTTGGTTGTCGATCAGTTGAACCCGCGAATGGGTATGCACCTGGTCGATAGCGTAAGATTTGCCGGTCCAGTGGTCGTGGTTGCCGAGGACTCCCAATACGCCGTGGGGAGAATCGAGCGACTCGATCACGCCCTCCAGTCGTGGCCGGGTGCGGGTGTGACGATCGATCCCGTGCAGAAAGTCGCCGGGGACCACCATCAGGTCCGGCTTGAACGCCATGACCGAATCACAGCACATCTTCATGAACTTCGAGTCGATCGCGTGTCCCCAATGGATATCGCTCAGAATCCCGATCTTGAACCCCTCGAACGATGCTGGAAGGTCTTTGATTGGCACCGAAATCGCGACATGCTCCAACCGGTTCGGCTCGATCAGTCCCTCGCCAAGCAAGCCACCCACAACGGTAGCAGAGCCCCATTTTAGGATATTTCGACGAGAAACTTTCTTCGATTGCACGAGACTAACAACAAGTCTCTCAGTACAAAAGTTGCCGAGCCCCCGAGAAGTACCGGGAGCTAAATAGAAAAGACGGGTGCAGGCCCTCCACTTCCTACACCCGTATGAATTTAGATCACTACCCCCCTAAAGGCGTAAAAGTAGTTAACCCTCCCGCACCCTAAGCTGCTTCATCGTCGCGAACTTGGACGTCGGTTGCTGTTTCGGCACTAGTCATATCCCAATTGTCGCAATCAAGTCGGCGGCAGTAGATCATACGCTGCTTTCCTCCGCTTGCAGTCTCGACATCCGCGATTTGCGCAAAACGACAGTTAAGACACATTTCGGGTTCGAGAAGCCGCACCACCTTCATGTGACGCTTAGACATTCCTTGTATATCCCTCTGTGGCCGCCCATCCCTGTTCGGCCTTCCAGCATGACTAGTAGATTCCTTGGCTGGTAATTATCCAGCCCATTACAAATACTGGGATTCCAGTATTCTAGGGGAGAGGCAAGGGGTTGAGGCTGAATTACAAACAACGTCAACAGCGCATGAGAGAGTCGCGTGAGGACGCGTGGCTGGAGGTTGAGGCGTTGCCTGGCTCCATCCGCGAGCAGATTCGGAATGCGCCGCGCGTGCCGCTGGAGATTGTCTCTTGTCCACTCGGCAAGAGCGTCAATCACGGTGGAATTCTTCGGACGGCCGAGGCGTTTCGCATCGAGATGGTCACTTTTGCCCACGAGGAAGACCACGCTAACGATTTCAGCGGCAACCGAGGATCGACGCGATGGCAACCCTACCGCTGGCTCTCGCCACTGGAGGCGCTGGCCGAAAAGCCGAATCGGCTAAAGATCGCCCTGACGCTTTCGGACGAGGCAGTGGATTTCGCGACCTTTCCCTACCGGTTTCCCTTGGCCCTAGTGGTAGGTTCCGAAAAGGACGGCATTCCCGACGAGGTGCTCAGGCACTGTGATGCCCACATCGCCATTCCCATGTTCGGGCTCATGGGATCGCTCAACGTCGCAACGGCAACCGGGATCGTGGTTCAGCACATAGTCCGGCAATATGCAGACGAGACCGGCTTTGAGCCGATCAGAGAAGAGTCCCGTCACCTACTGGACATCAAGATGTCTTAGTGACGGTCGATGATGGCCGTGAGTTCGTCGCTCGCCTTCACGCGGACGTGAGCGACGGCGTTCCTCAAGGTTCCTCGCAGTTCTTCTGAGAGCGGGGTCGGGTTGAAGGTCGGAACGCCAACAATTCGCTGGGCGGTTTCCACCATCAGCACCCGAATATCCTGTTCGTCCTTCAAGAACTGCTCCATGTTGTTGCGCACGCGCCAAAGCAGGCCCAGCGAGATCGCCATCAAACAGATCGCAACGATCTGCCAGATTTGCAGGGACGGCTTGATGTTGTCCGGTGCGAAAAAGGCGGCAATTGAGAAGCACAGGGCGATACCGCCCGTCGCAATCACAATATTCTTGAAAATGCCGATCTTTCCTCGCCGTTCGATCTGTTCGGCGCCGATGCGGAGGACGGCCGATAAGGCCATCATGTTGTTATCGCGAGACAGCCGGTCGTACGCCGACTTGATTTCGCTCATGGACATTAGCTTCGATGCCATAGTCTGATCCTATTTTATAATACTTTTCTTACAGGTTTTCAAGCAGACCACTCGGTTCCAAGAACGATCGCCTCACCTAATAGACGGTCGTACTCCTCATTCGGAATCTCATAGGCACCTAACGATAACAAATGAGGGTTCATAATCTGCGCATCAAAGAGTACGAACCCCTTGTCTCGACAAGTTTCGACGAGAGCCCAAAGGGCGACTTTTGACGCATCGGTCATCCGATGAAACATGGATTCGGCAAAAAACACGCCACCGATGGCGATGCCGTACACTCCGCCTACCAGTTTTCCCGAAAACCAGCATTCTGCACAGTGGCCCCAACCTTCCGTATATATTTGCGAGTACACACGGATAAAGTCGTCGTTGATCCAGTTCGCCTCGGGGCGGCGACAGTTCTCGATCACCTGCGTGAAGCTCGTGTCGAACCGGATATCGAACTTGCCCTGTCGGATCGTCTTTTGGAGTGACCGCGAAAGGCGGATCCCCTCGATCGGAAACAGACACCGGTCGCGAGGCTTCAGCCATTGCGTCTCGTCGGTTTCCTCGTCCATCACCATCGGAAACCACCCCTCACGGTAACCCCAGTAAATCATTTCTGGGGTGAGTTCCGAACTATGCACGGTTCATTCTATACTTTGGCCATGACAGGAAAAGCATTTGCCGAAACCTTGCTCGAAGAGAGCGATTTTCAATTCATGGCATGCCTGAAGGGGTTGTCGGAGTCCGATTTCGAGAAGAAACCAGTCGAGCATCTGATGTCGATGAAGGAGTGCCTTGAGCACATGACCGAGTGTTGCCTTGCCGTGCAGACCATCAGCCGAGGCGAGAAGCACGATTGGGGCAATTACAAGTTCCCCGAAGGCACGATGAGCGAGTTAATCGCGTTGTACCAGAGCGAAAGGGCTAAGTCCTCCGCGATCGCTCTGGAGCGGTTTGACGAAGAGTCTCACTTCGCCAAAGACTTCTTCATTGCCCATGAGTTCTACCACGTCGGCCAGATGGCAGCGGTACGCATGGCGCTGGAGCCGGATTGGAACATGTACAGCATCTACCGCTTCTGAATCGGAAAGACCTTCTGAATGTCCTTGGCAAAGCCAAGCATCCACATGCCCTCGTCGTGGCAACTGTAGTAAGTGTCCAGGGTGCAATTCGCCACCCTGGGCTTCACTGTATCTACGGCTTGACGCGTATTTCGCGAAAAGAGTTCGAGTTCACCGGCAACAAAAAAGAACTTGGTGCCCCTGCCTTTCTCGGCTAGAGATTCCAGATCCTTTGGGTCGTATGCGGCGACCGAGCTTGGCATCGACCCTCCAAACACGTCCGGCCTCTCCAATGCCGCGATGAGCGCAAACGCGCCGCCGTTGGAGAACCCAAACACCGCAGTGTCCTCGCGACGGCTCGATACGTGAAACTTGTCCCGAGCCCAGGGCAGGACCTGATCACAAACAAACCGTAAGTGGGCGGCGAAGCGGTCGGGGTCGGCAAGTTTGAGATACTCGCGCGCTCGGAAGTCTTTGCTGAAATCGTAGCTGTCCTTCGGGCCGGTGTAGTCGCCGTGGTACACGCCCAAGATCACGAAGGGTCGGACCTTCTTGGCCAGAATTAGCGGCTCGGCAACGGTTGCGAACTCTTTGCATGACTGCCCGTCGGCCATCACCACAACCGGAAGGTCGACATTAGCCGTCGGCGGAACGTACACATCGACGGTCCGGTCGCCGTCCAGATCCTTGCTCGTCAGCGTGTACGAAGTCACACTTCCCTTCAGCATCTTCGCCTCAGATGGAAATCGTGGCGCGCGAGGGCCCCGAAAGCGATGAGGCTCGGTCTTCCCATCCCGCAGAATCGAGTAGCTGAAGAACGCTTTGTCCCAATCCTTGAACCGAGCTTGGCCGATCCAGACGTCGGTTCCCCCCACTTGCTTCATCGGCGTAGGAAAGCGATTCAGAACAGACATCGGGTTCTCCTTCCCTTTCGCAACCAACGTAAGCAGGTCACCATCCAAAATGACTTTCCCGTCGCCTTCCCGCACTTGGGAGGCATATTTTTCCACTTGCACGGGCGGCTCAACGGCTTGGTAGGGCGGCTGCCATTTGCTTTGCAGGCCGATGATCAAAGGAAGGGTAAGAAGCATAACTGGTACTGTACCATTTTTCTAAGACAATTCGTCACGCTTTGTCACGCTTTGTCACGCTCGGCCTGTACAGTGTCTTCGTAGGGCTCGACTGGAGCCCAGGAGCATTTAATGAAAGCTTTGAGGATCACTCTAGCAACTTTGTTTTTTGGGACCGTCAGCCACGCGATGGCCTCGCCATTCGAGATTCTCGTGACGGAATCGTTCATGGGCAGTAACTCGAACTCGAACCTTTGGCAGGGGATTCAGCGCTATGGGTTCAGCGGAACTGGTTCTTCGGCTACCTCGCTGACCGGAATTTCGGCCAGCCAAGTCTCCGACCCGGTCGGCCTGTTCTACAACGGTGGCGAACTCTTTGTCGGCAACCGCCACGGCAACAGCTTCGCCAGCAGCATTTCCCGATTCACCTTCGATGCCGGAACCGACAGCTTCACTTCGAACGGCACCATCACTGGCAACGGTCTGTTTGGCGTTCATGGCGTGTGGGTGCGTCCGGGTACGAATGACCTTTACGCCGCCAACGTCAACAGTGGGCTCTCAATCTTTTCGATCACATCGTCAAGTGCGACTGCCAACGGAACTCTGCTCAGCGGTCCGATGCGAGACGTCACCTTCTCCGCCGACGGCGCAAACCTGTACGCCACACAGGGTGTCAATGGAACCCTGACGCGCTACAACTTCGCGACTTCCTCGGTCACCAACTACTCGATCTCCGGCGCTTCGGGACTCCACTTCGGCGCATGGCTGAACGACGATCTCTATGTCAGCGACTTTGGGACCGGACAGGTGTTCGATGTGAAGTTCGACGCCAACGGCGCGGTGACCGGCAGTTCGGTGGTCGCGAACGTCGGTGGTGCGATCGGCGTCGCTTTTAGCCCCGATCAGCAGGAGATGTTCGTTTCCAGCCATACCGGGAACAAGATCGACCGATTCCTTTATGATTCCGGCAATTCGTCCTGGAATTACGAAAGCACTATTGCCACGGGCACGAACATGGGCGATATCCAAGTCATCCCCGTCCCCGAACCTGCTTCGTTCGCGGTGCTAGGCATCGGTGCGTTGGCGCTTATGCGGCGACGGAAGAAGTAAAGACGAAGCTGTAAAGGTGAAGCTGTCTCTCTCGCTTCAAGAGAGAGACAGCTTCACCCAGTTATTTTGCGAGTGCAGAATTGAGTGGCATGAAAATCTAGTTTCTACCTTGGTGACAAACAGATTAAAATATCTTTGTTGCTAGTTCGCCTTAAGAAATACGGAAAGCTGATTATTCTTTCGGCATTGGCGTCTGCCGTCCTACTTGGAAACGGCTATCGAGTAATCGAGAGGAATCGCTTCTGGAAGCAACGAGAGAAAGCGTATTTTCAATTCACCAAAGGCATTGGCATTGAAATTCCTCACGGAACGTCGATTCCGGCTTCGGCACCCGAATCTGGTCCCTCTTTTCATGCCGTAGACCTCGGCGTTTCAAATCCTGTGTCGACCAACGATCTGGGCGACCTGATTCTTAGCTGTGACGGCAAAACGATGCCATCTGACTATAAAGGGCAACCCAAAGAAGGACTTTTCATTCGATCACCAAAGGGCGAGTATCGATATCTTGGGCTCAATCCCGCCCAATATTCACGGGACGGACATTTGGTCGAGTGCGTTGGCGAAATGGACAGTCGAAAGCTACTCGTCGATGGTGAAGAAGTTGCCAACCATCCTGTAAGGCGACTATCTACCTCGGTCGACCGGAACCGATTATTTGAGTCGTCCGGTGGAAAGTTCTACAACATCCGATACGATGCATCACAACAAGACTTCATTTTCGATTCGAACGGGTCGACGCAAACTATTAGCCGCAAGCCTGTAAGTGTCGAGAGCCCCATCGTTGCCGGTCTTAGAATGGTCGGCATATTTGAACCGACCGATCGAAGTATTGCGACTCAATCGGTTGTGATGGACCGAAAAGGCAAGGTCTATGGTGAAATGTGGGGCGGTACATCCCTCTACGCTTGCGAAGAGAGTCGATCAGCTCGTCTTTGCCAATTGACGGAAACGGGTTTCGAGTTGGTTCCTGAGCTTGAGCAAGTTCAAATCAACTCGGAAATGGTGATGTCGAATGGTGGCGTGCTTGGGCTTAATGCCGTCAAGAATTGCTCCTGGGCGTCGCGCCCGCTTATGGTGCGAGACCATCAACTGACCTACCTGCCTATTCCGAATGGATATCAAATGGCCGAGATGGTCGGTATTCGCGACGACGGGACGTGCCTAATCAACGCCCGACACAAAGATATTGACAGCAAGACCTTCCTATGGACTGGGAATCAGTACTTCGACCTGAGTCAGTTGTCGATCCAAGGTCTCAACGAGCCAATTGCCCCCTGGAGCAAATATCAAACAACCTTCCGTACCCCAAACGACAATCTAGTCGCTTTAATGCTTGAGAATCCCTTGTTGCCCAATGGCGACATCCTTGCCAGAACGGTTGGCGAACATCCTCACTTAGTTTTACTGAAGCCAGACGGAACTAAGGACTCCAAGATTCAGACGCGATCGTAGCGCACTCGCACTCGCACTCGCACTCCAAAAAGGTATACTCTTGCCCGATCACACATGGATCCGTGGCACGGCCAGGTTCTGAAGACCCCATAAGGGCTCAAAGTTCACCGTGCGTAAAACCCGCGAGATCCAGAGGATACAACCTGGAGAATAACGAATGGTTCAATTGAGCATGAAAGAGCTCTTGGAATCCGGCGTGCATTTCGGGCACCAAACCCGACGCTGGAACCCCAAGATGAAGCGATACATCTACGGCGCCCGCAACGGCATCTACATCCTGGATCTTCACCAGACCATCAAGATGTTCGAGGACGCCCTCAACTACGTCAAGAAGATCGTCGAAGACGGCGGCACCGTGCTGTTCGTCGGCACCAAGAAGCAGGCTCAGGCCGCAGTCAAGGAAGCCGCCGAGCGAAGCGGTCAGTTCTTTGTTTCCGAACGTTGGCTGGGCGGCACGCTCACCAACTGGAAGACCATCAGCCTGCGCATCCAGCGCCTGAAGGAACTGGACCGAATGGAAGCCGACGGCTACTTCGAGCGACTGCCCAAGAAGGAAGCTCTGGAGCGACGACGCGAGCGAGACGAGCTGCAGCGGTTCCTCGGTGGCATCCGAAACATGAACCAAATGCCGGCCGTCATGTTCGTGGTCGACCTCAATAAGGAGGCCATCGCCGTGGCCGAAGCCAAGAAGCTTAACATTCCCATCGTCGCGATCGTAGATACTAACTGCGATCCGGATATGGCCGACGTCATCATCCCGGGCAACGACGACGCGATCCGCGCGATCCGACTCGTGACCCAGAAGATGAGCGAAGCGATCCTGGAAGCACGACCGCTCAGCGACGCCATCACCGAAGGCGTGACGGGCGACGGTGAGGCTCCGGCCGATCTCGACGACGAAGCGCCGATCCATGTCGACGACGAGCTTCTCAAGGCTTTCGGCGCGGACAAGGAAGGCGCATAAGGAAAAGCAATGAGCTACACAGCAGCAGACGTAAAGCGATTACGAGAAGAAACCGACGCTCCTATGATGGAGTGCAAGGCTGCGCTTGAAGAAGCCGGTGGCGACTACGAGCGCGCCAAGGAAATCCTTCGCGAGAAGGGCAAGGCCAGCGCCGGCAAGAAGGCCGGTCGAGCCACCAACGCCGGACGCGTTGGCATCGCGTTGAGCGCCGACGGAAAGACCGCCGGACTGGCCATCGCCGAGAGCGAGACCGACTTCGTTTCCAACAACGAAGGCTTCGTCAAGCTTGTCGAAGAGATCGCCAAGTACGCACTCGAAAACGGAACCCTGAGCGAGGAAAAGATGAAGGAATACGGCGAGGAACTGATCGCCAAGTTTCGCGAGAACTGCGTGGTCAATCTGGCCGAGCAGGTCAAGACCGACGGCAAGTTTGCTTCGTACGTCCACCACGACGGTACGAAGGGCGCCATTGTCGATTCGACCGGCGACAACGCCGGATCTGAAGCGGTCCGCAAGGTCGCTGTCCAGGTCGTCGCCTCGCGACCGCAGGTCGTCAGCAAGGACGATCTCTCGCAGGAACTCCTCGACAACGAATACAACATCCAGTACACGCGCGCCATCAATGAAGGCAAGCCCGCCAACATCGCCGAGAACATCGCGAAGGGCCGCGTGAACAAGGAGTTCATCAAGGAAGCCGTTCTGCTCGAACAGCCGTTCTACATCGACCCGAGCAAGACCGTTGCTCAGTACCTGGCCGAAGAAGCCAAGGGCACGACGGTTACCGGATTCCGACTTCTCGCTGTCGGTTCGGGCGAGTAATTTCGGACTTCGGTCCACAAGCCTCGGAGATTTTCTCCGGGGCTTTTTTTGTTTACAGCCGGTCTTCTATCAGAGTGTGCCAACAGTCGGGATTCATTCTAACCATTGCACCGAGGAGGAGCAGATCACATAGGTTCCCGGTCAGATCCTTTCGAACATGGATTCGGAACAAGACGCCTCTGCTCGTATCGGAATCCTTCCACACAGGTGCCTTCGCGGTAAGTACCGAACCGTTGCGCATTCCTGCTATCGACACCTCTCGGTTTTCCGTCGTCCGAATCAAATCGAGGCCGCGAATTGCCACGATCGACTGTACTCCCAACATGCTGAACGAATACAAGGCCTGTAGTTGGAGCAAGTTTTGACCGGGCAAACTCGCTTCTAAACCGTAATGACCGCCGTAATTTCCTTCGTATGCGATCGTTCGTCGCACATCGAACAGCTTCTCAGAGGTCGTGTACGAACCGTTGGCGCCTGAAATGTATGTCGCGTGGAGTCCACGCTCGTCGTAAATTCGGTATGTAGTGCCGTCAGCCGGATTCTCAAAGAAGGACTGCTTTTCGCTGGTCACCTCGAAAGCAGCATAGTGTTCAAAATGCTCGGCTTTCGAGAACCCTGAGTCGCCGTCATGAAACGAAGTCAGCTTTGGCATTGACACCTAACCTGCTTCATTAGGAAGAGGATACTCGCGCCGTAATGGAATGCCACGCTTCTTGATCAGACAACAGAAGGCTATTCAGTACCAGCAAATCGGGCTCCTCGACGTCCTTGCGAACATAAATCTGACAAATTGCTGATTCGTCTCGCTCCCCATTTCCTATAACCGGCGTCTTGGTTACCGAAGTACGCCCGCGCATGAGATTGACGCACGGCCCCTCGGTCAGGAGTACCGATTGCTCGACTTCAAGGCCGATAATGTGGACCAGGCTCACGATGCCATGCGCCATCGCCCGCCCCAAAAGCCGCTCAAACTCCAAGTCAAAGACTTCCAAATAGAACGTGTCGCCGCACGACGACGAAGTCACTTGGTACGAGACGCCGTACTTGGCCAGACCGAATCGGAATAACCCGCTTCCATTACGGCCAAGATCAAGCGTTCCCATAAGGCGTCCCCCTAACTCTAGGCGAAGCTCGATGTCGGGAGACCCAACCTTTCTCGGTCGAGTCTGAGATTCGAAGACGTCATAAACGTCGTATCCCTCTAACTCGTTCGAGTTAGGGAGTCGACTGTCGTCGGTTATTTGCTTCCAATCAGGCATACGTTATCCCACAAGAAAAATCTGGCTTGCCCTCCGACTTCTGTCGGTAACAAGCGAACCAAAGCTGTTTGGTATTCGGAATGCATAACCACAGGAACGAACCCACCCCTGCCTCTCGACAGAATGCCGACCCCCAATGTCTGCGCCAATGCCCCCCCTAGAACAGCGCTGCCTCCGATAAGAGTAAAGCTTCATTGCCTCTCCCAACCCCCCGATCTAGTACTTTCGACGTACGAATACCAACTTTCGTTATTTCGACTTGAAAACACGAACCAGTTTGAGAAGCGACGAACTGTCTTAACGCAGAGTCCGCCCACTAGTTCGCCACCTTGGCCACGGCGTAGGCACCAGTACTAAAGCTACTGTTATAGTGCCCGACAAACTTCAGGCAAAGGAGAAGAAAGTCACGCATGGGGTGAGAAATGTCCTCGCAAATCCATATGCGAGATTGCACCCGACGCCGACTGTCCTTAGCGTGCCGTTCTATCTTCGACACCATCGGCGTCGGATTGGGAATAACCTCGAATGGAACAAAATCGGAAGGAATTTCGAAGGTTGGCTCGTTCCCAAGGGACTTAAATCGAGGCATCTCTTTGTTATACAAATTTACGGGGTCGAAAGTCCCAAGGTTGCGTCAAACCTTGCCTAAGGTACGCGCTTCAAAGTAGGGGCGTACTTTTGCAAGGCGTCCCAGACGGAAAATCAAGCGTGTAACCTGGCAAGTTTAGGTTCAAAGAAGCCCTCCCCCTTGCAGTGAAGGGCGAATCCGTCTAAAATTCCTCTAACAGGTTTCACATACTGGGTCCGGGGAAAATATGAATTGGCGACTGCTGGTCTACTTGTCACTCTTTGCCTTCGTGATGGCCATCGCCACGATCAGCTTCATCCCGCAGATGTACGAGGTTATCCTCTGGGTGTTCATTTTCGGGTTCTGTTCCTACTTCATCGCCAAACACGCAACCGGCCAGTTCTTCTTCCACGGCTTCATGCTCGGCATCATTAGCTGTATCTACTTGGTGACGTTCCGGTTCGCGTTCTTCGACGCGTATTCGGCCACTCATGGCGACCTCCTCAGCGCCTACCCGCAGGGCATCAGCCCACGGACGGTGACTGCCGCTCTTGCTGTCATCGAAGGCACTTTTGGTGGCGTCCTGCTGGGTCTGCTGACGTTCGGAGTGGCCAAGATGCAGAAGAAAGCGTAGCCGAAAGGTGAAACCGGTCAGGATCGTTCTTGCAATTGCAGTCGCCGCCATTATCGCGACGCTTGTCTCTTCCGCCGTCCGAAATCGAGCCTATAACGCCGATGGTGAGGCGATCAATCGGATCATCAAGGAGCTCAAATCGGCCGGTGTTCCGACGACGAAGTCTGAATTTGATCAACAGTACCCAGCCTACAAGCACGATGACGAGAGCCGGACAAACTTAGGCTTTGCCTACGAGGGAAATCTTCTGAAATACCAGTATCCTTCGATTGAGGCAATGCTGTTTGCCGGTGGCCCCTCAGACTCGTCCGCATTCAGGGATTATGCGAATGGCAACAAGGCGACCCTGAGCCAATTCTTGATCCAATCAAAGGACCTTAGCTCGAATGCATCACTTGGTCAAATAAGCTACTTTGACGCTTATACGATCATGAATGAGTTCGCCTTTTCTGCGGTCGTAGATGCGCTCGAACGGAATGACAAGTCGACGCTTAAGAACTTCAAAGCGGCAGCCTATATCGCTAACTACTACTCGGGCTACCCAGGTTCGGAATCAATTCTCAGTGCGACCATGTGGAAACAACTGATGGCCTTCGGAATGAAAATCGTCGAAGTGCGGCCAGAGACCACAATGGCCATTGCAAGCGAACTTCGGGGGCCACCATTTAGTGGTCGCGGCATTGTCTTATCGGCGTTCTTGACGGACGTGACCACCGTAAGAAATCTCGATTCATCTCTGCTCGATAAGCCGACTTTCTCTGGATGGCTCGGTCGGCACATAACGGGGCCCTCCGATGATGAGTTAAGGCAAGCCGGTGCCAGACACACGGACGATTTTGTCCCCCAGAGCCGAGCAGGGCGTTCGTTACTTCGGGAACGCTTGGAATCCTGGCGCAGCCTCATGCTCAAGTTCGGTCCTCGGTCACAGGAATCAGCCATTCCAGAAAGAACCGATTTGGAAGAAAGCATGAAATACGGCCCGCAGGTGCCCGAACGCCTCAAGAAACTACTCGAAGACATGGAGGGTGCAAGCATAAGTTACCAGCACTTCGATGCGTACCACGATTTAAGGAACCTGCTTGCCGTCGTCCGTGCCGTCCTCATCTTCAGAGTCAAACATGGCCGCTTCCCCACCAATCTTCAAGAGGCTTCGTTCTCAAAGGATCCGCCAAATCTCATATACCGACAAACCACCAAGGGCTTTCAACTTGACTCGACCTACTTCGAAGCATCGAACGGTAACGTCGGTCACCAAATGGCATTTCCAATTTCCGATTCCCTGATGCCCCAAGCGCTTGCTATGTATAAGAAGCAGATGGAGCGTTTCCATCTGCGACAACATTCGAAATCCGGCCAAACGCGGATACCATAGGAACAGCGCCTTGAAACCCTTCCACATTGCTATCGGAATCGCAGTCGGTGCCATCGCTGTATCCGGCTTTTTGGTGGGTCGTGGCAAACTCCAGCATGCCGCAAACGGACGAACCATCGAAAAACTCGTCAAGGAATACAAGGAAATGGGAGTTGCCACCAACGGCGAAGAGTACTTCCACAAGATTCCCGACAGTGAAAACGCCTGGGACGAGCTTCAGCCGCTCCTGATCAAGAAGGGAGCGCCCGAGGGGAGTTCGGGCGTATTCGAACCCGGAATTTCGTTGACCCTCGTCCGATTCGCCGACAAGGCCGACCTTGACGTCCTCGACAGATACCTCGCTCAGAACAAGAGCGCCCGCGAAGCCATCGCCAAGGTCCTTGGCCAAAAACCCAAAATTCAGGTGCCCCACGACTACAACGAAGGGGACATGGTGCTTGTGCCCGAATGCGCGTTCTTCCGCAATGCGGCTCGTGAGTTCCGCGTCGCCGCGCTCCGATCCGGGATTCAGGGCAACGCCGAAGAAGCAACGATGAACCTGCAAGTGGCCTGCGATTTTGCCAACTCGTGCCTCGAACGAGGCGATTGGATCGCCCGGGCCGTCGGTACGAGTATTCAGCTGACCGTCATCCAAACGGCTCTCAGAATCATTGAAGAAGCCCCAAACCTGTATCAACCGATTCGCGACTTCATGACGACAAACGACCGATTTGTCGTCTATGATATGAAGCCCTTTTTCCGGTATGAGTTCTTATCACAGATCGCGAGCATCCGCTACTTCGACTCACCGCTCATCGACGTTTCCGAGCCGCCATTCCCTCTCAACAAACTCAAAAAAGCACCAACCGACGAGGACCTTTACTTCGAGGCTCACCCCCGCCCGGGCGATTATGTGCCGGAAAGCGCGGCCGATCGGAAGTATCTCCTCGCCGTCATGGAGGCGTGGAAACCTCTCATGCGCGAGGTGGTCGAGTCCAAAGGCAACGACTTCTTCCCCTCTTTCTCTAAGTACGAAGCTGTATTGAGCGTTCAATCCCAGGAGCCCGAGAGCCTCAAGAAGGTCTACGACCTTTCGCCGTCGTCGGAAGCGAGCGAGGACGGCTACAAACAACTCTTTCGGAACAAGCATCTCGCCGACGCCAATCAGGCGATCTGGAAGATTCTCGACGTCAAACGAAAGACCGGAAAATATCCGGCGAAGCTGGACGCCGTCGGGGTCGATTTTAGTTCATTTTCCGTCCTCGGGGGGATTCTCTATAAGCTGACCGAAAACGGATTCATCCTTCAGACTCGGCCCGTCACCGCCGGTGACGGAGCTCCCGACTTTATCATTTCCTATCCGGCAACGACATACCTCCCCCTCAAATCGCAACAAAAGCAGAAACAAGACGTCCAAGACTATCGAAAGGGGGTCATCGACCGATTGGGCCAGCGGCCAAAGGCTGGTCGGCCGACCTCACCATTGCCGTCAGGAGACTAAGTGATTTGAAGCCCATTCACTTTGCCGCAGGAGTCGCTGTTACCACCCTCTTTTTTGGGGGAGCCTTGGTCGTCGCCTCAAAAATCCAATACGACGCCGACGGACGAGCTATCGAGCGCCTCATTGCCGATTACAAAGCGATGGGCGTCGCCACCAACGGAACGGACTTCTTCCACAAAATCCCCGATAGCCAAAACGCCTGGGTTGATATTGCCCCGCTCCTCTTCAACAAGCACGGCTTTGGCAACGGCCCGTTGTACCGGGTCGGCATCGCCAACGACCTCCTGATGGCCGGAACACAGGCGGACCTCCCGGCGATGCGCCGCTACCTCGCCGTCAATCAGCCCATTCGCGACAAAATCGACAAAGCATTCACCGCCAAACCCAATCTCCAGGTGCCCCACAACTACAACGAGGGGTACGCCATGCTCCTTCCCGAGTTCGCGACGATGAAGGGGCTAGTGAAGGACTATTCCCTTGCCGCCTATGTCGCCGCATTGCAGGGCGACACCTCGGCCATGCGTCGGAATTTCGACTCGGCCAAGCGATTGACGCAACATTGCGAAACTCGAGACGAACTCATTGGGCGCCTCCTGGGCGCCGCGTGCATGAAGATCATGGCAAACGCCGGACTTCGAATCGTGGAAGCCAAGCCCGGAATGCTTCACGAAGTCGCCCAGTACTTCACGTCGCCCGACTTTTTCCACCACGGCAACGACTTACGAATTCTCGAAGGCGACTTCATGGCTCAAGTCGTTACCGCCCGAGCCTTCGATTCAACTCTGATGGACAAGAAGACATTTAGCGGACCACTCGCCCGCCTCTTCCCTGCTCCTTCCCTTTCCGAACTGGAAAAGGCCGGAAAGGTCCGCCAAGACGACTATATGCCGGAGAGCCACACCGTTCGCCGGTTCCTTCGCCGACGCCTTGAGCGATGGAAGCCGTTCATGACCGACCTAGTCGGCGGAAAAATTACGCCTTTCGACCGACCGGACGAGTTCGCCGCCTGCTTCGACGCAATGATCGACGCCCCGCCCCAGCTCATGCAAGTCTACGGCATGACCGATGCGGACAGCATCCTGGAAAACTTCAACATCGATGTCGAAACCAACGCCCTGATCCAAACCATCTTCAAGTCCCTTGAGGCCAAAGCAAAGACCGGCCACTATCCGGCAAATCTGCACGAAATCGGAGTCCAAATACCCGGCCACGTTGGCGACGCAGGCTTTGACTATTACTTCGATGAGCGAGGAGTCGCAATCCAAAGTAAGCGCCTCAACGAGTCCGGATTCCCGTCCGTTCAAATTGCCTTTCCCGTCAACTTAGAGCAATCCAGTCCAACCAGAGATTATCGTAAGACGATCGACGACTTTGCCGCCTGGCGCACGGACGATCGCGGTAATCCTCTTACTTGGAAGCTATCAAAACCACCCTCACGGTGAAGACGGTTCGATGAACGGATTCACGCGGTCCTTCATCGCCGCGATCCATAGTTGTTCCTGCTCTTCGTAAAGCTCCTTCGGCAAGTCGACGCGCCCGTATACGCACTCTTTGAGGCCCATCCGCACCGCCCAACCCGCATCGCCCCAACTATAGTGCCACCATTCGTCGCGACAGTTGGAGAATCCCGCCGCCAGCATCGTTTCCACCAGGACGCTCCGGTTGTACTGCGCCTCATCCGTCAGCCCAAACGCATAGGTTGGAGCCGCCCCAAATCGGTCGTAGGGCGAAGTCACATCGATCGGTTCGTTGTTCTCGTCGACCAGCCACACGTCAACCGCCGCACCCGTGCAATGCCCAGGAGGGGCCTTTTGGTCGGTGGGCGCAACCCATCGGCAAACGGTCCGTCGCAAAGCGACATTATTGCGATCTGGGAAGGCGATCTTCGCGCACTCCCACACGAAATCGTAGATTCTCTGCTGGCGGTCGAACGGTCGCCAAGCGTCGATCACGCCGAGATAAATTCCTTCAGGAAGCGAACGAGCCGCATACTCCAGCATGCCCGCCACTTTGCTCCTTAGATATGGGATCACTTGGGGTCGCAGAATTCGAACCGAGGGACATTCGATGCGCAGATCGACGAGCGGATCGGCATTCTCTTTCTCATCAATGTAGTTCAGCAGGCGTATGGGCTCGGGACGCCCCTTCGTGCGGTCCCACTTGATGGGCGGACGAGCCTTGACCGGCTTCGGAGCCGTCACTTTTCGACCACATCCACAATGTCGCCGGGTTCCAGCGGAATATCTTTGTTTTTGTCCTTATCGAAGTCGCGCCAGCGGACCTTCACTTCTGGCTTATTGACCTTCACCAGCGACCTCACCACCACAAAGCAATTGGGATTTGCCACCCCGCCGGCCTGCTTGATGGCGTCTTTCGCCGTCAGCTTGTCCGACCAAACGACATTGGTCGGTTTCCGAACGAGTCCGGTCACCGCCACATACTGAACTTCGGCCTTCGCTTCGACTCGGATCGAGTCACCGCGCTGGACCTTTACTTCGCCATCCTTCGACAAGTCGAACGGTCCCATCTGTACGCTTCGAATAATGAAGACTCGCTTCGAGTCGCCACGCGGCCCGACGCCCCCGGCAGATTCCACCGCCGCCTTGAGGCTCATCCCGTCATAAAAACGAAACGATCCTGGCTTCTCCACGCCGCCAATCACGAAAATTTCGGCCCTGGCTGCCTGGACCGGCACCCGAATTCGGTCTCCCGGTCGAACCATCGAAGTTAGCGGAACCGAATGCCCTTCAGCGTCCGTTACCGACGCCGCGCTGGCGTCGCCCGAGTCGGTCACCTCCACCAGGCTCAGCAGTTCTTTGGCCGTCATCTTGGTGGGTGGAGTCAAAAGCAGTTCCTTCTTCACCGCACCGGTGATCGTCACTGCCGAAGATCGGTCGGCTACCACGCTCACAACCACCTGATCCCGAATCCCATAAACGTCGGCGATCTTGTCTTGAATGAGGCTTTGAATCAACCCGCTTGAACGGGTCACTACCACGATCTGGCCAAGCGACGGAATATTGATCGAACCGTTTGACAGCACTCGGTAGCGGCCATTCAGGCGGCTTTCCGACTGACAATGAACGACGACAACGTCTTGAAGCTGGGCGGTCTGGTCGGCATGAGCCAACGGTGCCATTACGAAAAGGAGGAATATGGTGCCACAAGCCGGACTCGAACCGGCGACCCAAGCATTTTCAGTGCTTTGCTCTACCAACTGAGCTACCGTGGCACTCGAATGGCGCGGATGACGGGACTTGAACCCGCGGCCTCCGGCGTGACAGGCCGGCGCTCTAACCACTGAGCTACACCCGCGTGCGAAAGAAAAGTATGACATCTTCCTGAGCCGTAGTGCAACCTCTTTTACAAGATGCTTGATTCTCGAAGTCATTCCCTTCAATATCTATCTTACCAAGATTGAGAATCCTTCCGTCCGAAGCGGACGAGGAACCTGCTCGATCCGTATGCAAATCTATCGGATGAACCACGATCTTTCTACCGAAACCCTTTCGAAGTTTGTCGAAATTAGGGAGACCAGTCACGCCACTTCCCTGCTCAAAACACGGACCGAGCAATGGATCGAGCGCGCCCTGGCCCTCATCTTTCCTCAGTTCTGCCTAAAGATCGACTGTAATGAGTCCGCCGTCCAGGATGACCTCAGCCAAATCTGGTCCGACTTTGAGCGCCTGGAGGGCCTTGTCGGATACCAAGCTCTCTCGCTGAGCCAAGCCGCCGATGAGCTGCTTCGCATCCGCGAAGTCCTGCTCACGGACGCCCAAGCCGCCCTCGACGGTGACCCCGCGGCGACCTCCATCGACGAGGTCGTCATCGCCTATCCGAGCTTTCGCGCCCTCGCACACTACCGTATCGCCCACACCTTGCAGCGAAAGGGCTACCCGCTGATTCCGCGCATCATCACCGAGAAAGCCCACCGCGAAACCGGCATCGACATCCACCCGGGCGCAGAAATCGGACCCTACTGCTTCATCGACCACGGCACGGGCGTGGTCGTCGGCGAGACCGCGATAGTGGGCTCACACGTTAAAATCTATCAAGGAGTCACGTTGGGTGCCCTCTCGGTATCCAAGGACCTCGCGAATACTAAACGGCACCCCACCGTAGAAGATCATGTGGTGATTTACGCCAATGCCACGATTTTAGGAGGTATCACCGTCATTGGGGCCAACTCGGTCGTTGGCGGAAACTCCTGGGTTACCGCCTCTATCCCGCCCAACACCACCACGAAGCGACAGCCATGAAATACGATTCCATTCTCCAAGCGATCGGCAACACACCGCACATCAAACTCAGCCGCCTGTTCGGCGACCGCGTTTCGGTCTACCTCAAGTTGGAAAGGCAGAATCCGGGAGGATCGATCAAGGATCGTATCGCCCTTTCGATGATCGAGCAAGCGGAGAAGCATGGCGTCATCAACCCGGACACCACTATTATCGAGCCGACCTCAGGCAATACCGGAATTGGCCTTGCCATGGTCGCCGCCGCCAAGGGCTACAAAGTCATTCTCGTCATGCCCGAATCCATGTCGATCGAGCGCCGCCGCATCATGGCCGCATACGGCGCGAAGGTCGACCTCACCGCCAAAGAGCTTGGCGTCAATGGGGCCATCCAACGCGCCATCGATCTTCAGGCCAGCATTCCCAACTCGTGGATTCCTCAGCAGTTCGAGAACCCCGCTAACATTGAAGCTCACCACCAAACCACCGCGGTTGAAATCCTGAACGACTTTCCGGATGGCGTCGACTACCTGATCACCGGCGTCGGAACCGGTGGGCACCTCACAGGCGTCGCCGAAATACTCAAGCCCAAGTTCCCTTCGCTCCAAGTCTTCGCCGTTGAGCCCGAAAAGTCGCCGGTCATTTCAGGTGGGTCGCCTTCCCCCCACCGAATCCAGGGCATCGGCGCAGGTTTCATTCCCGCCAACCTCCATACCGACGTCCTCACCGGAGCGATCCAAGTCTCGGAGGAAGAAGCGATGGAGTACGCCCGCCGTCTGGCTCGCGAAGAAGGCATCTTTGTGGGAATCTCGTCAGGTGCTTCCTTGGCGGCCGTCGCTAAGAAACTGCCCGAAGCCGCCGACGGCGCGACCATCCTCACCTTCTGCTACGATACCGGCGAGCGCTATTTGTCGATCGACGGGCTCTTTTAAGTTCTCCCTCAGAAGTGAGGGAGTCCGTGAGCCTTTGGCGAATCGGGAGGAAGGTGGTGCGGCGGCCATTATGGGCGGTGCGGCGGAAGGGATGATGAAAACCCGTAGCCATCCACCCCGTCGATCCTGCCACGAAAGACAATGTGCCGAGTCGGAGGCACGGATCGACACCACTCCAAGCTTTGGAGGGGAATCAACTATTTCCCGACACCGAACCAACCAACTCCTTCCCAAAGGTTGGGAAGGTGGTGCGGCGGCCATTATGGGCGGTGCGGCGGAAGGGATGATGAAAACCCGTAGCCATCCACCCCGTCGATCCTGCCACGAAAGACAATGTGCCGAGTCGGAGGCACGGATCGACACCACTTCAAGCTTTGGAGGGGAATCAACTATTTCCCGACACCGAACCAACCAACTCTTTCCCAAAGATTGGGAAGGTGGCACGGCGGCCATTATGGGCGATGCGACGGAAGGGATGATGAAAACCCGAAGTCATCCTCCCCGTCGATCCTGCAACGAAAGTTAACGCCCAAAGTCGGAAACAAGGATTGACACCTCTCCGAGCTTCGGAGGGGAAAAGACATCTTGCCCCAATCCAACTAACTTAGCTCATTCCCAAAGATTGTCGCTGGATCCCAGGAGCCTCTGGCGAATCGAGAGGAAGGTTGCACCACGGAAGGGATGATCAAGCCATCCCAAATATCAATCGTTTTTCCCCTATACTTGCGCCCAAACCCGTTCGGTATCCTTGAGCTTCCATGGCGGCGACCACCGAATCACATCTCGAACACAGCAAACCCGACGAGCGCAACGGACTTCCTGGCGCGATGCCCCGCAAGATCAACGTCGTAATGATGGGCGCGGGAAGCTTCTTCACGAATTCGGTGCTCCGCGATGTCATTCTCATCCCTGATAACCTCGGCGGTGAGCTTCGCCTGTGCGACATCGACCCGGTTCGTCTCGAGCTCCAAGCCAAGCTCATGCAGAAGGTCGTGGACGCCGTCGGCCAGAGCGATAAATGGAAGCTGGTCAAATCCACCAACCGACGTGAACTGCTCCCTGGTGCCGACTACGTCATCAACTCTATCGAGGTCAGCGGCGTCGACTGCGTTCGATTCGACAACGACATCCCGCTCGAATTCGGCATCAGCCAAAACATCGGTGACACCATCGGCCCGGGCGGCCTGATGAAGGGCATGCGAACGATCCCAGTCTACATCGGCATTCTCCAGGACATGCGCGAGCTTTGCCCCAAAGCGCGGATGCTCAACTACACGAACCCGATGAACATGATGATCCTCGCCGGAACCCGCGCGGTACCCGAGATTGAGCAGATCGGCCTTTGCCACTCGGTCCAAGGCACGTCTCGCATGCTCGCCGGGTTCGCCGAAGTTCCTTACGAGCAGGTTCAGTGGCAGTGCGCTGGCATCAACCACCTCGCTTGGTTCACGGAGTTCAATGGCCCGGACGGCAAGTCGCTCTATCCGAAGCTGATGGCGATGGCCGCCGACCGCTCGTCCGAGTTTGCCACCAAGGAGCCGGTCCGCTCCGATATGATGCTCCACTTCGGCGCCTTCATTACCGAATCCAGCGGCCACCTCAGTGAGTACCTTCCCTACTACCGCAAGCGAAAGGACCTCCTCGACAAGTACACCGACACCGGATATCGCGGCGAAGAGTCGTTCTACGCCAACAACTGGCCGAACTGGCGCAAAACCGCCGACGAAAACCGCGACAAAATGATCTCCGGTGAGAAGGAACTCGACCTCAAGCGCTCGTTCGAATACGGCGCGTGGATCATCGAATCCATCGAGAAGAATGCCCCGATCGTGGTGTACGGAAACATGGCACCCAACAACGGCTGCATCGCCAACCTTCCGACCGATGGCTGTATCGAAGTCGCCTGTTTGATCAACCATAACGGCTACCAGCCGACCAAGTACGGACGCCTGCCCAAGCAAATGGCCGCCATCTGCGACTCGAACATGCGCATGTTCGACCTCGCTGCCGACGCGGCCGTCCAACGATCGATCCAACTCGCCGAATGGGCTTTGATGCTCGATCCGCTTACCGCCGCCGTGTGCTCACCGGCTGAGGTCAAAGAACTGACTCGACGATTGTTCGAAGCCGAAGCTCAGTTCCTGCCGGGATTTAAGTAGTTTTCACATAATTGTGGCGGCTAATCGCCGCCACAATTTCACTCAACGCAAACGAAGTAAAGAACTACCGCTTTGCGGCGAACGCCTTACCGCCACGGTTTCCACCTGGTCGGAACTTGCGTGTCTTCGCCGGAGTCGGCGGCTTGGGCTGCCATTCGGGCAAGCTTGCCTGAGACAGATTCGACGAGTCGAGCTTCATTTTGATCAGTCGCTCGATGTCGCGCACGTCGCGGTGCTGCTCCGGGGTTGCGATCGTAATCGAATGCCCCTTCTTCCCTGCTCGTCCGGTTCGCCCGATTCGGTGCACGTAGTCGTCCGCATGCTCGGGAATGTCGTAGTTGATGACCAGCGAGATGTTCTTGACGTCGATGCCACGTGCCGCGATGTCAGTTGCCACCAGCACCCGATACTCGCCGCTTTTGAACCCGTTGAGCGCGGTTACGCGCTGAGCCAGCGTTCGATCTGAATGGATTTCGGCGGCGGAGTGCCCTTGCCTGTTGATCGACTTTGCGATCTTGCGTGCGCCGTGGCGCGTACGGGCAAACACCAGAATCGAGCCGTCGTTATCCTTGAGGAGCTTGGTCAGAATCTCGGGCTTATCGTCCTTCTCCACCACGATCAGCTCTTGCGTCACCGTATCGGCCGTCAGCGTGTCGCGCGGAATCTCGACCCGAGTCGGGTCGGTCATAAAGTCCTTCGAAATATCTTCAACCGATCGAGGGAACGTGGCCGAGAAGAGCATCGTCTGGCGTCCCTTAGGCACCTTGCCGAGGATCGCGCGGATAGCCGTGACAAAGCCCATATCGAGCATTCGGTCGGCTTCGTCGAGAACGACGGTCTGCACATCTCGTAGGTCAGCGGTACGCTGGTTCAGGTGATCCTGCATTCGTCCCGGGGTTGCCACGATGACTCGCGGATTGCCTCGCAACTGCGAAATCTGCTTCGGCATCGGCGCTCCGCCGATCAGCAGTGCGGTCCGAACGCCAAGCTTGCGAAACGTCTCGTCGATCTGCATCGCCAGTTCGCGGGTCGGTGCAAGCACCAATCCCTGCTGGTTGCTAGCAAGCGTCATTAGCATTGGCAGGCCAAACGCCAGCGTCTTGCCGGTTCCGGTTTGCGCGAGACCGATCAGGTCGTCGCCGGTGAGCGCGGCCGGAATCGCCATCTCCTGTATCGGAGTTGGATGCAGAATCGAGTTCGCGCCCAGTCGAGCGGCGAGTCCTTCGCTGATACCGAGTCGCAGAAAATCGACGGCGACCACCTTGGGTTCGTCGGTGCGCGGCTTGGGTTGGAGGCCGCCTCGCTCCTGATGGGATGAAAATCGGTTATTGGACCCCTGCTTCGAGGAGCCGTAATTGCGGAATTTGTTGCGCGAGCCGCCAGAGCCATGCTTGCGGGCAGGCGCAATCGGGGAATTTGAGTTAGACATTAGGGGATGCCGCCAGAAAAGGTCAGAAATGTTCGGGCGACAGAGCAATTGTGGCACATTTTGGCACGATTTTCTAGGGTGTAGGCCCACCTGAACCTTCACACCATTTACACTCCTAATCGATAATGATATAATTATACGTATTATTATCAAAACTTACTGGTCTTGCTGCCGCCATAATGGCGGGTTCGTCCCGACACTCGGGACTCCTAGGACTCTATCAATTTTGGATCTTTCCCGGGGTCTACGACCCCGGGCTAAGCTCTGCGACCACTCCGTGGTCGGGCCACTCTGCTGTCGAGATCGGCCATGTGGACGGGAGGATAGACGGAAGAACCGCTAATTCCGCAAGAGGTTAACCAATTGCTGGACTCCAGTCGTCGCAGGCTCGGCGATGACCTCGATATTTCCCCACCGCGACGCCACCCTTGGCGGATTCGGGTCGATGATGTAGATCGACTTTGCTTTGGTGACATCGACCAGCCCGGCCGCCGGATAGACGTTCAGCGAGGTTCCGATCACGGCGAAGACGTCGGCATCCATCGCCAGGAATGCGACCTCATTCCATCGATACGGCATCTCGTGAAAGAAGCACACGTGCGGGCGAAGCTGGCCGCCATCCGGCGCGAGATCGCCGACGTTAAAGTCGCCGCGCACCTCGACGATGAGTTCGTCGTCGTCTATGCTCCGAGCCTTGAACACCTCGCCGTGGATATGAATCACGTTCGTGCTCCCGGCTCGCTCGTGCAGGTCGTCGATGTTCTGCGTCACCACCGTCACGTCGGCATACTTCTCCAGTTCGGCGAGAGCAAAGTGACCAGCGTTGGGTTCGCACGCCGCTACTTCCCTGCGCCGCAAGTTGTAGAAGTCGAGGACTTTCTGCGGGTCGCGCGCCAGAGCGGTCGGAGTGCAGACCTCCTCGATGTTGTAGCCCGCCCAAAGGCCATCCTCGTCGCGAAAGGTTTTGATTCCCGACTCGCGCGAGATTCCGGCTCCAGTAAGGACGACAACATTCATGGCTTAAGGAATATGGACGCCCGCGCCGCTGGCGATGGTGCGAATCCCGCAAAATAGAGGGTAGATGTCGCCCACTCTCGATCGTTTGCAAACACTGTTAGACTCAGTTCGGGCGGGGCGGGCGCTTCGGGCGGATGATCGCGATTACATCCATAACGCCTACTGGAGCGGCGACAAGAACGAGACGATCCTGGCGGTCGACATCCTTGCGGCGAGCCCGAAGCCGCTCGATCTTCCGGTTCTGCTTGATGCTTCTAGCTTGGAGAATTGGTGGGTGATGCGGTGCGGAGTTGCAGATGCGCTCAGTCAACTCCGGAAAGAAGGGCCTGGGCTTCTCGCGATCATGCGAGCCAAGGAGACGCATCCCGTCGTTCGCTTCTATATCGAACGAGCGCTGATCGATCTCGATGATCCGTCGATGGGTGAATTCCTGGAGGGGCCCATTCCACCCAATTCGGCTCCGTATCGGCGGAGCCTGTGGGTTTATGGCAATTTCCAGCGGGGCTGGATTGAGCGGGACCAGGCATTGGGATATGTATCGAGGCTCCTTGAGGATCCTAGGCGGCGCTTCGATTGGATTCGGGATTATGTTCTTGACCAGGGGCCGGATGAGTAACGAGGCTACTTGCGCGTCATTGGAGTTGATTTAGGGCTTGCTGGCACCTCCCTTGTTGCTCGCAACTCTCAGACATGGCGGTCGTAAGGACCGGGTCGCTTCCGCCATCGCCATGCTTTGGCAGACGAGACGCTCCTCGGACTATTTCGGAATCACTTTCTATCCTGGGGTCTGCGTTCGTTCCTCACTCCGACCACCAGGCTAAGGTCCGCGACCACTTCGTGGTCGGCCGCATCATGTCTACTACTCTATCTGAGCGAGCGAAATGCTCACGGCTCTAAGTGAGCTGACCCGATTACAAATCTGCAAACCTTGCTCTAAAGTTTTTTGCTTGGACCATATATTCTTGCTCCCACCGGTTCGCCTACGGCCTGCTCACCGTCTCCCTCACGAATGAGGGAGAGTTGCACCGTCGCGATTCGACATCGACTCCCTCACGGATGAAAGATAAGCCTACTTTCGAACCTTTTTCGTCATTCGGTAAACGTAAGCTAGGACTTCGGCGACCGACTGGAACAGTTCGCGCGGCACGAAGTCGCCGACTTCGCACTGCTTGTGCAGGGCTCGGGCAAGCGGTCGATTCTCGACGATCGGCACACCTGCTTCCTTGGCAATCTCTCGAATGCGGAATGCCAAATGGTCCACACCCTTCGCCACCACCACCGGCGCATGGCTCTTGCCCTGGTTGTACGACAGTGCCACCGCATAGTGCGTCGGGTTCGTGACGATGACATCCGCCGACTGAACCGCCTGGGTCATCCGCATCCGTGTCAGCTTTCTCGCCTGTCGCATCCGCGCGCCTTTTAATTCAGGCGAAGTCTCGGCGTCCTTCATTTCCTGCCGAACCTCTTCCTTGGTCATCTTGAGCTGATCGTTCACCTGCTTCTTTTGGAAGATGAAGTCGCCGACGGCCAGGATCAGCCACACCATGCCCACGCGGAGCAGGATGGTACGGATGATGCCGCCGATGACGGCAAATGCGCCGAGCGGCGACAAGCTCCAGATCATGCCGATCTGAAGCCAGTTGTCGCGGATGGCGGTGTAGGTCATCCACGAAAACAGGAATAACTTGACCAGGCTCTTGGCCAGATCGAACAGAGCGGGTTTACCGAAAAGTCGCTTCAGGCCATTAGCGGGGTTGAGCTTGCTGAATTTCGGCGCCATCGCCTCGGCGCTGAAATTGAATCCAACCTGAGCATAGTTCCCCACGAGGCCAACCATCATCGCCACCCCCATCAACATAGCAAGCGCGGGAAGCATCGGCTGAATCGCGGCAAAGGTCGCGCGGCCAATGTTGGCCGATGTCGGTTCGAGATTGGCAACCGTCATCGAGCTTCGGAATCCGTCCTTGAAGCCCTGGAAGCCCATGCCGATGATGGTCGGGGCCGACATCAGGATCGACATGAAGACGACGGCACTGATCATGTCCATCGACTTGGCGACGGTGCCTTTTTTGCGAGCCTCCTTTTTACGACGGTCTGTTGGTTGTTCTGTCTTCTCTTGTCCGCTTTCGCCCGCCATGGTCTACCTCGCGAAAACTCGCCCGATTAGGTCCATGCTTTGGGCCACGCCACTCTGGGTAGCGGCGACCAAAGCCGGAAGACACAACGAAATCGAAGCCATACCGAGGCCGAGCTTGGCCGGCGCGCCAATCTGGATCGGCTGAAGCTGGGGCAGAGCCTTAGACATCAATCCGAGCGCGGCGTCGATGATGATGGAAACACCGAGCACCGGCGCGGCGATCTGCAGACTCAGGAGCATGAAATTGGTCAGCAGGTGCAGGATGCCGGACTGGAGAATGCCAAGATCGGAAGCGGTCAGGGTCGGAGCGACTTTGTAGCTTTGGATGATGGCGCGAATCACCATGTGATGGCCGTCCATCGAAAGGAAGATCATGGTGCCGAGCATCATCTTAAACTGCCCGATGATCGTCACGGGGATGCCCAACAGCGGGTTCATCGTCTGGCTCATACCAAGGCCGATCTGAAGATCGAGAAAACTACCCGCGATCATCGCGACTTGCAACACCAACTGGAGCAGCATGCCGATGAGCAGTCCAGAAGCGACCTCGTTGGCGATGACCATGATGAGTCCGCCCAGATTTTCTGGCGCGTGGCCAAGGTTCCCTTTCACGGTCAGGCTGATGGCGAAACTGATCGCGAGCGACGTAAAGATTCGAACTTGAACGGGCGTGTTCTGCGCTCCGAACAAAGGCGACGACATGACGGCGGCGCTACACCGCACGAAGACCATGAACAGGCCGAACAGAGCATCGATGTCGTTGACCGGAAGCATCGTTTACTGCAGACCCAAACCGGCGGCGCGCTGGAAGCACAGATGAACGAACTGGATCATCGTGATCAGCATCCAGTTCCCCAGGAGGGCGGTGGCGATGCCGACGCCGATGAGCTTCGGCACGAACGTCAGGGTCGCTTCCTGAACCTGGGTGACGGCCTGAAAGAGGCTGACCAACAGGCCGATCAGGAGGCTGGTGCCCAGAATCGGCAATGAGACCATGAGGGCGGTCTGCATGCCGAGGCGGGCGGTATCGAGAGCGAGAGCTTGGTTCATTTATCTGTATCCTGCCAAGATGGCCGAGACAAGGGTTCCCCACCCGTCGGCGAGAATGAAGACGAGAAGTTTCGCAGGGAGCGACACCATCGATGGTGGAAGCATCATCATGCCCATACTCATCAGGCCGCTCGCCACAATGAGGTCGATGATAAGGAACGGAATGAAGATGTAGAAGCCGACGACGAACGCGGTTTTGAGTTCGCTCACCACGAACGCCGGAATCAGCGTCGTGAGAGATACGTCTTCCTTGCTCTTGGGCGCTTCTTTGCGGATATCGAGGAAGAGTCGCAGGTCCTTTTCGTAGGTGTTCTTCAGCATGAAGTTTCGGACCGGAACGCTGGCTCGATCGATCGCGACCTTCTGGTCGATCTTATGGGCGAAGTAAGGCTGAAGCGCTTGGTCGTTCACCTTGGTCCACGTCGGTCCCATCACGAAGAAGGTGAGGAACAGCGACAGGCCGATGATGACTTGGTTCGGCGGAATCGACTGCGTGCCGATAGCGGTGCGAACAAAACTGAGGATGATCACGATGCGGGTGAACGCCGTCGTGAGGATCATGAGCGCGGGGGCCAAGCTGAGCACGGTCAGCATCGCCATAATCTGCAACGAAGTGGAAACGTCACCCTGAGTGTGAGCTTGGTCCATTCCGATACTGATTTTGGGGAGCCCTGCCTGCGCCGAAGCGACTTGGATCAGACCGAGCAACACGAGAATCCAAAAGAGCTTTTTCATTCAATTAACTCATTAACTTTTGAAGCCGTTCGAGGGCGATTTTGGCTTCATCGTCGGTTCCGACGACCGCCATCGCGATCTCCTCTTGCGGTTCAGCGGCGGGCGCTTCCGTGACGACTGCCTTCGATCCATCCGTCGAATCGAGAAATTCCATAAAGGTGGGGCCGGGATCGTTCTTGACGACGGCACCGAGGTCGGCCAGCGTATTGATCGAGGTCGGAGTCACTCCCAACAACAGCGATCGGTCCTTGACGTTGACCAGGTAAAGCGTTCCACCCGGGAACGAAGCGGATTCCTCTATCTTGATTCCACTTCCCACGCCCGTCGTCAGCTTGCCGCCGAACTTCGCCATCATCTTGGGCAGGAGGAACTTCATGAGGCCGAATACGACGATCACGGCAATGATCATCTGCAAAAGGCTTCCTCCGCTGCTCGTCGGTCCCTGAAGGGCCGAGATGGAGTCACTCTTTGTGCCCAGCATCCCATCCTCGGCAAATGCGACCGAGGCGGTGAGGGCGGCAAAGCTCAGGGCGAGAAATCGTTGCATCTTAGGCGGCATCCAGTCGGAATCGTTCGGCCGGGTTGAGGATTTCGGTGATACGGACACCGAAGTTGTCTTCGATGACCACGACTTCGCCCTTGGCGACCAGTCGGCCGTTCACCATCACGTCCACCGGCTCACCGGCGGCCTTGTCCACTTCGATGATCGAACCGGTTCCTAGGTCGAGGACTTCGCGAACCATCATCTTCACTCGGCCCAGTTCGACCGAAATCTCGAGGGGAACGTCGAGCAGGACTTCCATGCTCGAATCGAACTCGGGTCGTCCCGAGTTGTTGTTGCCCGCCATCATCATGCCGTCGGCGGCCGTCATAGCCGGAATGCTCGGCGCAGAAACCTGATCGTCGTCGTTGTCCTGACCGGTCACGTACATCGCGGTTTCATCGTCCATCAGCCACAGCACGACGCCGGAAAGATCTTCCATCGACATCGCGACCTGGGTTCGCACCAGCGAAGGCGAGGTGCTCAGGTTTTCGGGAAGCTGGAGGTCTTGGTATCGAATGCTCATGCCCGTCGCAACGACGGTTTCCAACAGCACATTGCCGAGACCCAGGCAGATACCCTGAATGATCGCTTCGGCGAACGGGCGAATCTCAGCCTGAACGTTGTCGTCCACCTCATCCCAGCTCATGCCGGTGATGATTCGGGCGACTTCCAGAACCGTTTCGGTGCGGATGATGATCAACTGCATCGCGTCCGGCTGGGCAGCCATCGCGAATTGGATGATCAGCATATTGCCGCCGAGTTCGGCGGACAGGTCTTGCGGCGTCGCCCGCATGGCGATCGGCGACTCGAACTTAGCCGGGGCCGGCGACGAGTTCGTGACCATTTCGCTAACGGTCGCCCATACGCTTGGTAGGACGTCGCTAATCTGTTGTAGGAGTTGCATTTGGTTCATGGATTGGCCTTATTGCTGGATTGGTTCCGTAATGGAAAAAACGTATTTTCTGCCGTTCATCATCGGGCGGCCCTTGTACTTGGCCACATTCCCGATCAGGAGCGTCAGGTCTTTTTGAGTGTCTTGGTCGAGCTTGATGACATCGCCGACCTTGATTTGGTAGAAGTCTTCGAACGCCATCTTCGATTTGCCGAGCAAGACGGAAAGATCGACCTGCGAGCTAGCCACCTGGCTGCTCATCAGGCGTCGCGTCTGCGGGCTCTGGCGTCGGCTGGAGCTTGCAAACCACTTCTGCGCGCTCAGCTTGATGGTGATCGGCTTGAGAACAAGGTAAGGAATACACAGGCTCATGGCCGTGCGGACTTCGCCGATTTTGACTTCGAAGAGGATGACGAGGACGATGTCGTTGGGCGGCGCGACGCTAACAAACTGACTGCTGGTTTCCAAGCCGTCCACGCACGGGGCGACGACCACCACCGCTTCCCATGCCTGCTTCAGTGCGCCGAGCATTCGCTCCATGATCGACTTCACCAACGGCTTTTCGATCTCGGTGAGCATGTTGCGCTCGATCGGTCGTCCGGGGCCGCCGAGCATCTTATCGACGAGGGCGAAGATGAGCGTGGTTTCCATCTCGACCACGATTTGGCCAGAGAGCGGAGGGAGCGAAACGATGCCAAAGACCGAAGAGCTGATTGATCGCAGGTATTCGTCGTAAGGAATCTGCTCCATCGAGATCATCTCGACGTTGATCGACGAACGAGTCTGGGCGGAAATCGAAGAGCCCGCGGCTCGCGCAAAGGTGTCGTGGAGCATGCCGAGCGTACGAAGCTGATCCTTGCTCAGCTTGTCCGGGCGGCGGAAATCGTAAAGTTCATAGGCGACCGAAGACGACCGCATCACCCGGTGAGAGCCGTGGTTGTCCGAGGACTTTTTGGCCGGCATCCCAGGAGGAGGATTCGCACCCGGAATCGGGTTCGAGCCGACCTCGCTGCTGAGCGTACTCAGCAACTGCTCGATTTCGTTTTGAGAGAGAATATCTGACAACTTCGATTTCCTTTTGGAACTTCCAAGTGTCAAATCGGCAAAATTAGCAGGTTCTTAAGGGAGAAATGCGAAAAACCTGAAGTATTTCTCCAGGTTTTTCGAGCCTTACTGCGTGGCCAGCGCTTTGAAGAAGACCTTGAGAATTGGCCCCTTGGCCGAATCCCATCCGTCGGGAAGTTCTTCAGGATCGGAACTGGTGTCTTCCTCGTCTTTGGAATCCTTCTTCGACTTCGAGGACTTGTCGTCCGTCTGCTCGTCGTCGGACGATTTCTTCTTTTTCTTGTCGTCCTTCGAATCGGATTCTTCGTCGGTCGCGTCTTCCTCGCTCGCCTTGAATATCTTGTTGAGCGCCGTCGCGATTCGAACCTTGAGCGTGTGAATTTGCTCTTCAGTGACGATTTGTTCGGGCTTAGTCGTTCGCAGGATCGAGTTGATCGCGTCGGAAACTTCGGCGCTGTGGCTGACGATTTCCTCGGCCTTGAATCCGTCTTTGGCTTTTAGGCCGATCTTGGCGCGTACATACGTTCGGTTGTCGGCCATGTTGACGATGAATTCATCGTCGAGCAGAATCTCTTCTTTGGCGAGCGTAATTTTCGGCTTTTCGTGCTTGCCGCCTTTCTTCATCATGAAGAATCCGCCGCCCCCAAGCATGAGGACGAGCGCCAGGATAATGGGCATCTTCCCTCCCTTTTTTTTTGGCGCGGCATCTTCCTTGGCTTCAGACATATCTTTCCCTGAGAATAATTCTCGGAAGATCGCGCGGCGGAACTCTAGGGTTTACGCTTCTTTGATGGGCTCAAGAAGCATTTCTTTGGTGAAAATGAAGTTCTCGCGGTCATAGTTGGCGAGTTCAAAATCCTTTCTTAGGACGATTGCGCCGGTCGGGCAAGCATCCTGGCAATAGCCGCAGAAGATGCACCGGAGCATGTTGATCTCGTAGCGGGCGGCATACCGCTCGCCCGGGCTGTATCGCTCTTCGTCGGTGTTCTCGGCTGCGACGACATTGATGCACTTGGCGGGGCAGGCACCTGCACACAAGGAACATCCGATGCACCGCTCCAGGCCGCTGTCGTATCGGGTCAAAACATGTCGCCAGCGAGTCCGCTCGAACTGCTCCCGCTTCTCTTCGGGATACATGACGGTCTCTTTCTCGTGGCCCAGCCGTTTGCCGGTAATGCCCATTCCGTCGACGAGCGGTTTGACGACCTTCTCGATTAGGGACATTAGGCGGTCACCTCTTGGGTGGTTCGTGCTTCAAGTTCGACGAGCTTCAGATCGCTGAAAGTCTTGGCTCGGCCTCGCTTGATCTTCTCTTGAAGCTTCATGATGCCGTAGATGAGGGCATCTGGCGATGGCGGACATCCAGGAACGTAGACGTCAACTGGCACCACCTGATCCGCGCCCTGCACGATCGCATAGTTGTTATAGACACCGCCCGAGGAGGCACAAGCGCCCATCGAGATGACCCACTTGGGTTCCGGCATTTGATCGTAAATCTGTCGAAGGACCGGCGCCATCTTCTTGCTGACCCGTCCGGCGATGATCATCACGTCGGCTTGTCGTGGAGTCGCGCGGAAGGCTTCCGAACCGAATCGGGCAATGTCGAATCGCGGGTCGGCCGCACTCATCATTTCGATAGCACAGCAGGCGAGGCCGAAGGTGACGGGCCAGAGCGAATTGGCTCGAGCTTGGCTGACAAGAGTTTCGATGTTGGTGACCAGCCATCCGCCGCCCTTCTCCACACCGGGAATTTGGGGCATCGTGCTGTCGTGCAGAACTACGGTTTCAACTCTTTTCGGCATTTGGCTCGCTCCAATCTATTCTACCGATTAGTTTCCACATTCATTCGCTCTCCACGCATAATGTTCGGTCCAGCGGAAACGGAGGGTTGGCAAGCGCCTTTGCGGCAATAGAAATCAGCAACGCCGGGTTATCGTCGGCGGCGATTCGGTTCGAGCGGATCGCCCCACACCCGCGGCATCGGTGGATCAAAGCCCACTCGCCGCCCTTTCGGACCCAAACGGCGATCGGCTCCATGACCGAGCCACAGCTTTCCTCTCGGTCGCCGGGCGACGAATCTAGGTGACGGCTACAAAGACATAGGGGGCAATGGTTCCGATGCCGACTTCCGGCATTTTCGGGAAAGACCATTTGTCCACAGTTGCGACAACGAAACGGTTGATTCAGTTTTTCTTTCAAGGGAGTTGGCTTGTAACAGAAGACAGGCGCGGGAACGCGCACAAAACGATATTTCTTCTGATGCCCGAACGGCTAGGTCGTTCAGGCTTTTTAAGCCGCAGTCGTCATAGATAACCAGGTTCATTATGTCATTTCGTCTAGGAATTTGCGTGAATTTAGTCATTCTTTTACATACCTCGCCGTGTAAAGCCGTAAAATATTGCCTAAGACCTGCCAAAAATACGAAGGGATGGCGGTAACGTCAGGGACGGGTAAGAGATGACGACGGGCTCCTATACAGCGGCAATACCAACGAAGGCGGACAAAACACGACTAATCTTCGAAGTCGTGCTTTATTCCCTCCTTGTGGTAGGTCTCATTGCGCTTGCCTACTTCTGCGTGTACATGATCGGCGGCGGTAAGAAGCAGCAAGAAGATTCCACTCGCAAGATGGCCGAAAAGTACGCCGAGCCGATGCAGAAGGAGCTTGACGAAATCAATGGAACCAACCTGGTTCCGCCTCAGCCATCGGCCCAAGCTGCAGCCCCGCAAAACTACACTGCGCCGACGTATACGCCGCCCGCTTACCAGCAACCGACGTATACGCCTCCGGTTTACCGACCAGCTCAGCCGCCTAGGCAGAACTATAATCAACCCCGAAGCTATTTAGCGCCGACGTACACGCCGCAGATCAATATCCCGAACGTGAACCCGTTGGCTTCTCCGTCGGTTTCCGCGCTTTAGTCTGCTTCTTCACGGCTGTTTTCGGTAGGAAGACCAAGTCATCTGGGCTTGTTGACTCTTTGCCCATTTCGACAAACCGATTCACCCACGCCTTTCCAGGTAGGTCGTTCGAGGCCAGCTTCAGATCTTTCATTAGCCTTTCGGTTATTGTCGTTGTCACGTAGGCGTGGCTTTCGGGTTCGGCGCTCCACGACTTCTTTAGCGAGTAGTAGCCGTCTCGGCTCTCGGGCGAAAGCAGAAAGGTCTGTCGTCGAACCCCGGCCAGCCATGTGTGGTCCGGCGTTGAAGTGGGTGCAACCGGTGCGTTCGTCTTAAACGACAGTCGAATCGGCAAGGTTCGGAAGGATTCTTCGTTGGTCTGAACCTGGAGCATGGTCAGATACCACCCCTTCACCACATACTTTTCCAGCCACTTTCGCTGGTCCATGCTCGGCTTGTAGCCGTTCTTATCCATCCACTCGTACAGCGCCACCACGTCCGACGCCTTTAGGCTGGTCGTCTTTAGGTATCCCACCGAGGGCGCTTTGGCCGGTTGCGTTGGCGTTTGTTGACCGCCAAAATCGACCAAATCTGTAGCCGGATGGAGCACATTCATCAGGCGATCGAAGACGGTTGGTCCGACGGTTTCAACCTTCGGCATCGTCGGCGTCGGCACGATGATGTCGAAGCGGTTGGCCTTGGACAAAAAGGTCGAGGTTTGAACCAGGTGCTCGGTCTTCGTCGCCGGATCCCAGACGATCAGGCTCGACTGATCGACCAGCGCCACATTCGTTTTGGGTAACGCGGACAGAAGAAGATTGGCTTGGCTGGCCGCCGCCAAAATCGTCACCATCGAAACTGTTCCCGCTCGTCCCAACCCATTCATGGTAGGCGATAACGAACGTCGGCCCGAAAGGTTTACTCGCCCGACAAGAGGTTCGCAAGTGCGTCCTTGTAGACCCGAACGCACGCCTCTAGGTCCCCAATCGCTACGCACTCGTTAGCCGCATGGATCGTGGCGTTGCTGGGGCCAAACTCAACCACCGGAATCTTGTGCACGGCAAAGAACCGCGCGTCGGAGGTTCCCCCGCCCGTGCCTTCGCGCGGCGTCTGCTTGGTCTCTTTGATGATTGCCGTCGCGATCGCCCCGATCAGTCGTCGGTCGCGCGTTACGAATGGCATCGCCGACGCATTCCATTCGAAGGTGCAGTCTAGGCCGAATGCATGCGCCATCTTGGTGATCCGATCCTGGATGATCGGTGCGGTCAGGAGAGTGTTGTAGCGCAGGTTGAAATCTAGTTCGACACTGCCGGGAATGACGTTCACCGCCCCGGTCCCAGCATGGATATTTGTTACTTGGAGTGTGGTGGGCGGAAAGTTCTCGTTGCCCATATCCCACTTGAACGCCAGTAGTTCGGTGAGGAATGGAGAAAGCGTGTGGATGGGATTCAGCGCTAGATGCGGGTAGGCGACGTGGCCCTGCTTGCCCCGGACCACCATTTTCGCGCTGACGGAACCGCGCCGTCCGACCTTGATCATGTCGCCAAACGAGTCCTCGCTCGTCGGCTCGCCCACGATCGCAAAATCAATCTTCACCCCTTCTTCGACCAGCGTCTTGAGAGCCCGTCCGGTGCCATCGACCGCATAGCCCTCCTCATCGCTCGTCACCAGCATGCCAAGCGTGCCGGGGTGGTTGGGATTGGCCTTCACATAATCCAGCAGCGCCGCCACCATCGCGGCCAGAGGGCCCTTCATGTCCGATGCGCCGCGCCCGTAAATCGTGCCGTCAACGGTCGTCGGCGTAAATGGATCGGTATTCCAAGCCTCTCGGGGCCCGGGCGGAACCACGTCGCAGTGTCCATCGAAGACGATTAGCGGCTCAGCCGTTCCGTGCGTCACCCAGAGGTTCTTGACGTCGTTGAAGTCTAGGTGCCGGACGGTAAAGCCTGCATCGGCGAACAGTGCCGCCAAGTAGTCGGTGCAACCCGCATCGTCGGGCGTGACCGAGGGCCGTCGAATCAGTTCGGTAGCGATTTCGACAACCGTCGGCATTCGGCTTAGTCCCGCAGAAGTTCGTTCAGGCTCGTCTTCGAGCGGGTTTGGGCATCGACCTTTTTGACGATGACCGCGCAGTAAAGGCTGTGGCTTCCGTCCTTGCTCGGCAGGTTGCCGGGCACGACCACCGAACCCGCAGGAACACGGCCGTACATGATCTCACCCGTCTCGCGGTCGTAAATCTTAGTGCTTTGGCCAATGAAAACGCCCATCGAAATCACCGAGTTCTCCTCGACGATCACGCCTTCGACGATCTCGGATCGCGCGCCAATGAAGCAGTTGTCTTCGATGATGACCGGATTGCCTTGGATCGGCTCCAACACGCCGCCAATGCCAACGCCGCCGCTGAGGTGGACATTCTTGCCGATCTGCGCGCACGAGCCAACTGTCGCCCAGGTGTCCACCATCGTGCCTTCGTCGACGTATGCGCCAACGTTCACGTAGCTCGGCATCACCACGACGTTAGGTCCCAGGTACGCGCCTCGGCGAACCGTCGCGGGCGGAACTACGCGGAAGCCGCCGTTGGCAAAATTATCGTAACGATAGTTCTCGAACTTCAGCGGCACCTTGTCGAAGTAGCGGAAGCACCCGGCTTCCATCACGTCGTTGCCGGTGATGCGGAATGACAGCAGGACCGCCTTCTTGATCCACTGGTTGGTGACCCATTGTCCGTCGATTTTCTCGGCCACTCGGAGTTCGCCGCTGTCGAGGCCGGTAAAGACGACGTCGATGGCGATCTTGAGGTCTTCGGAGTACTCCGAAGCCGAAATATTGGCGCGGTCTTCCCAGGCCGCATCGATGATGGACGCAAACTGTGTCACGGGCATTAGTTGTACCTTTTTTAGCCTCTGACTAGCCGATTTTCGCCAACAACCGAAAGTGGCGCTGAAGACGCCAAAATAGTCTCATGATCCTCGGCATTTGCGGGAGCCTCCGCGCCAAATCCTTGAACCGCATGGTTCTCCGAGCCCTCCAAACCAAGTTGCCCGAAATCCAGATTTGGGAAGGGCTTGCGGGCATCCAACCGTTTAACCCCGACGACGAAGGCTCGGAAGGTGAGCCTGTCCTTGAGTTCCGCCGCCTGCTCCGAGCCTCGCGGGTGGTGATCATCGCTAGTCCCGAGTACGCCCATGGCGTCACCGGAGTCATGAAGAATGCCCTCGACTGGGTGGTGGGAAGCGGTGAGTTCATGAAGAAGCCGACCGTCGTCGTCAACTGCTCGCATCAGGCGACCATCGCGAATGCGGCCCTGCGCGAGACGCTTTCGGTCATGGAGGCCCACATCCTTCCCTTCACGGTACCCTTGGCCAGCCACGGCATGACCGTCGAGAAGATTTTGGCCGACGAAGGCTTGTCGGAGAAGTTGGATGAAATCACGATGGCGCTGAAGAGTTGGTAGCCGTTAGGTAGATTCCAAAGCTAGAAGATTGAAGATTGAAGCTAAAACAGCTTGCTCCCGATCTTCACGTTCGGGTTCAGCGGCGTAATCGGCGTCGCTTCCCCACTGTCCAACTTGGCCACTTGCACGCCAAGGCACAAGAACTCCGACTCGGTGCTCCCGACCATCCGCGGCGGAAAGTTCAGAACGCCAAAAACATGCAGACCAACCAACTCATCGACCGAATGGCAGGTCAGCCGCGCCACCGAGGTTCGCACCCCATACTTCCCAAAATCGACCTGAAGCTTGTATGACTTCTTTGGTGCATCGGGTGCCGGTTCCACGCTCATGACCCGCCCCATCCGAATATCCAGCGACTCCAAAACGTCGATCGTCAC